>CAVSVK010000008.1:0-538869 GCA_963731465.1 uncultured Gammaproteobacteria bacterium
CTGCTCAGCGCCTATTTGTACAGCCGTGCACAGAGCGTCATGGGTGGGACATCACAGATACAGAAGAACATCATTGCCTTGCGGATCTTGGGATTGGGAGTCTGACGTGTACGACATGCCTGCCGAAATCGACGTCCGCGCCGAAGGCGCACTGCGCATCATCACCCTGAACCGGCCCGATTCTCTCAATTCGGTCAATGACGACCTGCACTCCGGACTCGCCCGGATATGGCAGCGATTAACTGACGATCCCACGGCGCGCGCCGCGGTACTCACTGGGGCCGGTAGGGCATTTTCGGCCGGCGGTGACTTCGCCTATCTCGAAGGAGTTGGCGGGCGACGCTGATCTGCGAGCCAAGACCATCCGAGACGGACGCGAGATAGTGCTCGGCATGGCCAGGTGCCGATTTTCCGTGGTGGCGGCGGTAAATGGGCCCGCGGTGGGGCTTGGTTGCAGCCTTGTCGCGCTGAGCGACATCGTCTACATCGCCGAAGACGCCTATCTCGCCGACCCGCATGTGCAGGTGGGGCTGGTGGCCGCCGATGGCGGGCCGTTGACCTGGCCGCTGCACATCAGCCTGCTGCTGGCCAAGGAGTACGCGTTGACGGCACGCGCATTCGCGCCGAGCGGGCCGTCGAACTCGGGTTGGCCAACCACGTGGTTGCCGACCCGGTCACCGAAGCGATCGCCTGCGCGAAACGGATCATGGAGCTGCCCCAGCAGGCGGTCGAAAGCACCAAGCGGGTGCTCAACATTCATCTGGAGCGGGCGGTCCTGGCCAGTCTGGACTATGCGCTTTCGGCCGAAAATCAGTCGTTCCAAACCGAGGACTTCCGGTCAATCGTCACCAAGCTGGCGGCGGGCAAGAACTGACCGCGGGTCAACGGCATGACGGTGCGCGTGCAGGCGTATCAGGCGTCGTGTAATCGCAAGAACTCACGCATCACTTGATCGAACCGGTCTGGCTCCTCGATGAACGGCATGTGAGAGCTCGACTCGAACAACTCGAACCGCGAGCCTGCGATACGCCGGTGCATTTCCCACATGTGCTCAGGAACGCATTCGTCATACCTGCCTGCAAGGACAAGGGTCGGTAACGCGATTTCGGCTAGGCGGTCGAACACGTCCCAGCTCCGAATAGTCCCAACGATGTGAAAGTCGCTCGGCCCGAACATCGTCTCGAAGATCCCAGTCCCCATGCGCATGAACGCATCCTGAAGCTCTTTGGGCCAGGGGAGAACACGGCAAAGATACGTCTCGTTCCAGGTACGGATTGCCGACTGGTATTCGTCCGAGTAGGTCGTCCCGCTGGCTTCGTGACGGTCGATGGCGGATTGAGTCGCGGGATCCAAGTCGGACTTCAAGCGGGCCACCATCTTTGAGAATTGCGGTATGGACGCGATGCTGTTCGAGATGGTGAGGCTGACGGCCCCGGATGCGATGTCAAGCCCGTACTGTTGCGCCAACATCCCGCCCCACAGTTACCAAAGATATGAAAGCGGTTCAGCCCCAACGCCCCAACCACGGCGTCCATTTCGGCCACCGAGCGTTCCATTGTCCAAAGTTGGTTGTTCGACGGGGATTCCGAGTTCCCGCAACCGAGCTGGTCCCAGAAAATGACTTCGCGCTCTCTAGCCAAGCGTTCCAGCGATCGCAAGTAGTTGTGCGGTAGACCAGGACCCCCGTGAATCGCGAGCAGCGGAAGGCCCGCCCCACCACCAACCCGCTTGAACCAAACATTCCCGCCCGGGACCGCGATTGTTCCCTCCATTGCCGCTATGCCTCCTGGGTTGGTGAGCAGTCCCCCGCAAGCGGGAGGTGCCCCCAGCAGAATCGCACGATTCGATGCCGGTATATGCGATCCTGCGTCAGCGCGCGAGTCGATGCCGCACGCACCTCTCCTTGCAACTCAGACTCTCAAAATGAGAGAATAGTGTTCTCATGAATGTGCGGTTGGCTTTCGAGTCGCCGTAACGCGCTCGCTGAACTGGAGAAGACCCGTGCCTGAAGCTGTCATCGTGTCCGCCCTGCGCACCCCCATCGGCACCGCCCGAAAGGGAACACTGCGCGACACCAGCGCATTCGACCTCGCGCATCACGTGGTCTCCGAGGCGGCAGCGACCGTCGACACCGCGCAGGTCGACGATGTGATCCTGGGGGAGGGCCTTTACGGTGGCGGCGTGCTAGCCCGCCACGCGGCCATCACGGCGGGCCTGCCCCAGGTGCCCGGCTTGGCCAACAACCGGCACTGCGCGGCCGGTCAGGCGGCGGTGCAGAGTGCGGCGGCAAGTGTGCGGGCCGGCATGGATCAGCTCATCATTGCCGGTGGCGTGAACTCGGCATCTACGTCGCCGCGGTCACGTATGCAAGTGGATGGCGAGTGGGTCGACTGGTTCCCGCCGACTCACCCGGACCGTCCCGATGCGCCCAACCTCGACATGTCGATCACGGTGGGGTGGAACGCCGCAGTCAAGGCGGGCGTGAGCCGCGAGGAGATGGATGCGTGGGCGCTGCGGTCACACCGCAACGCCATCGCCGCCATCGACGAAGGCCGCTTCAAAGAGGAGATCGTCCCTATCGAGACTCCGCACGGGCTGTTTTCGGTCGACGAGCATCCGCGCCGCGACACCAGCATGGAGAAGCTGGCCGCACTCAAGCCGCTGCACCCGGAAATCGAGGGCTTTTCGATTACCGCCGGCAACGCCTGCGGCGCCAACGACGGTGCCGCGGTGTTGACCATCGCGAGCGACCGGCTCGGGCTGCCCGCGCTGGCTATCGTACGGTCCTGGGCGTCCGTCGGCGTCGACCCCGCGATCACCGGTCTGGCTCCGGTCGAAGCGATCCCGAAAGCACTTGGCCGCGCTGGGCTTTCGATCTCGGATGTGGACCTCTTCGAAATCAACGAGGCATTCGCGGCGATGTGCGTGGCTACCGTCAAGATCCTCGATCTGGACCCGGACAAGGTAAACGTCAGCGGCAGCGGCTGCTCGCTGGGACACCCCGTGGCGGCAACCGGAGCCAGGATGCTGGTCACCCTGGTGCACGAATTGCGCCGCCGCGGCGGCGGAATCGGGGTCGCGGCCATGTGCGCGGGCGGCGGGATGGGCTCGGCGACCGTCATCGAGGTCGCTGCGCCATAATGCGCAAATGACCATCGCCGACCTGATTACCGGTGCGCGCAACGGATCTCCGCGGGCGGCGGGTCGGCTACTCAGCCTGGTCGAGGGTTCGCAGCGCGACGAGGTGCTGGCGAGCATCGGGCCCTCGTCGGCGCGCGCCGGCCCTGTCATAGGTATCACCGGGCCGCCGGGCGCGGGCAAGTCGACGACGATCACGGCCCTGGTCGGCGCCTACCGGGAGCGCGGGTGCCGGGTGGCCGTGCTGGCCGTGGACCCGTCGTCGCCGTTCAGTGGCGGCGCGCTGCTGGGGGATCGAATTCGAATGGCCGCGCATATCAACGATTCCGATGTACTCATTCGTTCGGTGGCAACGCGTGGCCATCTCGGTGGCCTGGCCGCCGCGGTTCCGGCGGCCGTCCGCCTGCTGGGAGCGATTGGGTACGACGTGGTCATGCTCGAGACGGTGGGGGTAGGTCAGTCCGAGATCGAGATTGCCGCCGTCGCTGACCCAACCATCGTCATTCTGAATCCCGGGACGGGCGACGCGGTGCAGGCCGCCAAGGCGGGTGTGCTGGAGGTCGCCGACATCGTGGTGGTCAATAAGGCCGACCGAGACGGTGCCGAACAGACCGTGCGGGATCTGCGAGCCGAAACCAAGGCCCCGATCGTCAGTCTCGTCGCCGCTCGGGGTGAAGGGGTTGCGGATCTGGTAGCCGCCATTGACGATCACCACCGCACCGACAGCCGGGCCCGCCGGCTGGCCCGTGCCCGAGCGCAAATCCTGTCATTGGCGCAAACGCGGTTGCGCACCCGGCCGGATCTCGACAGGCTCGCCGAAGCAGTGGTCGACGGCCGCGACGACCCTTATACGGCCGCCGAGCGGCTGCTGTCACCGACAGCTCAACAGGAGGATTGACGGGGGCACACCCCGTGGGCTACCACTCAGGCGGTGAACCGGCCCCGCGCCTGTTACTGAAGGTCAACAGGCTTCCCGGTGGCGGCTGTGTGACCGGCACGATAGCCGAAAACCATTGCCGGGCCGATGGTTCCGCCAGCGCCGCCGTAGGCCCGACCCGTCGCACCGGCCATCGTGTTGCCCGCGGCAAACAGACCGGTTATTGGCTCTCCACTGACATGGAGCACGCGGCCGTCAGGATCGGTGCGCGGTCCGCCCTTGGTGCCCATCGCGCCGATGCACACCGGCACCGCGTAGTAGGGGGCGGTGTCGATCGGGCCGAGTGTCTTCCCGGCCAGTGTGGTGGCGCTGTCGTCGCCCCAGTAGCCGTCGTACGCGCTTGAGCCGCGCCCGAAGTCAGGATCGGCGCCGGCGGCGACATGAAGGTTCCATTCGTGGACCGTGCGGGTGAGGCCGTCGGCGTCGATGCCGGTCTTGGCGGCCAACTCGGCAAGATCCGTCGACTCGCAGAACCAGTCCGGAATCGGTTGTCCGGGAGCGACACCCAGAAATCCGTAGCGTTGCAGGTGGACTGAATCGAAAACGATCCAGCCGCGATCATTGACGTACCCGCCGCGGGGATCGAGGTAGTGGAAAGCGCCGGCCATCGAGTTGTAATCGCATGCCTCGTTGACGAACCGACGGCCGGCCGCGTTGCGATGATGCTCCTCGGCCGGGTTCGCTCCAGACGTACGCTGCGGCTTCGTGGGTTGCCTTCGATGGTGTCGCCCGGGATTTGCACAATCGGCACCCACCACGCTTCGCCCATGTTGCCCAGATCTGCACCGTGCGCCATCGCCATGCGCAGCCCGTCGCCGGTGTTGTTCGGCGGGGAGACCGCACCGTGCATTGGGCCGCGCAAAAAGGCTTGCGCCAGAACGGGATCCCATTCGAATCCGCCCGTACCGGCAATTTAAGGGATTTCTGATTTCGGTCGTGCACCGATACCCCCAAAAACACCCCTTCTAAACGGTGGCTGCTGCTGCATTCTCCCGGACGTTGGCGGACGACAATTCAGTCTCCCGCTTGCGTTACGGCGGCGCTAACAAATTGAGTCGGTCTGGCGTGCGAGTCTATTGTTTAGCAATGATCACCAGGGGGGATCGCTCTGGCTATCTTCAAGCGGCAGCTCGGTCTCTGGGACGCCCGCCGCGCTTGCCGTTCTCGCGCGAGGCCTTCGCCTTGCTCGCGCTACGGCTCAAACCCCCAAGTTTGCCGATCTGTTGCATCCACCGACCTGATCCGAAGGCGCCCTCGATGAGTCCTGGGACGTAGAGATCTGCATCCAGCAGAGGCCAATGCAGCCCGAGCCCGTTCGGACTGATCTTGATCTTCGTCAACTTTGATCTGGGCGCATCGGCTAGTCCTTCAGCCAAAGCTGCCGGAAAGGCGAATTCGCAGCCGCCCTCGAGCGCAATCACGATGAGCCCGCGCCGGGAATCGTAGCGAGCCGCTCGTGCAATCGGTCCACGCGCCATCGCCGCCGCGCCACGTGCATTCGCTGCCTTAAATTGCCCTTTAGAAATCGCCATGAATCTCCCTCCATGCCGCACACAACAGTTGAACATGAGATTGCAGTAATCGGGCTACGCGGTTCACTTGCGGCAAGGAAAATCCGTAGTTCTCTCGCAAATCGACCGGCCCGCCTGGACAGTTCAATTCGAACACCGCCTGCCGCGGGCCTTCCAAGACATGGACATGCGCTGGACGATGATCGTTTGTATAGATCATGACCCGAACGCGGCCGAAGCGAAGAACCGTGGGCACGAAGCATTATAACCTAAGCGTGGTTAGGTTTATAGTACTTCCTGGCCAACTCTCATGGCCAAGGGCGGTCGATTCATCGACTTGAATGTCTGGTACCGGTAGGAGTATCAGTCGCTTCCTGGCCATCAAGCGGCGTTCCAGCGGTTGAAATGCCCGGCCGTGGACGGTAGAAACAGCTTAGTTGAGTCGATCAACCGTCAGGGAGAAGAGGCTGGGACGTGCACAGGCCGGAGCGATTCGGCGGCGCTGTTCGCACGCTCGAGAAAATCCCAATCGAAGATTGCCGGCGGGACCCCGCCGCCGTGGGGCAGGAGGACTCGCCGCTGCGCGAACTCGCCGTTCTGGATCACACCCCACACGATCCAGTCCCTGCCATTTTCCCCGTTGAATTCGCTCACCACTTGCGCAATTTCAATGAGGGTGCCGATCGGCAAGCCACCATAAACCTCTGTATGGTCTCGGGCGAGCCGCGGCTGATCTTTCACCGCCCATGACCGTATTCGAGCGATCCATGTGGCTTTGTCTTGCTCGAATGCGGCAAGGCTGTTGGGAAAGGCTGGTGAAAGCGCTAAACCCGTGCGCGGATCTACGGGCATGTCGCGGGGCGCGATAGGCATCGCACTGTCGCAGTATGTATAAAATCCATGCGAGCACATTTTGCTAAAGAAGATGGCTTCCTGGCGGGTCACAAACCTCTGGTGGATAAACTGGCTAGCGATATACGGATCAGCGCTCAGGTCGCGATCGGCACACCCGCACATCAAGACAACCAGCAGACAAAAACCTAGCGATCTAACAGCGCGGCTGTGACTCCACTCAGCACGTTGAACTCTCACTTGAATCAAATTGGTGGACGGGGAGTCAGCGTCCAAAAGGTCGGTTGTTGTTATACCGGCACGCATGATGACGCTATAATCTCATGTCCGACAGAAGAAAGCGCCGGCGCGTCCGTATTCGTTACCTTGCTCTAGAGCGGCCGCTCGCCACCGGCAGCATCGGGTCGACTCCGGAAGTTTCGTTGACGGTCAGAAAAATCACGAGACCGCGAAGCGAAAACATCGAGCACGCCCTGGCCGCCCGATGGGCGACCGGATCGCATCCGAGAATTGTAAATCGCCACCGGCATCTATTAGCCGCCGAGTGCGTCCACGAGCAGCTGCCGTCGATACTGTGGGGTACATTTGGGGCTGTCGACACCGAGTGCTAAATAAAGTAATTGTGAAAGCAGTTACTTAACGCGACAGTTGGGACGAGGCGTCGGATTCGAAATGGGCTAAGCCCGTTTTGTAGCGGCTCCATCTATTGATGTAAACTCGCTAAGAATAATATAAATGATTGATTAATATCGATAATTAGCTCCCCGGGACGGATTACTCGGCGCTGCGCGCCTCGCCCTGCGGGCCGCCGTCGCAAAGCCTCCGGCGTTCAACTTCGCATGTGGCGACGTTGTCGAACCGCCTTGTCTATGTCGTTCGAATTTGGGCGACGAGCCGGAGAACGCGGTCGGCCTAAATTGGATTTAAAATTGGCTCCCCGGGACGGATTCGAACCGCCGACCAACGGATTAACAGTCCGTCGCTCTACCACTGAGCTACCGGGGAATCGGAAGAGGCGCGGATTGTCGGGAAGCCGGGCATTTAAGTCAAGAAACTAGCGCTCCAATCAGCCATGCCGCTTCATCCTTGCCTACGCGCGTTTGGCGACCGCCGGAGCGACGGCGAGCCGGATGCGGTTCAATGCGTCCTTGAGTGTCTCCATACTGCAGGCGAAAGAGATGCGCATATGGTTGGGGGCGCCAAACCCGGACCCGGGCACCACGGCCACCAAGGCGGTCGCAAGCAGGTATTCCGCGAATTCGCCGTCATCCTTGAGTCCGAGTGAACGCATGGCACCCTCGACATTCGCAAAGGCGTAGAACGTTCCGGCGCCGGGTAGACAGGAAATGCCGGGAATCGCGTTCAAGCCGGCCACCACAAAATCATGCCGCGCCTTGAAGGCCTTGTTCATGTCACCGACGCAGGACTGGTCGCCGTTGAGGGCAACCGTAGAGGCGCGTTGCGAAATGCTGGAGGCGTTGGAGGTGGACTGTCCTTGCACCGTTGCCATGGCCGCTACAATTTCCTTCGGCCCGCCGCAGTAGCCAATTCTCCAGCCGGTCATGGCGTAGGCCTTGGACACGCCGTTGATGGTGATGGTGCGGTCATAGAGATGCGGATTGGCCTGGGCGAAGCTGGTGAAGGCTTCGGGCGCCCAATAAATGTGCTCGTACATCTCATCCGAAGCTATGACGATTTGCGGGTGCCTGGCGAGCACCTGTCCCAGAGCCTGCAATTCGGCCTTTGTGTAGGCGGCTCCGGTCGGATTGCTCGGGCTGTTAATAAAGAAGAGCTTGCTGCGCGGGGTGATCGCGGCCGCCAACTGCGTCGCGGTGATCTTGTAGCCTTGTGACGGGCCGGCATACACGCTGACCGGCACGCCGTCCGCCAGCAGCGCCATGTCGGGATACGACACCCAGTAGGGTGCCGGAATGATGCATTCATCGCCCGGATCGAGCAGGGCCGCGCAGGCATTGAAACAGGTCTGCTTGGCTCCCGAGGAGACCAGGATTTGGCCGCGATCATAGCTGAGCGCGTTGTCGCGCTTGAACTTGGCGATGATGGCGTCTTTCAGTTCGGTGGTGCCGTCGACCGCGGTATAGCGCGTCAGCCCCTTGCGAATGGCCTCGATGCCCGCATCTGAGATATGCGCCGGGGTGTCGAAATCCGGTTCGCCGGCCGCCAATCCAATGACATCTTTACCCTCGGCTTTGAGCTTCGCGGCTCGGGCCGTCATGGCAAGGGTCGGGGAGGGCTTAACCTTTTGAACGCGCTTGGAAAGTGACACGGCCAAGGGGGATTTCCTATGTTAAATGGGGGTGGCTTTTGAGTGTACGAAAAAAGGCCAATCCGCGCCAGAAAACCTTGGGCATTGAACGTGTGACATATATCTTTCGAAAACGCGCACCGGTGCACTGCGGGATGGCGCGAATGCCTCGAAACCTTGCAACGTGAGAGAATGCGAAGCAATGACGTTTGAACTCTTTTCGGATTACCTGCCTGCAGGCGATCAGCCGCAGGCTATTGAAAAGCTGGTCGATGGCTTGAGCAGCGGCCTTGCGCACCAGACTCTGCTGGGCGTGACCGGATCGGGCAAAACCTTCACCATCGCCAATGTCATTCAGCAGGTGCAGCGTCCGACCCTGGTGCTGGCGCACAACAAAACGCTGGCGGCGCAGTTGTACGGCGAGTTCAAAATTTTCTTTCCGAAGAATGCGGTGGAGTACTTCGTTTCCTACTACGACTACTACCAGCCTGAGGCCTACGTTCCCGCCTCGGACACCTTTATCGAAAAGGATGCCTCCATCAACGAGCACATCGAGCAGATGCGCTTGTCGGCCACCAAGGCGCTGTTGGAGCGGCCCGACTCGATCATCGTGGCGACGGTCTCGGCCATTTACGGCCTGGGTGATCCGAACGCGTACTTGAGCATGGTGTTGCACATGTCGCGCGGCGACATTCTCGATCAGCGCAAGCTGCTGCGGCGCCTGGCGGACATGCAGTACACCCGCAACGAAATTGATCTGCAGCAGGGCACCTATCGGGTGCGCGGCGACGTCATCGACATCTTCCCGGCGGAATCCGAGCGCGAGGCGGTGCGCGTGGAACTTTTCGATGATCGCGTCGAGAGCTTGAGCTTTTTTGATCCGCTCACCGGCGAAGTGCTGCGCAAGGTGCCGCGCCTCACGATCTATCCCTCGTCGCACTATGTGACGCCCAAGGAGCGCGTGCATTCCGCGGTCGATCAAATCCGCGATGAACTGCGCACCCGGCTGCTCGAGTTGAATGCCGCCGGCAAACTGGTGGAAGCTCAGCGGCTGCAGCAGCGCACGCTATTCGATCTGGAAATGATGCATGAGGTGGGTTACTGCGCCGGCATCGAGAATTACTCGCGCTATTTGTCGGGACGCGCTCCGGGCGAGCCACCCCCCTGTCTGTTCGACTACCTGCCCAAAGATGCCCTGATGGTGATCGATGAAAGCCACCAGACTGTTCCGCAACTCGGCGCCATGTACAAGGGCGATCGATCTCGCAAGGAGACGCTGGTCGAATATGGCTTCCGTCTGCCTTCGGCGCTCGACAACCGCCCCTTGAGATTCGAGGAATTCGAGCACCTGGCGCCGCAGGCGATTTATGTGTCGGCCACGCCGGCGGCCTACGAGAAACGGGTTTCGGCGCAGGTCATTGAGCAAGTCGTACGCCCGACCGGCCTGACCGATCCGGCGGTGGAAATCCGCCCGGTTCGGGCGCAGGTGGACGATCTCTTGTCAGAGATCCGAATCCGAGCACAGGCGCACGAGCGGGTCCTGGTGACCACGCTGACCAAGCGCATGGCGGAGGATCTGACCGAGTACTTGAGCGAGCATGGCGTCAGGGTTCGCTATCTGCACGCGGACATCGAAACGGTCGAACGCTCGGAAATCATCCGCGATCTGCGCCTGGGCAAGTTCGACGTGATTGTCGGCATCAATTTGCTGCGCGAGGGGCTGGACATGCCCGAGGTCTCTTTGGTGGCCATCCTCGATGCCGACAAGGAAGGTTTCCTGCGCTCTGAAGGATCGTTGATTCAGACCATCGGGCGCGCCGCGCGCAACCTTGCGGGCAAGGCAATCCTATACGCGGACGTGCGCACCGGTTCCATTGAGCGCGCCATCGCCGAGACGGACCGGCGCCGCAACAGGCAGATCCAGTTCAACATCGAGCATGGCATTACACCGCGCAGCATCGTCAAGGCGGTCGCCGATGTCATGGAAGGCGCCCGCGCCGTGCAAGACGGCGGGCGCTACGGTTCCGACAGCGAGGTCGCGCTGTTGGCGCCGGAGCAGGCGGTGAAGCGCATCAAGAAGCTCGAAATTGAAATGACCAAACTGGCTCGCAATCTTGAGTTCGAACAGGCCGCGCGGGTGCGCGATGAAATCCAAAAGCTACGGGCCTCGGCATTCGGTTTGCCGAACACCCGGGCAGGGTAGGCAGCTATGGCAGTCGAAAACAATCAGCCCCAAGAGATGGACCTCGATAAGACCGACCGGCTCCCGATTCTGGAGGGTGTGCTGTTCGATGACGATGTGGCCGACGATGCGGTGCGCCTGGATCGAACCCTGCCGACCGCGTCGTTTCTGGCGAGCAGTCCGCAGGGCGAATTCGTCCGGCCCTCATCGATTGATCTGCCGTCGCTGGCGGAGAGCGTGCGCAGCGTCGAAGAACGAATTGCGCGCCAGCACGCCGAATTCGAGGCGCTGACCCGTTCTTTCGAGCGCGCCCGAGACGCCGAGGCCGCGGCGTTGGCCCGCGCCGGCACGATGGAGCGCGATCTGGCGGCCGCCCGGGCAGCCTTGGAGGTGGAGTGCGTCCGTTCGCGCGAATTCGAAAAAGCTTCTTTGGAAAAAGGCGCAGCGATGGATGCGGCACGCGCCCGTGCCGAGGATGCAGCCGGTGAATCCGAGCGGCATCAGTCTGAGGCGCGCGTTCTGCGCGATTCGCTGGCCGCGCGCGACGCCACGATTGTTCAAGTGTTGCACTCCTTGAGTGAGCGGGATGCACAGCTTTCCGCGCTGCAGTCCGAGCATGCCAGGGTGCTGCCCGCTCTCGAAGCGCGCGCCAAGAGCAGCACGCAATTGGAACAGGAGCTGGGCGCCGTGCGCGCGCAGCTCAATACCGTTTCCGCGGAACTGAAGAACAGCCAGCAGCAGGCGGCTGCGCTCAACGCGCAGGCCAAACGCAACGAAGCGGAGATCCACGACGTGCGAGCGGACCTGGCTGTTGCCAAGAGTCACTCCAGCTCGTACTTGGAGCTGCTGCGAACCCGCGATTGGCGCAGCAATTTCCATCAAAACCTGTTTCGCGACATGGACGCGCAGGTCGGTGCGGCGGATGCCGCGCGCGCGACGCTGAAAGCCGAGCGCGATCAGGTACAAGCTCGATTGGCCGCATACGAATCGACGATTTCCACCCACAGCGCGACGATCGAACAACTGCAAAGCGCCGCTGCGGCCCAGGCCGGCTCGGCCGCCGAACATGCGAAGCGTCTGCAGGAGGCCGAGCAGCAGCGCAGCGCTTGGACCACCAAGCTTTCGGAACTCGAAGCCGATCGGGCGCGACTGCAGAGCGAGCTGACCACACACGATCAGGTGCTCACCCAGGCACAGGCAAGCGAAGATGCCGCTCTGCAGCGCGTGGCGCAACTACAGTCCGAGCATGCCGCGAAAATCGCCGAGCTCGAAGCCGATGCGGAGACGCGCGACCAGGAAATGACCGTGCTGATGGCGCATCTGAAAGAGGCGCGGCGCCCGATCGAGACCATCGAAGGCGACGTCAAGCGCTTGAAAGACGATCTGGCCCTGAAGAGCGTGGCCATCAATGATCTGACGGAAGAGGCGGACAAGCTGCGCGCAGCCCTGGAGCGCACACGCGGTCAGCTCGAGGAGCGCGAGTTCCTGATACGACGTCTGGAGCGCAGTGAGAGCAACAATGCCAATGTGCTCGGCCGAATTCAGACCAGCATGGAACGATTGGGATCCGCCGTCACGCCGAGCGTCAACGCCGCGCCGGCGCCGGAGTGGGCTCCCGAACTGATCCGAATCGACGGCGATCGAAGCATCACGCATACCCTGGGCCGCCGCACCCGCATTGGGCGCGCGCCCGGCTGCGAGATGCACATCGACTCCTCATCGGTGAGCCGACACCATGCGCTCATTCTGGCCGGAACGCGCGAGGCCATCATTGAAGATCTCAACAGCACCAACGGCGTCATCCTGAACGGACGCAAGGTGACGCGGCAGGTATTGAACGACGGCGACATCCTGACGATCGGCGAGATTCAATTCCGCTACGTGGCAAAACCGGCGCAACCGGCCCCCAAAGGGTAATTTTCGGCCATTTAAGCGACTTTTGCTTTATCGGCGGCGGCGAATCCGGTATCTTTCGCGCCCTTACGCGCGCTTAGCTCAGCGGTAGAGCATCACCTTGACATGGTGGGGGTCAGTGGTTCGATCCCACTAGCGCGCACCATCCCTTTAGAGAAGGGATGCCGGGCCCCTTTGTTACGAGCCTTCAATGCCAGCGATTACTCTTCCCGACGGTAGCCAGAAACACTTCGACCATCCGATCTCGGTGGCCGAGGTGGCGGCCAGCATTGGTCCCGGACTCGCCAAGGCGGCGCTGGCCGGCAAGGTGAATGGCAAACTGGTCGATACCTCGGCATCGATCGATCAAGATGCCACGTTGAGCATCGTGACCGACAAGGATCCGGAGGGGCTGGAAATCATTCGCCACTCCACTGCGCATCTGTTGGCAAATGCCGTGCAAGAGCTTTTTCCTGATGCGCAAGTCACGATCGGCCCGGTGATCGAGAACGGCTTTTACTATGATTTCGCCTATAAGCGGCCCTTTTCCACCGACGATCTGGCGGCGATCGAAAAACGCATGGCCGAGATCTCCGCGAAGGATTTGAAGGTGCACCGCCGTGTCCTGCCGCGCGATGAAGCCATCGCGCATTTCAAGAAGATCGGCGAGCACTACAAAGCTGAGATCATTGCGGCGATTCCGCCCGGGGAATCCATCAGCCTCTATGGCCAGGGCCATTGGGAGGACCTGTGCCGCGGACCGCATGTCCCCAGTACCGGCAAGCTCAAGGCCTTCAAATTGATGAAAGTCGCAGGCGCCTATTGGCGCGGGGATTCACGCAACGAGATGCTGCAGCGGATCTATGGGACGGCGTGGGCCAGCGAAAAGCAGCTGAAGGAATACTTAACCCGCTTGGACGAGGCGGAGAAGCGCGATCACCGGCGTATAGGCAAGGAACTGGACCTGTTCCACTTGCAAGAAGAGGCGCCGGGCGCGGTGTTCTGGCATCCGAAGGGGTGGGCGCTGTTCCAACAGTTGATTGCCTACATGCGCCAGCGCCAAAACGAAGCGGGCTATCAAGAGGTCAATACCCCGCAGGTGATGGACCGCGAGCTGTGGGTCAAGTCGGGACATATCGAGACCTTCGGCGAGAACATGTTCTTCACCCGGACGCCCGATGACCGGGTGTTTGCGCTCAAGCCTATGAACTGCCCGGGCCACATTCAGGTCTTCAAGCAGGGCTTGCGCAGCTACCGCGAGTTGCCGCTGCGCTTCGCTGAGTTTGGCGCTGTAAATCGTTACGAACCTTCGGGCGCGCTGCACGGGCTGATGCGCGTGCGCTCGTTCACTCAAGATGACGCGCATGTATTCTGCACGCCGGAGCAAATTACCGCCGAGTCGGTCAAGATCACGGATCTGATCTTGAGCATTTATCGGGACTTCGGCTTCACCGATGTGCGCATCAAGTTTTCCGACCGGCCCGCAAGGCGGGTGGGTTCGGACGAGATCTGGGACCAGGCGGAAGCCGCCTTAAGGCATGCGTCGTCAGCCGCAGGTATTGAAACGACCCTGAACCCGGGCGAGGGCGCTTTCTATGGACCCAAGCTGGAGTTCGTTTTAAGGGACGCCATCGGCCGGGATTGGCAGTGCGGGACCCTGCAAGTGGACTTCAATCTCCCGGGGCGCCTCGGCGCCAGCTATATCGGCGAGGACAGCCAAAAGCACACGCCGGTCATGCTGCATCGGGCGATGTTTGGCTCCTTGGAGCGTTTTATCGGGATTTTGATCGAGCACCACGCGGGCAAATTGCCCACTTGGCTCGCTCCGGTACAGGCCGTGGTGATGGGAATTACCAACACCCAGGACAAATATTGCCTGGAAGTATCGGAAAACCTGAAAAATCAGGGGCTTCGGGTCGAAACGGACTTGAGGTATGAGAAGGTAGGCTTTAAAATCCGCGAGCACACACTTAAGCGTGTCCCTTTCCTTCTGGTCGCGGGTGAGCGGGAAGTGGAGGGACGCACCCTGGCCGTACGCACGCGCGGTGGCAAAGATCTAGGTAGTTTGGAGCTCGGCGAGCTCACCACCTTGCTTTGCGACGAAGTCGCGAGCCGCGGCCGTCTTGTTTTGGAGGATCGTGTATCGCAACGTCGAAGCGGGTAAGGCGCAATGAGGAGATCTCCGCACCATCGGTGCGGGTGATCGCAGCCGATGGAAGCCAAGCAGGGGTAATGACACGCGCGGAAGCGCTGCAGATGGCCCTCTCGCAAACTCTGGACCTCGTTGAGGTCTCGCCGATGGCGGAGCCGCCGGTGGTAAGAGTCATGGATTTCGGCAAATTCTTGTTCGAACAAAACAAGAAGGCGCACGCGGCGAAGCGTAAGCAGAAGCAGATCCAAGTTAAGGAAGTAAAGTTTCGTCCCGGGACGGAAGAGGCGGACTACCAGGTCAAACTGCGTAGCATCGTCCGCTTCCTGACCGAGGGTGATAAGGCCAAGGTGACGTTGCGTTACCGCGGCCGTGAGCTCGTGCATCAAGACATCGGTCGCCGGCTACTCACGCGGATTTCTGAAGACCTCGCACCATATTCGGTGGTGGAGCAGACCCCGCTGATGGAAGGCAAACAGATGGTCATGGTGTTCGGGCCCAAAAAGAAGTGAGCGGCGGACCTTAAAAATCCGCCACCCCGCCTGTAGCGGCGACCTTGTAGCAAGGCGCTTGTGAGCAGGGCTATAAATTAGGAGTCGATCATGCCCAAGTTGAAAACTAAACGGGCTGCGGCGAAGCGTTTTCGCAAAACAGCGAATGGCTTCAAGCGCGGTCAGTCCCATCGTCGTCATATCCTGACGAAAAAACCGAGCAAGCGTAAGCGCCAATTGCGCCGCGAGATGCACGTCAGCGAATCTGACGTCAAGCGCATCAAGCAATGCTTGCCGAACGCCTAAAGTCAGGAGATAAACCATGGCACGAGTTAAACGCGGTGTCGTCGCAGGTCGGCGGCACAAGAAGATTCTCAAGAAGGCGAAGGGCTACTTCAATGCCCGACGCAAAGTATTTCGCACGGCCAAACAGGCGGTCATCAAGGCCGGCCAGTATGCCTATCGCGGCCGGCGCGAAAAAAAGCGCGAGTACCGCGCACTCTGGATCACGCGCATCAACGCGGCCTCTAGGCTTTGCGGCATGACTTACAGCACGCTCATCGCCGGCCTCAACAAGGCGGGTCTCGCCATCGACCGCAAGGTGCTGGCGGACCTGGCGATGCATGACATGCCGGCCTTTACAGCGATCGCGGAAAAAGCCAAAGCCAGCCTCGCGGCGTAAGCGCATGGGCGCAGCCGAATCCCTGTCAGCGCTAGTCAATCAAGCCCTCGCTGACGTCGACGCGTCGACGGACTTGGGCGCGCTCGATGAGGTGCGGGTGCGGCTGCTCGGCAAGAAGGGACTGCTCACCGAGCAGCTCAAGGGCTTGGGAGCCCTGTCGGCCGCGGAGCGGCCCGCGGCGGGGCAGCGCATCAACGATGCCAAGGCGGCGATCCATGCCGCGCTCGAGATGCATCGGATTCGTCTCGAGCAGGCAGCGATGCAGCGCGAGCTGGCCAAGGGCACCGTCGATGTCACCTTGCCCGGCCGCGGCCAGGAGCCGGGCAGCCTGCATCCGGTGACGCGCACCCGTTTGCGGATCGAGAAAATCTTCGGGCAGGCGGGATTTGAGGTGCTGACCGGGCCGGAGGTGGAAGACGACTTCCATAATTTCGAGGCCCTGAACATCCCGAAGAATCATCCCGCGCGCGCCATGCATGACACCTTCTACTTTCCCGACGGCAGGCTGCTGCGCACGCACACCTCGCCGGTGCAGATTCGAACCATGCGCTCGCGCACGCCGCCGCTGGCCATCATCGCGCCCGGCCGCGTCTATCGCATCGATTCGGACATGACCCACACCCCCATGTTTCATCAGGCCGAAGGCATGGTCATTGGCGAGAACATCAGCTTCGCCAACTTGAAGGCGATGTTGCACACCTTCTTCGAACAATTTTTTGAACGACGCTTAGGTATGCGCTTGCGGCCTTCGTATTTTCCATTTACCGAGCCCTCGGCGGAGGCCGACATCGAATGCGTGTTTTGCGACGGCAAAGGCTGCCGCGTTTGCAAGCAAACCGGCTGGCTCGAGATCTTGGGCTGCGGGATGATTCATCCCAATGTCTTGAATGCCGCGGGCATCGATAGCGAGCAATGGCAGGGGTATGCTTTTGGCATGGGCATCGACCGCCTTGCCATGCTGCGTTACGGCGTCGATGACTTGCGCCTGTTCTTCGAGAATGACCTGGCTTTCTTGAGACAATTCCCGTGAATGTGAACCACCGGCCGTGAAAGTTACCTATCGATGGTTGCAGGAATTTACGCCGATCAGCGCTTCGCCCGAGGCGCTGGCCGCGCAGCTGACCATGGCCGGCCTCGAGGTGGAATCGATCAGCCCGGTGGCGCCGCCGTTTTCAGGCGTCGTCGTGGGTGAGGTGTTGGAGGCGAGTCGGCATCCGGACGCAGAGAAATTATCACTGTGCCAGGTCACTACGGATGGCACGAATCGATTGCAAATCGTCTGCGGCGCGAAAAATGTGCGCAACGGCCTGAAGGTGGCGGTGGCCATGGCCGGCGCGCGATTGCCAAACGACGTTCTGATCAAGCGCGCGACGCTGCGCGGACAGGAATCCAACGGCATGCTGTGCTCGGCCCGCGAGTTGGGTTTGGGCGACGAACACGACGGCATCATGGAACTGAGCGCTTCGCTGCCGCTGAACCAGGATGTGCGCGAGGCCTTGGACCTCAATGACTGCCTGCTCGAGGTGAATGCGACGCCGAACCGCGGCGACTGCATGAGCGTGTTCGGGATCGCGCGCGATTACGCCGCCGCGAGCGCGCGCCGTCACCTCAAGTTTGTCAGCAAACCCGTCGCCGCGGGCCAGCCGGCGGTATTTCCCGTGTCCTTGGAATCGTCCGCCTGTCCGGTGCTGGCCACTCGGGTAATCCGGGGCGTGCGGCAAAATGCGCAGTCGCCCGAATGGCTGCGCGAACGGCTGCGACGCGTCGGGATCAACAGCATCTCCGCGGTCGTCGACGTCACCAATTACGTCATGACCGAGTTGGGCCAACCGCTGCATGCTTATGATCTGGCCAAACTGAGCGAGGGGATCGTGGTACGGGCGGCCAAGTCCAAAGAGCGCATCACGCTTCTGGATGACAAGGAATACGAACTCGATCCCGAGTTCTTGGTGATCGCGGATGCGAGCGGCGCCATCGGGCTTGCCGGCATCATGGGCGGACGGAACACGGCGATCTCTGAGTTGACCACGGATGTGTGTTTCGAATCTGCGCATTTCATGCCTGAGTCGATTTCGGGCCGCGCACGGCGCTTGGGGCTGTTCACCGATGCCGCGCAGCGCTTTGAGCGCGGTGTTGATCCCAACTTGACGACCATCGCCATCGAGCGTGCGACGGCGCTGCTCTTGGATTGTGCGGGCGGCACGCCCGGTCCGACGCAGGTGAGCCTTCTCAACGGTGCGCCCTTGCCCGATGATCATTGGGTGACTTTGCGCCGCGAGCGGGTGACGCGATTGCTGGGTGCGCCCGTTCCGGACAATGAAGTGCATGCCGTCATCAGCGCCATCAGCGAGCGTGTCGAAGCCATGTCCGGCGGCTGGCGGGTCCTGAAGCCTTCGTATCGCTTCGATATTCGCATAGAAGCGGACCTCATAGAGGAGGTGGCGCGCCTGAGGGGGTTCGACAAGATCGAGGAGTTCCATGCGACGGCGCCGCAGATCGCGGGCGCTGCGACGGAGGCCAAGGTTTCAAGCGATCGCTTGTGTTTCGCCATGGTCGATCGGGGCTATCGCGAAATGATCAGCTACGCATTCGTGGATCCGAACCTGCAACAACAGCTGTTCCCCGACGTCCCGGCGCTCACGCTTGCCAATCCCATCTCGGCAGATTTGAGTGAAATGCGCGTATCGCTATGGCCGGGTCTGGTTCATAGCTGCCGCGAAAATCTGCGCCGGCAGCAGACGAGGGTACGCTTGTTCGAAATCGGAACCCGATTCACGCTCGCTCGTGAGTCCGGAAATAATGAATTAAAAGAAGTGGAGTCGCTCGCGGCAATCGCAACGGGTTCGCGCTGGCCGCAGCAATGGGGCAGCAGCACCGAAGCGGTCGATTTTTACGATGTGAAGTCCGATGTAATGGAATTGCTGGGGCTGACCGGCGACGCATCGAGCGTGCGCTTTGAGCCTGATTCGCTGCCCGCGTTGCGCCCGGGTCGCAGCGCGCGTGTCTATCGCGGCACAACACCGATTGGGTGGGTGGGGGAGATGCACCCACAGACGCTCAAGGCACTGAATTTTGCATCCACGGCATTTTTATTTGAACTAGATATTGCATCAGCATTTATATGTAAGCAATTGAAGTATCAGAAGATATCGAAGTTTCCAAGTGTGCGACGAGATTTGGCGATTGTCGTGGACGAAAGCGTCCCTCTCGCAGTTTTGCAGGAAAATGTTACTGTTAGCGCGTCGGGTCTATTAAGCGAGTTGCGGGTATTCGATGTCTATCGGGGCCCCAGCATAGAAACTGGACGAAAAAGTGTCGCTTTAGGCTTGATTTTACAGGACTCTTCCCGCACTCTAACTGATATTGATGCAGATGCCGTGGTAACCGCAGTGGCTGCCCGGTTACGGGATGTATTGAGCGCCACAATAAGAGATCAATAAGCAATGGCAGCCCTAACGAAGGCAGAAATGGCCGAAGCCCTATTCGATCAGTTGGGGCTCAATAAGCGCGAGGCACGCGAACTCGTCGATCTGTTTTTCGAAGAGATTCGAGCGGCGCTGTCCTCGGGCGAGCAAGTAAAGCTTTCGGGTTTTGGAAACTTCGATTTGCGGGATAAAAATCGCCGTCCTGGGCGCAATCCGAAAACCGGCGAAGAGATTCCCATCAGCGCCCGTCGCGTTGTCACATTCCGTCCTGGTCAGAAACTGAAGGCGCGCGTCGAGGCATATGCTGGAACCAAGCAACAATAGCGAACTGCCGCCGATTCCGGGGAAGCGCTACTTCACCATCGGTGAGGTGAGCGACTTGTGCGGCGTCAAGCCGCATGTGCTGCGCTATTGGGAGCAGGAATTCCCACAGCTCAAGCCGGTCAAACGTCGCGGCAACCGGCGCTATTATCAACGCCAGGACGTATTGATCATCCGCCAGATTCGCAGTCTCCTCTATGAGCAGGGCTTTACCATCGGCGGCGCCCGCAATCGGCTGACGGGCGATGACGCGCAGGTTGATCTGAATCAGAGCCAGCAGCTGATTCATCAAATGCGCCTGGAACTCGAGGAACTGATCAAGATTCTGCGCCGCTGAATCCCTGTTCCGATTAAAAGTCTTTGGCGTCCAATTGGGCTATCATTCGTTTCCGGTCGGGGCGTGGCGCAGCCTGGTAGCGCACTTGCATGGGGTGCAAGGGGTCGCAAGTTCGAATCTTGTCGCCCCGACCAATTACTCCCGGTCTTTTTCCGCGGCGGCTGGCCGCATCGCTTGCAATGTCAGCAATCGCTGACAGCGTGTCGGCAAATCCCGCAAGCGAGCAGCGACTATGATCGGAAAACAATCCGTTTAGGAGCCGGCCTTGTTTTCCCGCTTTCGAATACCCGTTCAGTTCAGCGGCGTAATGGTGCTGCTGGCGCTGGCGCTGGGCGCCTGTGCCGGCCGTCCGCCGGGCGCCGATTTTCCCAAGCACGAATCGATGGCGCTCGCCCAGCCCGAGGAGACGAATCTCGGTAGTCAGTTTACGCGCGCGGCGCGCCAACACCCGGGCGATTCGGGATTCCGAATTATCAGTGTCGGAGCAGACGGATTTCGGGCCCGCGCACAATTGATCGATGCCGCGCAACGAACCCTCGACCTCCAATACTATATTTTCCGCGGCGACGAGACCGGCCGCATGCTGACCGATCATCTGGCGCAGTCGGCGGATCGCGGCGTGCGCATCCGCATCCTGATCGACGATGGCGATACGGTAGCCGGCGATCGGCAAATCCTGCGCCTGTTGAAGCATCATCTCGTCGAGATACGAATCTATAACCCAGCGAAGTACCGCGGCCACGTCAAATTCGTGAGGCGGCTGGAGTTCGTATTAAATGCCGGGCGCTTGGACTATAGAATGCACAACAAATTGCTGGTCGCGGACAACGCGGCGGCGCTCATGGGCGGCCGCAACATCGGCAATCAGTATTTTCAAGTCGATCCAGATTCGCAATTTGCGGATGACGACGTCTTTGCCGTCGGTCCGGTCGTGCCGGAGCTTTCGCGCACTTTCGATGAGTTCTGGAACAGCGCGATGGCGATTCCCGCTGAAGCGTTGGGACGTCCGCACGCCGAGCCGCCCCCGCCCAAACCGCAGGAGGGCGCAATTGACTACGCGGCATTGCTCGCGAACGGTGATCCCTTCAGCGGGATCATATCGGGCAAATTGCCGCTGTCATGGGCGCCTGCACAGGTGGTCTACGACAGCCCCGACAAAAAGCATGTGCTCAGCGGCGCGATTTCCGGTGCATTGATCGTTCCGGAAGTAGAGAAGTCGATCCGGGCGGTCCAGTCCGAAATGTTGCTCGTCACGCCGTATCTGGTGCCGACCAAGGAAGAGTTGCAGGATTTGATGGATCTGCGCGAGCGCGAGGTTCGAGTCCGAATACTCACCAACTCGCTGGAATCCTGTCCGGAAATCTCCGCGCAATCGGGATACGACAAATATCGGGTGCCGCTGCTCAAGAGCGGCGTGGAATTGCATGAGGTTCGCGCGCTTCTGGGCAGCACCCGGGGCAGCGGACAGAGCGCCAAGATCTCGCGGTATGGCAATTATGCCTTGCATGGCAAGCTGTATGTTTTTGATCGTCGGAAAATGGTCATTGGCTCGATGAACTTCGATCAACGTTCGCAGCGGATCAACACCGAAATTGGTCTGATCATCGGCAGCAGCGAACTGTCGCAGCAAACCGCGCTGCGCTTCGAGTCGATGGTCAAGCCGGAAAATTGCTACACGCTGGCGTTGCAGCCCGGCCGGCGCGCTGGGCAAATCGCATCTGACCTGGTACACCGATCAGAACGGCCGCACCATCGAGCTCGATCAAGAGCCCGGACGCAGTGGTTGGCAAAGGCTGCAGAAGCGATTTTTGGCGCTTTTGCCGCTCGGGCGCGAGCTATGAGGGGTCTAACGGCCCTCATGCTCGGTTGGGTTTTAATGGCTCACTGGATGCCCGCGCACGCCGCGCCACCGGCAGTCGCCGTGGCGGAGATCAACTATCTGCTTGATTTTGTCGATCGCTCAGGCTGCAAATTCTACCGCAACGGCAGCTGGTACGACTCGCATCGAGCGCAGTCGCATTTGCGCGGCAAATACGATTATCTGGTGGCACGAGGCCGGATCAACAGTGCTGAGGACTTCATCGATCAAGCCGCAACCGAGAGCAGCATGAGCGGAGAGGCGTACCAAATCCAGTGCGAGGCCGGCCCCGCCGTGCCCAGTAATCAATGGCTCCGAACCGCCCTGAGCAGTTATCGTGCGGCGCGCGAGAAACCCGTGCCGCACCCCAAGCCTGTCGGCGCATAGCGACTCGCGCGGCCGCAAATGAGCTGGCAGTCGCAGCCGCAGGCGTTTGCGGCCGCAGCTGACAGCCCCCATCCTCGCGGCGCGGCGCATGTTAAGATTGCAAGCTGCAGCGATTTTCAATTTTGAGGCCTGCTCCGATGAAAACCTTGTTCTTGCATCCGCCCTCATTCGATGGCTTCGACGGCGGCGCCGGCGCACGCTATCAGATGAAACGTGAGGTACGCTCTTTCTGGTATCCCACCTGGCTCGCCCAGCCCGCGGCGCTGGTTGAAGGTTCGAAGCTCATCGATGCGCCGCCGCACGAACTCAGCTTCGAGGACATCGTGCCGGAGCTGAAAAACCGCGAGTTGGTGGTGATGCATACCTCCACACCGTCATTCAAGGCGGATGTCAAGACGGCACAGATGATCAAGGCGATTAATCCGGGCGTAAAAATTGGCTTGATCGGCGCCAAGGTCGCTGTCGAACCTGAGAAGAGTCTCATCGCGGGGCAAGCCGTCGATTTCGTCGCGCGCAATGAATTTGACTTCACCATCAAGGAAGTGGCTGACGGCATGGACTGGAGCGGGATCAAGGGCCTCTCCTATCGCAATGCCGATGGCGTCATCGTCCACAACGAGGACCGCGAGGTTCTGGAAAACATGGATTCACTTCCCTGGGTGACTCCGGTCTATAAGCGCGATCTGAACGTCGAGAAATACTTCGGCGGATACTTGAAACATCCCTATATCTCGTTCTACACCGGCCGCGGCTGCAAATCGCGCTGCACCTTTTGCCTGTGGCCGCAGACCGTTGGCGGTCACCGCTATCGAGTGCGTTCGGTCGAGAACGTCGTCGAGGAAATGAAGTGGGCCAAAAGTGCCTTCCCGCAGGTGAAGGAGTTCTTTTTTGATGATGACACCCTGACGGACAATTTGCCGCGAGTTGAAGCGCTGGCGAAGGAACTGGGTAAGCTGGGGGTTACCTGGTCCTGCAATGCCAAGGCGAATGTCCCGCGCAAGACCTTGGAGATCATGAAGGCAAACGGCTTGCGTCTGCTGCTGGTTGGCTACGAATCCGGCAATCAGCAGATCTTGATCAATATCAAGAAGGGCATGCGCGTTGATTTTGCGCGTCGCTTCACCAAGGACTGTCACGAGTTGGGGATCGTCATCCACGGCACGTTCATTCTCGGTCTGCCGGGCGAGACCAAGGAGACGATTCAGCAGACGCTGGATTTCGCCAAGGAGATCAATCCGCATACCATTCAGGTTTCGCTTGCGGCCCCGTATCCGGGGACCTTCCTGTATCGGCAGGCAAAAGAGAACGGCTGGCTCCATAACGAGGAGATCGATCTTTTGACCCAGGAGGGCACGCAGATCGCGCCGCTGAACTATCCGCACTTGAGCCACACCGAAATCTTCGCTTCTGTTGAAGATTTCTATAAGAAGTTTTATTTTCGCCCCTCCAAGATCGCCTCCATCGTCGCGGAAATGATCAAGAGCCCCGAAATGATGAAGCGCCGGTTGCGCGAAGGCGTGGAATTCTTCCATTTCCTGCGCTCGCGGCACGACACAGCCTGAACGGGTCCGACGACGCAAGCCGCGCGTAAGGTTGGCATGAAACTACGCATCGTTGTCATCGCGGCCTTGGGCGCGGCCCTGGCCATCTATCTCGTTGCATTCGTCGGGATCGGCGCGGTGCTTTCGGCGGCCGTCGCGGCCGGGTGGGGCGGATTCGCCGTACTCTGCCTGTATACGCTCGGGCTGTTCGTGGTATTGGGGATGGCGTGGCATGCATTGCTGCCGGACAACGGCCACAGTGTCTGGGTTTTCGTTTGGGGCCGCATGGTGCGGGACGCAGCCACGGAGGTGCTGCCGTTTTCGCCGATTGGCGGAATCGTCATCGGCGCTCGGGCGGTAATCATCCGCGGCGTCGCGGGCGCTGTCGCCTTTGCATCGACGGTTGTCGATGTGACGGCCGAGTTGATGGCGCAGATCGTCTTCGTGGCGCTGGGGTTTGGCATCTTGTGCATCCACGCGCCGCGCACCTCGCTGGACGGGTCAGTGACCAGTGCACTGGTAATGGGCTTGGGTGCGGCGGTCCTGGCCTGCGGCATGCTTCTCGGGTTGCAGCGCCGTAGCCTGTGGCTGACCGGAAAGCTGGCGACGCGCGTGCTGCGCGGCGCAGGCGCGGCCAGCGCTGCCGTTGCGGCCACCTTCAATGAGATTCATCGTTCTCCCGCGCGGATTGGCCTGTCCGCGGCGCTGCACTTGGCCGGATGGGTTGCGAGTGCTGTCGGGACCTGGATCGCGTTCCGCCTGATTGGTGTGCGCGTCGGCCTGTTGTCGGTCCTGGCGATCGAGAGCCTGGTCGGCGCGGCGCGCAACGTCGCTGTGCTCGTCCCTAACGCGCTTGGTGTACAGGAAGCTGCTTACGCGCTGCTCACGCCCCTGTTCGGCGTGGGGGCGGAGTTCGGACTTGCTGTCTCGCTGCTGAGGCGCGCCAGAGACATTGCCCTGGGAGTACCCATTTTGCTGATCTGGCACGCGGTGGAAGGGCAGCGCGCCGTCGCAAAGCCGCCCAGGTTATAGTTGGCTCTGCGACGGGGCGCGCTGCGGATATAAAATGAATCAAGAGCTCGACCAAGAAGGATCGATTGCGCACTCGCCGTACGCCGGCCGCAGCGCGCAAATGTTTCCGCATCTCACGGCGCTGCAAATCGCGCGGCTCGGCGCGCACGGTCAGAAGGTCGCCACTCAAAAGAGCCAGATTTTGTCGGAACCCGGCGATCACCCGCCCATGTACGTGGTGTTGTCGGGCAGCATCGAGATCATTCAGCCGACTCTCGCCGGTGAAACCCTGATCGTGGTTCACACGCCGGGAAGCTTTTCCGGGGATGTCGGAACATTGCGGGCCATCAGCTCGGTGGTACGCATGCGCGTGCGCGAAGCCGGCGAGGTTTTGGCGATCGACGATGCGCATTTGCGCACCATCGTGCAGACCGACTCAGAATTGAGCGAGCTGTTCATGCGCGCCTTTATTTTGCGGCGTGTGGCGCTCATCACCTCGCAATCGAGCGATGTGATTTTGCTGGGTTCGACGCACTCCGCCGGCACCTTGCGGCTGCAGCAGTTCCTGACCCGCAACAGCTATCCGTTCGTCAACCTCGATTTCGATACCGATCCCTCGGTGCGCGATCTGATCGAGCGGTTTCGCGTGACGGCCGAGGACCTGCCGGTGGTCGTGTGCCGCGCATCGATCGTGCTCAAAAATCCCAGTAACGAGGAAGTGGCGGCCATTCTCGGCATGAATCAGCAGATCGACGACAATCGGGTCCGCGACGTCATCGTCGTCGGCGCCGGGCCAGCCGGCCTGGCCGCTGGAGTTTACGCCGCCTCGGAAGGCCTGGATGTGCTGGTGCTCGAGACCGGCACGCCCGGAGGCCAGGCGGGCTCGAGTTCCAAGATTGAAAATTACCTGGGCTTTCCGACCGGCATATCCGGACTGGCGCTTGCTGCGCGCGCTTTGATTCAGGCGCAGAAGTTTGGCGCCGAAATCAGAACCGCATATCCGGTGATGAGCTTGAAATGCGGCCAACGGCCCTATGCAATTGAGTTTGCCAATGGCCACGCGGCGCGAGCTCGCAGCATTGTTATTGCAACCGGTGCGGAATATCGGCAGCTGTCGCTCGACAACGCTTCGCGCTTTCTAGGCACGGGAATTTACTATGCCGCCACCAGCACCGAGGCGCGCCGCTGCGGAACCGGAGAGGCGATCGTGGTCGGGGGCGGCAACTCGGCCGGTCAAGCGGCGGTATTTTTGGCCGGCAACTGCAAGATGGTTCACCTGCTGGTTCGTTCGAGCGGCCTTGCCGACACCATGTCGCAGTATTTGATTCGCCGTATCGAGGAGATGCCGAACATCACTTTGCATGTACGCACCGAAATTACCGCGCTGGAAGGACAGGACCAATTGAGCTGCGTGACCTGGAAGGCGGCCGGCAAAGAGCCGGAGAGGCATGACATCGGCCACATTTTTCTCATGATGGGCGCGCTGCCCTGCACGAACTGGCTCAATTCTTGTATCGCCCTCAATGACAAGGGTTTTGTCCGAACCGGCTCTGATTTGCAGGCCGCGGATTTATCGGCGGCCAAATGGTCGACTGCGCGCAAGCCGGAATTTTTCGAGTCCAGCATCCCTGGCATATTTGCGGTGGGCGACGTGCGCTGCGGCAGCGTGAAGCGCGTCGCGGCCGCGGTCGGAGAGGGGTCTGCGTGCATTCAGCAGGTGCACCGCGTGCTGCATGAATGAGCGTCCGGCGATCCAGTTCTAGCCCAGCTTGGCGCGCCGGGTTTCGAACAAGAACATGCTTGCCAGCAACAGACCCTGCAGGGCGCAGCCCAGCAGCCGGATGGTGGTGCCCTGATTCGGTGTCAACTGGGCGTACGTGGCGGTGGCGACGATCATGAACAGTGCTCCGGCCGTGGCGCTGACGATCTCGCGCGAGGCCTTGAGTTCGGCCAGGAAGAACAGCGAAAAGGGCGACTTCAAGATTTGAAAGGCGGCCGCAAAGGATGCGATCAGGCCCGTCATCTCGGCCGCGGCATAGCGCGGCGGCAAAAAGCGAATGCCGATGCGCAGTCCGACAAATACGGCCACGCAGGCAACCGCCGCGATGCCGGAAAACAATTTCAGGCTCGAAAGACTGATGCGCCGGCGCCGGGCCAGATCATCGCTGGCGGCGGCCAGCCGCGTGATGATGATGGGCGTAATGATGAGCGGAATAAACGTCATCATGTTGAAGATTTGATTGCCGATGCTGTAAATGGCGTTCTCGGATGCTCCTCCCGCGCCGTAGACGATTTTGCGTTGAATGAGCCACTGCGAGAACGTTACGGTTGAAACCACGAGGATCTGTTTCGCGCCGTACAGGAACAACGTTTTAACCTCGGTTTTGGCCGCGTCCAGCGAAGTTCGCATCAGCTGGTAGCCGCGGCTGAGATTCCATGATTGCGCGAGCCGGGCGAGTGCCATTGCCATGTATGACACGGCAGTGATCTGGGCAACGATGGAGAAGAACATCAGGCGGATGCCGGAAGTCCGCGTATCGGCAAAAATGGCGAAGGCGGCAAACAGGGAAGACGTGAGAATGTAAGCAACGCCGACATTGATGCTGGCGGACAAGGCGAACGACATTGCAGTGAGCAGCGATGTCAGTATCATGAACGATGAGTAGATGCATACCGCGATCACCGCCACGTGCTCGGCACCGGTCACCGTCAGTTGCGAGGCAAAGGCCACGCTCACTGCGATGCAAGCCAGGAAGATTCCCGTGATTGCCAGGGTACAGGCGGCGAGAATAGTGGGCGCCAGGCGGCCGCCTTCTTTGATCTTGCGCGTCAGTTGAGCGTTGACTGATAGTTCAAGCCCTAGCGAGCAGAATGCCACGGTGGATACCGCCGTCGCCTGGAGATAACTCATCTCCCCGAAGGTGCTGGGAGCGAAGCGCTGCAGCGCGATAAACATGCCGGCCGCGTTGAGCACCCGCGCAATCATCGACAAAGCCAGATAAATGCTGTTCTTGCTGCGTGATCGAACCAGCAGCGCTTCGACCCGCCGGCGAAACGGGGCAGATTTTTCCGTATCTAACATTTGCCGTGGCGATAGCCTGAACGCCTACAGCGCGCAAACACCGCTTTGCGATGCGCTGCCGCTCCAATAGGTCATGTCAATGACCCCGGACGGCAGCCCCGAACTACCGTAGATCTGCACGGCACCCCGGAAAGAGAAGACATCCGCGCCGTGGCGCGACAAAGTAAATTGCGGGATGCCGGGTGCGGTGGGCACCTTGAAGGAGGAAATTCCAGCCGCCTCGTCTTGTGTAAAGGAGCGGTCGCCGATGGTGATCTTGACGGTCGCCGCCGCAGTGAGAAACGAGACGATCTCGATGTTGTTTTCAGCGGCTCCGTTGCCGACCAATTTGTTCGCAGCCGATTGCGCCGGACTGGCCGCGTTTGTCGGTTCGCGACGATAGAAGTAGTAGAGCACGTCATGCGTAATGCGCGGCTGCACCCCCGACAAAAACCAGGCCGCGTAATAGCCGTTTAGGTCGTAGAAACCCGTACCGATGTCAGGACGCAGTGTGGCGTCCGTGTAGGGTTCCACTTCGCTTGATTCCGAAAAATCGCTCCACGTGACCAGTTGGACCCAATCGGCGCCGGCGTTGATGGCACTCATCCACGCGTTTCGGAAGGTGGTGCTGTTGCCTGCCTCCCAGAATATGGAGTTCTTGGGCCGATACTGCTGCGGATCGACCGGCATCATGTAGAGCTTTCCGTAGCTGTCATGAGCGAGCGACGGATCTTTTTTCATATTGTCGGAACTCGTGGCTGTCGCCGTCCCCCAATCGCTGAATCCGTGGCTGATGGCGGCGAATGATGCAGCCTGTCCGCTCCAACCCAGGAAGGTTGGAACGAAGGCAACCTTGATGCCGCGCGATTTCAATTGGTCAAAAATGCCCTGCCACCAGGCGGGCGGGTTCAGTCCGGCATTGAATGCGCCGACAACCAAGCGGCCGTCTTCGAGTCGAAAGGCCGCGTCGCTGGCTGCAGCAGCGGCAATTATCTGCGAAACCGCGTCCGCGTCGGCCTTGAGGGCAGAAATATCGGGCATGACCATGACTTTGAATCTGGGGTCGACCGCCTTGGCGGCTTTGAGCAGCATATTGAGATGACTATCCGAATCGGCGGCTTCTTTTCCCGACATCACATCGATTGCAAATCCGGTGATGCCCCGGGCGATGGCCATCCGTACTTCGGCTTCTACATTCTGCAAGCGCCAGTCGGCCGAAGAATTTGCCCCAACGGGCACGGGCCGTTGCCGCAAATACCCGCCGAACGCGGCATGTTTGCCATTTTCGCCCTTTGGGTTCAGGAATTGCGTGTTGTAGTAGTCGCGGTCGGCGGGCTTGTTATCGATCGAGAGCGGAAACGGATAGAAATAGTGTGCGAAAACCTTCTTCTTCGAGTTGAACAAGGTTGAGCTGTCGGGCATCGAAAATGCCAGGCACGCGCCTAAATCCTTGGTGTCAGCAGCGGGTGTGGTGCCGACGACCGGTGCGGCGCCGACGACCGGTGCGGCGCAGGCCAACGGTAGAAAACTGAGCGATGTAAAACGCTGCAAGAAGCGGAACAGCCGTGTATGAGGCATGGTTTGGCTCACCGGTTTGCGGAGAAAAAGGCGTCGATGCGATTGCGCATGTCGTTCGCCAAGGATTCAACATAGGGCTCGTGCATCATGCTGATATGCGTGCCGACAATTTCGACGACTTCTGCCTGGCGGGCGAACGCCCGCCACATGCGACCGATTTGCGGTAGGTACAGCAATGGTTTTACCGTCGCCTCATAGACCACGACATTTCCCGAGTAGCTTTTGGGCGTGTGCGCGAACAACGCCTGGAACAGCCGATTGACGAAGGATTTGTGGTCCGGCGGGTAGCGAGACACATCCATGATTCCCTCGATCGCATAGCCGCCGCCCAGTTTCTGTCCGCGCTTGAGTCCGATCGCCCCTTTGCCGATCGCGGATGCGTTATTCGCAATGCTCCATGCCAGTGAACGCAGCGTCCGGCTGCGCATCAGGTCTCCGTGGTTGAACCAGCCGCGTACATTGCGCGCCAGTTCGAGCCAGTATCGCGGCGTCCACCGCGACATCGTCGCCCCGGTGTTTTCCGGCACCCCGTCAATGACGAGCAGGGGCCCCACTTCGCGTCCGAACGCAATCAGTTTGTCCACCATGGCCAGGGCGATGACGGCTCCCACGCAATACCCGCCGATCAGCAAGGGACCGCTCGGCTGAAATCGGGTCAGGGCATCGGCGTAATATCCGGCAAGCGCATCGACCGAGCTGCCGAATTCAGCGTCAGGCATGCGTTTTGGCGGTGCCTGGATGCCGTAAAATCGGATTGTCGGCTCGAGGCGCCGCGCCAGGTCGAGAAAATCCATTCCCGCGACGCCCGACGCGGAATGCACGCAATAAAATGCGGGGCGGGGCGCCGCCGGCTCGAGCGCACAATCGTTGATGGGCACGATCGCGCGGGTGGAATTGCGGGACGCGTGTGCGAACAGAGCGTGGGTGTTGCGTGACATGGCGTTGCCCAGGGGCGCGTTCACGAAGGAGTTCGCACGTGCGATGGAGATTTAGCGTTGATGTGGCATCTTCTGTCGAGCGCTTATTTATACCGAACAAAGTACACAGAAGCGCCCACACATTCTGTAGGACGATTTGAACTCCTTGGTGCGAATTCCGCCGACAAGCGCGGCACGTTGGCCGTGATAGATTGCGGCTGATGGCAATTGAAAGTCTTATTACAATTGGAACGTCCGGCGCGAAATTCGTGCCGAATCCCATTCAAACCGCCTGGATCTTGGACGGCAATCCGGTCGCGCGAGCCGAACTCCTATCGAGCAGCGCGGATGGCACCGCAAGCACCTATTTCTGGGATTGCACCGCCGGACGTTTTAACTGGTTTTACAGTTTCGATGAGACCTTCCACATCCTGGAAGGCGATGTCACCCTAAAATACCCGTCGGGTGTCTCGCGCCGCGTCGGCACCGGCGACACCGTGTTTTTCCCGGCGGGATCGAGCGCTGAATGGACCGTGGACAAGTACGTCCGCAAGCTGGCGTTTTGCCGGACACCGGTGCCGGGCTATCTGACTGTCGCCAGGAAGGTGGCGCGGCGCCTGAAACGCGTCATGCGCGGCGCCGCACCCTCGCAAAACGGCTCGGGGCTTCTCTGATTTACAGGGAGCAGATCCCTGATTTTGCTGCGCTGCCACTCCAATAGGTCAGATCCTCGACTCCTGAGGGGAGGCCGCCAGGTCCGTAGATTTGCACTCCTCCCTGGAAGGAAAAGACGTCTGAGCCGCTGCGCGACAAGGCGAAGAGCGGAGTGCCCGGTTGCGACGGGACTTTGAAGGACACGACTCCGGCGGCGGCATTCTGAGTATAGGTTTTGCCGCCGATGGTGATCTTCAGAACACCGGGACTGGTCAGAAACCCAACCAATTCAATGCTATTTTCCGCGATTCCGCTATAGATTTTATCCACTTGACCCTGTCCACCGGCGGCAGAAGTCGTCTGCTCACGGCGATAAAAGTAGTACAGGACGTCGTGCGTGATCGTTGGCTCGTGCCCGGTGAGGAACCAGCTGGCGTAGTAGCCGGTGAGGTTGTAGAAACCCGTGCCGATATTCCGCTGCAAAGTGGCATCGGTTATCGGTTCAATCGACGAGCTTTCCGACAAGTCATTCCAGGTCACCAGCTGGACCCAATCGGCGTCACCCTGAATCGAATCGCTCCATGCATCCCGGAGCGCCGCGCTGTTGCCGGATTCCCAGTAGATGAAATCCTTCGGCCGGTACTGCTGCGGATCGACCGGCATCATAAAGATTTTGTTGTAGCTCGAGTGAGCGATGGCAGGATCGCCCTCCATCGCACCCGCGCCGAGGGTCGTAGCCGAGCCCCAGTCGGAAAAGCCATAGGAAAATGCGGAGAAGGCACTGGCCATACTGGACCATCCGAGAAATGTCGGCACCAAGGCGATTTGGATGCCTTGGGCGTTTAGGCGGCCGATGACGGACTGCCACCAGGCGGGCGAATTCAGTCCGGCGTCGAATGGCGACACGACGAGATGCCCGTCGCCAAGATGATAGGCAGCCGGGCTGGCGGCAACGGCACTGATGATTTGAACCACGGAATTGGCATCGGCGCCCAAAATGGCGATATCGGGCATGATCACGATCTTGAAGCGGGAATCGACGGCTTGGGCCGCAGCAAGCATGAGGTGCAGATCGCTCGTGCTGTCGGTCGCGTCACTTGCCGACATCGCGTCGAAGGTAAACCCGGTGATGCCGCGCGCAATCGCCGCGCGCACCTCACTTTCCATATTCAGCTGCCGCCAATTCGGATTGGTGCTGGGCGTGGCTCCCAACGGTCGTGCGCGCAGGAAGCCGCCCTGCTTGGACCACTTGTTCGATTCGCCTCCTTTGGCGAGGTACTCGGCGTTGTAATAGTCCTTCGCGGGTGGACTATTGTCCAATGAGAGCGGAAACGGGTGGAAATAGTGCGCAAACACCCGCTTGGTCGAATTGAACAACGTGGTACTCGAGGGCATCGGCGCGGCAATGCACGCGTCGCCATTGTTGGTGGCGGTAAGCGGTGCCGAGACCGGCGGCGGTGTCGGGGCTGGCGGCGGTGTCGGGGCTGGCGTCGGCGTCGGGGCTGGCGTCGGTGTCGGGGCTGGCGTCGGCGCGGGCTTGGGCGGCGTGGGTGTAGGCTTGGGTGCCGGCGTTCCGGGCGGCGGCGTAGATGCTGTCACGGGGGCGGCTGGAGGCGTCGCGGAATCGCTGGAGGAACTGCCGCCTCCGCAACCGCTGAGTGCGGCGACTAGAAATAAAAGCGTTAGCTGAGCAAATGCGCCGCGCGCGTTCGAACTGTTCCCCATTGCCACCTGTTCCTAATAGTGATGATTGACACCGGAACATGAGCAGCGATGATCTGAGTTCACAAAGACCGCCCGTGGCTGTCTCCGGAAACCCCGCTATCTGTCACTCACAGACCGGAAGCTTTGCGTCGCCGGCTTGCGCCGGTTTTGCCCTTTGAACGGCTGCAGTAAAACACGCGAGACGGGGCCGGGCACTATGTCGTACCCCACAGACATGGGCCGAAATTGCCAAGCAAAAATTGTGACGCAGGACTCAAGAATTGCGCTTGCGGCGGCAGTGCTTCTGCGCGCGTCGTCGCACGTCCCGGCGCCGCTAAAATGAGGATATTTATTCGCTGCAAGAAGCCGCGGGGGGCGCATCACCGTAGCGGCGGAAACCGCACCCAAAAGAACGGCCTGAGTCAAGTTGTTGTTTTGTCGGTGAAGGCAGACGGTTAAAGCGAATTCGCACGGTGAACCCAGGCGTGTCAGACCACCGCTTACGTCCGGGTGCGCAGATGTCTGGCATCTTTATATGCCTGTGTCTGGCGAACTAGCGCCTCGGGGATCTTGGATACCGCGGATAGGGGCGATGGATGAGGATTTTGATTTACAGCGCTAATTTTGCTCCTGAGCCCACGGGTATCGGCAAGTATTCGGGCGACATGGCTGGATGGCTGGTCGACCATGGTCACGAAGTTCGCGTGGTGTGCGCGCCCCCCTACTATCCAACATGGCAGCTCGATGGAAAATATCGCTGGCCGCTGTATCGCCGCGAGCGATGGCACGGCGTCGATGTCTGGCGTACGCCACTTTGGGTCCCAAAGTCGCCCAGCGGCCTGACTCGTCTATTGCACTTGCTCTCGTTTGCGATCACTTCGTTTCCCGTAATGCTGTGGCAGGTCGCGTGGCGGCCGGATGTCGTATTGACCGTGGCTCCGGCGTTCATGTGCGCTCCCGCCGGCCTGCTGACTGCCTGGTTGTGCCGCGCCAAGCGCTGGCTGCACCTTCAGGACTTCGAAGTTGACGTTGCCTTCCGAATGGGTTTGTTGAAAGGCAGCTTTCTGCAGAGAGTAGCCTTGCGGATGGAAAGCTCATTGTTGCGGCGATTCGATACCGTATCGACGATCTCCGGCAGAATGATCGAGAAATTGTGCGCCAAAGGCGTGACCGCCGGCAAAACCCGGTACCTCCCCAACTGGGTCGACCTGACCCAAAGCGCACCGCCCAAACCCGGCGTCTATCGAAGCCAGCTCGGGATACGCCAGGACGCGGTCGTGGTGCTGTTTTCCGGATCGCTGAGCGGCAAGCAGGGTTTGATGGTGATTCCGGACGCGGCGAAGCTGCTGCAGGCTCGCAGCGAAATCGTGTTCGTCATCTGCGGCGAGGGCGTGATGCGGTCCGAGCTCGAAGCCGCCGCCGCCGGCTTGCCGAATGTTCGCTTCATGCCGCTGCAACCGGCTGCACGGGTAGCGGATTTGTTGGCCTTCGCAGACATGCATCTGCTGCCTCAGAGTCCCGATGCGGCGGATCTCGTGCTGCCGTCGAAACTCAGCGGCATGCTCGCGAGCGCCCGGCCGGTTATTGCAACCTGTCGCACGGGCACCGAAATCAGCGAAATCGTCGCGAAGTGCGGCTTGGTGGTAGCCCCCGAGAATGGCATGGAGCTGGCTCGCGCCATCACAACGCTCGCAGATGATCCCGAGACGCGCAAGTTGTTGGGACGGCGGGCGCGGACCTTCGCAGAGAAGAATTTCGAGCGTGATGCCGTGCTCAGCACGATGTTCGCGCCCGTTCAAATGAATGACCGCCAATTGGCCTAGCAGAAGTAAAAAACATGAGTACAAAAATCACATGGCAGTGACACCGTTCCGTCGTCTTTGTCTGCTGGCGGTATTGTCGTGTCTCTGCGCGCTGAGCTTTGGGGCCGCGCCTGCCCGTGCACAACCCGAGTACCTGCTGGCTCCGGGCGATATTCTCAAGATCAGTGTGTTCAAGAACCCGGATCTGAGCTTGGACGTCCGTGTGTCCGAATCGGGAGCCATCGGCTATCCTTTGATCGGATCTGTACCGGTCAAGGGCCTCACGCTGCCCGCGGCGGAATCGAAAATCGCGCAAATGCTGCGAGACGGCGGGTTTGTCGTCAATCCGCAAGTGAACATCCTGCTCACGCAAGGCTTTGGCAATTTGGTCTCGGTGATCGGAGAGGTCAACAAGCCAGGGCGCTACTCCACCGATGCGGCCGGGGGCCATGTTTCCGGCATGCTCGCTGCTGCCGGCGGCGTCGCCCCGACCGGCGGCGAAACGGTTACCGTGTCCGGAATGCGAAACGGCAAGCCATTCCGGCGCGATGTCGACATCGTGAAAATGGCCTCCACCGGAAATCAGGCCGATGACATCGAGCTTTACGGCGGCGACACGCTCTATGTGACCCGTGCTCCGATGTTCTACATCTACGGCCAGGTACAAAAGCCGGGCCAATACCGCTTGGAGCGGGGCATGACGGTCATCCAGGCGCTGGCCACCGGCGGCGGCGTCACGGGCAAAGGGACCCAGCGCGGGATTGTCCGCCACCGCCGGGATCCCAGCGGCAAGGTGAAAGAAGAAGGTGTGTCTTTGGATACCGACGTTCAGGACCAGGATGTCATCTACGTCAAGGAGAGCTTGTTTTGATCCGCGCTGAATTCCAATCATTCCATTGCCTCAGAGGCTGCGCGCACGCATGAGCTTCAATCAATTTCTGGTAATTTTGCGCGCCCGCTGGCTGATTGCCGCGGGCATTTTCGTAGCCGTGGTCGTGCTCATGGCATTCGCCAGCGTCATCTGGCCCAAGCAGTACACGGCGACCGCCTCGATCGTGATCGACAATAAGTCCGATCCAGTGGCTGAGGCCAATGGCGGGCAGGGTGCAGGACAGCTGCCAGCCACCTATGTCAATACCCAGGCGGACATCATCGCGAGCGAACGCGTGGCGCAACGGGTGGTCAAGACCTTGAAGCTCGACCAGCAGCCCGAGGCGCGGAAGTTGTGGGCGAAAGGGCCGAACGACGATATCAGCGTGACCGTCGCGAAACTTCTCTTGGACAAGAAGTTGTTGGTCGCGCCTGCCCATGACAGCCCGACCCACGCCAGCAACGTCATCGATATTTCGGTCAAGTGGTCGGACCCGGCGACAGCGGCGGCACTGGCGAACGGCTTCGCCCAGGCTGCCATTGAAACCAACATCGAGTTGAAGGTAGAGCCCGCGAAACAGTACGCGAGCTGGTTCGATCAGCGCTCCCGCGAGCTGCGCGCCAACCTCGAGGAGAAGCAAAAGAAGCTGTCCGATTTTCAGTCCAAGAACGGCATCGTCGCCACGGACGAAAAGCTGGACGTCGAGAATGCGCGCCTGGCCGAGCTGTCGACGGAATTGGTGACCATTCAGGGGCTGCGCCAGGATAGCCAGTCGCGTCAGCGTCAGGCCGGCGCCGATGTCGCCACGCTGCCGGAAGTGCTGCAGAGCCCGGTCATTCAGTCGTTGAAGGCGGCCTTGGCGCAGGCGGAGGCCAAAAAGCCCGACATTGCGGCCCGCCTGGGCAAGAATCATCCCGATTATCAGGCCGTGGAGGGAGAAATTTCCGACTTGAAATCCCGAATCGCCCAAGAGGGTGCGAACATAGCCGCTTCGCTCGGGACCGCGACGCAGTCCACCATGCGTCGGGAAAATGACGTGCGCCAGGCGCTCGAGGCTCAGAAAAAGAAGGTGCTGGAGCTGAAGTATCAACATGACCAGGCGGGCATGTACCTGAGTGACGTGACGGCGGCGCAGCGCGATTTGGATCAGGTCACTCAACGGTTGGCGCAAAGCAATCTGGAAAGTCTGACGCAGCAAACCAATGTGGTGCAGCTGAGCACTGCCACGCCGCCTTCCGACCCGTCCAGTCCCAAGATCGTCATCAATTTGATCGTGGCGATCTTTTTGGGCGGAGTGCTGGGCATTGGTGCCGCTTTGGCCGCCGAGCTGCGCAATCGACGGGTGCGCGAGGATGAAGATCTCGTCGAACTGCTTGGCGTTCCGGTGCTGGGCAAGCTCGAGGTTGTGCGCGTACGCGCCAACGATGCGCGTGTTTCCCAATCAGCGCCCGGCCGCCTGGAACCGTCGGTAATTTGATGTCTCAATGCGCATAAAACACAGGCCAAAATGAACAAAGTAATGGACCGACCCATCAAACGACAAAACACTCCGCCCGATCGCGGCCGGGCGATCGGCAACATTCTGGTTGAGCAAGGGCGATTGAATTCCAACGATGTGGAAGAGATCCAGCGCTTCGCCAATTCACACGGAGTTCGTTTCGGAGAGGCCGCGGTGCAGCTCAAGCGCATCACAGAGCGCGACATCGAATCGGCTATCGCGCAGCAGTACAATTATCCGATATTGGCGCGCGGCGGGGAGAGCGGAGTCGCCGATGACGTCATTGCGGCGTATATGCCGCAGAGCGACGCGGTGGAGCCGTTGCGCGCGCTGCGCAGTCAGATCATCCTGCGCTGGTTCAACAATGCGAGCCGCCGGGTGCTGGCGGTGACCAGCGCGGAGCGCGGCGACGGCCGCAGTTGGCTTGCGGCAAACCTGGCAACGATGTTTGCCCAGCTGGGGGAACGGACGCTGCTCATCGATGCGGACATGCGGCATCCGCGCCAGCATCGAATATTCAATATTGACAACTCGGTCGGTTTGTCCGCGCTGCTGACCGGACGCGCGGGACGGGAAATTGCGCGGCGGATTCATCCTCAGCTGCGGCTGTTCGTGCTGCCGGCGGGCATCATTCCGCCGAACCCGCAGGAACTTCTCGCTCGCCCTGTGTTCGACGTCATTCTCGATCACTTCGCGGCCCAGTTCAGTCTGGTGATCCTCGATACGCCCGCGGCCTGCGAAACGGCGGACGCACAAATCCTCGCCGCCAATGCCGGCAATGCCGTGATGATCGCGCGGCGTAATTGCACGCCGCAAACAAAGCTGGTTGCGGCCATGGAAATGTTGACCGATACGGGAGTCAACGTCATCGGGAGCGTCATCAATGAGCACTGAGCGAAAATAGTCCGATTGCTTCGTCACCCAAGAAGCCACGTTCAGGTCTGGAAACGCATGCGCACAAAGGCAGGTCCTCATTTTCTCGGCGTAAAGGTCCTATTGGCGCTGTTTATAGTGCTGATGGAGATCATCTTCATCAACAATCTCGCCTCGGCTGGGATGGAATTTGTTTTCTCCAGCGTTGCTGTGACGCTTGCGTTGCTGATCCAGCTCAGATTTGCAGTTCGACCAGACGCCGCATCCCCGGCCGATATGGTCGTGTTCATGTTCGATTGGCTGTTTCTCGATTTGGCGCCAAAAGTTCAATTGATGAGCATGCCGCAGCGTCTGATCAACACCTCGACCGTCGCGGTGGACAGGGTGGCGCTCACGAATCTCATGTGTGCGCTGTTCATGGTGGCCTTTACGCTCTTTTATGGATTCCTGACCAGGCGCGCCGAATCCCGGCCGGCGGACGCGGCACCGGCAAGTCCGCCGAGGGAGTTTGCCGCGGGTGCGGTTGGCCTGGCGGTGCTCGTGTGCGTCTGCGTGGTCGCAGCCGCCGCACCCTCAGCGTACGCGTCGATTGAAAACTCGGTCAGCGCGTCTCCCGCATCGCTCATCGTGAAAAGATGCCTGTTGTTTCTGCCGTCGGCCACGCTGCTGATCCTCCTGCACGAAACCGTGCGTTCCGGGCGCAAGCTGCTGTTCAGCCGGGTATGCGTGCTGTTGTTGCTGCTGCTCTTGGTATTGATCACGGAGAACACGTATACCGAGAAGCGCAACGCGCTGGGACCCTTGTACATCGCGCTGCTGCTGGTGGCATTTCCGAAGTTCTTCGGCAGCTGGGCCCGGCGGATGTGGCTGCTGGTGGCCGGCATGGTGCTGGTATTTCCGGTCATTACGATTTTTACCCACAATCACCAAAGCCTGGATGCCGTGTCCCTGACGGAGGTATCGGATCGGCTCGTTGACCACTACTTTTCCATCAACTACGACTCATGGGCGAATATTTACACGGCCATAGAAATTGCCGGTGCGCATGGTGTGCATTGGGGCAATCAACTGCTGGGCTCGCTGCTATTTTTCGTTCCGAGCAGCGTGTGGAGCGGGAAACCCCTGGCCACGGGCGTCTATCTGGGCAACTACTTGATCGCGAATTACAGCATGTGGTTTACGAATCTCTCGGCGCCGCTGATCGCGGAGGGGTATCTGGACTTCGGTTTCGTCGGCGTGGTTCTCTACGCGGGCGCAGCCGCTTTTGCCGTGACTTTTCTGAACAAAATCGCCCGGCGGCGCAGCAAGTGGCTGTCTTTGCCGTTGGCGATCTATGGGGCGGTGTTTTTGATGATCGTACTGCGCGGATCCCTCATGATCGCCTTGGGTTTCGCGAGCGCGGCGCTTCTGGCATTTGGTCTGGCTTCGGCACTGCTGTCGGTAAAATTGGGTGTGCGACGCGTCCATAAGCGAGTCAACGCGCAGACGAGGCTGGGCTCGCCATCGAGAACCCACGTGCAACCGTCCATGGTGTCTTGAGTCGCGCCGCAGGCGCGCGGAACGTATGCGAGTAGCGATATACCACAACATTCTCTGGTCCAAATATAAGGGCGTCGTGTTCTCACAGGTGCACCTGGATGGCGCGCCGCGCGGCATTAGTCCATCGTTCATTCAGATTGCGGAGACCGAAGAAATACGCACCGGGCTGGGCGGCGTCGATTTGTCATACCATCAATACCCGTTCCGGCTGTTGTTTCGCGGCTCCTACACCAACGCCTCGCTGCTCCGGCGCATTGGCGCTCTGGCGCGCGATCTATACAAATATCCGGTCGATCTGGTCATCATGCCCGGCTATCACCGCGCCGAATATTGGGCGATGCTAATTGTTTGTATCCTGCTGCGGCGCAAGCGCGCCGTGTTTTGCGATTCCACCTTGGTCGACCGGCCTAGAACCGCGTGGCGCGACATGGCCAAGCGCTGGTTCTTCGGCTGGTGCAATGGCTTTTTTTGCTACGGCGTCAGAAGCAAGGAATATCTGATGAGCTACGGGGTGAGCGAGTCGAAAATCGCCTACCGCTGCCAGGCCGCGGCGCTGCCTCACGGCTACGACGCGGATGAGGTTCTATCGCACTACCGCTCTAGTTGGCGCGGGCGGTCCGATGAGCCCCGCTTTCTGTACGTCGGCAGGCTCTCAACGGAGAAGGGACTGGAAGACTTGTTCGCGGCATTCCAAATGCTTTACAAGCGGCTTCCGGGAGCGAGATTGGATTTGGTCGGCGCCGGACCGCTGGCGGACGCACTGAAGCAGCGCGTGAGCGATCTAAAAATGACGCACGCAATCTGCCTCCTCGGCGGCAAAAGTTTGGAAGAGATCGCCGCGCTGTTCCAGACCTGCACAGCTTTGGTGTTGCCCAGCCACAGCGAACCCTGGGGCCTGGTGGTCAATGAAGCGCTGAGCTACGGCTGCCCGGTGGTCGTCAGCAGCGCCTGTGGCTGCGTGCCGGACCTGGTGCGGGAAGGAGTGAACGGATATGCATTCGAATCCGGCGACGTCGCGGATTTGGCGAAGGCGTTGGACGCGGTAAGAAATCTCTCGGCCGACAGGCAGGCGGTCGCGCGGCACTGCCTCGAAGTAATAGCGGACTACACTCCTGCGCGGGCCGCGACGCAGATTCTAGATGGTTGCGTGCGCATGGTGGGGCGCACCGGATGACCTGCCTATGCTTTGCAGGGCCTCTGCCGCCGCCCGTGCACGGCTTTTCCACAATCTGCGCCATGATGCTCGATCTTCTGAAGGCGAGGATGCCCGTCCAAGTATTCAACCGTGCTCCGCGGCCCGGTGCCCGGCCGATCGGGCTCCTGCAACAGCTGCTCAGAGCGCTGAATTACCTGGCCACATGTATCGGCAAGCGCGACACAGCTCTGTATCTGGCGCTATCGGGCGGCCGCGGCCAGTCCGTGGACCTGATCTACGTGCTCATCAGCAAACTGTTTCGGCGGCCGATCTATATTCATCATCACAGCTACGCCTACATCAACAAGCCTTCACGCCTGAGCCGATGCCTGTTCGCCCTGGTCCGAAAGGAAAGTCACATCGTCCTCAGCCCCAAGATGGCGCTGTCATTGAACCGTGTATATGGCCTGGATCCTTTGGCGGTGCGCGTTGTGTCGAACGCGGCATTCTATCGGTCGGACGATGCATACGCGGTACAGCGCAATGAAGCCGCACCGCTGCAGCTGGGTTTCCTTTCCAACATCACCTTTGAGAAGGGCATCACTGAGTTCTTCGCTGTCCTCGATGAGCTCACGCGGCGGGGAATTGCCTATCAGGCGCATATCGCCGGGCCGGTCGCGCCGGAAGCCCGCCAGACCTTCGAGCTATTGCTGCAATCCACGGCGCACGTGCAGTACGCCGGGCCGCTCTACGGCGAAGACAAGGAGCGCTTCTACCGTCAACTGGACATATTTCTATTTCCGACTCGCTACGTGAACGAAGCCGAGCCGCTGGTCATCTATGAGGCCATGCAGCGCGGCGTCTACGTCATCGCCTGCGATCGGGGATCGATCGGAGAAATGTTGCGCGATGGCGCGGGGCTGGCGCTGCCCCGCGATGCGCTGGTCGCGGCCGCGGCAACACGCGTGCAGCATTTCAGCAACGATCGGCGCGCGCTGTTTCTCGCCAAAAGCGCCTCGATGCAGCACGCCCAACGAACACTTTCCGCGAGCAAGACTTCGCTGGAAAATCTTGTGACCTGCATGCAGGGCACGTCCGAAACGGTGAGCATCCCTCTGTGAAAATACCCACAAAAAAAATCGCAATTGCCGCTGCCATGACGAGCTTGACGTCAACCTCGCTCGCTGCCGCCATCGAGTATCGAGACGCGCTTGATTTGGCGGTCTTGCCGCTGGAAGACACAACCGGCGTGGAGCGAACCGATCGCTTGGTCTTCTTCGTGGGCGATACCTTGACCTACGACAATAATATTTATCTCCTGCCGCGCAGCATCACCGATCTGAGTACGCTGCCCGGAATCGGATCCAACCCCAGCCGCAAAGACTATATCGATCGGGCAAGCGGTGGGTTGAATGCAGAATGGCTCGCCGGAGGCCGGCAAAGTTTCGATGTCGATCTGGATGCTGACTACAATCGGTACTTCAGAAATCAGGACCTGAACTACATATCGAGCAACGATCGCGCTGCCTGGAATTGGGGTGTGGGCGATGCCTTGTCGGGCAAGATCGGCGTGGATTACCTGAGATTGCTCGGAGGTTTCTCCAACACCGCGGTCTATTCGCGCGACATCGTCAACCGCACGGACTATTTTGCGTCCACACGCTACCAAGTGGGTCCGCGCTGGGGAATATTTGGTGGCCTGCTCGGAACGGATTACACGGTATCCGCAGCGCAGTCGACCTTCAACAATTCGAAATCCAAGGGTGTAGTGGCAGGCGCTGACGTCAGCTTCGACACCAACCGGGTAGGGTTCGACTATCGCTACAACGATTCGCGCGCCTCCAACGCCTCGGTGTTGAACGGCGTGCTGTTTGATCCCGACTTTCGGGAAGATCGTGCCCGCGTGTTCGTCAGATACGCACTGACGGAAAAGACAATTTTTGATGGGAGCGCGGGGTATCTCAAGCGCGACTATCCGAGCACCGCGATCGGCAGCTTTTCCGGCGAGATCTGGCGTGCGGCGCTGCAATGGCAGCCGACTCCCAAGACTCAGCTGCTGCTCGGCGCCTGGCAGCAGCTGAACGCGGACCTGACGTCGCAGACCGATTACTTCGTGGATAAGGGGGTGAGCCTGACGCCGCAGTGGGTTGCATCGGAAAAGATCACTTTTTCGGCGGGCATTTCCCATGACAGCGAGAATTACATCGGCTCGACTCCGATCGGTCCGATTCCGGTCGCGCCCCTCGTGCAGGCGCGCCACGACACGGTCACAGGCGAAACCGCGAGCATGATCTACACGCCGATTCGCGCCATCACCCTGACGGTGGCCGCGAGCCACGCGGCGCGAAATTCAAACATTTCCCAGTTCCACTACAACGATGTGCAGGGCAGCGTAAACATCATTTATCGGTTCTTTCGCTATGGAGCGAGCTCTGGGAACTAGATGCTGGCCTGAGCCGGGCATGGACGGGACGCGCGGGAGACCCGACGCAAACCATCATGGGCGGAAGATCGTTGAACACCGAGCTGCGCGAGCCGACCACAGCTCCCTTGCCCACGGTGACGCCGGGCGCGACGAAGACATCGGCGGCCAACCAAGCCTCATCCTCGATCACGATGGGGAAGGCCTGGATGTCGAAGCTGGTGGATTGGTAGTCATGGGTGCCGGCGCAGAGATAGCTCTTCTGCGAGATGACCACATTGTTTCCAATTGTAATATTTGCAAAACTATAAAGGACGGTATTATCCCCTATCCAGGAGTGATCCCCGATTTGCAGTTTCCACGGATAGGGAACCGTCACGCTGGGCCGAATGATGGCGCCTATGCCGATTTGCGCCCCGAATCGACGCAGCAGCCAGCGCCGAAAGCCATACATCACCTGCGGCGAGGCTCGAAACAGCGTGGCTTGGACCAACCACCAAAGCTGCACGGCGAGTCCGGAGCGTCCGCGGAAGTCCGGGGGCAAGCGGAAGGTTTTCAGATCTTGAACATTTGGTTTATTCAACGGGAGCGCACCGACGGTTGCTGCAAAGTGACTTCGTTTGGCGACAAGCGGGAATGGTACAACTGTTGGTGCCCGCCCTATGACCATAACGCTGTAGTAATCGTCTGACGCTCACATGGTGCGCACGGAAAAAGGAATTATATAAAAATAGTAGACGAACTTGCGCCGCTTTCGCACGAGAGAGAATATTGTTTAGGTCCTAAATCCTTGCAACAGCCGCTAACTGCCGAACAGGTCGACGAATTTTTTCGACAGGGGTTTCTCGAGATCGGGACGCCGCTGATCGCGGCTGCCGAGCTTGAATGGTGCCGCGAAATTCTCATGCGCATGATTCTCGGCGGCGAGCGGCGCAGTGAGGGCCGCAACATCGATCTGGCGGCAACCGACGGTGCCGGCGACATGACATCGCCCAGCGTATTGCAGCCTTCAATGTATGCCCGCGAGCTGCGCAAGTTGTCGTATCGGGCGGTCGCGCTGGCAACGGCAAAACAATTGCTGGGCCCGGATGCCGAATTTGCCGGCGATCACGCCATATTCAAGCCGAGTCATCGAGGCCATCCCACTCCCTGGCATCAGGATGAGGCGTTCCGCGAACCGGGCTTTGACTATAACGAACTGAGCATCTGGATCGCCATCACCGAAAGCACGCTTGACAACGGCGCGATGGCTTACATCCCCGGGTCGCATCTGCTCGGCGTGTTGCCGCATCGCCTGCACGGCGGCGGCAAGGCCGCCAATACCATTGAATGCGTTGAGGGCTTTGATCAGCGGACAGCAGTCGTGCGGCCGATTCCCGCCGGCGCCATGATCATTCACCATGGCCGCACCGTGCACGGCGCTTTCGGCAACAAGACGGCGGCGTCGCGGCTGGCGTACATCCTGCAATACAGCACGCCGGTGAAAATGAGCAAGCATATTCGCGCATCGCCCTGGCTCGAGCATTTGCGCAGCGCCAATTTGCAGCAGCGCAGGGACTATTTGATCCGCGGCGGGATATTTCCCGAACTGCTGCGGATCCTGCGATCCGACCGCCACTCGCACCGTCATTTTCTCTCGTTCTTTTGGCGACGTCGGATCAATCGCCTGCGCCGTCTGTTCAAAAACTAACGCAGCCGCAGCCGCTCTCCATAACCGGTCAGTTCTAAATAGCCGCGGCCCACCTGCTTGTTCTGGTTCTGGTCGAACGCCCGTACGGCGCCTTCCCAATAAATCGCTCCGGTCGACAAGCGCGTGTCGTTCTCTTGATCATCGAATAGCGGCAGCAATCGCAATTCCTTGCCGTCCGCGCGCACCGTCCATTCCACGGGATAGGCGATGCCGGTGCGCGGCGAGACCCAGCGCCGCCCGGCGCGAAATTCCACATCCTCGGGTCCGAGATCGCGAGTGGTGCCGTCGCCGCTGCGCAGCGTGCCCCCCGCCCAGCGTGTTTTGCCGTCGAGGCCGCGAATCCGAAACGCCATCAACGCGCCGCCGTCCTGCAAGTTAATGCCGATCCAATCCCATCCGGCCGCTTGCGCGTCCAGATATTCGCTGGACCACTCGTGGTCAAACCACGCCTCGCCGCTAACCCTGCTGGGGCGCCCATTACGCGAGATGGATCCGGTCACCCGCATATGCGGCAGGCTGTAGTAGTAGCTCGCCGCTTGCGGTTGCGGTCCCTTGCGGCTGAATCCGTTTTCGCCATTGATCAGTACTGCCTGCGTTTCCGACAGTGCGAGGTCGAGTGAGAAATTCTCGGCCGCAATCTTCGCCATGTAAATTTGCGCCGTGCGCGTCAGCGACCACCGATCAAGCCACACATGGGTATCGCCTTGCGCGGCGCCCGCAAGGCCGAGAACGGCACGGCGAATCTTCTGGTCCTGCCACAGCGTGCCGCGCTTCGGGTCGCTCAGCGCGCAATGCGCGATAATGACCTGGCGGGGTGTCAAGTCGCTTGGATTGTCGGCGGCGATGTCGGGTTTGGTACGAAAAAAAGTGACTTGAAATCCGAGCGCTTCGCGGCCCTCGGTCGCGAGCCAGCCCGTGACATACCACCACTCGGTACGAAACTGCGGATGACTGCCCAAGTCACCGGGAAATTTCAAAGGCTGGCCGGGGATGACCGGTGCGTAGGAGGTGCCCGCGGCAGCCGTCACGCAGCAAAGGCCGAGAGCCAGGACGGCGAGAACCTTGCTCACCAATCTTCTCGAACGGCCCAAACCGCATCCTGGCTGAGCGCAGCGCGGCCGCTGATGACCGCGGTCACGGCAGCTGCGCCGACCAACGCCAGGCTGAGGAGCGCCAAAAGCAGCGAGGGTACGCGGAGATCAATGCTCCAATTGAACGATTGCCGATTGATGACATAGACCAGGACCAGGCTCAAGGCAAGGCCCAGCGCCAATCCATAGATGACGCCAAAGGCGCTGGTGAGCACGCCCTCGTCGGCCAGCATGCCGATAATTTGCCTGCGCAGCATTCCGATGTGCCTGAGCATGCCGAATTCCGCGCGCCGGGCAAGCGCGGTTGAACTCGCGGCAAAGCTCACGCCGGTGAGTCCAATGATGACGGCAATGACTTCGAGCGCATAGGTAATGGCAAAGGCACGGTCAAATATTTGTAGCGATCGTTCGTGCAGCGCGGCGGTGCTCGTGATCTCCACGGCATCGCCGCCATTCAGTTGCAAGCGCAGCAGCCTTTCCACGGATGTCGCCTCGGCGCCGGGCTTGAGCCACAGGGAGCCTTCATTGGCGCCCGTATCGCCGGTATCCGCCTGATAGGCATGCCTCGAGATCACGATCGAGCCCGACAGTCGAGCATAGTCGCGCCACACGCCGGCAACCGTGAATGCCTGCATGCGTCCTGCCAACGGCAGCGCAATGGCATCGCCAACCTTGTAGCCGTAAAGATCCTGAAGTGCTTCCGAAATAAAAGCCGCCGGGCCCGACGGAGCGGATGACTTGACACCTTGAAGGAGAGGCAATTCCGCGGCGGTTTGCTCGTCGGCTGCGCCGCGCGCGATCAGCGTCACGGGCGGACGCTTCGGGTCGAGCAGCAGTTGCCGCGTTCTGCGAAATTCGGCCCGTGCGACACCGGGGACCGCGGCGAGCTTCGCTTGATCGGCGCCCGACCAAAACGCCGTGTCATTGCCCAACGGCTCGCGCAATTGCAGGTCCGCCGGCAGGAGTTTGCCGAGCCATTCATCGAATGACACGCGGAATGAGTGGATCATGATGGCCATCGCGACCATGAGACTGAAGCTGACGATGATCGAGGCCAGGCTGAGCGCGGACAGGCCGACATTTTCGCGCAGCTGTGCAACCGCGGTGTCGAGCACGATGCGGTGGGTGCGCGGTGCAAGCCCCAGTGCCTTCAGAGTCAATGCGGGCACCAGCAGCACCGCGCCCAGCAGCAGTGCAGCGATCGCCGTGTAGCCAAAAACCGGCAGGCCGCCGATGGACGGCAGCCACGCCAGGGCTGCGCCGAGCAGCAGCAATCCGAGGCCGCTGCGCCAACTTGCGCGCGCCGCGATCTGATAGTCGCCATCGCCGCCTTTTAACGCGCGCGCCGGCGCTTGGCGTGCGGAGTTGCGCGCCGGCACCCAGGCGCCGACGGCGGCGACGGCTACGCCAATCGCGAAGAATGCCGACAGCTGCAACGGTGCGGCTCGAAGCGATGCACCGACCGCGCGCAATTGCCCGTTGCCGAGATCGGCGGTGAGGAACTTCAATATCGCCGCCGCAACAGCTAAGCCGAAAATCACGCCGAGGAACGATCCGGCGGCGCCGAGCGCCACGCCCTCGCCAAGCAGGGCGCGGCGCAACTGGCGCTGCGTCGCTCCCAGCGCGCGCAGCAATGCGAGCGATCGGCGCCGGCGCAGCACGGAAAGCGATTGGGTGGAGAACACCAGGAAGGCGCCGGTGAAGAGCGCCACCAACGCCAACATGTTCAAATTCACCCGGTAGGCCCGGGTCGCGCTGACTGCCCGATCGCGTTCGACCTGCGGCGCAACGGCGAGAACGCCCGGCGGCAGCGCTTTTCCAAGATCGCGGCGCAGGGCGTCCACATCCGTGCCCGGCGCCAGACGCAAATCGATGCGATTCAGGCGACCGACCGCATTGAAAGTCCATTGCGCGGAGGCGATGTCCATCAAGCCCAGGGGTTGCGGGTATGCGCCTTGCGGCAATATGCCCAACACTCGCAGCGTCTTGGCAGAGCTTCCGACCGTGACCGGCAGCGGATCGCCGCGGTGCACCCGCAACGCCTGCGCAGCGGCGCTGCTCAAGTAAATGCCGTCGGGGGCGAATAGCTGGAAGACGCCGTCGCCGAGATCGCCCATGAGGGCGGGCTGCAACGCCGCTGCCTGGAACGGATCGAGGCCCAGCACCTTGAGGGTGCCGTTGCGGCCGGCCAGCGCGACCTCGAGTTCCAGCACGGGGCTCAAAGCACTGACGGAGGGGTTGCGCGCCAAGTCCACAAACACCTGCTCTGCAAAGCCCTCACGCGGTCCGCGGACGACGATATCGGCCTCGCCGACCAGCCGTTTGGTGGCCAGTCCAAACTCGTTGAGCGCGGAGGTGTTGACCAGATACACCGAAGAACCGAGCGCCACGCCCAGCGCAAGTGCCAGCACCGTCACCAGAAACCGCATGGGCTGCTCACGCAACTGGGCGAGCAGCAGGAGCCGCCACAGGCTGAACGAACCGGTGGAGTTCGCCCTGTCAGTTTCGTCCACCGCGTCGATAGCAGTCACCGCGCCGGTTCCATTGCGCGCAGCCCGTGCGCTTCGAGCACCAGGATGCGGTCTGCGGTGTCCGCCGCCATTCTTGAATGGGTGATGAGAATGCCGGCGCCGGCATTTGCTTTGACTTGCGCGCGCAGCAGGGAAAGTATCTGCGTCGCGCTGCCGGTATCAAGATTTCCGGTCGGCTCGTCGGCCAGCACCAGGCGCGGCCGGTGCACCAGGGCGCGAGCGATCGCAACACGCTGAATCTCGCCGCCGGAAAGTTCGCGTGCGTAACGACGTGCCAGCGCTTCGATTCCCACGGCGCGCAGCATGTCGCGGGCGCGCTCGCCGCGTTGTGGTTCTCCGACGCCGAGCAGATCGAGCGGCAGTGCGACGTTCTGCTCGACCGACAGATAGGGCAGAACATGAAAGGCTTGGAAGACAAAGCCGACGGCGCGCCGGCGCAGCAGCGTGACGGCATCATCATCCAGGGTGGCGAGGTCGATCCCCTCGAGCAGAACGCGGCCGCTGTCGGTTCGGTCGAGACCGGCCAACAGATTGAGCAGCGTCGACTTGCCGACGCCGGACTCGCCCATCACCGCAAGGTATTCACCGGCTCGAACCGTAAGATCGACGCCGGCAAAAATCGCAGGCCGATCCTTCGAAAAGCGTTTGCTCAAGTTCTCGAGGCGAACTATGGGGTCGGTCACTAAGGAGTCCGTCCCCTGGCCGCCGGGCTTAGGCAGCGTCGACTCCAATCACCGCCTTGACCTCCAGAAAATCGCGCAACCCGAATTCGCCCCATTCGCGGCCGTTGCCCGACATTTTGAAGCCGCCAAACGGTGTGTTCATGTTGCCCGACGCGCCATTCAAGGTCACTTGTCCGGCGCGGATCTGCGCGCCGATGCGCCGTGCGTGCAAATTGTCCTTGGACCATACATAAGCGGCCAGACCATAAGGCGTGTCGTTCGCGATCTGCACTGCCTGCTCTTCGCTGTCGTACGGCAGTATGCAAAGCACAGGTCCGAAGATCTCCTCGCGTGCAATCGTCATGTCATTGCGCACATTGGAAAATATGGTCGGCTTGACGAAGTAGCCCTTGGCCAGTCCGTCAGGACGCCCGGAACCTCCGATGACCACTTTGGCGCCCTCAGCGATGCCTTTCGCGATATAGCCTTCGACCCGCTCGAATTGCAGTTTGGAAACGACCGGACCCAGGTTGGTTTTCTCCGAACTGGGATCGCCGGTAATCACCGATGCAGCCACGCGCTTCGCGATCGCCTCGACTTCGGCCAATTTTGCGGCGGGCACCAACATGCGTGTCGGCGCATTGCATGACTGCCCGGAATTTTGAAACACGTGCAGCACGCTTTTTGTTACGGCGCGTTCGAAGTCCGCATCATCGAGCAGCACATTGGGCGATTTACCGCCGAGTTCCTGGTGCACCCGCTTGACCGAGGCGGCCGCGTTCCGGGCGACTTCGGAGCCGGCGCGCGTCGATCCGGTAAAGGACACCATGTCCACTTCGCGGTGCGATGACAGCGGCGCGCCGACGCCGTTGCCGTCGCCGTTGATGAGATTGAACACGCCGGCGGGCACGCCGGCCTCGTGCATGACCTTGGCCCAGATGATGGCGCTGAAGGGCGAATATTCGGAGGGCTTGAGCACCATCGTGCAGCCGGCCGCGAGCGCCGGCACCACCTTGGCGGCCACCTGATTCATCGGCCAGTTCCACGGCGTGATCAACGCACACACGCCGACCGGTTCCTGGATCAAGCGCACCGTGCCGCGCAATTCCTCGAATTTGAAGTTTTTCAATACATCGATCATGGCGCTGATGTGGCCGACACCGATGCCGGTCTGCGAAGTTTTCGACAGCGTGATGGGCGCGCCCATCTCAATGGAAATGGCCTGCGCTATTTCGTCGTAGTGCGCCTTGTAGGCGGCAAGCATGCGTTCGAGCAGCGCCAGCCGTTCTGCTGGCGTGCTGCGCGAGTAGCTGTCGAATGCGCGGCGCGCGGCCATGACGGCGCGGTCGACGTCCTTGCTGCTGCCCATGGAGATGAGGCCCGCAACCTCTTCGGTGGCCGGGTTGATGACTTTCAGTTCCTTAGGCTCGATTGGATCTACCCAGGCGCCATTGATATAGAACTGTCGATTGTCATATGTCATTGCAAAACCCCTTCGAAATGCCGTTACTTCCTGACCCGCATTCTAACCCGCCGGGCGGCCGGTTCGCAGGGTGATTGTCCAACCGTGCGTTGGTTTTACCGTCATAGTTCGCATTTTGGTCGCGGCAGAGTTGTTAGGCTTGTATTTATGAGACATTTCGGTCCACTTCTTCTGCCGGCAGCATTGGCAGGCTGCCTGAGCCTTGCTCTGGGCGTCGCCTCGGGCGCCTCACTGGAATGGAATCCGGTCGGTTCGCATCCGGTGGAAATCGGGCCGCAGGCAAACCGCTTGGTGGTGGGCTTCCGGGCCACCCCGGGCAATTCGGTCGTCAAGGAAATCAAATTTCGCGCCAAGACCCAGTCGACCCGTGTCACGCAGGCACAAACCTCGCGTGCGGACATCGCCGCGCTGCTGCAGCGAACCGGCATCGCCATGAAGAGTTCGCGCCAGTTCGCACCGAGCATGCACGTGGTATTTTTGGGCAAGACTCTGTATGGCGCCGACGTGGCTGCGCTGCTCGAAAAGTTGCGTGCCGACCCTGCGGTGGCCTTTGCCGACGTCGATGAACGGCGCTATCCGCTGGCGCTGCCGAACGATCCTTTGTTTGTTCCCACGGGCACGGCGAGTGGCCAGTGGTTCATGCTCACGCCCAGCACGGCGACGCCGACCAGCGACGCTGCGGCCACGGACGCCGTGTCTGCTTGGGACATCACCCAGGGCAGTTCCGGCACGGTGATCGCTGATGTCGATAGCGGCATTCGCTTCGATCACCCCGACTTGCTGAGAGCCGGCTTCGGCGGACGTTTGCTGCCGGGCTACGACTTCGTCAGCCAGGACCTCAATGCCTCCAACAGTGCGCCCCTGGGTACCTTTTTGGTGGCCAACGATGGCGATGGTTGGGATCCTGATCCTTCGGATCCGGGCGATTGGATCGACAGCACGGATCTGAAGAACACGACGGTATTCCCCAGCAAGAACTGCAGCGTTGAGAACAGTTCGTGGCACGGTACGCGGGTGATGGGCGTGCTCGGCGCGCTGACCAACAACGATACCGGCATCGCCGGCATGAGCTGGAACCCCTATCTTCTGCCGGTGCGCGCGCTCGGCAAATGCGGTGGTTTGGATTCGGACATCATCGCCGGAATCATGTGGTCCGCCGGCATGACGGTGTTCGCTGAGTCCGGTAGCCCCGTTCCGGACAATCCGTATCCCGCCGATATCATCAACTTGAGTCTTGGCGGTACCGGCGGCAGCTGCCCTTCCGATTATCAAAGCCTGGTGAAGCAGCTCTCGGGCATGGGAGTGCTGGTGGTGGCCTCGGCCGGCAATGAGAGCGGACCGGTGGACATACCCGGTAACTGTCCCGGCGTCCTGACGGTTGCAGGACTCCGAAATGTCGGCACGAAAGTCGGCTACAGCAGCTTGGGACCGGAGGTGGGCATTGGCGCACCCGCCGGCAATTGCGTGAACGTCATCGCGGGCAGTCCCTGCCTGCGCTCCATTGATACGACCGTAAACGAAGGCGCGACCGTTCCCGGAGCCAGCGGCTATACCGACCAGACCAATTCGAATCTAGGCACCAGCTTCTCGGCGCCGATCGTTTCCGGCATCGCCGCGCTCATGCGCGCGGCCAATGCCAATCTCACGCCGCCGCAATTGATTGCGCGCATCAAGGCGAGCGCAACTCCCTATCCGCAGCCGGCCGGCGTCGCGCAGTGCGTAGCGGGTTCCAGCTCGAGCGTGGAATGTGCGTGCACCGTCGGCGGCGGCACCTGCGGCGCCGGCATGGTCAATGCGTTCAGCGCGGTGAAAGCCGCGCTCAATCCGATCGCCGCCGTAAAAATTCCCCCCGGCTTTACCTCGGGCAGCGGCACCTTCGACGCCGGCGGCAGCGCCGCGGCGTGCAACGCCACGATCGCGTCTTACGCGTGGTCTGGTTCCACGGCGATTCACATTATTTCGGGTGGGGCGACTTCTGCGGTCAACATCATGGCAACCGGCGCGGGGACTCTCACGCTGCTCGTGACCGATTCATCCGGCAATAAGGATACCGCGATCGTGAACTTCACCGCGAGCAGCGCGACGACGACGGCGCCGGTTGTTGCGGGTACCGCTGCTTCGGCCTGTGTTGCACCCATGACCGTCACGCCGACAGCACCGACAGTCAGCGCGGCATTTTCGCCCGACACCGTGGCCGCAAATGTGCCCACGGTGCTGGTGGTGATCTTCAACAATGCCAACGCTTTTACCCTGACCCAATCCGGTATTACGGTGGCTTTGCCCGTTGATGTGACGCTGAGTTCGCAGACGCCGTCGAGCACCTGCGGCGGTGCGGCGCTGTCGCTGACCAGCGCGTCGACCAGCGTTACGCTGTCCGGAGCAAATATTCCGGCCGGCGGCAGCTGCAATATCTCCTTCGGTGTGGTAAGCGCGTTGGAGGGCGTCTATCCGGTCAGCATCCCGGCCAATGCCCTGGTTACCGGTCCGGCGGGAAGCAATGCTGCGCCGGCTTCTGCGACGCTGAACGTGACCGCGGCCACCGGCAGCCTCACGCCTGCCGCCAGCGGCGGCGGCGGTGGCGGCCTCGATTGGTTGGATATCCTGCTCGTCGCCGGTATTCTGCTCATTGTTCGGGGGCATGCCGCGAAGCGATGACGCTATAATCCACAACATGAGCAATCCTCATGCGCGGCGGGCCACGGTTCAATCGGTAAAAACCCATCGCGACGTGCGCGGCACGTTATTCGAGCCCTTGACGGACGCAGAGTTGCAGGCTCAGAAAAATGTGCACGTGGTCTTGACCCAGCCCAACGAGGTACGCGGCAATCACGTGCATCGGACCGCGGTGGAGACCACCACGGTGGTCGGGCCCTGCCGCGTGCGGCTCAAAGAGGAGGGGAATATCAAGGACATCGACGTGGCGGCAGGAGACATTCTGCGGCTGACGATTCCGCCAGGGGTGGTGCATGCATTCCGCAATACCGGCACTTCCGCAATGGTGCTGGTGTCTTTCAGCACCAACTTGCACGATCCCGACGGCGCGGACACCCAGCGCGAGCAGATTCTTTAAAATCCTGGCTGCTACGGTGCGGGCCATCTCGTTCAAAAATACGGCCCTGTTCAAGCGGGGGATTTGGCTGAGCGCCGCAGCGCTGATCCTGTTCGTCGCCGCCCCCTCCGCGTTCAATGGGAATTTATGGAGAAATCCTCTGCCGAGCGCCATTGCCATCGGCATTCTCGCCGCGGCATTGATCTATTTCTTCTGGAACACGCAAATGCACCGGCTGGCCGATGAGGTGCTCGATTGCGGCGGCAGCCTCAAGGTCCGCCGTGGTCGAATTGAGGAGACCATTGCTCTCTCCCAGGTCTCCGCTGCCGAGGTCACGAGCCGCGGCGGATTCCATCGCATCACGCTGCGTCTGAAGGAGCGCTCGAAGCATTTGGGCGCGCGGATCGAATTTCTGCCGCAAGCCAGCCTGTGGTCGAACCTGGCCGCGCTCAAAGCCCTGACTCAGGAACTCAGCGAGCGTGCTCAGCGTCAAACCTTGAGTTCGTAGCCGCGCTTGAAATCTCGAATGTGCTTTTCCATCCAGGCCCGCGCTTGTTCGCTCTTTTTTTGCCTGATGGCTTCGATGATCTTGCACTGCGCTGCTTGAATCCGTGCGCGCGCCTGCGGTACCCGATCAATAAGCTGTGTCAGCGTCGGCACCAGCAGCATATTGAGCGGCGCCTGCGACAGGGCCAGCACTTGATTGCCGCTGGCGGCGGCGACAGCGGTGAAGAAGTCCACCACGGCGGCGACGGCCCCCGCGGTATCGGTGATGTCGCGCTTGAAGCGCGTGCTGGCGCGGGTCAGTCCGAGCAGCTGCGCCGGGGTGCGTCGGGCGGCGGCATATTGGGCGGCAGCCGGCTCAATGGCCATCATCGCCTCCCACAATTCGCGGAAGGTCACATCGTGCAGCGCCAGGGCGCGGCTCACGCCGGAGCTGACGCGGCGCGGTTCCGGACGCGTAACGCGCAGGCGTTTCTCGCCGCGTTCACGTCCCAGCAGTCCGTGCACCTCCAGTTCGCGAATGGCTTCGCGGATCGTCGAGCGGTTGACGCCGAACTGGCGCGCGAGGTCGGTCTCGGAGGGGAGGGCATCGCCGGTGCGCAGCGTTCTCTCGACAATGCGCTGTTCAATCTGGTTCGCGATCTGCCGGTAGGCCGGGTGATCGTCGAGCGGCGCGAACAGATCGCTCATGCGCCTTCTCCGAACAGTTCGCGGCCGATCAGCATGCGGCGGATCTCCGAAGTCCCCGCGCCGATTTCGTACAGCTTCGCATCGCGCAGCAGGCGGCCCGTGGGGTAGTCGTTGATGTAGCCGTTGCCGCCCAGCAATTGAATGGCGTCGAGCGAGGCGCGGGTCGCGGCCTCCGCGCAAAATAGAATGCACGCGGCCGCATCCTTGCGCGTGTAGTCGCCGCGATCGCACGCGGAGGCCACCATGTAGACGTAGCTGCGGCATGCGTTCAAGGAGGCGTACATGTCGGCCAGCTTGCCCTGCACCAGCTCAAACGTGCCGATCGGCTGGCCGAATTGCTTGCGCTCGCGCACGTAGGGAACCGCGACGTCCAGCGCCGCGGCCATGATGCCGAGCGGGCCGCCGGACAGCACGACACGTTCGTAATCGAGCCCGCGCATCAGCACGTTGACGCCCTGATTTTCCGTGCCCAGTAAATTGCCGGCCGGCACCTCGCAGCCATCGAACACCAGCTCGCTGGTGCTCGAGCCGCGCATTCCGAGCTTGTCGAGCTTCTGCGCCGGCGTAAATCCATTGAAATCCTTCTCGATGATGAAGGCGCTGATGCCGCGCGAGCCCGCTTCGGGTGCGGTTTTGGCGTACACCACCAGCACGTCGGCTTCGGGCCCATTGGTGATCCACATTTTGCGGCCGTCGAGCACGTAATGATCGCCATGACGAACCGCCTTGAGCTGCATCGAAACCACATCGGAGCCGGCGCCCGGCTCGGACATGGCCAGTGCGCCGACGTGCTCGCCGCTGATGAGCTTCGGCAGGTAGCGCTGTTTTTGCGCGTCCGAGCCATTCAACGCGAGCTGGTTCACGCACAGGTTCGAATGCGCCCCGTAACTCAAGCCCACCGCGGCCGAGGCACGCGAAATCTCCTCCATGGCCACCGTGTGCGCGAGATATCCCAATCCCGCGCCGCCGTGTTCCGGGCTCACCGTGAGGCCTAGGAGGCCGAGCTCGCCGGCCTCGCGCCACAGATCGCGCGGGAATTCGTTGCTGCGGTCGATTTCCTGCGCGCGCGGCGCAATGCGTTCCTCCGCGAAGCGGCGCACCTGATCGCGGACGGTGTCGATCACCTCGCCCAAGCCAAAGGTGAATTCTCGATATGCGGAATTGGCCATTTTTTCCGGCCCCCATTGTCATCGGACCAAGATCGTTGGATAATCGGACTGTCCGACAATTCTGCCACGCCCGGGGCGACAAAGCCAATGGCCAAAATAGCTTCGCAACTCGACACCCGCTCCCAGGACTTCGCCGACAATCGCGCCGCCATGCAGGCATTGGTCGATGATTTGCGCAGCACGCTGCACCGCAATGCCGCCGGCGGCAGCAAGGCCGCGCGCGACAAGCACACCAAGGCCGGCAAGCTGCTGGCACGCGAACGGATTGCGGCGCTGCTGGATCCCGGTTCGCCGTTTTTGGAGCTATCGGCGCTGGCGGCGCAGGGCGTGTACGGCGAGGAGCTGCCGGGCGCGGGCCTCATAACCGGCGTCGGCCGGGTGTCATCCCGCCAATGCATGATCGTGGCCAACGATCCCACCGTGAAGGGTGGTACCTACTATCCGCTCACGGTGAAGAAGCACTTGCGGGCGCAGGAGATCGCCTCGGATAACGCGCTTCCCTGCATCTACCTGGTCGAAAGCGGCGGTGCTTTCCTGCCGAGACAGGATGAAGTCTTCCCGGACCGCGACCACTTTGGCCGGATCTTTTTCAACCAGGCGCGGCTCTCGGCGCAGGGTATCGCGCAGATCGCCGTGGTGCACGGCTCATGCACCGCCGGCGGTGCGTACGTTCCGGCCATGTCCGATCACGCCATCATCGTGCGCAACCAAGGGCGGGTTTTTCTCGGCGGCCCCCCGCTGGTCCGCGCCGCGACCGGCGAGGAGATCGACGCGGAGTCGCTGGGCGGCGCGGATGTTCACTGCCGCCGCTCCGGCGTCACCGACTACTACGCGGAAAACGACACTCACGCTCTGGCGTTCGCGCGCCGTGCGGTTGCGCGCCTGCGCGCCCCTGAGCTGCGGGCGGCGCAATCGAGTTCTCCGGTCAGCGGCCTCGACAGTGCGTTTGATCCGGCGGAATTGTACGGCGTCATCCCGCAGAATTCGCGCAAGCCCTACGACGTGCACGAACTCATTGCACGCCTGGTCGACGGCGCGTGGTTCGATGAGTTCAAAGCCCTGTACGGCACCACCCTGGTTTGCGGCTTTGCGGATATTCACGGCACCACGGTCGGGATACTGGCGAATAACGGCATTTTGTTCTCCGAGAGCGCGCTGAAAGGCACCCATTTCATCGAGTTGTGCTGCCGCGAGGGCATCCCACTGGTCTTCCTGCAGAATATCGCAGGCTTCATGGTGGGACAGGCGGCCGAGGCCGGCGGCATCGCCAAGGATGGCGCCAAGCTCGTGACCGCAGTGGCCTGCGCCTCGGTGCCGAAGTACACGGTCGTGATCGGCGGCAGCTTTGGTGCCGGCAACTATGCCATGTGCGGCCGTGCCTACGGCCCGCGTTTCCTGTTTCAGTGGCCGAATGCGCGCACCTCAGTCATGGGGGGCGAGCAGGCGGCCAGCGTCTTGGCGACGATCAAGCGCGAAGCGCTGGAGCGCACCGGGCACAGCTTCAGCGATGCCGAGGAAGAGAAGCTCAAGGCGCCCATCCGCGAGCAATTCGAGCGCCAAGGGCACCCTTACTATGCCTCCGCGCGGCTGTGGGATGACGGGGTCATCGATCCGCTCGACACCCGGAAAATCCTGGGGTTGGCGCTGGCGCTGACCCATGCTCAAGAAATCGCCGCCACGCGCTTCGGCGTGTTTCGAATGTGAGACAAGGCACAATGATCCGACGACTGTTGATTGCCAATCGCGGCGAAATTGTCTGCCGAATTGCGCGCACCGCGCGGCGCCTGGGCGTGACCACGATTGCCGTGTATTCGGATGCCGATCGCAATGCGCAGCATGTGCGCATCGCCGACGAGGCGTACCATTTGGGCGCGGCGCCGGCCGCGATGAGCTACCTCAACATCGACAAGCTCCTCGCGCTGGCTAAACGCGTCGACGCGGACGCCATTCACCCCGGCTATGGATTTCTCTCTGAGAATGCCGGCTTCGCCCAGGCCTGCGCCGATGCGGGGCTGATTTTCGTCGGTCCGCCTGCTGCGGCGATCAAGGCCATGGGCTCGAAGAGCGCCTCGAAGGCTGCGATGGCGGCGGTAGGCGTGCCGATAGCGCCCGGTTATCACGGCAGCGAACAGTCGCTGCAGCGCCTGACTGAAGAAGCCGCGCGGGTGGGATTCCCGCTCATCATCAAGGCCAGCGCGGGCGGCGGCGGCAAGGGCATGCAGGTGGTCAATTCTTCAGCCGACGTGCCCGCGGCCGTGGAATCGGCGCAGCGTCTGGCGCGCACGGCCTTTGGAGATGATCGCCTGCTGATGGAGCGCTACTTTCCCAAGGCGCGCCACGTCGAAGTCCAGGTTTTTGCGGACTCGCTCGGACAGACCATCAGCCTCTTCGATCGCGATTGTTCGGTGCAACGCCGGCACCAGAAGATTATCGAGGAAGCGCCCGCACCCGGCCTGCGCGAGGAGGTGCGAACGGCGATGGCGCTGGCGGCGGTCAAATCCGCGCAAGCCGTGAGCTATGTCGGCGCGGGCACGGTCGAATTCCTGGTCGACGATGCGCAGAACTTTTACTTCATGGAAATGAACACCCGCTTGCAGGTCGAACACCCGGTGACGGAATTGATCACCGGCATCGACTTGGTTGAATGGCAATTGCGCGTAGCGTCCGGCGAGCCGTTGCCCGCGACACCGGACATGACCCGGCGTGGATATGCCATCGAGGCACGTTTGTATGCCGAAGATCCGGCGCACGACTATTTGCCCAGTGTTGGCCGCATCGCGCACCTGCGCTGGGCGCAAGCCTCGCCGGGCGTGCGCCAGGATACCGGCGTGGAAGCGGGCGATGAGGTATCGAGCTATTACGATCCAATGCTCGGAAAAATCATCGCTTGGGGAGAGTCGCGCACCGCGGCGATCGATCTGTTGCGCCGCGCACTGGGTGAAATAGAGATCGTCGGAGTGGCGACCAACCGCGCGCTTCTATTCAGCGTGCTCGGCGATGCAGAATTTCGCTTCGGGGCCGTGGCCACGAATTTTCTCGGCGTGCGGCACGATCATCTGCGCTTCGGCGAGGAGCGTGCCTCGGCGCCCGACATGGCGCTCGCGGCAGTCTGGTGTGCGGCTCGCCGCACCGGGGAGGATGCGCTCTGGCGGGACACTCGCGGCTGGCGGTCCGCGGCGCCGGCGAGCACCAGGTGGCGATTCGAAGAGTCCGTCGTGTGCGTCGAGTCGCCGGCGCCGGACCGTTACCTGGCGCAAATTGCGGATCACAAACTGAGCTTGCGGATTCTCGCGCGCGATTCGGACTCGCTGCGTGTCGAATGCGAAGGCGAAGTCATCCAGGTGCGGGTGTTCGAGGCTGCGGCGGCGCTGCACCTTTTCCTTGGCGGCAGACACGTCGTGCTGAATCTTCGGAGCACCGACGATGCCTTGCAGGTAGCAGGCACGGCGGAGCAGGGTTCGCTACTGACGCCGCTGCCAGGCACGGTCGTGGCGGTCCACGTCTCTGCCGGTCAGCATGTGGCGCGCGGTGCGCCGCTGATCACCGTAGAAGCCATGAAAATGGAACACACCCTGACTGCTCCGTACGAGGGTGTCGTTACCCGAATCGCCTTTGGAGTGGCGGATCGGGTTCAGGCCGGCGCTGTCTTGGTGGAACTTGCGCAAATGGCCGGGTGACGGTCAGACGTGTGAGCTCAGGCGACTTGGGCGGCGTCCGCGGCCTGTTCGAGCGCCGGCAGGGTCACCTTGAATCGCGTCTCCTGACCCACTACGCTCGCGAGCGCGATCTTGCCGCCGGCTTCGTGCACATAGCGGCGCACCAGCGACATGCCGCTGCCGTGCTTGGCGTCGCCCGGGGTGTCCGTCATGGTGGTAAACCCCGATTTGAAAATCAATTTGATTGCCTGCCGGTCCCGCAGCTGGCCCGCTTCATCCTGGGTCAGCAGTCCCTTGGCGACGGCGACATCGCGCACCTTGTCCGGATCCAATCCGCGACCATCGTCCTGGAACAACAATTCGAAGCCATTGCCCGCGGCCGGATTGAACTCCAGGTGCAGCGTGGCGTTCGGTTCCTTGCCTGCCTGCTCACGCTCAGCGGCGGTTTCAATGCCGTGGACGACGGCGTTGCGAATCAGCTGGATCGCGACGTTTTTCACGGTCGCCTGATAGCGGGGCGGCACCCGCTCCAATCCCAGGCACTCCAGAGCGACGGTTTTTTGATTCTCTTGGGCGACCAGGTCGGCTAGCGTGGTCAGCGTGCTCTCGAGGCTGCCGACCGCGGCCATGCGCTGGGCCGCGGGCGCGGCGCGCTGCGCCAGTTCGGCGAAGAACTTGGGCGCCTCGATTACCTGCGTGCCGTTTTCGGTGACACGCGCTTCCGGCGCCGCGGGCTCGGCTTCCCGGGCAGGTCCGGCCTGCGAAGTCAGCGTGCGCACCAGCGCAAATTGACCGTACAGCGCATCGAGCTTGACCGCGAGCGGCAGGAAGTCGCCGCCGCTCAAGTTTTCGCGGCTGCGCAATTCCTGCAGCGCATCTTCGAACTCGCGCGCCGCGCTTTGCAATCCGCTCAATTTGAGCGCGGCGGCGTCGCGGCGGATCCGGTCCACCTCCTCCAGCGTCTCCTCGAGCTTGTGGCGAAATGCGCCTGTTTCGCGCGCCGGCTTCTTCAATACGCCATTGATGGTCTTCATCGAAGCGTCGGTTTTCTGCAGGAACGTGCCGAACCGGGTGCCGCCGGCCTGCAGAACACTGCGCAGAATTTCGCCTTGCGTGAGCACGTGAATGCGCAAGTCTTCCAATTCGCGCAGCTCCTGGACGCGCGCCGTGATGTCGGTAACCCGCACCATCCAGGAGCGCGGTTCGAGCGGAATGTCGACGCTCGAGAATTCGAAGGAATAGTGTGCGGCGGCAAAGCTGCCGTCGGTGTTCGTCAATTTGACTTCGACGTCCTGCAACGGATTGCCCACATCGGTCTCGCCGCGGGCCGGGTCGAGCAACCGGGTCATGAAGGTGCGTACGACGCTCAAAGTCTTGGCCGAAACCAGCGGCCCGATGAGCCTCTCGACGGTCAAATTGGCAAAATCCTGACGGCGAAACAGCGCGCCCAGTGATGCCGAAACCTGTGGTTGAACCTTGCCTTTCGAATCCATCAGCAAGAGTCCGATGGCGCTCGTCTTCAGAATGGCGTCCGACAGCCGATTGCTGGCGGTTATGAGTTCCTGTTTTTCGCGCTCGTGGCGTTTAACGGAGATGAACATGGCCCCCACAGGGTGCCAAAGCGCACGCGCGCGGGGCATGATGGGTTTCACAGCCTAGGGTAGGCGATTTACTTAATGTTCGCCGTCACGGCGGCCTGTGACGCGTGTCACGCTTCAACCCATGCAACTATGCGACCGCGGCTATCGGCCCCAAGTCCGCGAGCAATTCATCAGCGGATGCATACCGGGCGCTTTGCTGTTTCGCCATCAGGCGATCGAGCAGGGGTTGCTGCATGGAGGTTGCCTCGGGTAAGGAGGGCACCGGCGAGCTGGTGTGCTGCGACATAATGGCGACGGCGCTGCGGCCGCCGTAAGGTCGCTGTCCTGTCAACATCTCGTAGAACATGACACCCAGGCTGTACAGGTCGGTACGCACGTCCACGCGCTGACCCTGCGCCTGTTCCGGGCTGATGTAATACGGAGAACCGAGCACCTGGCCAACGCCGGTATTGCCGATCTCGTCGAGCGAGCGGCGTGCCAGGCCGAAATCGATGAGCACGGGGGAATTGTCCTCGCGCAACATGACGTTGGCGGGCTTCAAGTCGCGATGCAATATGCCAAACACGTGGATGACGCGCAGCGCCTCGGCAATGGCGCGCAGGTAGTAGAGGCTTTCGTCCACGCTCAACGGATTTCGCAAGCGGTCGCGCAAATCGCCGCAAGGGAAATATTCCATCGCAAGATATAAGTGGCCGGGCAAAGAGCCGAAATCATAGATCTCGGCGATGGCTCGATGAGTGATGCTGGAAATGATCTCGTACTCGCGCTGGAACCGTTCGGCGTCGCCCATTTCCCGCTCGGACTCGCCTCGAGTCATGACCTTGAGCACGACATTTCTGCGCAATCGTTCGCTGCGCGCCAGGTACACGGACGAAAAGTTGCTGGTCGCAATCTCCTTGACGATCGAATAACCGGGAACTTCGATGATGGTGGAATTCTCGCTCTGCGCCATCATGGCCGCGGCCTGCGCGGCAATGCGCCGTTTGGCGCACGCCTCTCCGACTGCGCTGAGCAACTGGTCGCGCGTGATTTGCGCCAGCGGCAGGTAGTCCTTCGCGCCGCTTTTCAAGGCGCGCACCGCAGCGATTTCATTGCCGTTGTCGGCGAGCAATATGCAATACAGAGCAGGTTGCATGCGCAGCAGCTGCGTCATCGTGTTCAATGCCGTACCCGCGAGCGTTTCGTTGCCAAAATCGGCTTGTAATATGACGGCGTCGGGGGTGCGCTCACTGATGAGGCGGCTCAAGGGCGCCGATTCGCCGGCGCGCAACGTGGTCACCTGCGCGCTCGGCCAGTGGCTGGTCACATGGTGTGTCAGCCATTGCAGACGCTTAGTGTCGCCTCCCACCACCACCAATATTGGACCCAAGTCTGACATGCCGATTAGGGTAGTCGGTGATACCCTCGGATTACCCGTGGGGAATTCACATTTCGAGGCCCCAGAGCGCGAATTCCTTGAAAATTACCCCGTTTAGCCTGGAAAATTGCAACCAAGCCCCCCAAGTGGGGGTCAGTGAATTCAATCCGGAATCAATCTTGGCCTTAAGGACGTATTTCAATGGGTAGCATCAGAACTTGGTCCCTCGCCGCGATTGCCGGCGTCTTTGTGATGGTGGTGGCTCATCAGCGCTCGCATGCCGATGCGGGGCCCGTCAAGTCGGCAGCACCGATGCTGGCCGCGGCGTCTCCGGCGGGGGCCAGCGCGGCGCGCGTCACGGGGCTGCCGGACTTTTCAGGCTTGGTGGCCGAAGCCGGCGGCGCGGTTGTGAATGTCAGCGTAACGGAAAAGCCTCAGAAAATATCCCCCAACGGGCAGGGGGACGCGGACGATCCGTTGTCGCAATTCTTCCGCCGCTTCCAGGGACAAGGCCCCGAGCGGGCACCGCCGAGCAGAGGCGTCGGATCGGGTTTCATTGTCAGTTCCGACGGCTATGTCTTGACCAATGCGCACGTGGTTTCCGATGCATCGGAAGTGACGGTGACGCTCACCGACCGGCGCGAATTTGCCGCCAAGGTCATCGGCATCGACAAGCCCAGCGATGTGGCCTTGATCAAAATCGCCGCGACCGGGTTGCCGACGGTACGCTTCGGCGACCCGTCCAAATTGCGCCCCGGCCAGTGGGCAATTGCCATCGGCTCGCCGTTCGGATTTCAAAACAGCGTCACCGCCGGCGTCATCAGTGCGCTGGGTCGGCCCTTGAACGATGGCAGCAACACCAGCTACGTCACTTTCATTCAAACCGACGCGGCGGTGAACCCCGGAAATTCCGGCGGTCCGCTATTTAACATCGAAGGCGAAGTGATCGGCATCAATTCGCAGATCTATAGCCGTACCGGCGGCTACATGGGCGTGTCATTTGCCATTCCGATTGATCTGGCCCTGAACGTCAAGGACCAGCTGCAGAAGACCGGCAAGGTGGTCCGCAGCCGCATCGGCGTCTCGGTGCAGGACATTCGCCAGCAGCTGGCGCTGTCCTTTGGTTTGAGCGCGCCGCATGGGGCGCTCATCAGTGCGGTGGATCCGAGCGGCCCGGGAGAAAAGGCGGGCCTCAAAGCCGGCGATGTCATCACCAGCGTGAATGGACGCAACATCGATCACTCGTGGGATTTACCCGCCATCATTTCGCAACTGCCGCCGGGCAGCCAGGCCCACTTGGGGATCTGGCACGATCGCAAGGCCACCGAAGTGACGGTCAAGACCGTGTTGCTCGAAGATTCATCGGCTCAAGTCGCGCGCGCCTCGGGTGAAGATGGCGGCGGCAAGCTCGGCCTGGTGCTGCGATCGCTGCAGCCCAGTGAACAGCAGGAATTGCACACCAAGGGCCGCTTGCTGGTCGAAGACGTCAGCGGGCCGGCATTGGCCGCCGGCCTGCAGCCGGGCGACGTCGTACTGGGTGTAAATGGAGTCGGGGTCGCGACCGTGGCCGACTTGAAGCGCGAAATTGCCCGGGCGGGACACAACGTCGCTTTGCTGGTGCAGCGCGAGGACGCCCAGATCTACTACCCGGTAGATGTCGGATAGTGGGTTTCGTTGTACTTAAGTTGAAGCTTCAGGCCTAATCGCGGGCGTGCAAAGCGCCACCCCCCTTTTTTCAGAGAGCAGTGCTGCGGCCGCCGGCGCAACGCCGGCGGCCTTCCTGCCCACTTCGCGGGCAGAAATGGCGGCGCTCGGCTGGGCACAGTGCGATGTCATCGTCGTCACCGGCGATGCGTACGTCGATCATCCCAGCTTCGGCATGGCCATCATCGGGCGGGTATTGGAGGCGCAGGGATTCAAGGTTGGGATCATTGCGCAGCCTGATTGGCACAGCACACGAGACTTCGAGGCCCTGGGCGAGCCGCGCCTGTTCTTCGGCGTAACCGGCGGCAACATGGATTCGATGGTGAATCGCTACACCTCCGATCGGCGGGTGCGAAGCGATGATGCGTACACACCCTCCGGGGTGGGCGGCAGGCGTCCGGATCGTTGCGTCATCGTGTACTCGCAGCGGCTGCGCGAAGCATTCAAGCGGGTGCCGATCGTTGTCGGCGGCATTGAAGCAAGCCTGAGACGCATCGCGCATTTTGACTACTGGGCGGAACAGGTGCGCCGCTCGGTCCTGGTCGATGCCAAGGCGGATCTATTGGTCTACGGCAATGCGGAGCGTCAGATCGGCGAAATCGCGCGGCGGCTGCACGACGGACAGAGCATCAGCGAGATCACCGATTTGCGCGGCACCGCTTTCTTAAGCCGCGGCATGCCGAGTGGCTGGGTCGAGATCGACTCGAGTGAATTGGACACGCCGGGTCCGCTGGCGCCGCCGCTCGATCCTTATGCCGGCGAAGCGGAGCGCAAGGCCGCGTTGCAGCCGGCGCAGTCCTCAGCGGCGCCGATGCCGAGCGCGCCGCCGCTGCCGCTGCCCGGCACGCCGGCGCTTGCGGCCGCGGAAAAGGTCGTTAAATTCTACCGCAAAGTTCCGAACGCTCAGCGCGAGCGCAGCGTTATTCGCATGCCCTCCTATGAGCAGGTCAGCCAGGATCCGGTGCTGTACGCGCACGCGTCGCGCATCTTGCACATGGAATCGAATCCGGGAAATGCGCGCGCATTGGTGCAACGGCATGGAACGCAGGAGTTGTGGCTGAATCCGCCGCCCATCCCCTTGAGCACCGCGGACATGGATGCAATTTACGAGTTGCCATACGCGCGCCGCCCGCATCCCTGCTACGGTGATGCGAAGATTCCGGCCTATCACATGATTCGATTCTCCGTGGCCATCCAGCGCGGCTGTTTCGGCGGCTGCACATTCTGCTCGATCACAGAACATGAAGGCCGGATCATTCAGAGCCGCTCCGAAGATTCCGTGATCCGCGAGATCGAGACCATCCGCGACGACGTGAAGGGATTCACCGGGGTAATCTCGGACTTGGGCGGCCCCACGGCGAACATGTATCGTCTGCATTGCAAAAGCACGGCGATTGAGTCGGCGTGCCGGCGGCCATCCTGCGTGTTTCCGGGCATTTGTTCCAATCTCAATACCGATCATGCGCCGCTGATCAATTTATATCGGCGCGCGCGGGCACTTAAGGGCATCAAAAAAGTTTTGATTGCATCCGGCGTGCGCTACGATCTTGCGATCGAATCGCCGGAGTACGTCAAGGAATTGGCGACGCATCACACCGGCGGGTATTTGAAAATTGCGCCGGAGGCGATTGGCGAAGGGCCCTTGTCAAAGATGATGAAGCCCGGCGTCGGCAGCTACTACCGCTTCAAGGAGCTGTTCGACAAATACTCCAAGGAGGCCGGCAAAGAGCAGTATCTGATCCCCTATTTTATCGCCGCGCACCCGGGTACCCGCGATGTGGACATGCTCGAGCTGGCGCTGTGGCTGAAGAAGAATGGATTTCGGGCCGATCAAGTGCAGGCCTTTTTGCCTTCGCCCATGGCAACCGCGACCGCGATGTATCACTCCTTCAAGAATCCGCTCAAGAAGATCAGCCGCGCCGGCGAGGACGTGGTGATACCAAAAGGCATCAAGGTGCGACGCCTGCACAAGGCATTTCTGCGCTATCACGATCCGGAGAATTGGCCGCTGCTGCGTGACGCCCTGAAGCGCATGGGGCGCGCGGACCTCATCGGCAACGGCAGGCAACATCTGATTCCGGCATATCAGCCCGTGGCTGGAAGGGCTGCGACTTCAGCGCGCCCCTTCCGCACGCAGCACACCGGACTGCCAAAATCGGGCCGCGCCGGCGGCAATCCCCGGCGGGGTCGAGCCTAAAACGCGAACGGAATCGCTTGCTAGCGTCCCTTTGGTACGTTTACAGTTCTAGGTTGTCTAGCGGCCCACCGCCGCATTTCATCAACGCTTTGGGAGCGCGAGTAACGCCTTGGGACGCTGAGGCGCGTGTGCAGAATGGATAAGTGGGTGGTACATAAATTTGGAGGTTCGAGCGTCGCGGATGCCGCGTGCTTCCGGCGTGTCGCAGAGATTGTCGAAGCCTCATCGAATCCTCGCGAAGCCATTGTGTTGTCTGCCTGCCGCGGCGTCACCGACGCGCTGCTGGAGCTGGTTGCGCTGGCGGAGCAACCGCACAAGGAATTCGGCGCGGCGATTCGCGCCCTGAAGGCGCGGCACTTGGACCTGGCGGCTGAACTCATTTCGAAGCCCGCCTACGAGGACTACAAGGCGCAATTCGAGCGCGATTGCCTGGACATTGCCGGCATGCTGCAGACCGTGCGCCTGATCCGCTCGTCCACCTATTCGATGCGCGATGTGATCGCCGGCTTTGGCGAGATCTGGTCGACGCGGCTGTTCGCGCCGTTTCTCCGCGAGCGCGCCCGCATCAAAGGCGACATCCTGTGGATCGACGCGCGCGAAGTCATCATTATTGAATGGGGCTCATTGGGACCGGCCGTGCAATGGCCCGTGAGCGAGGCCAATCTCAAGAAACTGCTGCCGACGAATTTTTCAGGAAGACTGATCGTGACCGGCTTCGTCGCCACCACGACCAAGGGCAAACAGACAACCTTGGGCCGCAACGGCAGCGACTTTTCCGGCTCCATTTTCGGCGCGCTGCTCGATGCCGTTGAAATCATCATCTGGACCGACGTCGACGGGGTGCTGTCTGCCGATCCGCGCCTGGTGCCCAACGCCCAGGTCATCGATCAGCTCTCGTACAACGAGGCGATGGAACTCGCGTACTTCGGCGCCAAGGTCATTCACCCGCAAACCATGGCGCCGGCGGTGTCGCGCGATATTCCGATTTTCATCCGCAATACTTTCGCTCCGCATAAGCGCGGCACGCTGATCTGCGCAAATCCGGTCTCGGCGCTGATCGTCAAGGGCATCACCAGCATCGATCCGGTTGCGCTGGTCAATCTCGAAGGCGCCGGCATGATCGGGGTGCCGGGCACGGCGCATCGCTTGTTCGGCGTGCTGCGCGATTCCGGCATCTCCGTCATCCTCATCTCTCAGGCCAGCTCCGAGCACTCGATTTGTTTCGCAATTCCCGAAGCACAGGCGGTCCGCGCCGAAGAAGCGGTGCGCCGCGCGTTTGATGCTGAACTGCGCGGCGGCCAGATTCAGCACGTGGAGGTGGCGCTCGGCATGAGCATTCTGGCGGTCGTCGGCGACGGCATGGCCGGCTCTCATGGTGTCGCCGCGAAGGTCTTCAATTCGCTGGGCGATGCTGCGATCAGTGTGCGGGCGATTGCGCAGGGCGCTTCCGAGCGCAATATCTCGGTGGTGGTCGAGGGCAAGGCCGCGGCGCGGGCTCTGCGCGCGGTGCATGCCGCCTTCTATCTGTCTCCCAACACATTGTCGATAGGCTTGATTGGACCCGGCACGGTGGGACGCGTGCTGCTGGCGCAGATCGCGACGCAAATCGATCGCTTGCGCGAGTTGAACCTGGATTTGCGGGTTCGCGGCATTGCCAGCTCGAAGCGCATGCTGCTCGAGGAAACCAGTATCGACTTGAGCCGTTGGGCGGAGCGCATGGCCGAGGCGGGCGAGCCTTTGAATCTGGAAAAATTCATCAATCACATTCAGGCAGATTACGTGCCGCACACGGTGATGATCGACTGCACGGCGAGCGCCGCGGTCGCGGATCAGTATCGCGACTGGCTGGCGCGCGGGATTCACATCGTGACGCCAAACAAAAAGGCTAACAGCGGCACGCTGCCTTACTACCGCTCCTTGCAGGATGCCAAAAGGGATGCCGGCACACACTATCTATACGAGGCCACGGTGGGTGCGGGCCTGCCGATCATCCAGACGCTGCGCGACCTGCGCGGCACCGGCGATGATATTACCCGGATTGAAGGCATCTTCTCCGGAACCCTAGCGTATCTGTTCAACGTGTTCGACGGCAGCGAGACTTTCTCCTCCATTGTCCGCACCGCCAAGACGAAGGGTTACACCGAACCGGACCCGCGCGACGACCTGTCGGGACTCGATGTCGCGCGCAAGCTCATCATCCTCGGGCGCGAAATGGGTCTGACCTTGGAAATAGCGGATGTCCAGGTAGAAGGCCTGGTGCCCGAGGCGCTCACCCGGTGCAGTGTCGAGGAATTCATGGCGCGCCTGCCTGAGTCCGATGCCGCGATGGCGGCCGCGCTCGCCGACGCGCGCGCGAAAAATCAGGTGCTGCGCTATGTCGGGCGTATCGATGCCGCCGGCAAGGCGACTGTGGGGCTCATGCGCCTGGAGGCCAAACATGCCTTTGCGAACATCGCCCTGACCGACAACGTGGTGCGCTTCGCGACGCGCCGCTATTGCGACAATCCGCTCATCGTGCAGGGGCCGGGCGCGGGGCCTGAGGTGACCGCGGCGGGCGTCTTTTCCGATCTGCTGCGATTGTCCGCCTATCTTGGCGCGCACATTTAGCACCGAGGACCGAAAGTGCTCACCGACGTCACCGCCTTCGCCCCTGCCACGGTTGCCAATGTCGGCATCGGCTTCGATATTTTGGGCCATGCGGTCGATGAAGTGGGCGACAAGGTCCGCATCCGGCGAATCGAGGAAAACGAAGTTCGGATCCGCTCGATCACCGGCGTCGCCGGAGAGTTGCCGATCGAACCGCAGCACAATACCGCCGGGCGCGCAGTGCAGGCGATGCACGAGGCCCTGGCACCGGGTTTTGGATTTGAACTGGACATTGATAAGGGAATTCCCCTGGGGTCCGGCATGGGCGGGTCGGCGGCTTCCGCGGTGGCTGCGGTGGTCGCGGCCAACGCGCTGCTGCATGCTCCCGCGCCGCAGATTCAGCTGCTGAAATTCGCCATGGAGGGGGAGATCGTTGCGAGCGGTTCCGCGCACATCGACAATATCGCTCCCTGTTTGTACGGCGGATTGACGCTGACCGTGGGCATCGACAATCCTCGCGTGAAGCAAATCCCGGTTCCGCGCGGACTGCGCTGCGTGCTGGTGCATCCGCACATGTATCTCGGTACGCGCGAGGCGCGCGCCATTCTTAATATCAATGTCAGCCGCTCGGATTTTGTATGGCAAAGCGCGAATCTAGCCGGCTTCATCAGCGGCTGCTACTCGAACGATTTGGAAATGATCCGCGAGTCCTTCAATGATGTCATCATCGAGCCGCAACGCCACTCATTGATTCCGGGCTTCAAGGACGTGCAGCGTGCCGCCATGTCGGCCGGCGCGCTCGGCTGCTCGATCTCCGGCGCGGGGCCGGCCATCTTCGCCTGGTCCGCCATTCAGCACGCCGAGGCCGTGCGCGGCGCCATGGTCGCCGCCTTCGCGGCGCATCAGTTGCAGTCGGATTCCTGGGTATCCCTCATGCAAAACTATGGCGCCCGGGTGGTAAAGGCCTGATGCCCGACATGAGATTTGCGAGCTCGCGCGGCGGCGCCGCGCCGGTGAGCTTGAGCCAAGCCCTGGCGCAGGGCCTCGCTCCGGACGGCGGCCTGTACATTCCCTCCGCAATGCCCGAAATCGATGCGCGCGCCTTGCCCGCTGATTCAGACATACCTGAAATTGCGCGTCTGAGTCTCGCCGGGTTCTTCGCCGACGATCGTTTGCGCGACGAGCTCGCGGCGATCACGCGTGCGGCACTGAATTTTCCCGCACCGACGACGCCGGTGGCAGGTGCTGGCGACCCGCTGTTTGTTCTGGAGCTTTACCACGGCCCGACGGCGGCATTCAAGGACTTCGGAGCGCGCTTTCTGGCGGAATGCCAGCAGCGGCTGCAATCGGCTGCCTCAGCCCAGCCGCTGACCGTTCTGGTCGCCACCTCGGGGGATACCGGAGGCGCGGTCGCCGCCGCCTTTTTTAGGCGTGCCTGGGCGAGGGTCGTCATACTTTACCCCAGCGGACAGGTGAGTCCGCGGCAGGAGCGCCAGTTGACCTGCTGGGGAGGGAATGTATTGTCGCTGCGCGTCGGCGGGACCTTCGACAATTGTCAAGGTTTGGTCAAGAAAGCGTTCCGCGATCCGGTTTTGAGCCGGGCGCATCGTTTCAGCTCGGCCAACAGCATCAATATCGGCCGCTTGCTGCCGCAGATGGTTTACTACATTGCATCGAGCCTGCAGATTGCGGCCAGCACCGGGAAGAAGCCGTCCTACATCATCCCGGCGGGAAATTTGGGCAATGCCTGCGCGGCGCTGTGGGCCCGCGCCATGGGATTCCCGCTCGCGCGCATCATCTTGGCGCATAATCTGAATCGCACGGTTCCCGATTTCCTGGCCACGGGCCGTTGGCAGCCGCGGCCCAGCATCGCAACGCTTGCGTCGGCCATGGATGTGGGAGATCCCAGCAACATGGAGCGCATTCGCGCGCTCTATCCGACCTGGGAGATGATGCGCGAACATTTAAGCGCAGACAGCGTCGATGACGCTACAATTCGTTCTCGTATTGGAGGGGACTTCATGCAGTTCGGACGCGAATGGTGCCCGCACACCGCGACCGCCGCGGAAGTCTACAACCGTCTGAGCAGTGAAGATAAGCGCGATCAACCGTGGGTTGTGGTTGCCACCGCGCATCCGGCGAAGTTCAATGAAATTGTCGAGCCGATTATTGGCAAGCCGATTGCCGTTCCAGAGAGTCTCGCTGGACTTCTGCGCCAGCCCGAGCACCGTGCGGATATGCCGCCGACGCTCGAGGCATTGAGCGCGGCGCTCGAATGAGCAGCATTCATTTTGAACCGCAGTGGATTGGGCTCGGCGCGGCGATCTTGCTGCTGGCGGCGCTGGCGTTTTTTGGATTGCGCGCCTACGCACGGCGAGCGCGGCGCAAATCCCTGCTGGCACGCCTGGAGCGGGTTGCATCCGCCGCTGCCCACCAGGTGCTGGTGCCCGACGGCATGGGCGGATCCATTCACATCGACCATTTGCTGCTGACGCCGCGCGGAATTTTGGTGCTCGACACGCGCCGCGTTGCGGGGCTGATCTTCGGCGGCGATCAAATGAGCGATTGGACCGTCATGGGCCGCGGCCACCGCTATACGTTCGATAATCCGCAACCGGCCCTGTACGACCGTATCGCTGCCGTCAAGGCCATTGTCGGCGAAGTGCCGGTCGAGGGTCGATTGCTGTTTTCCAACGTCGGGAAGTTCACCAAGGGAATTCCAAAGTGGGTGGTGATGCTCGACGGCATCGAGGTGGAATTTCCGGTGGTCGAACGCGGCAACCCGGCGTTTGCGGCGCCCGAGCGATATCAAGAGGGCTGGAACCGGCTGGCTGACCAGCTGAAGCCGAGCCCGCACCTGTTCACGAATCTGTAAGGGCGAATAGCTCGACTGCGTTGCGCGTCGTGGCGGCGCCGATTGTCTCGATGCTTTCGCCGCGCAAAGCCGCGACCGTGGCGGCTATATGCGGTAGATACGCGGGTTCGTTGCGCCGTGACTTAGGTCTGGGATTAAGGTCGCGCGGCAGAAGATAAGGCGCATCCGTCTCAATCAGCAACTTGTCGAGCGGAATTCGCGCAATGCTGCGCCGAAGCTCGAGTCCGCGACGCTCATCGCAGGCCCAGCCGGTGATGCCGATGTAGAGACCGAGGCCCAGGTAGGCCTCCAATTCAGCCGCGCCGCCGGTGAAGCAGTGCGCGACGCCGCCCTGCAGCCTGCCGGTGAAATCTTGCAGGATGGCGGCGAAATCGCCATGCGCGTCGCGTTGATGCAGAAACACCGGCTTGCGAACCTCGGCGGCGATCTCCAACTGGGCGATGAAGGCTTGGCGCTGGGCGTCGGGCGGCGAGAGATTGCGAAAATAATCGAGACCGCATTCGCCGACGGCAACCACCCTCTTCAAAAGCGTCAGATCGGCCAATTCCGCGCGATGCGAGACCGTGAAAGATTGCGCATGATGCGGATGCACGCCGGCCGTGCTCCACAGGCGGCCCGCGTGCTGGGCGGCGAGCGCCGCGGCCTGATGCGAGCCGGCCAGATCCGCCCCGGTGATGATTTGGCGGCGCACGCCGGCCTGCCATGCGCGCGCCATGACCGCGTCACGGTCTGCCGCAAAACTGTCATGCGTGAGGTTCGAACCAATATCAATCAAGTCCAGGCTCAAGATTCCAAACCTCGTTGTGATATCTTCAATGCTCATTGTAAGCGCGAGTTTTAGATGCCGATCAGAAACATTCTAGTGACGGCCTTGCTCCTGGCCGCGGTCAAGGTCATGGCTCAGGAGGGCGGGGATACCCAAGCGCAGATCGACTATGCCTATCAAACGGAAGACGGCAACCGGCTTGCGAACCTCATCCAAAACCTGACGAACCGGGTCAAGGATGATTCTGCGGATATATCGCTGCGTTATCACCTGGCGCACGCCCAATACCGCCTTGGCCAATTGTCGGGCGAGCGCCATGCGCACGCGGCCGAAGCGGCATTTTCAGATTGCATCGACGCACTCAAGCCCGTGATCGATAAAAATGTTAAATCGGCCGAGAGCATGGTGCTGCAGTCGGCCTGTTATTCCTCACTTGCCGACTTGAAATCGCTGGAAGCGGTGCTGTTGCGCTCGCGCGCCGCGGACCGGCTTGATTTAGCGCTCAAACTGCAGCCGCGCAATCCGCGCGCCGTGCTGCTGTCTGCGCTGCGGGACCTGCGGCACGCGAAACCGGGGTCGCCGCAAGGCCAACGCGGTTTCGCTGAATTGCGCGAGGCGGCCGAGTTGTTCGAACAGTCATCCGGCACCAGCGACGATGCACCCGGCTGGGGGCACGCGGAGGCCTACCTCGCCCTGGGCCGGGAATTGCAAAACCGCGGCGATCACCTCGGTGCGCGCAACTGGATCGAGAAAGCCCTGATCGCGGCGCCGGATTTCAAAACGGCGCAGCGTCAGCTTGCATCATTGTCGAAGCCGTAGGGCTGGACCCAGCCTCGGCGACGCGCTCAGTTGCATTGCTAACCTGCTATTATTCGCGGTGATGAAGCCACAAGGCACGCAGCTGTCATTGTTCGAGACTCGCAGCTCCAGCGACCCATTTGCAGTGCGCGTCAGCCTGCGTGCGCGCCGCCTCACGGCACGCGTTCACGTGGGCGGCCGCGTTGAGATCGTCGTGCCCGTCGGGGTCAATGCTCACGCCGTGCGCGATTTCGTACAGCGCTTCACGCCCTGGATAAACCGCAAGGTCGCCGCGATGCGAAGTTTCGTCGCGCCGATGGAGCCGGTGCCGCCCTCGATTCAGTTCGGACTGACCGGGGAATACCTGGATGTGGAGTGGCGCCGCGCCGCAGTGCGCCGCATCGAGCAGCACAGCGACTGCATCGTCGTGCAAGCGCCGGACGACGCGGCGGCCCGGGCGTTGCTGCAGGGATGGTTGAAGGGGGCTGCACAGGAGAGGCTGGTACCGCAGCTGCTGCAGCTGGCGTCGGACCTGAAGTATTCGGTGTCGCGCGTGAGCATTCGCTGTCAGCGAACGCGATGGGGAAGCTGTTCCACGCGCGGAACCGTCAGCCTCAACTGTTCCCTGGTGTTTCTGCGTCCGGATGTGGTGCGCTACCTGTTCATCCATGAACTGGCACATACCAAGCACATGAATCATTCGTCGAATTTCTGGCGCTTGGTGGAGAAGCTCGAACCCGATTACCGGCGACTCGACCGGGAACTTCTGGCCGGCTGGCGCACCGTACCGGCCTGGGTCTTCAAGAACTAATGAACGAAACGCCGCCACGGGTTAAACCCTTCGTGGACCTGAGCGACGAGGAAGTCCACTGGGACCTGCGCGAAGCCCTAAGCTACTCGCAATACCTCAATCTCGACAAATTGCTGGCTGCGCAGCACCCCTTGTCCTATCAGCACGACGAGATGCTGTTCATCATCATTCACCAGGTGTCTGAATTGTGGATGAAGCTGTGCCTGCACGAACTCAGTGCGACGGTCGATTGCGTGCGGCGCGACGATCTGGGCCCGACGTTTAAAATGCTGGCGCGCGTTTCGACCATCCAGCAGCAATTGCTGCAATCATGGGATGTGCTGGCGACGATCACGCCGCATGATTATTCCGCCTTTCGCAACACCCTGGGCAAGTCCTCCGGATTTCAGTCGCCTCAGTATCGGCAGCTGGAGTTTCTGATCGGCAACAAGAATGCCGATTTGATCAAGGTCTTCCGCAATGATCCGCCGGTGTTCGAGATGCTCGAGCGGGCCTTGCGGGCGCCCAGCCTGTACGACGAAGTGTTGAGGCTCTTGAGCCGGCGCGGACTGGACGTGCCGCAGGAGGCCATCGACCGGGACTTCACGCAGCCGTATCAAGCCAGCAAGCAGGTCGCCGCCGCGTGGCTCAGCGTCTATCACAATTCCGTGAAGGAATGGGACTTATATGAGTTGGCGGAACGGCTGGTCGATCTCGACTATAAGTTTCAGCTCTGGCGATTTGCGCACGCGAAAACGGTGGAGCGGATCATAGGCTACAAGCGCGGAACCGGCGGCACCGGCGGCGTGTCGTATCTGACCAAGGCTCTTGAACTCAAGTTCTTTCCGGAACTTTGGACCATTCGCACCGCGATGTAGCTTAAAACCGTGACCAACATTCAAGATCAATTGCAGAACGTCAATGTCGCCTCCAGCGATTTATTGGCGACGCCGGAACAGGTCAAAAAGCGTCTGCCCTTGACGGCCAAGGCCGCGGATAGCGTGCTTAAGTCGCGCGAGGCGGTCAGGGCTATTTTGGAGCGCCGCGATCCGCGGCTGTTCGTGGTGGTGGGGCCCTGTTCGATTCACGACGTGTCTGCTGCGCGCGAATACGCCGCTCGCCTCAAAGATTTGGCGCAGCGCGTGAACTCGACGCTGCTACTGATCATGCGCGTGTACTTCGAGAAGCCGCGCACCACTGTCGGCTGGAAGGGATTGATCAACGATCCGGATCTGGACGATTCCTTCCGCATCGAAAAAGGCATCCTGCTCGCGCGGGAATTGCTGCTGTTTGTGGCGGAGTTGGGCCTGCCTGCCGGCACCGAGGCGCTCGATCCAATCATGCCGCAATACCTGTCGGAGCTGATCACATGGACGGCCATCGGCGCCCGCACCACCGAGTCGCAAACGCATCGGGAGATGGCGAGCGGGTTGTCGACTCCCGTGGGATTCAAAAACGGCACGGATGGCGCACTCGCGGCGTCCATCAATGCGTTGCAATCGGTTCGACATCCGCATCATTTCCTCGGCATCACGCAGCAAGGGCAGTCCGCCGTGTTTCGTACCAGGGGAAACCGCCACGCGCATATCGTGCTGCGCGGCGGCGGCGGCCGGGTCAACTACGACGCGGTCAGCATTGCCCTGGCTGAACGGGAGCTGCAGGCGGCGGGCCTGCCGGCCACGATTGTGGTGGATTGCAGTCATGGAAATTCCAACAAGGACGCGGATCTGCAGCCGCTGGTGGCCGAGAATTGCGTGACGCAGATTGCCGACGGCAACCGCTCCATTGTCGGCCTGATGCTCGAAAGCCACCTGAAGGCGGGCAGCCAATCGATTCCCAAAGACCTGAGCAAGCTCGAATACGGCATGTCGATCACCGATCCTTGCATCGACTGGGCAACCACGGAGAGCCTGCTGCTCAAGCTGCATCGCGCGCTCGAGGGTGCGGCCGCTCGCGGCTAGTTCCAGTAAGACACCGCAACATTCCACTTGGCCGCCAGGCGGCGTGCTGCGTTGTTGCCGTTGACCAGCAGCGCGCGATCGGCCTGGCGCAAATGATCGAGATCGGAGGCGGAGTTGCCATAGGCGATCACCGACGAGCCGGGATACTGTTCCCGCAGCCAGGTAAGACATTGAAGTTTTTCCTCGCCGCGCCGGTTGGGTGTTTTGAGACGGCCGTCTAGGCGCTCGCCCTGCCATTCAATTTCGGTGCAGAGAGTCCGTTCAAAGCCGAGCATCTGGCCGATCCGGGGAACGTAGAGATCGGGGCTTGCCGACAGCAGCACCAAGTGGTCTCCCGCGGCACGATGCGCCTCCAGAACGGCGAGGGCGAGCGGCCGAAATTGATGTTTAGATTTGAGTCCGGCCACGAAGCTTTGCGACCACTCGTCCAGCACGGAGCGCCGCTCGCCGCGCATCAGCATGCGAATAACCCTTGATTTAAGCGCGCCCCGGTCACGATCCTGCCAATAGCGGAACAGTGCGAACGGCAATCGCCACAGCCCAAGTGCTCGATGAGGGCGTCGGCGCACATATCCCATCAAGAAGGGCAGCAGCGTATCGCGCCAGGTAAGCGTGCCGTCGAGATCGAAGAGAGCGATCCAAGGTTTGACTGCGGTGCTGATTGCAGCTTTTCTAGACAGATATTTACTCACAAATACAGTATGTTATATAAACTATCTCGAATAATTATTGCATGCTATGCAGACGTCTTCGCACTTAAAGCCGATGCGCCAGGCGCCATTATGATCTCTTCCGAAGCGGCGACGCGCCGTGCGCAGATTGATGTGTCCACTCCCATCTCGTTAAAGAACTAGAATTGAATATTACGTGGTTGAACGGTGGGTTTAAGAATGTTTGAGAGCAAGCGGATTTCGCGCACGATCTGCGGCGTGGCCATCCTGACGCTGTGCGGCGTTGCCGTTCAAGCGGCGCCGCACAAGACAGTGCCGACCGTAGCCGCCGTTCCGCAGGGCTCGGCCGGCTTTTCGCACATCAGATCGCTCGGCGGCATCGATGAATACAGGCTAGACAGCAATGGATTGACGGTGCTGCTGGTGCCGGATCATTCCGCGCCCGTGGTCACCTTCCAAGTCACTTATCAGGTCGGCTCGCGCAATGAAGTGACCGGGACGACGGGTGCCACGCACATCTTGGAACACTTGATGTTCAAGGGCAGTGATGCTTTCAACGATGCCAAGGGCAACAGTATCAAGCAGATGCTGGAGCGCGTCGGCGGCCAATTCAATGCGAACACCTCCTTGGATCGCACCAACTACTTCGCCACCATCGGCCGCGAAAGCCTGGAGGGATACATCGCGATCGAGGCCGATCGCATGCGCCATCTTTGGCTGCATGAATCCGACCGTCAGGCCGAAATGACCGTTGTTCGCAATGAATATGAGCGCGGCAAGAACGATCCTGAGAACGTGCTGCTCGAGGAGGTCATGGAGGCAGCTTATGTGGCGCTGCCGTATCACCATCCGACCATCGGCTGGAAGAGCGATATCGAGCACGTGCCAATCGCCAAATTGCGCGAGTTCTATGACACGTTCTATTGGCCAAATAATGCGACCGTCACGGTGGTCGGCGATATCGAGACCGATGCGGTGCTGGGGTTGATCAAGAAGTATTACGGCGTCTACCCCCGTTCGCCCGCGCCGATACCGGCGATCTACACCGAGGAGCCGGCGCAGAGCGGCGAGCGGCGGGTCGTGCTCAAGCGCCCGGGCGAGCTGGGCGCGATCATCATCGCCCACAAAGTTCCGAATGGCAGGGACGCCGATCAAGCGGCGCTCGAGATGCTCGATGCCATTTTGAGCTCCGGCAAAAATGCGCGGCTCTATCGCGCGCTGGTCGATCAAGGACTGGCTTTGAGCGCCGGTGCGGGCACCGAGGTGCTCCACGACCTGTCGCTGCACACGCTGTACGCGGCGCTTTCGCCCGGCACCACGCACCAGCAGATGGAGCGGGCGTTGATGGCGGAGTTGGACAAGATCAAGACCAGCGGCGTCACGCCCGCTGAAGTCGCCAGCGTCAAGCAGCAATACATTGCGGAGGATGCTTACAAGCGCGACGGCACCGCGGCGGTCGCGAGCGAACTCAGCGAATGGATCGGCGTGGGCGACTGGACCTTGTATGTAACCTTTCCGCAAAAAGTCCAGCAGGTCACGCCTGCGGATGTGCAGCGGGTCGCAAGGCAATATTTCGGCGCAGATCAGAGCACGACCGGCTGGTTTGTCCCGGTGGCGCCAAAAACGGAGAAGGGCTCGTGATTCGACTTTCAATGATGCTGGCATTGCTGGCGACGGCTGCGCCGGCGGCCGCCAACATGGCGGATCAAGCCCGTCGATCAAAGGTCGATGGAATCGATCTGATCACTTATCGCAGCAACGTCAAGGATGTGGTCATCGTCATCGGGGTGTTGCCTGCGGGGGATGCCATGGTGGATTCTGGCAACATCGCCATTCCCACCCTGTCCGGAATGATGCTCGACCGCGGCACCAAGTCGCTCGACAAATTCTCGATCGCTGAGAAACTGGAAAACGTCGGCGCCGAGATCAGCTTTACCGTCGGCGTGCAGTCGCTTGAGGTGCGCGCGAAATGCCTGAAGAAGGATCTTCCGTTGATCATCGACACGATGGCGGCGGAGTTGCGCACCCCGGCGCTGTTGGCGGCCGAGTTCAACAAGGCGAAGGAGCAATTCATCGGCGAGCTCGAGGCTTCGGTACAGGACAGCAGTGCCCTGGCATCCGAAGCCTTCGGCCGGGCGATATTTCCGGAAGGGCATCCGAATCGCCCGCACACCTTGAACGAGTACATCGCCGCGGCGAAGAGCGCGAACCTCGAAGAGCTCAAGGCGTTCCAGGCGAAATACTACGGACCGGCGCACATGACCCTGGTGGTCGTGGGCGATGTCAACGATGCGGACACACAGGCTGACATCACCAAGGCATTCGCCGGTTGGTCGGGCGGTCAGGATTATCTTCGCGCCGCGAAACCGGCGGTCGCCGCCGCGAGCGTAATCACGGTGCCGCTTGCGGACAAGCCCAGCGTGAACGTGCTGCTCGGCCAGGCCAGCGGCCTTCGCTACAGCGACCCGGACAATCTACCGCTGCGCGTCGGCACGGCGATTCTGGGGCGCGGCTTCACCGGACGACTGATGAGCACCGTGCGCGACAAGGAGGGGCTGACCTACAACATCGGCGCTAGTATGGGCGATGACAGCATCGTCGATGGAGTGTGGGAAATCACCGCCAGCTTTGCGCCGGCGCTTTTGAGCAAAGGTGTGGAATCGACCCGCCGCGAGCTGAACAAGTGGTGGAAGGACGGCGTCACCGAGCAGGAATTGGCGTCGCGCAAACAGGGTGTGATCGGCGGCTACTTCGTGAGCTTGTCAACGACTCTGGGGTTGGCGGAGACCATCCTGGCAAATGCGCAGCGAGGGTTTGATCCCAGCTGGCTCGACGCCTACCCCAAGGCGGTGAAGGCGTTGAACCGTGATCAGGTCAACGCAGCGATCAAGACCCATATCAATCCAAACGCCCTGGTCTTGGTGGAAGCCGGCAGCGTAGCGGCGGCCGCCAAGCCGCCCAACTAAATACTCAAGGCGAAAAATCACTGGGCCTGCGGACTACGCCGCTTTGCCCGGCGCCGCGAGCTGCCGCAGCACGTACTGCAAAATGCCGCCGTGCTGAAAATAGTCGAGTTCCTTCGGCGTGTCGATGCGCAGCCTTGCCTCGAACTCGATCGCCTTGCCGGCATCGGTCTTGGCGATAACCTTGACGGTTTTCGCGGCGCCGCGGTTCAGGCCCACGATCTCGAAGGATTCCTTGCCGCTCAAGCCTAAAATCTGCGCGTTCTGACCCTCTTTGAATTGCAGCGGCAACACGCCCATGCCGATCAGGTTGGAGCGGTGAATGCGCTCGAAACTTTCCGCAATCACCGCCTTCACGCCCAACAGCATGGTGCCTTTGGCGGCCCAATCGCGCGAGCTGCCGGTGCCATACTCCTTGCCGGCGAGAATCACCAGCGGCGTGTTGCCCGTTTTGTATTTCATCGCGGCATCGAAAATCGACATCTGCTCGCCGCTCGGTATGTGCAGCGTGACGCCGCCTTCCGTGCCTGGCAGGAGCAGGTTGCGCAGGCGGATATTGGCGAAGGTGCCGCGCATCATGACCTCATGATTGCCGCGCCGTGCGCCGTAGGAGTTGAAATCCGCAGCTTGCACGCCCTGGGCCATGAGATATTTGGCGGCGGGGCTGCTTTTCGAGATGTTGCCGGCCGGAGAAATGTGATCCGTGGTGACCGAATCGCCCAGCACGGCGAGCGCGCGCGCGCCTTTGATGTCGACCATCGGCGCAGGGGTCATGGTCATGCCCTCGAAGTAGGGCGGATTCTTCACGTAAGTTGAGTTGCCGTCCCAGGAATAAATCTTGCCGGCCGGGGTCTTGATGGCGGCCCAGTTGGCATCGCCCAAAAACACATTGGCATAGCCCTTCTTGAACATGGCTGAGTCGACCGATGCGCTCACCGCGGCGGCCACATCCTTCGTGCTCGGCCAAATGTCCTTGAGGTAGACGGGTTTGCCATCCTTGCCGGTGCCAAAAGACTCGGTGGTGATATCGATATCCAGGCTGCCGGCAAGCGCGTACGCCACCACCAGCGGCGGCGAGGCCAAAAAGTTCATCTTGATTTCCGGATGCACGCGGCCCTCGAAATTGCGATTTCCGGAGAGCACCGCGCATGCGACCACATCGCCCGTTTTCACCGCTTCAGAAATCTCGGGCTTCAATGGACCTGAATTACCGATGCAGTTATGCACGCAGACAGTCCCGGCCACGAAGGCATGCAGGTCGTTGACGGATAAGTCGTACACCGCGCGTTTGCCGCCCGAGCGGCGATCGACGACTTTGAGATTGAGTGTCGGCAGCGTGAGTGAGTCCTTTGACGTGCAATAACGCTTTGGTGCGCCAGCGGCGGCGGCCGGACGCGCAAACCAATCCCGAACTCCGAGTTCGCGGAATAGCTCGGCAGGAGATGGAAACTCACAGCTCTCCCGGTGCAGCGGCCGGAAGGGTCGTGCGTCGGCCGAAGGCAATCGCGTGAACCGATCATGACCTTCCAACAGCGAATAGTGCGGAAACACCGGCGTCTCCAGCGCAGTCAACTCTGCGGCAACAAGACTTCGCGTCTGGTTGAAGGACATTGGCTTTTCGCGATGCAGCGCTTCGAGACGATCTGCCATCCAGAGCCGCTGTCGGTTGATCGTATCTACCGTGCGCCAATAGACAGCGGCAGCGCTGGCGCGCAGCGCTTTGTCGACACAGTAGCGAAATCCCACTCGCTCGACAAACGACAGGCCTTCGGGCAGTTCGAGCCGAATTTCTCGCCGCGCCACGCCATCGCGCGCCACTGGATATGTCGAAGCCGCGAAGCGCGTCGGATATTCATACACCGCTGCTCCGCGCGCCTTCACGCCGCAACGTACCAGCAGCTTGATGATGTCGTTCATCATGCGAATGGTTGCGGCAACAAATTCCGGCTTGGCGCTTTGCGAGTAAGCCGGCGGCTCGAGGCTTGCCTGCTGCTCATTTTTTCCAAAATACTGGAGAGTGGGTGCGTGACCATCGGCACCGAACAGGCCGCCGAGAAATTCGCGCAGAACCGCAACCGGGCAACGACTATCCAACACGAATTCGGGCAACCCGGGCTCTTGATCAATGCGCCGCCCTACTCGGATGCCCGGCAGCGACAAGATCATTGAAGTGAGCACACGCGGCAGGGCGATGGACCATTTGCGCTCATCATAAGCGCTCGCCCGTGGGCGTTTGCCGCTCAGCAGTTCGATGTCATTCAGCACCGCCTCCCGATCGAGTGCCTGACCAACGTTCATGCGCGCTTGGCGCAAGCGGCTGATCGAGCCATCGCTCAGCAAGTGACCGACCAAGCGTGCAAAGGCAAGCGTGCAGTCGCGTTCAGATTCACTTCCCATGGAAAACGTGTGTTCGCCGGCGGGGAGTCGGTAGCCAAACTCGTCGGGACCCGGTTTATCGACCGCTGCCTCAATACCGGCCACCACCCGGCTTTCACCCAGCGTGAGCTGATCGGCGCGCACCCAACGTCCGTCGCTGCATAGGATCTGATGGTCCGGCGTACATACCAGCGTGCGTCCGTCCTGAAGCACGAGCGCGACGCAGTCGCGTTCGCCCTGAACCATCATCTCGCGCTGCACGGCGCGTGCGAGCCGGCGCTCGCCATCGGGCGCATACACCATTGACCCTCCGGCCTCAGGTAGCTGTTCGATCGGACGCGCCGTGCCGTTGGCGAGGAGCACGGGGGTCCCGGCGGCGATACAGGTGGTGCAGCCATAACCCACCGTGTAAAAGCCCAGCTGCTCCAAATCGTGCAGCAGACCGGCCTTGCTCAAGTAGTCCGTCACCACACGCGAGCCCGGCGCGAGCGAGGTTTTCACCCACGGTTTGACCGTCAGCCCCTGCTTCAAGGCATTGCGCGCCAGCAGCCCTGCGGCCACGAGCACGGCGGGATTCGAGGTGTTGGTGCAGCTGGTGATCGCCGCGATCAGTACCGCGCCGTCCTTGACTTCGAAACTCGCATTGCCCACTTTGGCCGGCGCGCTGCCGGTCGCCGTGGGATTTTTCTGCGTGCGCTCCTCGGCCATTTTCTTGACGCTGCTCCGGTAAACGCTTTTTGCCTTGGTCAGCGGTACCCGGTCCTGCGGGCGCTTCGGTCCGGCAAGCGAGGGTTCGACCGTCGAGAGATCCAATTCGACCACGTCGGTATAGTCCGCCGCCGGCGCACCGTTGATTCGCCACAAGCCCTGGGCCTTCGCATAGGCCTCGACCAACGCAATCTGTTCGGCAGGTCGTCCCGTCAATTCCAAATAGCGGATGGTCTCTTCGTCGATGGGAAAAATCGCGCAAGTGGAACCGAATTCCGGCGACATATTGGCAATCGTCGCCCGGTCGGCGAGCGGCAGTCCTTTGAGGCCATCGCCGAAGAATTCGACGAATTTGTCGACCACGCCCTTCTTGCGCAGCATCTCGGTCACGGTCAGCACCAGATCGGTCGCCGTCGTGCCTGCCGGCAGCGCGCCGGTCAGCTTGAAGCCGATGACCTGGGGTATCAGCATGGTCACCGGCTGCCCCAACATGGCCGCTTCGGCCTCGATGCCGCCGACGCCCCAGCCCAGGACCCCCAAACCGTTGACCATGGTTGTGTGCGAGTCGGTGCCGACCAGGGTGTCGGGGTAAGCCGATTTCTTGGGTCCTGACTCATCCGAAAAAATAACCCGTGCGAGCCGCTCGATATTGACCTGGTGCACGATGCCGGTGTTCGGCGGCACGACCTTGAAATTGCTGAAAGCGGTTTGGCCCCAGCGCAGGAACATATAGCGTTCGCCGTTGCGCTTGAATTCTATCTCGTTGTTGTGCTGCAGCGAATTGGCGGCGCCGTATTCGTCCACCTGCACCGAGTGATCGATGACCAGTTCCGCCGGCGCCAGCGGGTTGACCTTTTGAGGGTCGCCGCCGAGCTTCACAATGGCTTCGCGCATGGCGGCGAGATCCACGATGCAGGGCACACCGGTGAAATCCTGCATGATGACCCGTGCGGGCGTAAAGGCGATCTCATGGCTCGGCAGCGCGTTCGGCTCCCATTTGAGCAGCGCCTCGATATCTCCCTTGGTCACATTGACGCCGTCCTCGAACCGCAACAGATTTTCGAGCAGAATCTTGAGCGAAAAGGGCAGGCGGTCCACATTCAGCGACTTCAGCGCCGCAAGACTCAAGATGTCGTACTGTTGCGCGCCCACCTTGAGCGTCGTTCGCGCCTTGAAGCTGTCCGTCATGACCCCTCCACCGAAAAAAGAGAATTATAGGCGATTCTTCCGGCTGCGGGCTCGAGCTCGGAATTGAAGCGCCGCGCGATGATGCCGCCGCCAAGACAGCGCTCGCCTTGGTAGAAGACGGCATATTGGCCCGGCGTGACGGCGCGCGCGGGGCGCTCCAGCGCCACATGCCAGCTCTCATCGCCGCACGCCTGCACCATGCAGGCCAGATCGTTCTGCCGATAGCGTGTCTTGACCGCGCACGCGGTCTGCGCACCGGCATCGCCGGGATTGATCCAATGCATCTGCCCGACGCTGAAAGAATCGGACAGCAGCAATGGATGATTCTGATCCTGCACCACGATGAGCGCGTTGCGAGCCATGATTTTGTCCGCGACGTACCACGGCGCCGCGGCAGCACCGGCGCGACCGCCCACTTTCAGCCCGGAACGCTGGCCGAGCGTGTACAGGGCGAGCCCCGCATGTTCGCCGAGGACCCGACCTTCGCCCGTCTCGATCGGTCCGGGCTCGGTGTGAAGATGCTGGCTCAAGAATTCCTGGAACGGGCGCTCCCCGATGAAACAGATGCCGGTGCTGTCCGGCTTGTCGAATACCGGCAGGCCGGCGGCATGAGCCATGGAGCGCACCTGGGCCTTGTGCAGGCCGCCCAGCGGAAAGAGGGTCTTCGACAGCGCAGAGACAGCGACGCTGTGCAGGAAATAGCTCTGATCCTTGGCGCCATCAGCCGCTTTCAGCAATTCCGGATACGGGCTGGTATGGCGGACCTGCGCGTAGTGCCCGGTTGCGATCCAGGCGGCGCCCAGGCGCTGCATGTATTCCAGACAGATGCCGAACTTGATTTCTCGATTGCAAAGAACGTCGGGGTTCGGCGTGCGGCCCGCCTCATACTCGCGCAAGAAGAAGCTGAACACGCGCTCGCGATATTGCTCCGCAAAGCTGACGCGATGCAGCGGCAGACCCAAAATTTCGCAGACGCGGCGCGCGTCCTGGAAATCGGCCGCAGCCGTGCAGTAGCCGTCGTCATCGTCCCAATTGGACATGAACAGGCCCTGCACCGCATAGCCCGCGTCGCGCAGCAGCATGGCCGCCACGGCTGAATCAACGCCGCCAGACATGCCGACGATGACCGTGCCTTCGGAGAGGGAATTTGGCGTAAGGCTCGGCATCCGCCCATTATACGGGCAAGACGCAAGCCCCAAGCGTTACATGAGCATTTGCCGCATTTGCGATTCTTGCATACTCGTTTGCCACACTTCATCGAAGAAGTTCAGGTAGCGGCGCACGACGGCCGGATCGTTCATGTCGGAAATTCCATCCCATCGATCGGCCTGCAGGCGATACACCAACGCCTTGTCGTCGGCAATGATGAAAGCGCCCGCGCTTGCGGGATATTCGGGGCTCATTGCACGCAGGTCGATGCAGCTGGTCAGGCGACGGGCCAGTGCGAGGAAGCGATTGTTGTCCACCATCGCCCTTGACGGGTCCGCGAGCAGCACCCTGACCTTGGCATAGGAGCGTGCCAGCACCAGGCGCTTGATGGCCTCGAGGAAGGGCTCCTCGCCGTACACCAGGGGTTCCAAATCTTGGGTAAAAATCGACAGCAGGCGCTGCGCGGACTTTGCGACCTTCAGGCTGGCGTCGCGCACTTCGGGCATGGTGCTCAAAATGGTACGGGTACCCGAACCCATGGAAGCCTCGCCGCCGGGCGCGGATACCTTATCCGCCGCCGCCGGTTTTGAGCGTTCTTCCGTGTTACCCGCCATAAGCTTGACCCCGACCCCGCGTACTTTGAGCCTGATAGTACCGTTTGAGTCGGGCCGCCCCGTGCTAACTGCGTCACGTTTCAAGCAAGCCTGGAGCGATTCAGACAGGCCCTTAGGGCGGCTTTTCACGTAGCGCCAGCTGCGGCGCCAAGCCTACATAAGTCGCAGGCGTCAGTGCCATCAGGCGAGCTTTTTCCTCGGACGGCAGGCCCAAGGAGGCGATGAACTCTCGCATGGCATGCTCATCCACCGCCCGGCCGCGCGTGAAGGTTTTGAGCTTATCGTAGGCGTCCGGAATGCCGTGGGCGCGCATCACGGTTTGCACCGCCTCACCCAGCACCTCCCATGCGCGATTCAGATCCTCGGCCACCCGCTGGGCGTCAAGCTCAATCTTCTCGAGCCCTGCGGCAAGGGAGCGGAAACTGAGCACCGAATGACCGATCGCCACACCGACATTGCGCAGTACGGTCGAGTCGGTCAGGTCGCGCTGCAAACGCGAGACCGGAAGCTTGTCGGCAAAATGACCGAGCAGCGCGTTGGCCAACCCGAGATTGCCCTCGGCGTTTTCGAAATCGATGGGATTCACCTTGTGGGGCATGGTCGATGAGCCGACTTCCCCCGCAACCGGCCGTTGCCTGAAATAACCGATGGAAATATAGCTCCACATATCGCGCGCAAAATCCAGCAGCACGGTGTTCGCGCGCATCAAGGCGTGGCAGTACTCCGCGATCCAATCGTGCGGCTCGATTTGCGTCGTATGCGAGTTTGCTTGCAGCCCGAGGGATCGGACGAACACCGCGCTGAATGCCGGCCAATCCACCCGCGGCAGAGCGGCGGCATGTGCATTGAAATTGCCGACGGCGCCGTTCATCTTGCCGAGGATGGCAACGCGCTCAATTCCATTGCGCTGTAGCTCGAGGCGCGCGGCAACGTTGGCGAGCTCCTTTCCGACGGTCGTCGGCGTCGCGTTCTGCCCATGCGTGCGCGCCAGCATTCCGTCGTTGGCGTAACGCCGCGCGAGCGCGTCGAGCGTCGCTCCCAAGCTCTTCAGCAGCGGCAGCAACAAAGTCTCACGCGCGGTCTTGAGCATCAGGGCGTAGGCCAGATTGTTGATATCCTCCGAAGTGCAGGCAAAGTGCATCCACTCCAGTTCGGGCAGCGTCGCGCCGCGCGCCGTAAGTTCGGCACGCAGCCAATATTCGACCGCCTTGACATCGTGGTTGGTGCGCGCCTCGATTTGCTTGATGGCGGCCACATCGGTCGACTGCGGATTACCGGCGAGCATTGTGAGCAGTTCGCGGGCGGCGGGCGGCAGCTTGGAGAGGGCGTGCGCCGCCGGACCGTCCGCCAGCGCGAGAAACCAGGCGCACTCGACTCGGACCCGCTCGCGCATGAGTCCGGCTTCGCTGAATATGCGGCGCACTTCAGCGAGTTTGGCGGCATAGCGGCCATCGAGGGGAGAAAGTGCGTCGGACAAAGAGGTGGACATCGGAGCGCCGGCAGCTAGAGTGTAGAATAGGCAATTCTACCGTAAACAACCCTAATCCTGCGGAGTAAGGCGCGATGACAGCAATTACCCGCGTCGAGCGCGACAGCTTAGGATCGCTCGACGTGCCTGCCGAGGCGTTGTGGGGCGCCCAGACCCAACGCGCGATCGATAATTTTCCGCCCAGCGGCCTGCGCATGCCGCGTGTGTTTATCGAGGCACTGGCGCTCATCAAGCATGCCGCGGCCGGCGCCAATGCCGAACTGGGCGATCTGCCCGCGCCCATTGCCGCGGCCATCCAGGAGGCCGCCCTTCAAGTCGCCGCGGGCGATCATGACGGCGAATTTCCGGTGGATGTTTTCCAGACTGGTTCCGGCACCAGCAGCAACATGAATGCCAATGAGGTGATTGCCTCGCTCGCCTCGCGTGCGCTGGGCGCCGCGGTACACCCCAATGATCAGGTGAACATGAGCCAAAGCAGCAATGACGTGGTGCCGACCGCGATCCACGTGTCCGCGGCGCTGCTGTTGCGAAGATCATTGCAGCCGGCGCTCCAACACCTGCAGGAGATCCTGAGCAAGCGCGGCGCAGAGCTGAGCGACATCGTCAAGACCGGCCGCACGCATTTGATGGATGCCATGCCCATTACGCTTGCCCAGGAGTTTGGTGCCTGGCAGTCGCAAATCGCCGCCTGCGAAGCACGCCTGTCGGCGGTGACGCCGCGGCTGCATGCCCTGGCGCAGGGCGGCACGGCGGTCGGAACGGGCATCAATGCCAGAGCGCAGTTCGGCGCTGTTTTCGCGCGGCATTTGGCCGGGCGCACGGGGATTGCGTTTCGGCCCGCCGAGAATTATTTCGCGGCGCTGGCCGGTCAGGATACGGCGGTGGAATTGTCGGGCCAGCTCAAGGTCTTGAGCGTCAGCTTGATGAAGATCGCGAATGATTTACGCTGGATGAACAGCGGCCCGTTGGCGGGTTTGGCCGAAATCGCGCTGCCGGCGCTGCAGCCGGGAAGCAGCATCATGCCGGGCAAGGTCAATCCCGTGGTCGCCGAGTCGGTGACCATGATCGCCGCGCAGGTCATCGGCAACGACTCGACCATCACCGTCGCCGGCCAGTCGGGAAATTTCCAGCTGAATGTCATGCTGCCGGTGATTGCCTACAATCTTCTTCAGAGCATCGAGTTGCTCGCCATCGGCTGCCGCAATCTGGCCGATCATGCCATCGCGGGATTCAGCGTGAACCGTGAAAGGATTCAAGATGCGCTCGCGCGCAATCCCATCCTGGTGACCGCGCTGAATCCCATCATCGGCTACGAGAAGGGCGCGGCGATTGCGAAAAAAGCCTATCGCGAAGGGCGGTCCATTTTGGATGTCGCCGCGGAAATGACCGACTTGAGCCTCGATGAGCTGCGGCGGCTGTTGGATCCGAAGTCCCTCACCGAGGGAGGCATCAAGGGTGCGGGCAGCTAAATTTACCGATGGATTCGCTCTATACCAAACAACACATCCGCGATGCACTGGACTGTGCGCCTTCGACGCCTGAGGAAGACATGCATTGGCTTAAGCAAGCGCCGCCCGAGGTCGCGGCGCGCGTGCGGGCAACCTTGACGACGCGGCGCACGCCGGCGGCCGTGCTGATTCCTCTGGTTGAGCGCCATGCCGGCATGACGGTTTTGCTGACGCAGCGCGCCACCACGCTCAAGGATCACGCCGGTCAGATCAGTTTTCCGGGCGGCCGCATTGAGCCGCAGGATGCCGACGCCTGGCACGCCGCGCTGCGGGAAAGCTTCGAAGAAATTGGCTTGGGCTCGGAGCTGGTGGAGTTTGCCGGCTATTTGCCGGATCACGTGGTGATCTCGGGGTTTCGAGTGACGCCGGCGGTGGGTTTCGTCAATCCCGGCTATCAACTCAAGATCGCCGCCGCGGAGGTGCATGACGTTTTCGAAGTGCCGCTCGACTACATTCTGGACGCCGCCAATCACAAGTCGCGGCAACGCAAAATTGGCGAGCTGACGATCGACATCCACGACATACCCTACGGCGAGCGCAATATTTGGGGCGCCACGGCGGGGATGCTGATGACCCTGCGGAGACGGCTGATGCTGAGGCCGCAGCAGCCGCACGCCGTGCCATCGAAATGAGTGCGCGCATGACCGAACTGCTGGCGATCATGGCGCGCCTGCGGTCGGCTGAGGGTTGTCCGTGGGACCGGCAACAAACCTTCGCCAGCATCGCGCCGTATACCATCGAGGAAGCTTACGAAGTGGCCGACGCGATTGAACGCGGCGATTTGGGCGGCCTCAAGGACGAACTCGGCGATCTCTTGTTCCAGGTGGTGTTCCATTCGCAAATGGCAAGCGAATCCGGCCAGTTTGATTTTGGGGAAGTCGCAGGCGCGATTTGCGACAAGCTGACGCGGCGCCATCCCCACGTGTTCGGCGGCGGCGCGCCCCTGAGCATCGTCGAGCAATCCTCGGCCTGGGAGAACATCAAGGCCGCGGAGCGCGGTGCGGGCGACGTCTCGGCGTTGCATGGTGTGCCGCACGCGTTGCCGGCGCTGCTGCGCGCCTACAAGCTCAGCAAGCGGGCCGCACGCGTCGGGTTTGATTTCGAGCATGCCGGCCAATGCGCCGACAAGGTGGAAGAGGAGCTTTTGGAGGTGCGCGCTGCTGCGCGCGCCTCGCCCATAAGTTCGACCGAGATTTTCGAGGAAGTCGGCGATCTGCTGTTCGCGGCCGCCAATCTCGCGCGCAAGCTGGATGTCGATGCCGAAGCGGCATTGCGCGCCGCCAACGCAAAATTTGCACGCCGCTTCCGCGGCATGGAAGCGCTGGCGGTACAGCGCGGACAAGTGTTCTCTGAGTTGGATCTTGCGGCCCAAGAGGACCTCTGGCAAGCCGTCAAGCGTGGCGAGTAAGCCATGATCGATGATGACAACGCCGCGCGGCGCGCAGCTGCGCGCGCGGCACCGCCATTGCAATTCAAGCACGATCCCGGCCTGCCCATCACTCTCAGGCGCGAGGCGATCCTCAATGCGCTGGCAGAGCGCCAGGTGCTCATCGTCGCCGGCGACACGGGATCCGGCAAGAGCACGCAGTTGCCGCAATACTGCCTCGAATTGGGCCGCGGCACGGCTGGGCTCATTGCCCATACGCAGCCGCGGCGGCTCGCCGCGCGGGCTCTGGCTTCACGCGTGGCGGAGGAGTTGGGCCAGCCGGTCGGCCGCAGTGTGGGATTCAGAGTTCGTTTCGCGGACCAGGTTTCGGATGCGACACGCCTCGTGCTCATGACGGACGGTCTGCTGCTGGCCGAGCTGGCTTCGGATCCGATCCTGCGCCGCTACGATACGGTCATCGTTGACGAGGCGCATGAGCGCACCCTCAATGTGGACCTGCTGCTGGGCGTGCTCAAGCGCCTGCTGCCGCGCAGACCGGAGCTGAAGCTCATTGTCACGTCGGCGACGCTCGACATCGAAAGGGTGTCGCGCTTCTTCGACGAAGCGCCGATCATCACGGTGAGCGGCCGCAGCCATCCCATCGAAGTGCGCTACCTTCAATCCGGACAGGCGGATGAAGACCCTGATCTGCCGCTTGCCGTGCTCGAGGCCTATCAGGAAATCGCCACGGAACCGGGTGAAATCGGCAGCGGCGACATCCTGGTATTTCTGCCGGGCGAGCGTGAGATTCGCGATGTCGGCGAGCTGCTCGAGCGCGAGCTGGGAGCGCGCGTCGAGGTACTGAGCCTGTATTCCCGCCTGTCCTGGGAGCAGCAAAGCAAGATTTTTCAGCGCGGCTCGAGGCAGCGCATCGTGCTCTCGACCAACGTGGCCGAGACATCGATCACGGTGCCCGGCATCCGCGCCGTCATTGACTCAGGCCTGGCGCGCATCAGCCGCTACAGCGTGCGCAATCGACTGCAGCGCCTGCCCATTGAAGCGGTATCCCGCGCCAGCGCCGATCAGCGCAAGGGCCGCTGCGGCCGGCTTAGCAGCGGCCTGTGCATGCGCCTGTACAGCCAGGAGGATTTCGACCAGCGCACGGCCTTCACGGAGCCCGAGGTCCTGCGCACCAACCTCGCGGCGCTGCTGCTGCGCCTTGCCGCGGATGGCCTGGGACGGGCGGAGGATTTCCCCTTCCTCGACCCGCCCGATTCGCGCGCGCTCAACGACGGCTATCGCCTCTTGCAGGAGCTGCAGGCTCTCGATGAAGATCGTCGCATCACGCGTCTTGGCAACGCCATGGCGCGGCTGCCGCTCGATCCGCGCCTGAGCCGGGCGCTGCTCGAGAGCAAGCGCTTTCACGCGGAAAGCGAGCTGCTGGCCATCGTCTCGGGATTGAGCGTGCCGGATGTTCGCCTCGGCGAGGATCCGCCGGAAGGGCCTGTCTTCGACGACACGAAGTCGGAGTTCTCCGCGCTGCTCAAACTGTGGCGTGCCTATCGCACGGCGCGCTTAGGGGCAAGGCGTGAGTTGCGCCGCTGGTGCAAGCAGCACCATTTGTCGCTCCTGCGGTTGTCCGAGTGGGATGACGTCTACACCCAGGTGGTGGATCGAGCCCGCGAACTTGGGCTGGTGGCGCAGGCCGCCAAGGCAAGCTATACGGGCGTGCATCGTTCCTTGCTGGCCGGCTTTTGCACCATGGTCGGCACGCGCGGCGAGGAGGGCGCATACCTTGGCACGCGCGGCGTGCATTTTCACATCTTCCCTGGCTCGCCGCTCGGCCGACGCCGCCCTCGCTGGGTCATGGCCGCGAGCATCGTCGAAACCTCCCGCGTGTTCGCGCGGCGTGTCGCAGAAGTCGAGCCCATGTGGATCGAATCTGCAGCCGCGCACCTCGTAAAACGCGAGTACCTGGAGCCGGACTGGGACGAGGCGCGTGAGCAGGTTGTCGCCCGCGAGCGGATCAGCTTTCTTGGCCTGATCTTGAGCGCCGGCCGAATCGTAAACTACGGACCGATTGCGCCGGAGGAATCGCGCCTCATTTTCGCGCGCGAGGCCCTGGTGTATCAACGCCTGAAGCAGCGGCCCGACTGGCTGCTGGCAAACGATGCCGCGGTGCGCGAGGCGCAGCAGATGGAGGAGCGGCTGCGCACGCGCGATCTGGTGCGGGCGGCCGAATCCTTCGTAGAATTCTACGATACGCGGCTGCCGCGCCAGGTCTCGAGCGCGGCGACCTTGGAGCATTTCAATCGACATCTATCGCCGCAGCAACGTGCGGCCTTGACGCTCAACCCCACGGACATTTTCGCGCGTTTGCCCGAAGACGAAGCGCTGGCGCAATTTCCCGAAAAGACCCGTGTCGATGCGCTGACCGTGCCGGTCGAATATCACTTCGCTCCCGGAGAAATCGAAGACGGCGCGAATCTCAGGGTACCGCTGCTGGCGCTGCCGTCACTGACGCGCGCAGCGATTGAGGCCGCGATCCCAGGTTTGGCGGCGCCGCGCATCGAGGCGTTGCTGCGCTCGCTGCCCAAGGATGCGCGCCGCAGCCTGATTCCGGTGGCGGCAACCGCCGCCGCGTTTCTAAAAGAGACGCTGGGCGCGGCCGCCGACGCCGCGCATCTCAAAGCCTGGCTCAATGAACGGCGCGGTATTGCCGCAGGGCTGCTGCGTTTCGATCCGTCTGCGGTCCCTGCGCATTTGACGCCGCATCTGACCGTCACCCAGGACGACAGGGAAGTCGCGCGCGGCACGGATCTCTCGCGCTTGCGCCGCGAATGTGCCGGGGCGGCTCACGCCGAGCTCGAACGCCTGGCGCGCGCTGCCTACGCAAGTTTCGGCAGTTGGCGCCGCTTTGAGATAGAGCGCTTGCCGGAGCAAGAGCCGCTCATATTGCAGCAGGGCACGATTTGGGTCTTCCCCACGCTCGAGAGGCGCGAGTCGGGACTGCAGGTGAAATACGAATGGTCCACTGAGGAAGCGCTGCGGACCTGGCGGGACGGATCGGTGCGCCTGGCCCGAGCAATGCTGGAGCGCCAATCACGCGACCTGGCCAAGTCCATTGCCGGTTCGGTCCCGCTGCTGCTCAGCGCCAGCCCGTACCTGGGCAGTGATGCCCTCATCGACGGGCTCCTCCAGCTGACCTTTCGCGAGGCATGCTTTGCTCAGGCGGAAGCGCCTCGTACCAAGGCTGAGTTCGAGGCTGCTGTCGATCAGGGACGGGAACGCCTCTATCCCTGTCTCGAGCAGATGAGCGCGATGGTCCAAGCCTGGCTCAAGGAGGCAGGCGAGGTGCGGCAGGCGCTCGATGATGCGCGCGTGCGGCTGCTGGCGGGCGCCGCCGAGGAGACGCGCGGCCACCTGCAACGGCTTCTGAGCTTTGCGACCATCGGCACCGCGTCGCTGGATTGGCTGCGTCAAATGACGCGCTATTTAAAGGCGGAGCAGCGGCGCTGGCAGCGCAACTTGGTGCGCGGCGGTGAATCCAAACATGTCGCGCAGGAACTTGAGCAGTGGTCGGCCCGCTATCTGGATTTGGAGCTGCGTGTTGGCGCTGAAATGCGCTGGACGCCGAAGCTTGCGGAATTGCGATTCTGGATCGAGGAATACCGCGTGTCGTTGTACGCTCAGGAATTGAAGACGCTCGGCCCGATTTCCGCGGCGCGCCTGAGTCAGCGTGCAGCAGAAATCGAAGCCTGGCTCAGTCGCTAACCGGGCGCAGTCGCAAAACGGACGCAGTCGCAAACCGGACTTGCTGTCAAACGGCCGACTCAGACGTCGAAACGGATTCCCTGTGCCAGCGCCATCTGTCCGCTCCAATTGATGGTATTGGTTTGGCGGCGCATATACGACTTCCACGAGTCAGACCCGGCTTCGCGTCCGCCGCCGGTGTCCTTCTCGCCGCCGAAGGCACCGCCGATTTCCGCGCCGGAGGTCCCCAGGTTGACATTGGCAATGCCGCAGTCGCTTCCATCCGCCGACAAGAATCGCTCGGCAGCCCGCAAACTGTCGGAAAAGATCGCCGATGACAGGCCATAAGCCACGGAGTTTTGCAGCGCCAGCGCCTCCTCGAACGTCTCGAAGCTCATCAAGTACAGAATCGGCGCGAAGGTTTCGGTGCGCACCACCGCCATCGTGGGCGTGGCGCGAATGATGCTGGGTTCGACGAAATTGCCGGGCCCCGGCCGCACCTTTCCGCCGCACAACAGTTGCCCGCCCTCAGCCTGTGCCGCGGCGATCGCGGCGGAATAGCGCGCCACGGCGCCCGCATCGATCAGGGGTCCCATGAGCGTGCCGGGTTCGAGCGGGTCGCCGATGCGCACCTGGGCATAGGCGGCGAGCAAACGCCGTTCGAGCTCCGCGGCGCGCGAGCGATGCACGAGCACGCGTCGCGTGGTGGTGCAGCGCTGACCCGCGGTTCCGACGGCGCCGAATACGATCGCGGGCACCGCCAGGTCCAAGTTGGCCTGTTCATCGACAATCAATGCATTGTTGCCGCCCAGCTCCAGAAGGCTTTTGCCAAGACGCTGCGCGACGCGCACGCCAATCTGCCGGCCGACATGCGTGGATCCCGTGAAGGACACCAGCGCGACGCGCCCATCATCGACAAATCGTCCGGCGAGCTCGGTGCCGGCGTCGATGAAGATCTGGAATATGGGCGGTAGCTCGAGCCGCTGCAGCACTCGATTGCAAATATGCTGCACGGCGAGCGCGCACAGTGAGGTCTTGGGCGAGGGCTTCCAAACCGTCGCGTTGCCGCTGATGGCGGCCAAGAAAGCATTCCATGCCCACACCGCGACGGGAAAGTTGAATGCAGAAATCACGCCGACCACGCCCAGCGGGTGCCACTGCTCGTACATGCGGTGCTGCGCGCGTTCCGAATGCATGGTGTTGCCATACAGCATGCGCGCTTGCCCGACCGCGAAATCGGCGATATCGATCATTTCCTGCACTTCGCCGTCGCCCTCAGGCTTGATCTTGCCGTTTTCCATCGACACCAGGCTGCCGAGCGCATCCTTGAAGGCGCGCAATTCCTCGCCCACCTGGCGTACCGCCTCGCCACGCTTCGGCGCCGGCACGCGTCTCCAGGCGGCCGCGGCGGCGAGCGCCGAATTCATGACCTGTTCGTAGTCGGCGAGGGTTGCGCCGCGCACCTGTGCCAGGCGCTGCCCGGTCGCCGGATTGATCGATTCGATCAGCGGCCCGCTGCCATCGGTGCTCCAGCCGTGGCTGCCGGACCAGACACCGGCGTTGATATCCTGAATTCCCAGGGATTCGAGCGTCTTGCCGTGCTTCATATTTCGATTCTCGATTTAACAAGGGTCAAAAGTGAGGGGGCCGCATTTTGACTTGGGTTGGCGTACAACGCTAGCATCGTTGCAATGTCGATCACCACCGCCCTGACCAACTGGCACCCCACGACCTGGCAAAGCCGGCCCGCCGCGCAGCAGCCGAACTATGCCAATGCGGCCGCTTTGGAGAGCGCCGTTGCCGCCATGAGCCGGCTGCCCCCCCTGGTCGTCTCATGGGAAATCGAGGCGTTGAGCGCCAAGCTGGCGCAAGCGCAGCGCGGCGAGCAATTTTTGCTTCAGGGGGGCGATTGCGCGGAAAGCTTCGCGGACTGCGAGTCGGATAATATCGCGCGGCGCCTGAAGATCCTGCTGCAGATGAGCCTGGTTTTGCTGCAGGGCTTGAAGAAGCCCATTCTGCGCGTCGGCCGATTTGCCGGGCAGTACGCCAAGCCTCGCTCGGCGGACACCGAAACGCGCGAGGGCGTCACACTGCCGAGCTATCGCGGCGACAACGTCAACCGCCCGGGTTTTAGCGCAGCGGAACGCGAGCCGGACCCGGAACTCTTGCTGCGCGGCTATGAGCGCGCGTCATTGACCCTCAATTTTGTGCGAGCGTTGATCGATGGCGGCTTTGCCGATCTGCATCATCCGGAGTACTGGGACCTAGGGTTCTTACGGCACGCGCCGCTGCGCGAGGCCTACCAACAGATCGTCGACTCGATTGCCGAGTCGATGGATTTTTTCGAATCCATGAGCGGACAACGCGTGCACTCGGCGACCCGCGTCGATTTCTACACCAGTCACGAAGGATTGCATCTCTTTTCGGAGCAGGCGCAGACACGATACATCGAGCGGCAGAAGCGTTGGTACAACCTGTCGACGCACATGCCGTGGATCGGGATGCGCACCGCCAATATCGACGGCGCGCACGTCGAATATTTTCGCGGAATCTCCAATCCGATCGGCGTGAAGGTGGGTGCGGCGATGAGCGCGGAGTGGCTGCAGGAGCTGATTCAGGTGCTCAATCCGCAAAATCAGCCCGGCCGTCTGACCTTTATTCATCGCTTTGGCATCAAGGACATCGGGCAGCGGCTGCCAGGCATGATCCGCGCGGTTCGCGCCACCGGTTCGCAGGTTCTCTGGGTCTGCGATCCCATGCATGGCAATACCGAGACCACGGCGGGCGGCATCAAGACCCGCCGCTTCGACAATATTCTGGGAGAAGTCGAGGCCGCGTTCCGCATTCACAATGAAGAAGGTTCGATGCTCGGCGGCGTGCACATTGAGCTGACCGGCGAGGACGTCACCGAGTGTGTCGGCGGGGCTCGCGGCCTGACGGAGAGCGATCTGGCGCGCGCCTATAAATCGCAGGTCGATCCGCGCCTCAATGCAGAACAGGCGCTGGAACTCGCCATGCTCATTGCGCGTCGGGCGGGCGCGGGTCAGCGGATCAGCAAAACCCCGCGGCCGGCATCGTAAGGCCGCTCGTGACGCTGACGCAATTCGTCAAGGACCCCTTGGAGGGGAAGACTTCCCTGTCCCGGGTAGTTTGGCTGTATGGCTTTTTGGGATCGCTGCTGTACGGCTCGCTCGAATTGTTCATCAATCTCGAGAATCAATTTGTCCTGCGGGTTTACACGATTCTTGGCTTGATCTACACGGTCTATGTCATCGTGGGTACCTACCGCTGCGCGAACAACACCAAGTCTCCCTGGATGGCGCGATCGGCACGAATCGGCGCGATCATTTTGTTGTTGCTGATGCCGGTGCTCACCTATGTGGAACTCACCGGCGCCGTGACCATCGCGGATCTATTGGGAGGGCAGCTGCCTGAGTGAGATCGCCGCGGGGCTCGAAGCGGATCACGCCTTTATCGGCTGCACCACCGGTGCGCCGGAGGGCGACGCGCTGCTGCGGTTGGGTTTTGCCGAAGGCTCCGGCAACACTCATCCGGGGCAGGGCACCGCCAATCGTCGTTTCTTCTTCGAGAATTTCATGCTGGAACTGCTTTGGGTGACAGACCCGGCCGAGGTGCAGAACGAGAAAACGCGGCGCACGCGACTTTGGGATCGATGCCAGGGCGGAAACAGCCAGGTCAACCCGTTTGGAATCGTTTTCCGGCCCAAGGGTGCGCCGCCGGCGCCGCCGGCGCCATTCCGGACCTGGCCCTACACGCCGGCCTATCTGCCGCCGGGTCTGGCCATGCAAGTCGCCGACGGGACGACTCTGTACGAACCCGAGCTTTTCTATCTACCGTTCCTGAGGCGCGCGGCACCGCGCACTGAGCCTGTGGTGCATGCGCTGCCGATCCGGCGAATTCGGGGATTGTCGCTGGGGGTGCGAGATCCACACGGATTGTCAGCCGCCTCACGTTGCGCGCAGGAACACGGCCTCGTAAGTTATTTCGAAGCGCCGCAACCGCTGCTGCAGATTTGGTTTGAGGGACCGGCGGACACGCGCATCGATCTGCGGTCCGGATTGCCGCTGGTGTTTCGCAGCGTCTAACCCTCGAGGAGAATCCGTGCACTATCTATTGTTTTACGAATTCGTTTCTGACTATGTCGAGCGGCGGGCCGAGTTTCGCGCTCGCCACCTGAAGCTGGCATGGGAGGCGCAGGCCCGCGGCGAGCTCGTTTTGGCCGGTGCGTATGCCAATCCGATGGATGGCGCCATACTGCTGTTTCAATGCGAATCGCGCGAAATTCCCGAGCGCTTTGCGGCATCGGACCCTTATGTGCAATCGGGATTGGTCACGAGCTGGCGCATCCGGGAATGGACCACGGTGGTCGGCCGCGACGCATCCACGCCGGTACGCTGATCCTAAGTCCGCAGGTAGCTCGCCCCGTTGACGTCGATTACGCATCCGGTCATCGCCGCCGGCGCATCGAGAGCGCAGTACACGGCGGCATTCGCGATTTCATCGGTGCGGTTCACGCGTCCCAACGGGTGCTGCGCCAAAATTGCAGGTCCCTCGGGTCCCTCGAGATGGCTCGTGGCCATTTCCGTTTCCACCCAGCCCGGCGCCACGCAGTAAAGATACACCGCATTGGGGGCGAGGGCTCTGGCCAGGGATTGCGACAGCGCATTGAGACCGGCCTTGCTGGCCGCATAGGCGGGTGCATCCGGCTCGCCGCGAAACGCGCCGCGGGAGGAAATGTTGACGATCCGGCCGCGGCCGAATTCCGCTGACCGCGGTCGTGGCCGTGCCGCCATGCTTTGCGCCGCGAGCAGCGACAAGTCGGCCGGAGCGAGCAGGTTGGTCGCGAGCGTTTGCCGCCACGCTGATTGCCAGGCGTCGTACGCCGTCTTCAGGGGCGGATGGAAGATATACAGCCCGGCATTGTTGATGAGAATGTCGATGCCGCCGAGAGAATCGGCAACCCGTCCCCATAGCAGGCTGGCCTCGCGGGCATCCGACAGGTCCGCATCAAAGCTTGCGTGCCCGGTGCCCGGAAGACTCGCAAGACTTTCCGCAGCGGCCTCGCGATTGTTGCGATAGTGCAGCGCGATGCGCACACCGCGCTGCGCAAGCTGCAGAGCGATGATGCGCCCGATTCCGCGCGAGGCGCCGGTCACCAATGCGACCTTCATGGCCTCAGCGCGCGACGTCTTGCACCATGGCCGTCTTGATCGCCGCGAGTTGAGCCTTGTCCGTGATGCGTGTCGTGTACACCGCCTTGAGAAAGGCGTCGTCCCAGGCCGTGAGTCCCGGCGGGCCCTTACCCTCGCCGGAAAACAGATTCAGGATGGTGGGCGCGTCGCGCACATTCGCCTGCGGCCGCATTTGCACCAGCCCGACCATGGCCACATAGGAAGCAACCTGCGCGAAGTTCGCACCCTTCATGCGCCGCACATCGATGATTGCAATGATCGAAGACAGCGCCCGATAGCCGTTGATTTCGAGCTTGCTGGCTATCGCACCTTGATTTGTGCGGCCCTCCAGGTTGCCGAGCGGGGTTCCATCCACCGAATACATTTCCGTGTTGTACCAAACGTGGACCGGGTTCGCCGCGCTAAATTCTCGGATCGTCGTTCCGCCCTGATCCGCCTCATCGCCGAATATGCGAACGTCCCGCTTGCTCCAGGCCTTGATTATGCCGTCGGGATCCGCGGTTGCGATGATGTAGAAGTTGCCCTTGCAGTTCTCCGGTGCCAGCGGCGCGCCCGCGGCGGCCGCGATTTTCGACACGCGCGCCAGAATGTACTCGCCGTCGTTTTTTGACATGCCGGCGACCAGCGGGCAGAGCGGAATTTGCAGCTGCCAGCGGGCCAGAGATTCGCTTCCCGGCTTGATGGCGACGGCATTGACGAATGTTCCCACTTCGCGCTCGACGGTTGCCCGGTCCTTCTGCCCCACGACCGTGGTCGAGTCGAGGGCGGATTTTTCAGCGCTGGAGGGCGGAGGCGTATCTGCAGCGGCGGCGACGCTCAGGAGCGAAAAAACCATCGCGGCCGTCAGCCAGAAGCGCGGTTTGCCTTCAACAGCAGGTTTTGCTTGTTCAGCCATCACTCCTCCCCGCCGGTAGATTCCCAACATTCAGTCTGGCGGTCAAGGGCGAGTCATGCGGGATCATCGGGGCGCAAGTCCCTCGACCATGGCGGTTTTGATTTCCTCGAGCTGCTGTCTGTCGGTGTGTTCGGTGCGGTACAGCGCTTTGAGGAAGGCTTCGTCCCAGGGGCTCAAGCCGGCGGGGCGTTCATTTTCCGGGCGCGAGAATAGCTGCAAGATCGACGGCGCATTTGCAGCATCGGCGCTGGCGCGGATTTCCGCAAGAACGACCATGGCGATATACGAAGCCAACTGGCCGAAATTGATTCCCCGCGCGCGCGGGCCGTCCACCATGACGAGAGCGGAGGTCAGATCGCGCGTTTGATTGAATACGATGCGCGTTGCTTGCGCCCGTGGCGTCGTGCGGCAAGCCATGACGGATTGGCAATCCCCCATGTTGCCGAGCGGCGTGCCGTCCGCGCTGTACAACTCGGCGTTGTACCAGACCCGGATTGGACCGCTCGCATTGAGAAATTTGCGGATCGTGGTGCCACCCTGATCGGACTCGTCGCCAAACATCCGGACGTCGCGCCTGTTCCAAGCCTTCAGCAACGCATCCGGATCCGCGCTGACGACGACATATAAATTCGGCTTGCAATGTTCCGCCGCCAAAGGGGCGCCGGCAGCGGCAGCTATTTGAGATACCCGTGCCAATACAAATTCGCCATCCACTCGCGGTAGGCCGGCCACGAGCGGGCAGATTGGCACGACTGGCTCCCAGCGTGCCAGGGACGAATCGTACGGCTTGACCGCAATCTCCCTGACGAATGCCCTCACCTGGCGCTCAACTGCCTGGCGGTGCCTGGCGGTTTGAACCGTTATCGTGTCGAGGTGCGGCGCCGGGGTCGCCGTCGATTGAGCGGCCGCAGAGGCGCAAACTGCAAGCAGTGAAGGGGCAAGCAAACTGAGCGCGATGGAACTGTGCGCGCGCAAAAGCTTTAATTTCGCCGCACCGGCCCAGGGTTATGCGCAGGATTGTGAGAATTGGGCGGGCGATGGAAATGCTCCGGCCGGCGCCGCCGTGCGATGAATCCCACCTCTTGAACGACAGTGTAGGAGTTGCCGCCCGTGTCCGCGGCATATTGATCGGGATATTCGTCGTCGGGCGCAGTCCGGTCGGCGTATCCCGATACATAGCGCGGCTCGGCCCCGTACGCACGCGCGTAGTGGATCACGGGGGCCGCACTCATCGTGTTGATCGGACCGATCTCCAGCAGCGTCGATTTCTCGCCGCAGGGATTATTGGAAAAGGTCTTCACGCCATTCGTCGTACATTCCCAAACGGCACTTTGCGCCGGCGGCGGCGCGGACACGGGCGCAGCTACAGGTTCAAGGTCCGCTGCCGGCGGTGCCGCTTGCGTGCTCGCGGCGGGCGGCAGGGCCGGGTGTAAGGTTGGCGGCAAGAGTGTGGGCGACGCGACGGGTTGCGCGTCGGCGAGCGGAGGCGAGGTCGGCGCCGCTCGCTGCGTGGAAACCGAAGCGAAGGCAACCGCGATGGCTGCCGCCGACAGGCCGCCTAAAATCCAGGGCAGCAATTCGCGTTCCTTGTTCATGCCCCGATTATCCTCCGCTGCGCATCGCGCGGGGATGAATATCCGGATACTTTGACGCGGGTCCGACCAAGGGTTGGATTGCGTCAAGTCATAATAGTATTTCTCTTTTTATTATGTAATATATTGTTATATAACACTATATTAGTTTATAAACTCCTAGCCACCCACCTCGTCTATACATAACACAGGACGAACCGGGCGGACCCGGCCGCATGATAGATTGCAGCCATGACGACGTTTAGTACTCCGGTCTCAGCGCCCATTCTGCCGGCACCGGTTCCGCGCCCGCGCCGCCTGTCCTTCTTCGCGTTTGTCCGTGCGCTGCGCCAGAGTGCAATCGAATCCTACGCACAACAGGCCTTCGAGCAAGACCTCGTCGAGCGCAAGGTATTCGGGCGCCGCTTGTTCGTGATCAATGATCTGGCCGCGATCAAGCACGTGCTGATCGACAATGCAGCCAACTATCAGAAGACTGAAATCACGCGACGAGTGCTCGAACCGGGATTGGGCAAGGGATTGATCACCTCCGAGGGAGAGACCTGGCGGCAACATCGGCGCGCGATGTCGCCCGCTTTTGATCATCGCAGCATTGCCGCCTACACACCCGTCATGACCGGGGCTGCTGAAGAACTGCTGGCAGATTGGAGCAAGATCCCCGCCGGGATGCCGGTCGAAGTCCAAACCGCGATGATGCAAGTCACGCTCAACATCATTTCCCGGACCATGTTTTCGAGCGACTCCGACGACATCGTGACCATCATGGGACGCAGCGCCGGGCGTTATCAAGCTGAAATGCGCCCAAATATCATGGATATGCTGGGCCTGCCGAAGTGGCTTGCAAGCCTGCCCAGAAGCGGAGTCGCGCAACGCACTCTTGGCGAGTTCGACCAGGTGATCGACAGGCTCATCCACGAGCGCACACGCGATCCTGGAAATTCTCCCAGGGACTTGCTGGCGCGACTGATCGCGGCGCGCGACGAGCAGACCGGCGTTGGAATGAGCGCGCAAGAGGTGCGCGACCACGTGATTACGATCTTCTTGGCCGGCCATGAAACCACCGCCATGGCAATGACCTGGACCTGGTTTCTTCTGTCGCAACACCCGCAAGAAGAAGCAAAATTGCACGCGGAACTTGCATCGGTGCTCGGCGGCCGCGCGCCCACGCATGAAGATCTGAGCAGGCTCACCTACACCCGGATGGTGGTTGAAGAGTCGATGCGTATTTATCCGCCGGTGCACACGATCGGGCGAGAGGCGCTCGCCGATGACACTTTGTCGGGACGGCGCATCCCAAAGGGCTCGACGATTCTGATTGCCCCCTGGGTGCTCCATCGGCATGTAAAACTTTGGGAGAACCCCGGCCGATTCGATCCCGAGCGCTTCTCACCCGAGCGATCTGCCGCCCGGCCTCGTTTCTCGTACTTGCCGTTCGGCGGCGGCAAGCGTATTTGCATCGGTGCCGCTTTCGCGCTTGCCGAGGCCACCGTCCTGCTCGCGACCCTGGCGCAGCGCTACAGCTTGCAAGTGATGCCCGGGCACCAAGTCGAGCCACAGGGCCTAATTACGCTTCGCGCCCGCCATGGGATGAAAATGCTGCTGACGCCGCGCGGTTCCTGATCCTGGTTTGAGTGCTGCTACGCATTAAGAATTATAATCAATTCAAATAATTACGATATTTACCTCGATTTGAGTTCGAAGACGGTCTGCAGTTTTTAAAAAGCCGGCTTGCCCCACGGGCGACAGGTGCTATTCTGGACCCGGAACCTTCCCCGTGGCTAAGCCGATGCGCGCCGAAAGCCGCTTATGCTAGGTAGCCTGAGCAAATATTGGCGGCCACGAGGAATCTTTTCCCCGCTGCGGGGGTCTGACATGGTTCTCAAGCCTTCTGGGCCAGGTTCAGTTGCGCTCGGGTTAGTCCAAAGTCCAAGCGCGATCGATGGCGGGCTACGCGGTGATCCGCGTAGCCCGTTTTTTATTTGGGCTTGAGCGTGACACCTTCCCGAGCATGAACTCGATTTTTGACGTTGATTGCAGGCGCTGCCCGCGCCTTGCCGCGTTTCTGGATGCCGTCCACACCGAGGAGCCGAACTACTACTGCCGCCCGGTGCCGCCATTCGGCGATCCGCGAGCACGTCTCGTGCTTGTTGGCCTGGCGCCGGGGATGCATGGCGCAAACCGAACCGGACGGCCGTTTACCGGCGATCATGCCGGCATTCTGTTGTATCGCACCTTGTACAAATATGGGCTGGCGAGCGCTCCTGCATCCATCGCCGCCGACGATGGCCTGCGACTAATCGGCGCCCGGATCACCAATTCCGTCAAGTGCCTGCCGCCGGCAAACAAACCGCTGCCCGCGGAGGTCAAGCAGTGCAACGCTTATCTGCAGGCTGAGCTCGAGCAAAGCCCGGATGCGCGGGTGATTCTGGCGCTGGGTGCGATTGCTCATGCGGCCGTGCTGCGCGCCAGAGGTTTGCCGCCGGCCAGATTTCGTTTCGCGCATGGCGCGCGGCATGAACTGGGCGCGGGGCGCCTGCTGCTTGATTCGTATCACTGCAGCCGCTACAACACCCAGACGCGGCGCCTCACCACAGAAATGTTTGAAGCAATCATCGAAAAGGCTCGGGACCTGGCGCAGCCCATGCGTGACGGGTCATGAGCGCCGTGTCCGAACGATTCGACGCCAAGGTGTTCGTCGACAGCCTGCCGGGTCGCCCGGGTGTTTACCGGATGCTCGACAGCGAGGGGCAGATTCTCTACGTCGGCAAGGCGCGCAATCTCAAGAGCCGCGTGGCCTCGTACTTTCAGCCGAGCAATGTGCAGCCCAAGGTACAGGCCTTGGTCGCCAAGACCGCCAATATGGAAGTGACGATCACCAACTCGGACACCGAAGCGCTGCTGCTCGAATACAATCTGATCAAGAAGCATCGGCCGCGTTTCAATGTGGTGTTGCGCGACGACAAAAGCTTCCCGTATCTGCATTTGGAGACCAATCATGAGTTTCCGCGATTGAATTTCTATCGCGGTTCGCGCAAGGAGCCGGGGAAATATTTCGGGCCATATCCTTCGGCCGGCGCCGTCCGCGATACGCTACAGCAGCTGCAGAAGCTATTTCGCATCCGCAATTGCGACGACACGTATTTTGCGAACCGGTCGCGGCCCTGCCTGCAGTACCAGATTCAACGTTGTACCGCGCCTTGCGTGGGCTTGGTCTCCAAGGAGCACTATGCCCTTGATGTGAGCGCGGCAATCAAGGTGCTGGAAGGCCGCAACGATGAGGTCGGCGAAGAGTTGGGGCGCCGCATGGACGCCGCCGCCGAACGTCTGGACTTCGAGGAGGCGGCGCAGCTGCGCGATCAGCTCGCGAAGCTCAAGGTCATCCAGGCTCAACAAATCGTGACCGCGGGCGCGGATCATGACGCGGACGTCATCGCGATTGCCGCCGCCAACGGTGAATATTGCGTGGCCCTGATGTTTGTGCGGGCAGGCCGCAGTCTGGGCAGCACCACGTTCTTCCCGAAAGCACCGTTTGCCGAATTGCCGGAAGTCCTCGCGGCATTTGTCATGCAATACTATTTGGAGCGCGATGCACCGGCGGAGATCATCGTGGAGCAGGACTTTGATGAAATGCAGCTGCTCGAGGCGACTTTGAGCCAGCGCTTGACGCACAAGGTGCGCATCTGCAGCTCGGTTCGCGGCATTCGCGCGCGCTGGCTGGAGATGATGCACAACAACGCGGAACAGGCATTGAACATGCGGCGGCTGGCGCGCGCCGGCATTGAATCGAGCCTGGAGGATTTGCGGGAAGCTTTCGACCTCGAGGAGGCCCCGAATCGCCTGGAGTGCTTTGATATCAGCCACACCGGCGGCACGGATACAGTGGCGTCGTGCGTGGTGTTTGGTCCCGAGGGTCCGCTCAAGAGCGACTACCGGCGCTTCAACATCAACGGTATCCAGCCCGGCGATGACTACGCAGCCATGTACCAGGCGCTGTCGAGACGCTATAAGCGGGTACGGGACGGCGAGATCGTGAAGCCCGATGTGCTGCTGATTGACGGCGGCAAGGGACAGCTGGCTGAAGCGGCCAAAGTTCTCGAGGAACTCGGAATTGACGGAGTCACATTGATCGGCGTCGCCAAAGGTGTTGACCGCAGGGCCGGCCAGGAGCAGCTATTCTTGTTGGGTCAGGACACCCCAACCATACTGCCGCCGGACTCCCGTGCGTTGCATCTGATTCAGCGCGTTCGCGACGAAGCGCATCGCTTCGCAATCGCTGGACATCGCAAAAAGCGCGCCAAGCGCCACAGCCAGTCGATTCTCGAAACCATTCCGGGCTTAGGACCTGTGAAGCGGCGCGAGCTGCTCAAGCAATTCGGCGGCCTTCAAGGGATACTGCGTGCCGGCATCGATGATTTCATTCAAATTCGCGGCCTCGGACGAGATCTCGCCCAGGTGATCTATGAACACCTCCATCCCGGGCGCTAAGCCCAAATCGCATTTCAATCTGCCCAACACGCTGACGTGGCTGCGCATCTTGATGATTCCGGGCGTGGTGGTGCTGTACTACCTGCAATTTTGGTGGGCACACCCGGCCGCCGGCGTGGGTTTCGCGTTGGCGGGCATTACCGATACGCTGGACGGATATTTTGCCCGCAAGCTGGGTTTGACATCGCGGCTCGGCGCATTTTTGGATCCGGTCGCCGACAAGCTGATCGTCGCCGCGGCGCTGGTGTTGATCGTGAGCGATGATTCGCGCTGGTTTGTCGTGCTCATGGCGATTGTGATCATCGGCCGCGAGATTGCAGTCTCGGCGCTGCGCGAATGGATGGCCGAGATCGGCGCGCGCGGACGGATCAAAGTGTCGCAGCTGGCCAAGTACAAAACGATCATGCAAATCACCGGGCTGTCGATGATGTTGTTTCATCATCAGTTGTTCGGCATCGCCATTTACAAGCTCGGCGTGGTCTTGACCGCCATCGCGGCGGTGCTGACGCTGTGGTCGATGATCCTGTATTTGCGCCTGGCGTGGCCGGAGTTGCGCGACAGTTCACGGCTGTAGGCAGCCCAATACCGCAACCAGCGCATGGAAATTGCCCTCCAGTTCAAGGCCTTAGCCTCGAATTGGGCAGAGTTTTCCTTGACTCTGAGCGGCGCGGCCCTACAATTGCGCCTCTGTTGAGTGCGGGAATAGCTCAGTTGGTAGAGCGCAACCTTGCCAAGGTTGAGGTCGCGAGTTCGAGCCTCGTTTCCCGCTCCAAAACTCCTCGAGTCGGTCAGCCGGGTTTGCAGTTTTCAATATTGGGCTAAGTGGCAGAGTGGTCATGCAGCGGCCTGCAAAGCCGTGTACGCCGGTTCGATTCCGACCTTAGCCTCCAGAAGAATTTCGCACCATTTGAACACGATGCAAGCATGCGGGACACACGGCGCGCAGGAGGTGAGCCATAAGGTAGCGCGCACGAGCGCGTCTGAGCAAGAACATGACTGCCAGCCGCATCTTCGCGGCCCGCGGGATTCTGATGAATAGAGCGTTGAACTGACGCGCAGTGCGCGGGTGATCGGCCGCGAGCTCAATGAAGCCCAACCGCTGCAACAACGCCCTCACGTCTGGATAGAGTTTCTGACCGGTGCCGATACACGGCGAGGTTTCGCATTCAACCTGCACGAGGTGAATGTCTTCCGAAACGCCGCTGGCACCCTCGATAACTTCAAACGCGCTGCCCTCCGCATCGATCCACAATGCCAATCGTGCGCCGGGAGGAGACTTGTCTCCCATTAGCTTGTCCAACCGGACCGCTTTGACCCGCGCTACGGATTCCGGCCCCGGCTCGCCGTTTCGCCGGTGAAGAGAACTCATACCGCGCCAATCATCACCCCCCGTTGACGGGTTGCCTACGAGAAAAAACTCAGCGTCTCCGTCATAGTTGGTTGCCGCGAGCCCCAGGATGTTGATGTTGCGCAGCCCAAGCTCCGGATTGGACCGCATCAACCGCAGATTCTCGGGATTGGCCTCGAGCGCGTAGATATCCGCCGCGGGCACCGCCCTGCGAAAACATAAAGCATCTGTTCCATCCTTCGAGCCGACCTCGCAGATCACGTCAATTCGCATCCTGGAGAGTAGCTCGATGAATAGCCGCCGCGTGTTCACAATCATGGCGATCAATCTTGGCCTGCAGACCCCTTGCCGCGCAATGCTGGACTGGCTACCCTGCTTTTCGGCGCCGGTCACCGGGCGGAGGCCAGGACGATCCACCCGTCTTTGAGGAAACCATCATTGCGCCGCTAATTTCCATCATTCTGCCCACGTTCAATCGGCTGGAGTTCCTTCCCGCGGCTATTGACTCTGTATTCGCTCAGACCCTTACGGACTGGGAATTGATAATCGCCGACGATGGCTCGGGGACGGAGACTCGGGGCTACTTGCAAAGTCTTCACGATCCGCCTCGCGTGAGGGCGCTTTACCTCCCGCATACCGGAAAACCAGCCAAGGTGCGTAACGCGGCGCTCTCGGAGGCTCGCGGCGAGTATGTCGCGTTCATGGATTCGGACGATCTGTGGATGCCGATGAAGTTGGAAACTCAGATAGCTTCGCTGCTGCGGAATCCAAAGTGCGGTTGGAGCTATACCAAATTTGGCCTCGTTGATTCGGACGGCAACGAGATTCCCTGGATCCGCCGCCGCGGAGGCTGGCCGACTCCGCGAGGTTGGATTCTCGATCAGCTAGTCACCGCGAAGACGTCGATCGTATTGCCGAGCGTGGTTGCCACTCGCGTTCTAGTCGAGCAGGCCGGCTGTTTCAACGAACAGCTCCGCGCGAGCGAAGACTACGAATTATTTTTGCGTTTGGCCGCGAACAGCGAGGCCGACGCCATCGATGCCCCGCTGACTCTCGTGCGCAGACATTCACAGCACTTTTCAGGACACAGGATTGCGACCTACGAGGACAACATTCGGATACTAACGGCGTTGCTAAGCACCGGAAGCGTCGAACACCTTCGCCCGGTCCTGCAGGGAAAGCTTGCCGAGCTTGCTGTCGGACTTGCAAGAACACACTCGATAGACGGCAAACGCGCCGAGGCCGTGCGCATTATTTTCTCGAGTGCACGTCGCTCCTGGCCGTATCGAGTTTGGTGGTTTGGCGCGCTACGCACATTGGCGCTGTTAGTCACGCCACAAGCAGGGATAGAGTTATTGCGAAAGTTTCGTAGAAAAGGGCGCGCGACTCCGTGATTCGGATGAGCCGGCAAGCGACGGCCTGAAAAAGCTTAATATTGGCTTTCACGGCGTTTAACGCGCCGGCGGGACGGGGTAGAATCCTTCCATGTCCGAAGAAAGTTCGAATTTGGCGACGCTCCGAGCGGCCAGTCCGGCCGGCGGGATTGACCTGCGCCGCGTCGGCGCTCATCCGGATCAATGGTATCCGTTGGCGTGGTCCGATGAGCTCAAATCCGGCAAAACTTTGGGAAGGCGTTTCGCCGGCGATCCGATTGTCCTTTACCGCGGCGGCAGCGGCCGGGTTTTCGCTTTAGAGGATCGTTGTGCCCACCGTCAGGTTCCGTTGCATCTGGGCGTCGTCAGCGGCGACGACCTGAAGTGTCACTATCATGGCTGGGTTTATAACTGCTCCGGCAAATGCATCAATGTGCCCTACCTGGGTCCCGAGCGGCTGCCCACCGGCGTGCGAGGCTACCCTGCGCGGGAAATAGACGGCCTGATTTTTGTTTTCCCGGGCGATGCGGCGCTGGCCGAAAGCCGTGTACCGGCGACCCTGGGTTCCTCACAGCGTAAGGATTACAAAACGCGGCGCTTGAACCGCGAAGTGGCCTGTCACTACACCTTCATGCATGAAAACCTGTTCGACATGAATCATCAATTCATGCACCGCAAACAGATGGGATCGATCCGAGCCCGTTGCCTGGGACGCAATCATGGCGAGAATTGGGCCGAGGTCGAATACAGCTTTAGCCGCACCGAGGGGAAATCCTCCGTCGGCGAGGCTGTCATCGTGGATTTGATGCGCAAGCGGGGCGAAGCCAAGAAGGACTTCTCCGATCACATGCGAATCCGCACCGACTATCCCACCCAAAGCCTCAAGGTCTGGGTGGGCCGCGACATCAAGCAATCCGACGACCCGGTCCTCGATGTGTGGCTGGGTTACACGCCGCTCGATGCCGCGCAGCGTACCAATCGCACTTACGGCTATCTGTCAGTCAAGAAGCCGAGTTTTCCGGGAATCATTCACGTGGTCTGGCCATTCGTGACCTGGTTTACCGAGAATATTTTCCGCGAGGACAAGGACATCGTCGAGCACGAGCAGAGGGCCTACGATGCGCAGGGGGCGGATTGGAACAATGAGGTCTTTCCGCCCATCAGAGATCTGCGCGGTGTATTGGCTCGCTGCGGCGTGCCGATGAAATAGTTCCCGGCGCGCAGCTCCAACGCGTTTCGCGGTCGAGGAGCACCATATTTCACTTTGATGACGAACCATAATCTGGCGTAAAATAAGCGCAACGCGGTGCACTTATGCTGAACCCAGAACCAATAATCCATCCAGTCCCGGCGCCGAGACGTCCCTGGGACGCTCGCTTGGCACGCCGGCTGGTGACGCCGCTCATCCACAGTCGGGTGAGCCCGAACCATTTGACCACCCTGCGTCTGGCCGTGGGGTTGGCGGCGGCGGCGGCCTTTATTCCCGGCAGCTATGGGTGGTCGAATTTCGCCGCGCTGTTGCTGATTTTATCGAATTTTCTGGACCATACCGATGGCGAGCTGGCCCGCGTCAGCGGGAAAACCAGCCGAATCGGGCATCTTTATGACCTGGCCAGCGATGCCGCGGTGACGATCCTGCTTTTCGTCGCGATCGGCGCCGGCGTTGCGGCGAAATCCGGCACCGAGTTAGGGCTCCCACCCGCGATCTTGGGCGTGGTGGCGGGTACCGCGATCGCCCTAATTTTTTATCTACGCATGCGCATCGAGGAGTTGTCGGGCAAGGCTGCGACTCGGCAGGCCTCGTTCGGCGGTTTCGAGACCGAAGATGTGCTCTATCTGCTTCCTTTGGTGACGCTCAGTAATGCACTGGGTCCTTTGCTGCTCGCGGCCTCGATTTGCGCGCCGTTGTTTGCCGTTTGGGTCGTGGTTGACTATCAACGAGTGCTGCGCCGAGATCGCCGCACGGCGACTGGGGTCGCCGGATAAGCGTGGCGGCGCCCGGAACCGGAACCGAGCCGGCCTTAGTCTCCCGATTGGATTCCCTGGACCTTGCGGGACTGCGCGGCGAATACGCCCGGCAGGGTTCCTTCGTTTACATCGAGAATTTCCTGCCGGCAGAGATTACGGCGCGATTGATCGATGCCGTTGCTGCCGTCAGCAACTGCGTGAATCGGAATTATTTGCCTGGGCATAAGCAGGGCGGCAGCGTCGGCCGCCACACGATTGACATGCAAGCCCCCGTCATTGCCGAAATGTATCGTTCCGCGGCACTTCGGCGCTGGCTCGATGAATTGACCGGCGAGCACCTGCAACTCTCGCCACCCGATGACCCGCATGCCTACGCACTGTATTTTTACACGCGTGCCGGCGACCATATCGGCTGGCATTACGACACCTCCTACTATGCCGGCAGACGCTACACGTTGCTCCTGGGCGTAATCGACGATTCATCGTGCCGTTTGGACTACGAGTTGCACACCCGGGAAAAAGGTGCCTCCATCGTGTCGGGCTCGATTAAAATTGCGCCGGGCGGTTTGGTGTTCTTCGACGGAGATGCCCTGCGACACCGCATCAGTCCCTCGCGTGAGGGCGAATCCCGCGTCTCCTTGACCTTCGAATATGTGACTGACCCCCGCATGCATCCCTGGTGGCGTCTCATTTCCAATATGAAAGATGCCTTTGCCTACTTTGGCTTTCGTCAGGTGTTCCATCGCTTTCTGGGCCGCGACTGATGACGCGGGCGGCGAGTTGGCTGTTGAGCATCGGGGTGCTGCTGTTCGTGGGCGTGCTGATCTCGCAGGATTTGCCCGCAATCCTCGCGACGCTCGGGCACGCCGGGTGGGGACTGCCGTTGGTGGCGCTATTTCACCTGCTGCCGCTGGTGATCGATGCCGTGGCAATTTGCGTCTTGATCGAACCGAGCCTAAGCCGCACTCCGTTGCGCGATTCGCTGTTTGCGCGTTGGGTCGGCGAGTCCGCCAACAGTTTGATGCCGGCGGGTCAACTCGGCGGTCCTGTGCTCATGGCCCGTCATCTGGCGCGCCGTGGCCTGCCCATGGAACAAGCCGCCGCGGCGATCACGGTCAGTACGACGCTACAGACCTTCGCGCAGATCGCGTTTGCCTTAGCAGGCATTGTCGCGCTCGGCACGCAAACAGCCGTTTTTTCGCCCGCGGCGCTGCGCACCGCCGCGCTGATCGCCAGCGCCTTTTTGGCGATTCAAGTGGGCGGCTTTTACCTGATTCAGAGACGCGGGCTTTTCAGTAAACTGATGGGCGCGGTAAGGCGTTTTTCCCGAAAAAGGGACTGGTCGCAATGGGTCACGCAAGCGCAGGCCATTGACCTGGCGGTGCAGGACACCTACCGACGAAACGGACCGGTGACCGCAAGTTTCGTCTTGAGTTTGGTGGGTTGGATTGCCGGAACGGGCGAGGTTTTCCTCATCGCGAGGTTCCTCGGCACGCCTGTCAGCTGGCGTGATGCATTCGTGCTCGAGAGCCTGGGTCAGGCGATTCGCGGCGCGGGATTCGCCATCCCGGGCGCCCTGGGCGTGCAAGAGGGCGGCTATTTGTTGCTGGCGCCTCTCGCCGGCCTCGCGCCCAATGCCGCGCTGGCATTGTCGCTGGCAAAGCGCGCGCGTGAATTATTGTTGGGCTTGCCCGGCCTGCTGTACCTGCGGTTCGCCACTCATGACACGGGGGCGGCCGCACGCGCAGCCCCGCCTTGAAATAGCTATACGGAAGGATATTGATGCGCGCGATCATTTTAGCGGCGGGGCGAGGTATTCGTCTGCAGCTACCCGAGGACAAGCAGCTGCCGAAATGCCTGCTGCGTTTCGACGGCATGACGCTGCTCGAGCGGCATTTGCGCCTGCTTCAGAATGCGGGCGTCAGCGAGGTGGTTTTGGCGCTGGGCTTTCGCCACGAACTCGTCGAAGCCGAACTCGACCGCCTGGCGTGGACGCCGCGCCCGGAGATCGTGCTCAACATGGATTTCGAACTCGGCAGCGTGCTCACCGTGCACACCATCGCCGAACCGTTGACGCGGGCCGGCGATGTGCTGTTGATGGATGCGGATGTTTTGTACGATGAGCGCATTCTACGAGCCTTGGTGGCCGGCAGCGCCCCGGTGAATCGCCTGCTGATTGACCGCGATTTCGAAGCAGGCGATGAACCGGTCAAGCTCTGCGTGCAGGCAGGTGTGCCCATCGAGCTGCGCAAGCAGCTGACAGCCGATTTGAAATTCGACACCATCGGCGAGTCGGTCGGATTCTTTCGTTTTGCGCACGGCGGAGCCCGCCGGCTCGCAGCGCTGGTGGCGGACTACATCCAAACCGGGCGCGCCCACATGCCCCACGAGGAAGCTGTGCGTGATTTGCTCAAGGAGAAAAGTCAGGTGATCGAAGTGGCCGATGTCACTGGATTCCCTTGGATAGAAATCGATTTTCCCATTGATGTTGTGCGCGCGACCCAAGAGGTGCTGCCGCAACTTCAAACTTTATCGAGAGGTGCCTTATGAATGCTTCAATACGCTCGTCCGTCGCGCTCGCTCAAAAGAGCGTCAGGAAATCCGCGCAAACGCGCAGCGCCAAACTGCGCCAGATGCTGCAAAGTGCGGAATTGGAATTCCTCATGGAGGCGCACAACGGCTTGTCGGCGCGCATCGTGCGCGAGGCGGGCTTCAAGGGCATTTGGGCCTCCGGTCTGACGATCTCCGCACAATTCGGCGTGCGCGACAACAATGAAGCCAGCTGGACCCAGGTCGTGGACATGCTCGAGTTCATGGCCGATGCGGGCGATCTGCCCATACTGCTCGACGGCGATACGGGCTACGGCAATTTCAACAACATGCGCCGCCTGGTCCGCAAGCTGGAACAGCGTGGGATCGCAGGCGTTTGCATCGAAGACAAGCAATTTCCCAAGACCAATAGTTTCTTGAACGGCGAGCGTCAGCCGCTCGCCGACATCGAGGAGTTTGTCGGCAAAATAGCTGCCGGCAAGGATACCCAGCTGGACGCCAATTTTTCGATTGTCGCCCGTGTTGAGGCGTTGATCGCCGGCTGGGGTATGGACGAGGCATTGCGCCGCGCCGAGGCCTACCGCCTGGCCGGCGCCGATGCCATACTCATCCACAGCAAACTGTCGAAGCCGGACGAGATAGTCACGTTCGCCAAAGAGTGGGCGCGCCGCGCGCCTCTGGTCATCGTGCCGACCCGTTATTACAGCACGCCGACCGAAGTTTTCCGCCAGGCCGGCATCAGCACCGTCATTTGGGCCAACCACCTGATACGCGCGGCGGCGTCGGCAATGCAAAGCGTCGCCAAGGAAATCTTTGAAACTCAGACGCTGGTGAACGTCGAAGACCGCATCGTAGCGGTGAACGAGATCTTTCGCCTGCAGGATGCGGATGAGTATTCGGCGGCGGAAAAGATTTATCTGTCGAATTCGGCGGCGCCGCGCGCCGCGGTGGTATTGGCGGCGAGCCGGGGAAGCGGCTTGGAGGCACTGACTGCCGAGCGCCCCAAGGTGATGCTGCCGATCGCAGGCAAGCCTTTGCTGCGTTGGCTGGTCGACGGCTTCAAGAGCGAGAGCATCAACGACATCACGGTCGTCGGCGGCTACCGGGCAGATGCTATCGACACGGCCGGCATCAAGCTCGTGCTGAATGAGCGCTACGCCGAAAGCGGCGAGTTGAGCTCGCTGGCTTGCGCCCTCGAGTCGCTGGATTCCGATGCGATCATTTCTTACGGCGACTTGCTGTTTCGCAGCTACGTGCTGCGCGATCTGCTGGAATCCAAGGCGGATTTTGCCGTGGTCGTCGATTCATTGATGACAAGCGCCAGCAATCACACGGTGCGCGACTTTGCCTACTGCTCGCGCGGCGATGATCGCGGGCTGTTCGGCACGCCGGTGCTGTTGGAGCGGGTGACCGGTGCCGCTGATGCAAAGCGCGCCCCGCATGGGCGATGGATTGGCCTGCTGAACGTGAGCCGCGCGGGCCTGGCGAAACTCAAAGAGGCCATGAAAGCCTTGGCCGGCGATCGCGGTCTCGGCACACTGGACATGCCCGCTCTCTTGAATGCCTTGATTGACGGCGGTTCGAAAATCGAGGTCCTATATGTGCATGGGCACTGGCGGGGGGTGAATGATTTGGATGACTTGCGACAGGCGGTGGACTTTGCCCATGCGCAAGGGCCTTTCGCCCGATGATCGAAGCACGGGACTTTGTCGAGGCCGCTCGTCAACGAGGATTTCGTTGGTATGCCGGTGTGCCGTGTTCCTTTCTGACACCCTTCATCAACTATGTCCTGCAGGATCCATCCTTGCACTATGCGTCGATGGCAAACGAAGGCGACGCAGTGGCGCTCATCGCCGGCGTGGCGCTGGCGGGTCGAACGGGCGGGGCGGGCGCGCGCTACGGTCGTGGTGTCGCCATGATGCAGAACTCTGGTTTGGGCAATGCCGTCAGTCCGCTCACCTCGCTCACCTGGACCTTCCGGCTGCCGCAATTGTTGATAGTCACGTGGAGGGCGCAACCCGGTATCGCTGATGAGCCCCAGCATGCATTGATGGGTCCGATCACGCCCGCCATGCTTGAGACCATGGAAATCCCTTGGGAATTGTTTCCCACGGAGAGCGCGCAGATTGGACCTGTTCTTGAGCGCGCCATTTCGTACATGGATCAAAGCGGGCGGCCTTACGCGTTGATCATGCAAAAAGGCAGCGTGTCTGCGTATCCGCTCAAACCCGGGGTCGGTGCGATCGGCAGCCGGACCTATGCCGCGAATACGACAGCGGCGGAGCACACGGCGGCCGGCTCGGCAGCCCATGCACGGCCGTCCCGACAGGAGGCATTGCGCGCAGTCGTCGCTCAGACGCCGCCGCAATCGACGGTGCTGCTGGCAACCACGGGATATTGCGGGCGCGAATTGTACGCAATTGATGATCGGCCCAACCATTTCTACATGGTTGGCTCGATGGGATGTGTTTTGCCGTTAGGCTTGGGTCTCGCGCTGGCGCGCCCCGATCTGCGCGTGATTGCCTTGGACGGCGACGGCGCCGCCCTGATGCGCCTGGGCGCTTTTGCCACGGCAGGCGCCTATGGACCTCCGAATCTTTGGCATCTTCTATTGGACAACGGCGTTCACGATTCGACCGGCGGTCAGGCGACGGTATCGCCCCGGATTTCATTTGCCGAGGTGGCGCGCGCCTGCGGCTACGCCTCCTCGCTTGAAACGAGCGACCTCGAACGGATCTCAGGCTGGCTGGCTGAGGGTCCGGGCGACGGCGCCCGCTTCGCGCGGCTGTTCATTCGCTGCGGCTCACCCCATGATTTGCCGCGCCCCTCGCTCACCCCGGTCGAAGTGAAGGCGCGCCTGATGCAGCACATCGGCGCGCCGCGCGGAGTTCACTGATGCTTCTGCTCAATCCCGGACCGGTCACCTTGAGCGAGCGCGTCAGACGCAGCATGCTGCAGCCGGACTTATGCCATCGAGAAAGCGAGTTCTTCGATCTGCAGGACGAGGCGCGCCGCCGCTTGCTCGCGACTTACTCGTTGGATCCGGCGCAGTGGACGGCTGTGCTCATGACCGCGTCCGGTACCGCGGCGGTTGAAAGCATGGTCGCGGCCCTGGTGCCGCAGAACGGCCGGGTGCTGATTGTCGAGAATGGCGTCTATGGCGAGCGCATGGCGCTCATTTGCGCGCAATATGGAATCGCTCACGAGCGCGTCGTGGGCAATTGGATGCAGGCGCCCGATCTTGCCGTGATCGGCGCGCGACTTGGGTCGCAGCCGAAGGATTCCCGCATTACGCACCTTGCCGTCGTTCACCACGAAACCACGACGGGCCGCCTCAATGACCTGCGCGCCCTGGCCGCGCTGTGCCGTGATCACGGCGCGGCGTTGTTGGTGGATGCGGTGAGCAGCTTCGGTGCGGAAGCCATCGATTTCAGCGATGCGGTCTTGTCCGCGGTCGCCGCCACCGCCAACAAGTGCTTGCACGGCGTGCCGGGAGCGGCGTTTGTGATCGTGCGGCGCAGGGACTTGCCAAAGGCAGCCAGCCGTACGTACTACCTGGATTTGGCCCGATTGGCGCGCTTGCAGGACGAGCGTAATACGCCGTTCACGCCGGCGGTGCAGTCTTACTATGCGTTGGTGGAGGCGCTGCGCGAGTACGAGGAGCAGGGCGGCCGGGCCGCTCGATACGATCGTTATGCGGCACTGGCCGAGCGCGTTCGAGCCGGGCTTGCCGCTCTCGGTATCGCCGCGGCCATTCCGGCGGAGGAATCCTCGGTGGTGTTGCGCGCCTACGAGCTGCCCGCAGGATTGTCGTACGTGCAACTGCACGATGCCTTGAAAGCCGAAGGGTTCGTCATTTATGCCGGACAGGGCAACCTGTCGAAGAGTCTGTTCAGAATATCCACCATGGGCAATTTGACGCCGGCCGACATCGATCGGCTGTTGCTGTGTTTCGCGCAGCTGCTTCAGTGAAGGGCATTCTCTGCATCTTCACGGTGGTTGCGAGCGCCTTGACTGCACCGAGCTGGTCGCAGATTCCCCCGGGAGATCCGGCATCCCAGACACCGGCGGGCCCCCTGACGGTGCCGCCGCCGCCGAGTCCGGCCAAACCGGCATGGACGAAATGGTTCAATCCCGAGACGGCACCGTTCATTCCGGTGCCTGAGATCGCTCAGGACCCGAACGGCGGCTTGACGCTCGGCTTGATTCCGACCTGGGTAACCACCGATGAGAATCACAATGTCAGCCGGATTATCGCGCCCGATATCATTTACAACCCTAACTTCGGCGTTGGCCTGCACGCGCGCATCTATTCGTACTCTTCGGGCGACGAGCAGTGGTCCGTCGTGGCTGGGATCAAGGAGAGGGTGGAGCGCGAGTTTGACGGCGAGTACCAAATCGGTCGCTTGCGCAATGATCGCTGGTCGATCAACTACAGCTTGATTTACGACCGCGACGGCACCACGCGCTTCTACGGTATCGGCAATAGAACTCATGAGAGGGATCAGACCAATTACACCGACGCTCAAGAGTTCGGGCAGGTGCAGGTCGGTCTGAACTTGAATCACGCCTGGCAGCTGCTCTATACGGCGCGCCTGCAAGTGGTGGACGTGCTGCCCGGTACGCTAAATGATGTTCCCTCGATCGACACTCGATTTCCCCAGTTGCTCGGCACGGACAAGGAATTTCTCAACCGACTCTCACTGGTGTATGACACCCGCGATGACCTGACGGTACCCACCCGCGGGATGAAGTGGGTGTTGTACGTCGGCGCCTCTGCAAAGAATGGCCTGCTGAATGACTCCTCGTACAGCGAAGCGGGAATCGATGGGCGCGGAATCTGGCCGGTGGCGCCCAATACCGTGCTTGCCGCGCATATGTCGCTGCGCTATTTGCCGACTGTCAACGACATACCCTTTTGGGCCCTCAGCAGCATCGGCGGCGGCGAGAGCGTGATCGGCGGAGAGCAGCCGCTGCGCGGCTTCGGCGCCGGGCGATTCTACGACCGAGACTCCTTCTCCGCCACGGTTGAACTGCGCCGCAAGGTATTTTCGTTTGACGCGGTCACGACGCTTCTCGATATCGAGGTCGCGCCATTTGCGGACTTCGGCCGCGTATTTTCGAACACGGGCGCAAGCGCGAGCCCGCTCGAGCATGTCCATAAGGTGTTTGGCGTCGGGTTTCGCGGCATCGCGCGCCCCTACGTCGTCGGCTACGTCGATGTCGGCTATGGCACCGAGGGCGCGGCCGTGTTTACCGGCCTCAACTATCCTTTTTAGCTTCTTCCGGGGGAGGAATCGACGTGCTCTCGTCAGCCTTCTGCGGCTGCTGTTCCACGATCTCATACCAAATCGCATTCAGCACGCCAAAGGACAGGGCCAGTCCGGTGCCGAGAATCCAGCTGAAGTACCACATCAGTAGCCACCCTCATGGTCGCGCATGCTCTCGAGCGTCATTCGTCCCCGCAGTACCCTGAACACCCAGCCGGTGTACGCCAGAATGATGGGCAGGAAGATGATCATGGCCACCAGCATGAGCAACAGCGTCTTGGCGCTGCTGGAGGCATCCCAAACCGTGAGGCTCTGATCGGGGAAAGTGGAAGAAGGCAGCAAGAACGGAAACAGCGCGAATCCGCCGGTTAAGATCGTTCCACCCTGAACCAGAACGCTCGCCATGAAGGCGGCGCCGGCATGGCGAGCGCGCAGCGACACATGCGCCCCGATGGCACCGAGGAGCGCGCAAGCCGGCGCAGCCCACATCCACGGCCAGGTTCTGAAATTGGCGAGCCATGCGCCCGTCACGATGGCGACGGTCTTGCGCATCGGATCGGAAGGCCCGGCATGATCCACCACACTGCTCAGCCGGTATCCGCCCAGTGCCGAGTACACCCAGAATCCCGCGCCGATAAACGACAGCAGGAAAATTACGGAGGCGACGCGGCCGATCCGGCACGCGCGGGTTGCCATGGGCTCGCCGACCTTGAGAGCAGCGTAGGCATTGCCGTGCAATACCAGCATCGAGAGACTGATGATGCCGCCGAGCAATGCGAAAGGATGCAGCAGGCTGAAAAAACTGCCGGTTACGACCGGCCGCTGCAAGGCGTCAAAATGAAACGGCACGCCCAGGAAAAGATTGGCAAAGGCCACACCGAGCAGCAGCGCCGGCAGGATGCCGCCCAACGTCAGCGCAACGTCCCAGGCGCCCCGCCAGCGCGCATCGCTCAATTTTCCGCGATAGGTGAATCCCACGGGACGCAGAATCAACGCAACCAACACCAGGAACATCGCCAGATACAGTCCTGAAAAGGAGGTTGCATATAGCAGCGGCCACGCCGCAAATGCCGAGCCCCCGCCGAGCACGAACCAGACCTGATTACCCTCCCAAACCGGTTCGACCGTCGACAGCAGCGTGCGCCGTTCGGCGTCGGTGCGCCCGAGAAGGGTAAAGCTGGCCCCGAGTCCCAGATCGAAACCGTCGGTGATTGCGAAACCCATGAGCAGCACGCCGAGGATCAGCCACCAGATCACGCGCAAGATTTCGTAGCTCATAGGCCCTTCATGGCGAGTAGCCCAGTCCGTCCGGTCCGCGTCGTATGGTGCGTACCAGAAGAAAGGCATCCACGACGGCCAAGGCCGAGTAGAAGATCACGAAGGCGGCCAGCGACAGCCAGACATTACCCGCTGAGGTGCGCGATACGCCGAGGAATGTGGGAAGCACCCCATCGACAGCCCAGGGTTGTCTGCCGTACTCCGCGACAATCCATCCCAGTTCAATGGCCACCCAGGGCAAGGGCAGACTGAGGAAGGCGAGCTTGAGGAACGCAGGATGCCGTTCAAACCGGTGGCGCGTCGCGAGATAAAATGCGGCCGCGAACAGGGCGATAAAATACAGGCCGAGGCCCACCATGATCCTGAAACACCAGAACAGCACCGGAACATTCGGCACGGTCGACCAGGCGGCGGCTTCGATTTGCTGCGGAGTCGCCGCGGCAGGATTGTCGGTGAAGCGAAGCAGCAGCAATGCGTAACCCAAGTCGGCTTGATTTGTCTCAAAACGACGCAAAACCGCGGCATCGGGCGGGTCCGATGCGCGCAGCAGCTGCAGAGCAGAGTAGGCTTCGATACCGAGGACGATACGCGCCCGGGCCCGAGCCACCAGCTCATCGATGCCCAATACCGGCTGATCGATGGAGCGTGTGGCAATGAGGCCCAGCAGCCAGGGTATCTTTATCTCCGCATAGGTCTTGCGAGCCGCGACGTTGGGAAGTCCAAACAGGGTAAAGCCGGCCGGGGGGGGTGCGGTTTGCCACTCCGCTTCGATGGCGGCCACTTTCATCTTCTGATCCTCGCCGTCGAGATATCCCGATTCGTCTCCCAAGACGACCACCGAGATCGAACACGCCAGGCCGAAGCTCGCCGCGACTGCCATGGAGCGCTTTGCAATCGCAACATTGCGACCCTTCAACAAATACCAGGCGCTGATCGACAGGACAAAGATTGAACCCATCACGTAGCCCGCTGCGATCGTGTGAACGAACTTCGCCTGCGCGACCGGGTTGAACACAACCTCGCCAAACGAGGACAGTTCCATGCGCATGGTGTGGTAGTTGAAGTGCGCGCCGACCGGGTGTTGCATCCAGCCGTTGGCAATCAAGATCCATAGCGCCGAGAGGCTCGATCCCAATGCCACCAATGAAGTGACAACCAGGTGTCCGATTCTGGAGAGCTTGCCCCAACCAAAGAAGAACAGACCCACGAAAGTGGATTCCAGAAAGAAGGCAACCAGTCCCTCCAAGGCGAGGGGAGCGCCGAAAATGTCGCCGACGTAATGGGAGTAGTAGGCCCAGTTGGTGCCAAATTGAAATTCCATGGTGATGCCGGTCGCAACCCCCATGGCGAAATTGATGCCGAACAGGACACCCCAGAACTGGGTCATCTGCTTCCAGATGTCCCGGCCCGTCATCACGTAGACTGACTCCATGATCACGAGCATCATGGAAAGTCCCAGCGTCAATGGCACGAACAGAAAATGATAGAGCGCGGTGAGCGCGAATTGCAGCCGCGACAGCGTGACGACATCAAAATCGATCATGAACGGTGCCCCCTGAAGAAGAGCCACCAAAGCAGGATCAATCCCAACAGTTTGACCACCAGGACCCAGGTGATTTTGACCTTAAGGTCGCGCCGCCAATCCTCGATTTGATCCGGTGTGCTTATTTGACTGCCGCAGGCAAAATAATTACCTCGATTTCATTCCTTAGGATAGCGGAACGGCCGCGGTGGTGCATAATTAATGCCATGAGCGAAAATCGCACCTCGCGCCTACGTCCTGCAGGATCAATGCTCGTCACGCGCGTACGAACCCCAGCGCAAATTCGGACAGCCAGCGTCACCGTGCTGTTCGCCGATCTGCGCGGCTATACCGGCATGGTGGAGCGCCTGCCGGCCGCGCACGTAGTCCCCTTGCTGGATGAATTCGTGCGCGTTCTCGGCGGCGCGGCCAATGAATTTGGCGGCGAGGTCTATCATGTGGCGGGGGACGGGATCATGGCGGGCTTCGGAGTCAATGCCGAGAGCAACAGCGGCGCGGCGCAGGCGCTCGCGGCGGGACATGCCATGCTGAAAGGTTTCGCATTGGTCGCCGATCGCTGGCGCAGCGAGTTGTCCATTGATGCGGGGATTGGAATCGGATTGCACCTGGGCGAGGTTGCCTTTGGCCTCCTCGGTCCGCAGAAGCGCAAGGCCATCACCCTGGTCGGCGATACAGTCAATGTCGCCGCGAGGCTGTGCAGCCGGGCTCGCGCGGGCGAGGTATTGTTTTCCTGCACGGTCGCAGCAGCCTTGAGCGTCTCAAGCGAAACCCAAGGCAGTCACGCAGCCACCTCTTTCCTGCAGCTGCCGCAGTTCGAGCTGCGCGGCCGTCGCAGTCCGATCGATATCTGGTGTGTGCCGGCGCCGCTGCGTTTGGCGTTGTAGCGTCAGGCTGGTGCCCCGAGCCGGGGTCGAACCGGCATGACCTTTCGGTCAACGGATTTTCTTACCCGGCTACGGCTTTCGCCGCCGCGCAATCAGCGCGTTTGGGGTCCGGAGTGCGCCACGACCATGAGAGTCCGTCAGAACTGCTTTTAGGTCCCCGCCGTCCACTCTCTACACCTGCCGGCTGCGAGGGCATCCGGATTGGCTCGGCGTTGCCTCGGGACTTCCCAGGGGGTTCGCCGACTTTGACGGGATTCAAGCAGAGCGTTTCCGCGGCTGCCGCTCAATTTTTCTAAGTCCGTTGCGTCTACCAATTTCGCCATCGGGGCAAGCGGCGCCAGTGTACCTGGGATTTCTTGCGGCGGGCGAGATGTCGAAAAGCGGCCTTGGGACCTGATATTCGGATCCCAAGGCCGCAACTTCCACCTAGCAGATTGTCGTCTACTTATCGAGCTTTGTTATCTTCGAACCTTCCAGTGAGACATCACCGATCAGACCTTTTTCGCCAAAGACGAAGCCTAGGATCGGCCGCTGCAGCGTCTTGCTGTCGTATTCGCCGCCCGCACCCTTCGACAGCACGGCAACGTTGGTATCCGCGCCGATCGTCCAGCCATGGCTGGTCATGAATTTATCCAGCGCATCCTGCGTCATGAACAAAATGACCTCCTTGCGCTTGGCCAAGCCCAGCGTCAGGCCGACTGAGGCGGACGAGACGCTATAGTAGGCGACATCTTTGCCGTCGATGCGCAGCGCACCCTCGCCGAATTCACCAGCGACGCCAACACCGCCTTTCGTGATGCGCGGGAATACCAAAACACCCTTGGCGCGCGCGACCAAGTCTTTATTCTGTGGATTGAGTTCATAAAACTGATGCATCGCGACGTGCACGTGCTCATCGATTTCTGCGCCGGTGGCGCCGAATGACACAGCGCTCATGAGCAAAGCAGCTACCGCTAAACCCGATGCCGCGAATATTTTTCGTCTCATAAATCTTTCCTAGTTTGACCAGATAACGTAGGTTAGTTTACGCAACCAGATACGCCGCGATACGCTGCGGCGTCGCGTAGTGGAGTAGGCGTTTGCTTACGCTTCAGGCGTTTTAGGCCCGCAAATCAAGCGTTTGCCTGCAGGTCGGGGAGCGTTCGCGTAATATGCCGCGATAAGTGAATAGAGGAACCCTTGTCGCGTTGCTGCCAGTCAGCTGGCTGAACCGATTCTCATTGTCGCCGACCGATCTGCTACGGGATCGGACCTACCGCAGGCTTTGGACTTCAATCTTGATCTCCTCATTTGGCGGCCAGGTGACCTTGCTCGCCATTCCGCTGACCGCAGCCGTGCTGATGCACGCGGCCCCAACGCAAATGGGCCTGTTGACCGCAATGGAGATCTTTCCGTTCGCGCTGTTCTCGCTGCCCACCGGCGTGGTGCTCGATCGGGTCAGAAAACTGCCGGTGTATATTTTCGGGGAGCTGTCGGTCGCCCTTGGGGTCGCCACCGTTCCGATCGCTTGGTGGGCGGGCTGGCTCTCCATGCCGTGGCTGTACTTCGTCGCGTTCATCATCGGTGCGGTCAATACAACGGCCGGCAGTGCGGCTCAGATCGTGTTGACGCAAATTGTGCCGCGCTCGCGCCTGGTGGAGGCCCACGCCAAGAATGCGCTCGCCTCGGCAACGGCGGAGGTGACCGGACCGGCCGCTGCCGGCGCGCTGATCAAGCTGACGGGCGCCCCGATTGCCCTGTTGGCCAATGCCTGCCTGCTGTTGACGTCGGCTGCGATTCTGCGCGGTGTGCCGGTGCGAGAAACGCCCAGCAGGGTCAATCCGCCGTTTTGGGCCGCCATGCGCGAAGGCTTGGGTTTCGTGCGCGACCACAAGCTGCTGGTCACGATGGCGTCCTGCGTTGGAATCTGGCAGATGTGCAACCAGTGCGCCACGGTCGTTCAAATTCTTTTCGCAATCCATCAGCTCGGCCTTTCGGCGCGCGGCGTGGGATTCAGCTACGTCGCCCTGGGCGTGGGGACGGTATTCGCCAGCGCCAACGGGCATCGGGTCGTCAAGCGATTGGGGCCGGGTCCAACATTCGTTTTGGGCTTTGCCGTTTCCGGCACCGGTTGGCTGATGCTCTCATTCGCACCGGCCAGCAGGCTGGGTGTGCTTGCCTACGCCGCCATGCTGTTGATGTACGGCGTCGGCGCCATCTTCATTTTCATCAACTTTCTATCCCTTAGGCAGTCCGTCACGCCGGCCCCGATGCTCGGTCGCATGACCAGCACCATGCGCTGGCTCATTCTTTTGCCGGCCGGCCCCGGCGCGCTTCTTGGCGGCTGGCTCGGCGAGCACTTGGGGCTGCGCGCCGCGCTGGGTTTTTCGGGGGTCACGGCGTTGCTGCTGGCGTGCGCCGCCTGGAAGCTGCCCGTGATCCGCAGCGTGAAAACATTACCAACTCTTAAGGCTGAAGCGGTTACGCCATATTCTTCTGATTCTCAATGACTTAACTCGTTGGGGACGCGCCGCGAATGCGGTGCCGTCCTACATACGGGTCCTTGATGGTCAACGGAGTATATAAGGGTGCCGTTTAGGCAATAAGTTCGGTTGCCTTCGGATCGGACGACATCAAAGAAGGAGTCGTGAATGAAAGCTTCTCGTAAGGCGATATTGCTGGGTTTATGCATGGCTGCGGGTGCCGTAACGGTACCGACGATTGCATCCGCCGGGGTTTCAGTCGATATCGATATTGCACCGCCGCCACTTCGCGTCGAGACGGTGCCGCCGCCGCGTGCGGGGTTTGTTTGGGCGCCGGGATATTGGGATTATCGGGGTCGTGAACACGTCTGGGTTGCGGGCCGTTGGGTTCATGAGCGCCATGGCTATCACTGGGTTTCGGACCGCTGGGACCAGCGCGGCCCGCATTGGCATCACGAGAGAGGGCATTGGGAGCGTTAAGTTTCCGATTGCTGAGGCGGAAGGAATTGCGGCGCGGACTTAACGACGCGCCGCAATTTTTTTATGGAGTGCCATTCCAATGAGCGCCGATGCATTGCGAGTCGGCCTTATCTCAGACACGCACGGCCTTCTGCGACCCGAGGCGCGGGCATTCGCCGCGGGCTGCGACTACATCATTCACGGCGGCGACATCGGATCGGCGAGGATTCTCGAGGAGCTGGCGGCATTGGCGCCGCTCATCGCGGTCAAGGGCAATAATGACCGCCAGGCTTGGGCCGCTCGTTTGCCGAAAACCGAAATGGTTCGCGTGGGCGGCGTGTTCATTTATGTCATCCACGACATTGCCCAACTCGACATCGAACCGCATGCCGCGGGAGCAAACGTGATCGTGTCGGGACACTCGCACAAACCCCTGATTGAACTTCGAGACAGTATCCTATACGTGAACCCAGGAAGTTGCGGACCCAGGCGTTTCAACCTGCCCCTTTCGGTCGGCGAGATCCGCGTCGAGGGCAGCAAAGTCAGGGCGCGCACCGTCGAATTGGTTGAGCAATAAATTGGCCGGAGGATGACATGCTGCAGCTTCGCCCGTCTTGTGAGTGCTGCGATCGGCCGCTGGCGCCGGATTGCGCAGATGCGCGCATTTGTTCGTTCGAGTGCACGTTTTGTGCCTCCTGCGCGGAATCGCTGCTGCAGGGATCCTGCCCGAATTGCGGCGGTGAACTGCTGCCGCGGCCGCGGCGTCCAGCGGCGAAACTCGCGGCATACCCTGCCTCGACGACACGGGTTTATAAGCCGGGAAATTGCGTTCCTGAGAAGCTCGCCTAGTAGCCCGGCTCAGTCGCTCCCTTACCCGGAGTGATGAAGCGGTAAACCAGCGCACCGATCGCGCCGCCCAGCAACGGCGCCACCCAGAACAGCCAGAGTTGGGCCAGGGCCCATCCTTGAACGAACACCGCGGGACCGGTGCTGCGCGCAGGATTTACCGAGGTATTGGTGACCGGGATGCTGATCAAGTGAATCAAGGTGAGGGTGAGACCGATCGCCAACGGCGCAAAGCCGGTCGGTGCCTTTTTGTCGGTGGCGCCCATGATCACGAACAGGAATATCGCCGTCATGATGATTTCGCACACCAAACCCGCGGCCAGGCTGTAATGGCCGGGCGAATGCTCGCCATAGCCATTGGCGGCCAGCCCGCCCGCCAGGGGGTTGGAACCATCGCCGCCGGCAATGAACACCAAAATCCCTGCCGCCACGATGCCGCCGAGTACTTGCACAACCCAGTAGGGCAGCATCTCCTTGGCCGGATGGCGTCCGCCGAGGACCAGCCCAAAGGTCACGGCCGGGTTCAGATGACAGCCGGAGACATCGCCGATGGTGTAGGCCATGGCTACGATGGTCAGGCCGAAGGCGAGGGCGACGCCGACGAAGCCTATGCCGAGGTGGGGAAACGCGGCGGCCAGCACCGCACTCCCGCAGCCGCCGAGCACCAGCCAAAAAGTCCCAATGAACTCTGCCGCAAGCTTCCGGGTCAAGGGCATGTCCGACTCCTGTCTTTATCGGTGGTTTTTGGCAAGGCCGCCTCGAACAGGCTGTTCCCAGGCGAAAATACCAGAAATACGGCGCTAGCGTTAAACCTTAACGCGGCGCCCCGGCACTCACTCGCTATAACCGTGCTCATTCGGTACGCATTCGTGCCGGCACGAGCGTGTCGCTTGATTCGTGCCTGCCTCCGGAGAAGTGATGCTTTCGATCTTGGTTTGCCACTCTTATTTTCTGCGGCTGGACCAAAAGCAGATCGCGCGCGCCAAACCGTATCCGCCGCTGGCAACCCTGCAAGTCGTGTCCCTGCTGCGAGAGGCCGGCCACCGGGTGTCGTTTTTCGATGCCATGCTGGCCGACGGTATCGAGGAATACCATCAGTTGCTCGACGTCGGAAATGCCGCAACTGGTGCTTTTCTACGAGGATAATTTCAATTTTTTGAGCAAGATGTGCCTGGCCACGATGCGCCGGGCCGCTTGCGACATGATTGGATCGGCGCGGCGCGCCAAGGCAAGGGTTATTGCCGCCGGCCCGGATGTCAGCGATGCCCCCGGACCCTATCTTCGCGCGGGTGCCGATTTGGCGTTGGTCGGGGAGGGTCTATCCACGCTCCTCGAACTGCTGCCGAGATTCGATGCGCAACCGCATATCGACAGCGAAGATCTGGTCCGCGGGCTCTCGGGCATTGCCTCATTAAACGGCGGCAAAGTCGTCAAGGCGAGCGGCATCAAGGGATTGGCGCTCGCCCAGCATGCGGGTCTCGCTGCCTGGGACCTCGTGGACATGAATCGCTATCGCGCGGTGTGGATGAAGGCGCACGGCTATTTCAGCCTGAATATGGCAGCCTCCCGCGGATGCTCCTTCCGCTGCACCTGGTGCTCCAAGCCCATTTGGGGAAATCAGTATTTGCAGCGCAGTCCGCTTGAAGTCGCCGCGGAAATGGCGCACCTCAAGCGCGCATTCAATCCAGATCACATTTGGTTCGCGGACGACATCTTCGGATTTCGCGTGGACTGGGTCACCCAATTTGCCGCTGCGACGCGCGCAGCGGGTGCGCAGATTCCATTCAACATCCAAACTCGAGCAGACCTGATCAGCGAACGCATGGCGCTCGCGCTACGCGATGCTGGCTGCGAGGAAGCGTGGATCGGCGCGGAGAGCGGCAGCCAGAAGATTTTGGATGCCATGAACAAGGGCACGACAGTGAGCGAAATTCTCACTGCGCGTGCGCGCCTGAAGGCGGTCGGAATTCGCGTCGGCTTTTTCATCCAGCTGGGATACATCGATGAGCAACTGGAGGACATCCTGGCGACCCGGGCTTTGCTGGCAGCCGCGCAGCCCGACGAGATCGGCGTCAGCGTGTCGTATCCGTTGCCCGGCACGAAATTCTACGATCTGGTCAAGGCGCAAATGCGCGCCAAAACGCACTGGCACGAGAGTAACGACTTGGACATGATGTTCCAGGGTACTTACACCTCGGATTTCTATCGCGCGGTGCGCAATTTGTTGCACGATCAGGTCGCATTGCAAACGGCCGACGCGCCGCTCCTTCCCGAACACGAGCGGGCCACTGATGCGATTGAACATCGCTGGCAGGAATTAACGCGGAATGAGTCTAAATACCGCTCGTCCAGTCAAGAGCCGGCAGCGATAGCCTAATCGACAATGCGCGCAATGCATCCCAGCGCGGCGGTCCCTTTCGGTACGCGCGGCGCTCGCGCAAACACTATGAGGCGTCAAGTCAGAGTTCACTCAATGCGCAGCACGGTCGCCGTCCGCAAGCAGCGCCTGCAGCGCGTCGGCAGCCTCTGCCGGCCCGCGACCTCTGCGCAATTCAAACGCAGGAGCGGCGGCAATGTGCTTTCTGAACGTCGTCCATCCCGGTTGATTGACCGCGTACGATTGGCTTTTTTTGAATCGCGCAAGAGCGTCATTGGCGCGCAGCGGTGTCAGCAGGACGCCGCGGCGCGTCGTTTGCGCGGAAATAAACACGATACCGGCGACTTTCAGCGCACTTGCCGCGAGGCGAAATTCCGTGCGGCGCAGGTCAACCTCGAACTTCTCTACGCCGCTGCGGCGGCGAATAATGGGCGATCGCCGGATCACGGATGCGCTGGCAGCTGGAAGAGAGTGCAGCGAATCGCAACGTACGTGCAGAAAATTCGCAATTCCCGTGGCGAGCATCGTATCCGGCGTCACAAATACGCTGTCCTCCGCCAGGAAATCCATGCCGCGCATCAGGCAGTGCAGCGAAGCGGTCGACTTTCCGGCGCCGCTGTCGCCGAACAAGAGAAGCCCGCGACCTTCGTGTCCGACGCATGCGCCGTGCAGCGGCATCAGCCCTTGAGCGCGCGCCGCGAGCGTGAACACCGCGAATTCGATGAGTTCGTACCGGGTGTGGTACGGGAACCGGAGCCTGTCGCGCGAAACCACGACGAGTCCCGATCGGTGATCGCCGGACAGCACGGCAAAGTCCGAGGAGCTCGTCGTTCCGCACAGCAGTCCGGCTCCGGAGAGCATCTCGATTCGCGTCGGATCGGCCTGTGCACGGCGACGAGCGCGAGGTGCGGGCGCGACTCTCGACTCGGATGCGCGGAGAAGCTAGTGGAGAGCTGGTGCTGCGGCAGGTCGGCATAGGCCCAATCCACCAAGCGACGCAACTCGCGAGCTTCCGCATTCGAATTCGAACGCGCCGCCGAGCAGACGCATCCGCGCTGCGGGACACGGGCAGCGTCTGTTCATGGAAAGGATCGGCCGAGACATCCGGCCGGCCAGCTTTCTTGGAGCGCATCAGAAGCCCTGAGTAGAGCAACAGTGACTATATCACTTCATGCGGAACTCGAATCTGCAGACAGCCTGCGGAAGCAGCTCCACGAAACGCGAGACGCATTCGACAGCGTTGCCGCCGGACTACGATGGACCACGGGGCAACAACGCGCTGATCCAGGACATGCGCAGCGAGATGTGGCGGATGCTGGATGCGACGTTCGCGCCGGGCAGCCGACTGATGGACCTCGGCTGCGGCACGGGGTTGGATGCCGTGCGCATGGCTCGAGCCGGCCATCACGTCACGGCGACGGATTGGTCGCAAGGAATGGTGGATCGCACCCGCCGGCGCGCCGAACATGAGCAATTGGCCAAGAGCGTGCAGGCGCATCGCGCGTCGGAGCTCATGAACTTTCCCGCATCCAGGGCCACGCTCAATTCGATGGTGCCTATTCCAACCTCGGTGCGCTCAACTGTGTCCCAAACCTCGGCGGAAACGGCGGAGCAATGCGCTCGACTTCTCAAGCCTCGCGGGGCGCTGGTGTTTTCCGTGATCGGCCGGATCTGTCCCTGGGAGATTGGATACTACGCCCTGAGGCGGAACTGGCGGCGGCTCAGCGTGCGTTTTGCGCCCGCAATGGTGCCTGTGGGCATGAACAAGCGGGTGGTGTGGACGCGCTACTACACGCCACGCGAGTTCTACGGCGCGTTCGAGCGTCAATTCATTCTGGAGCATTGGCGGGGGCTGTGTGTGTTCGCGCCGCCGCCGTACATGACGCAGGTGAGAGAGAGGCACGTCCGCTTGTACCAGCGGCTGTGGCGCCTCGATCGCCGGGCAGCCGGCTGGCCGGTGCTGCGGAACATGGGCGATCACTTCGTGATGGTTATGACGAAGCGATGACTGAGACGTCGATGAGTGGGCGACCCAACGAGTTCGAGCGAATGAGGGTATTCGTCACCGGTTGCGCCGGATTCATCGGCAGCAGTCTGACCGACCGCCTGTTGTCGAGCGGCTGCACGGTTGTGGGGATCGATGACTTCTCGACCGGTCAGCAGCGATTTCTCGACGGAGCTGTGCAGCATCCGCGCTTCCGCCTGGTCGAGGGAGATCTACTCGACCCCGGCGCGCTGCAAGCCGCGATGCGGGGCACCGACTGCGTGTTCCATCTCGCGGCAAATGCCGACGTGCGTCTTGGCACCGAGCATCCGCGCAAAGATCTCGAACAAAATACCCTTGCCACGCACAATGTGCTCGAGTCAATGCGCGCCAACGGCATCAGCGAAGATTGCATTCGCCTCCACGGCCTCGGTATACGGCGAGACCACGGTTTTCCCCACTCCGGAGGATGCACCATTTCCCGTGCAAACCTCGCTGTACGGCGCCTCCAAGCTCGCCTGCGAGGGTCTGATCGCGGCCTATTGTGAAGGCTTTGCCTTTCAATCCTGGATATTCCGCCTCGTCTCGATCCTCGGCGAGCGCTACTCCCACGGCCATGTGTTTGATTTCTGCAAGCAGCTGAGAAGCCATCCGACCATGCTGACGGTGCTTGGAAACGGCAGGCAGCGCAAGTCATACCTGTACGTTCAGGATTGTCTGGATGCCGTTCTGCTGGCTATGTCCCGGGCAAATGCCCGCGTCAACGTATTCAATCTGGGCGTCGATTCATATTGTGAGGTGAACGACTCGATCGCCTGGATCAGCGCTGCGTTGGACCTGAGTCCGCAAGTCACCTACACCGGCGGCGACCGCGGCTGGGCAGGCGACAATCCGTTCATCTATCCTGATACGACGAGAATACGCGCCCTCGGCTGGCGGCCGAAGCTCGGCATCGACGAAAGTATCCGCAGGACTGTCGCATTCTTGCGCAACAACCCATGGATTTTTGAGCGCGAGGACTTGAATCCGGCGCGCAGCGGCCGCCGGTTGCTGCGCCGATTTGCATGGAACCGCGCAATGATCATCGCGCGCAGTCCACTGCGTATCACCCTCGGAGGCGGCGGCACCGACTTGCCTTCGTACTACCGCGGCCATGATGGCTTCCTGCTCGCCGCCGCGATCGACAAGTACGTGTACGTCACGATCACTCGACCGTTTACCCAGGGCATTTACCTCAAGTATTCCGCGCTCGAGCACGTTGAGAAGGTGGATCAAGTCCGACATCCGATCATTCGTGAGGCGCTGCTGCGGCAGGAGCTCAAGACGCCCCAGATCGAGATCACGACCCTCGCTGACATTCCGGCCGGGACCGGCCTCGGATCTTCCGGAAGCTTCACCACGGCGCTGTTGAAGGCGTTGTACGCCCACCGGCGCAAATTGATACATCCGCAGGAGCTGGCGGAACTCGCCTGCCATCTCGAAATCGATCTGCCTGCGCGAGCCGATCGGCAAGCAAGACCAGTACATCGCAGCCTATGGCGGACTGACATGCTTCACCTTTCACAAGGATGATCGCGTGACGGTAGAACCGCTGCTCGTGTCGATGGACACGATGTTCGATCTGGAGGACAACCTGCTGTTGTTCTTCACCGGCTTCACCCGCAGAGCCGCAGGAATCCTCGAGGACCAGCAGGTGCGTTGCCAGTCGAATGACGAGACGATGCTGCGCAATCTTCACTACGTCAAGGAGTCGGGTATCGCAGCCGGGCGGCCCTGGAGTCGGGCAATCTGGTGCAATTTGGCGAACTCATGCACGAGCACTGGGAGCACAAGAAGCGACGCTCCGGCCGAACGAGCAACGAGCAGATCGACGAGTGGTATGCGCTGGCCCGCCATAACGGCGCGGTGGGCGGCAAGCTGGTCGGCGCCGGCGGCGGGGGATTCTTGATGTTTTACGCCACGGATCGCAATCTGTTGCGGCATGCGATGGCGAACGCCGGACTGGAAGAGGTCCGCTTCAAGTTCGACTTCGAAGGCACCAAGGTGATCCTGTCGTGAATACGCTGCCTGTTGCGATACTCGCGGGTGGTCTGGCCACGCGGCTGCGGCCGGCTCACCGACAACGGTGCCCAAGTCACTGCTGCCGATTGCCGGTCGCCCGTTCATTCACTGGCAGCTCGGGCTATTGGCGCAGCAGGGCGTCAACGAGGTCGTGATGTGCGTCGGTCATCTCGGCGAGCAGATTCAAGCTGCCGTGGGTGATGGCAGCGGCTTTGGCGTGACGGTTCGCTATTCCTTCGACGGGCGACACCCTGCTGGGAACTGGCGGTGCATTGAGACGCGCGCTGCCAATGTTGGGCGCGGCGTTCTTTGTCCTGTACGGCGATTCGTATCTGCGCTGCTCCTTCGCCGCAGCTCAGGCGGACCTTTGAGGCGAGTGCAGCTCCCGGACTGATGACGGTGCTTTGCAACCAGGACCGCTGGGAGAAGAGCAACGTTCTGTTTCAGGAAGGAAGAGTTGTCGAGTACGACAAAGTTTCGCCGCGGCCGCGGGCATGCGGCACATCGACTACGGTCTCAGTATCTTGTCGATACAGGCCCTGCAGAGAACCCCCGCCAATGCCGCATTCGATCTGGCCGATCTCTATCGCGAGCTGGCCAGCGCGGGGCGAGCTTGCGGCCTTGACGGTCACGGAGCGTTTTTACGAAATCGGCTCCGTCGCGGGCATCGAAGCGACGGAACGCTACTTGACAGGGCGGGGCGGCAGATGAGCTACGCGGAACAGTACCTGCACGAAGCCTCTGAGATCATTCGCAGCCTGGATACGACGGCGATCGAGAGAGTGGCCGCACTGCTGGCGCGGGTCAAGTCGGATGGCGGACGTCTGTTCTTTCTGGGCGTCGGCGGGAGTGCGGCGAACTGCTCGCATGCCGTGAATGATTTTCGCAAGATCGCGGGTATCGAATGCTATGCGCCGACTGACAACGTTGCCGAGCTCACGGCCCGCACCAACGATGAGGGGTGGGAAAGCGTGTTCGCCGAGTGGCTCAAGGTCAGCAGGCTATCCGCCCGGGATGCACTGTTCATCATGTCTGTGGGCGGGGGGGACGTCGAGAGGAACATCAGTTCCAATCTCGTCTGCGCAATCAAACTTGCCAAGACGGTTGGAGCCAAAGTGACCGGTGTCGTCGGTCGCGATGGAGGATTCACGGCGCGGGCGGCTGACGCCTGCGTCCTCATCCCTGCGGTTAACGCACAGACGATCACTCCGCACACGGAAGAGTTTCAGGCGCTGATCTGGCATCTGCTCGTCTCGCATCCACTACTGCAGGAGAACCCGACCAAATGGGAATCCGTGACGATGTGATGCGCCCGGCGGTGTTTCTGGACAGAGACGGTGTCATCAGCCGTCCTACTGTTCGGCAGGGCAAGCCGCATCCTCCGCGTTCTCTTGCGGAGCTGGAGCTTCTGCCCGGTGTACAGCAGGCACTGCGGGCGCTCAAGGCGGGTGGGTACTGTCTGGTGGTGGTGACCAACCAACCGGACATAGCGCGCGGTAGCGCGCTCAGAACGGTTGTTGACAGCATGAACGACTGGCTGCAGTCCGTTCTTCCTTTAGATGCAGTCCTGACGTGCGCTCACGACGACCGAGACCTGTGCCAGTGCAGGAAGCCGTTGCCGGGGCTAATCACGCAAGCTGCTCGAGAACTGCGTATCGACCGAAAAGCGAGCTACATGATCGGTGACCGCTGGCGCGATATCGAGGCCGGAAGACGCGCGGGGTGCAAAACATTTTTCATTGATCGTGGTTACGACGAGCAAGCGCCAGAGACGTGCGATTTCCGGGTGAGTTCTCTGCCGGACGCCGCGAGGATCATCTTACAATCGGACACGTTCTTGTGACTACGATACACAGCCTGAAAGTCAAGATCTTTGCGGACGGCGCCGATGCGCCCGAAATGCTGGAAATGTACTCGAAGCCATATATCAAAGGTCTGACTACCAACCCCACTCTCATGCGCAAGGCCGGCATCTCGAACTATCGGGCGTTCGCCCGGGAGATCCTTGCCCAGATCAGGGACAAGCCCCTGTCGTTCGAAGTGGTGTGCGATGAATTCGCGGAGATGGAACGTCAGGCGTTCGAGATCTCGGGTTGGGCCGACAACGTATACGTGAAGATCCCGGTCACGAATACGCGCGGCGAGGCAAGCTATGCCCTGATTCGCCGGCTCGCGAGCCGGGGTGTCAAGCTCAACGTCACCGCAATCATGACGCTGGTGCAGGTCCGGGAAGTCGTGTCCGCGCTGAGCCCTGAGGTCGCCAGCTTTGTCTCCGTGTTTGCGGGACGCATCGCTGATACGGGCGTGGACCCCTTACCGCTTATGGCCGACGCGGTTCAGATGCTGAAAACGCGATCCAAGGCGGAGCTTATTTGGGCAAGTCCTCGCGAGGTGCTCAATATTTTCCACGCCGATAGTATTGGCTGTCACGTCGTTACGGCAACCCGCGACATACTGGAAAAGCTGCCGCTCGTCGGATACAGCCTGGACAAGTATTCTCTCGACACGGTGCGGATGTTTTATCGCGACGCGATTGCGGCGGGATTCTCCCCGTGCCAATGACCCGCTCTGAGGTGCCGGATCAGACTTTGCAGCTGACGGCTTGGAATGCCACGCCGGGGCGTACGAGGGAGCGGGTTCTCGAATACGCGCGCACCCACGCATCGCAACTCAGCCGTTTTGTGCTGATCGGCGCAAGTCTCGCTGCGCTGAATCTTTCGTTTCTGTACTGCTTGCGTCAGCTACTGCACTTTTCGGACCCAATTGCCGTCACCGCAATGTACATACTTGGCGCCCTCTTGCATTTCCCGGCGCATCGCTGGATTACCTACCGAGCCCAAGACCAGCCGATCCGTCCGCAAGGGTTGCGCTATGCGATTATGTTGGTGTGCAATTTTGTGATCATGCAGACCATCGTTGATCTGGCGTCGCGCGTGTCGATATCGCCTTACTTTGCCGTCATGGGCTCCACGGGGTGCACCATGATCTTCAATTTCCTGGTGATGACGCACGTCGTCTTCGCGAACAGACGCTCGTCGTGACGCTCGACAGCAATTCCGTCTGCGTCCCACCCCTTGCGGATCTGCGCTTGCGTGCTGATCGACTTGGCGTCGCCGCCACGGCTGAATTGCCACGCGAGGTGGTGGATGTTCTGCGTTTGCGCGGTGTGGTAGGGGGCCCCGTACTAGTGCTGACTGGGTGCACCCCAGACGGGGGCGGGAATGAAGCCGCGCCCCAGTTCCAACTCACCTGCGGTGCCATCAATGAGGCGCCTGAGCTGGCGTGTCGTGGCGGCTTCGCTGCCATCGTCTTGCTTTTTGATGGCTCTCGCGCAGGTGAGCTCGAGTCGACTCTTACGGCAATCGCCCCGCAGTTCTTGCCTGGCACCTTGCTGGTGGTGCTCACACGGCTTGCCCGTCGCTCAGGACGGGCACAAGCGGCTGGCCATCGGGATTTGGCACACCTGTCGCTGCTTCGATCCGGCTATGACCGCGTGTGGATGCATTCTGGCCGCAAGAGGCTGTGCATTTCGGCGCAGCGCGGCTCCGCCGCGCCCGCTATCAGGACCTGTTCGATCCTCGTGCCGGTGTTCAACGAAAAGGATACATTCCCCGAACTCATGCGGATGTTGCTCGCGAAGCGCGTGGATCACTTGGGGCTCGAGCGCGAGATCATCCTCATCGAGAGCAATTCGAGCGACGGAACGCGAGAACTGGTTGCTGGCCTAGCGGCCACGCCGGGGGTCAGAATCATCTACCAGGATCGTCCGCGCGGCAAGGGCCACGCGGTGCGTGCTGGCTTGGCCGTGGCCACGGGCGACATTGTGCTGATTCAGGATGCAGACCTCGAGTACGACCTGAATGACTACGACGCTTTGCTCAAGCCGCTGCTCGCGTATCGCGCCGCCTTCGTACTCGGATGCCGGCACGGAGGCCGCTTTAGAATGCGCAGATTTCCGCAGCAGCGGCTGCTGGGGGAAGTGCTCAATGTCGCGCACGTGCTCCTCGCGAGTCTGATCAATGTCCTGTACGGCCAAAACATGAAAGATCCCTTCACCATGTTCAAGGTCTTCCGGCGCGACTGCCTCTACGGTCTTGAATTTGAGTGCAACGGTTTCGATTTCGATCACGAACTGGTCATCAAACTGGTGTTGAAGGGCTATCGGCCGCTGGAAATTCCGGTCAACTATTGCGCACGTTCATTCAGTCAAGGCAAGAAGATTCGGCTTTTCCGTGATCCTCCCGCGTTGATCGCGGCAGACTTGAAGTACCGCTTGCGACGCCTACGGCCCAGGTTCGAATGACCGAGGTCGATAGAGATCTCGATGACCGCAAGGCCACTGGTCTTCTCGGTGACACCACTGCGCGGGACTACTCTCGCAAGTTGCGGCTATTCAACTCGTTCGCCGAGCCCGAACTGCGCCGCGCAATCGCCAGCCTTGGACTGAAACAGGGCATGCGCGTGCTCGACGCAGGCTGCGGTACGGGTGAGGCGCTGCGATGGCTGTGCGATGCCGTGGCTCCGCAGGGTATAGTCGTTGGCATCGACCTCGCCGCGGCGCACGTCTCTGTTGCTCGGGCCGCTGCTTCTGGCCAAGTATGGGTGCTGCAAGCAGATGTGCGGCGACCGCCGCTGGCGCCTCGGAGCTTCGATCTTATCTGGTCCGTGAATACGATCAATCATTTGTATGAACCACTGGCGGGTGTGCGAGGCCTGGCAAGCCTGCTGCGTCCGGGCGGGCGCATAGCGTTGGGCCAAAGCTCTCTGTTGCCGGACATGTTCTTCGCCTGGGATTCGAGGCTCGAGCGGCTGACAAACGAGGCAGTGCGCTGCTACTACCGCAACCGCTATGGTCTGTCGGAGCGTGATCTGGCGGACACTCGTTCGATCGTGGGATTACTGCGCAGCGCCGCTTTGCACAAGGTAACAGCGCAAACGTTCATTATCGAGCGCGTGTCCTCGCTGAATCCTATGGATGAAGCCTACCTGCTCGAGGCGATTTTCCGCGGCACGTGGGGCGAACGCTTGCGGCCGTACCTGTCCGCGGAGGACTACGATGAACTCACCGCCCTCTGCGATCCTGGGCATCCGGCGTACGCGCTGCGTCGCGCAGACTTCCACTTCTTGCAGACCTTCACGATGGCGGTCGGAGAAGTTCCATAATCAAGCGTGCGCCTACCGTCCCGTCAGGTAATCAACGGGGACCCCTAAGCTTGCCGGCGCCCGGAAAGTATCGATACGAGATTCTGCCGATCGCAGTATTGCTGCTGCTTGGTTCATTGGCTTTTACACACTTGCTGGCTTTGCCCGCCTTCGAAGATGAAGGCTCCCAATTGCGCTGGGTCTGGAGAATTATCGAAGCCAGAGAATGGCTTCAGCCGTTGGGCGACGGTAAGCCGCTTGAGGCGTGGTTCGTAGTGCCACTGGTGCGGCTGGGATTGCATCCGCTGACTGCAGCGCGCGGGTTGCACGTTCTGGCGGGAATGGTCGGCGCGGTGTTGATCTATCAGCTGGCGCGCCAAATGACAGGCCGCTGGCCGGCCTTTGTGACCGGCGTGCTCTTTGCGCTCTGTCCATTTGTCGTGTATTTGCAGCGTCTCGCCCTGTCGGACATCTATATGTGCGTGGCGGGCATCTGGGTGCTTCTGCGCGTCATCAAGTTCATCAGAAGGCCAAACGGGCCTCGCGCCGCTTTACTCGCCACGAGTCTGGTGCTCGAGGCTTTCTGTAAGTTCCCGGTCGGCTTTCTCTTTCTCATCGCGATGCCCATGGCGCTCGTGCTGATGCCCTCCCATGAAGGTCAAGAATTGCTGCGGCCGCCTGGGCTGAGGAACCTGCTTGGTGCGCATGCACCCGCTGTGCTACTGGCAGCGGCTGTGCTTGTTACGGCGTTTATTCGGGTGGGGAGCGGACATTCGGCCGGATTTGGCCTGCAGGATCTCATGGGGATTGGCGCAGGCCACTATCACGACGTTGCGACGACGATAGGAATTGCTCGGCCGAATTTAGCGGGCGAACTCAGCGCCCAATTGTCATGGCCCGTTACGGTAATAGGGCTCGTCGGACTCGTTGTCGGGGCGTTCCTCAACGACTGGCGAAAGCGGTGGTTGATCATGATGGGGCTGTTGCCCATGCTGGGCATAGGTCTCCTTGCCCAATTTTGGTTTCCGCGCTATTTGCTGTTCACACTTCCGCCGCTGATCATCGCTGCCGTCGCGGGCTGGCGAAACCTGTCTCTGTATGCGGGGAGATTCCGGTTCGCGCTGCAATTGGGAGTGCTGGCGGTCTGCATAGTCTTCATGGGTCGTCAATCCGCGCTTATCATTCTCGATCCGCTTGGCGCAAGGTGGTCGCCCGTGGACCGCTTTCAATATATCGAGGGCGGGGGGTCAGGGTATGGCTACCCAGAAGCCGCGCAATTCCTTATTGACGCGACGAACGCGCCGGCGATGATCTATTCATTGGACGGTCACAGCGCGTATCAGCTGCTCAGCTACTTGCCCGCGTCATGGACGCGCCACGTGAAACCGATCTTCTACGGACAGGATGGCAAGGAATTGCGAAGCGAGGAGGAACGCTTGGAAAACCTGCTCGATCACGCGCCGGCGCGGATCATTATCAGCGAGCAGCTCTTGCAGGGTTATTTGGCTTCGACCTTTGGCAGCGCGAATATCGACGCAATCAACCTGCGTCGAGTTGCTGTATTCGACAAACCAGGGTCGCACGCGCGACTAGCCATTTACGCTGTTACGCGACGGTAACCGATGCGCCTGTTCTCTCAAATAAACATTGGCAGTGAACGGTATCCCTCGTTAACAGGCGTCAGGGCGGTCGGAGCCACTGTGGTTTTTCTCGACCATTTCCCCCCGTGGGTCGACGCGCATATCGTACTCAACGTCATGGCGTTTTTCTTTACGTTGAGCGGCTTTCTCATTGTTCGGATCTATTACGAGCAGGCTGAGTTGAGACGCCAATGGTTGGCAAAATATTTTGTGAACCGAATCGCCCGCATTTATCCGGTGTATTTTTTGCTGCTGACCATTGCGGTTTTTCTACAGCATGATTTTCGCCCGTGGACGCTCATAGCCAACTACACACTGACGCATGCGCTTTTTCACGGCACTAATCTGATCATTCAACCCAGCTGGTCTTTGACGGTCGAAGAATGCTTCTATTTGCTCGCGCCGTTGTTCATGGTCCTTGCGAAGCGTCATAATTTCTGGGTTCCTTTTGCATTAGGCAGCTTTCTTCTACTCGCAGCGCTGGTGATTTCCCTCTTAGGGATCGCCTTCTTGGGAAGCCCTGCATTCGTCTTGACAACCACCTTCTTTGGTCATTTTGTCGAGTTTTTTGCGGGCTTCTACCTGGCCCTCGCCTTGATGCGGCTTGAAAGGCTGCAGCAGTCGATCGCCACGCCGGGAAACTGGTGTACGATGACGGGCCTCGCAGGTGTGCTGCTGCTTGTGATTGTTATGATGCTCGTCTATCAGCATGTACCGACCAATTTCGCGACGGTCATGATCATCAATAATTTTTTGATCCCGTTCCCGATCGCCGTACTCTACTGGGGAGTCATACGTGAGAACACTTTCCTGTCGCGGCTACTTTCGAGCCAAGTTTCCGGGTTGCTCGGCAGAAGTTCCTATTCATTCTATTTACTGCATGCGCTGGTCATAAATTACATTGGGCTGCCTTTATTGACGTCCCGGGAGGGTTTTCGGCCTCTCTGTGTTCTCCTCACGCTAGCCGTTACGTGGTGTGTTTCGATTTTGGTGTTTGTTGGGTACGAAGAACCTCTAAATCTGCTGATTCGCCGAGTATGCCGCTCGAAGGACAAAACGATAGGCATGCAATCGACGCTCTTTCAGGTTAAGCCATAAGTGGCAGCCGCTGGTCCGCTAAATGTTTGGCGGTCTACAGAGTCTTTTGGTACGAACTGCGCAAGGGCTTCAAGGCATGGTTGCCAGGACTGCTCAATCGCGGACAGACCTTAGCGGAACCGCGTCCTGAATTCTCGCCCGACGGCTCGGGTATGCAATGAAATAGATGCAGCCGACGAACATCGCCAAAAGCAGGAACAGCCTCGGATATGCCAACACAGAGAGTCCGCCGTGCCCTTCAAACCTAAGAGCGTACCTGTAGGGGATAAATCCGATGAGCGCGTACGTGCCGAAGATGAAGTACGCGGCCATTCGCGCGCCGATGTCGAGAAAATAGTTGCTGAGTAAAGCGACAGGCAGCCAAAGCAGGGCGCAGGTGTAGGTTGCCGTTGCCGGTGCGATCAAGAACAGTACAATCCCGAGAAGTCCGAGGGATGGCGCGGCAGCCCTCGAGGGTTGCACTCGTGCGAGCTTGACCAATATCGCCGCAGCGACCAGCAGGATTGAACCTTTAACCGTGATCAAGCTGAATATCCGCAGGACCGGCGCTGCCAACAGCGGCTGCGGGTTTTGCACGGCATCAAACACGAACAATCGATCAAACAAGGTATCAAACGACTGGTACACTGCGGTAAACGGAATAGTGTGGTCGTGCAGGCTGAGACGGCCCGTCAGGTGATTCCCCAACACCGAAAGAACAAATATTTCATGCACCTTCCAGCCCAAAACAGCCATGCTCACGAGCCCGACACCCGCAATCGCGGCCGCACCGCCCATCACTATCTTCCACTCTTTGCGGAACGCAAAGTAGGCAAGAATGATGACGGGAAAGTATTTGATCGGCACGAAGAGACCAAAACATATTCCTGCCAACCAGGGCCTGCGGGCAAGGTACAAGTAGTATCCAAGGATACAAAACATCGAAATGAGAATGTACGGCTGACCGAAGCGCACTCCGCCGATGATGGCAAGACCAGACGACAAAATGAATAGTGCCGAATCGACCGGACTCCACGCAAGTATTCTTGCCAGCAGAAATATCGAGCCTATGAGGGACAGGACACTCACGGCGGTCACGATACGCAGCGCCGTGAGCGGCTCGAAGCGCGCCAGAGGGACAAGGAGTAGAGCCGTCGGCGGGGGAAAGGGGGCGAATTTTGCCGGATTTTTTGCAGTTTCCAAACCATAGCGACGGACTTGCTCCCGAAACCAGTCATCATCGTAGAGTCTCTGCGTCTCCAACCCGTCGACCACGATCTTTGCGGAAATGTAATAGCCGGGGAAATCGGCATCTATTTCGGAAATTGCAGGTACGATACCTTTGTAGAAGATGAAAACGACAAGGCCGGTCAATAGGAAGATTGTCCAGGCGCGGCCAAGGTATGAATTCATCGAATTTGCGTCAGCAGACGCTTATCGCGAGGGGCAGGATCTGGCCAGATTTTCCGCTGCCCACGATCTGCCCGTCGCTGAGCTCGAAGACTAAATCGCAATAAGCAAGCGCCGCTGTGCGGTGCGCGATAATAAGGATGGTTCTGTTCGGCCGCAACAGGTCCAGCGTCTCCGTGATCTCGCCTTCGGCAGCACTATCCAACGCACTTGTCGCCTCGTCCAGTATCAAAAGCGATGCGTCACGGTACAGAGCGCGCGCGATTGCCAGGCGCTGCCGCTGTCCGCCACTCAGGCTACATCCCGCCCCTAACCATTCGTCGTAACCGTTGGGCAGTGCGGCAACGCACGCTGCAAGACGCGCCAATCGCACCGCGGACTGCAGGCGCTCACGATCAATTTGAGCGCGTGGAGTTCCGAAAGCGATGTTCTCGGCAAGTGTTGCCTCGAATAGGGTTACCTGCTGCGGAACGTAGGCAATGGTCGACTGCCAGGCTACGCGGTTCCCCACGTCGAGCCGTATTCCGTCAATTTCGATGTATCCCGACTGCGGCATCAGCAGTCCGCTCACCAGATCGAGCAAAGTAGACTTGCCAGAGCCGTTCGGGCCTATGAAGCCGACGATGGCACCTGCGGGAATGACCAATGAGGCGCTCCGAACGGCAGCCGGTCGATCCGGCGCATAACGGAAAGACACCTCGCACAATCGTATTCCGCGACGAGGTCTGCCGTGCCAGGCGCGATCCACCACGACATCATGACTGATGCTTCGCCCGGGGGGGACTCGCCCCAAGTCGATCTCAATCCCCGTAAGCGCGGCCCGATCGGCGCGAATCTTCACTATCGCCGAAAACGCTTGCTGTAGTGCAGGCAGCAGCCGATACGCTGCAAACACTACGAAGCTCAGCTGTGCGATCCACGGACCACCCGCATCGGCCCGGCCGCGCAGGTAGAGCGCGACACCGACCAAGCAAGCGACGGTGATGCACTCAAGAACGTATTTTGGGGTCTGAGAAATAGCCAGCGTGTTCACGGCTGCGTGGGAGATCGATCGAGACTGCTGTGCGAATCGGCGCACGAAGAAATCGCGCGCCTGCGCGAGCATGACTTCCCTGATTGCTCCCAAGCCCTCGTGGACCGTTCGAGTCCGCTCGGCGTAGTAGCGGCTCTCGGACTGTCCATTGTGAAGCAAGCGCCTGCGGGCGGTCACGTAGATCGCCGCGTAGCTCACACCCAGCCCTACGATGGCGGCGACGGCAACAAGGGGATTTAGGAGCACGACGGCGGTCGCGACGCACAGTATGGTCACAAGATTCGTCACCAGAATGAGGGCTTGCTGCAAAAAACCGGATGTCACCCGCGCGCTTTCCTGGACTCTGCTTGCGAGCGTCGAGCTTTTGCTGCGAATGTGGAACTCGTAGTCACGATGAATGTATTCATCGAATAAGCGAACGTTAAGGGTATCGCCAACCCGTGCGGCAAATCGGTTGATCGCCATGAAGCCGAATAGATTCACGGCGTTGGCGATGAGAACGACGGCGGCGAGCGCCATGCCGAGTACAGCCGAGAAATCGCCGCTGTCGAGGTGCGCTCTTTGCCACACCGCCCTCAGCAGCGCGTTGTGCTCGATCGCATGGGGATCTGCCAACGCCGCGAAAAACGGGAGCACGGCGGCGATTCCACCGACAGTCGACAATGCCATCACAATCGAGAGCATCTGCAAGCCCACCAGCTGCCGACGCTGCCGGTGATCGAGAAGACGCCACAGAGTGAACAGTACGGACATGTCAGCCTTGACCACGGCCGAGCACGGCGCGCGCTACGCGCACAACGGCCGCCGGCGTCATCGCACGAGCCGCTGCTTGGGCACCTTCCAGCCACCACTCCCGGTAGCCCCATGAATACCGCGAGCTTTTCAGGAGGGTGCGCAATGCAGCCCTGCGACTTCCGGAAGTCGCCTGAGTGCGTGCCAAGCCAGCGGCTACTTTGGCGCGCTGCCTGCGCAGTATCGAATGCAAATAGCGATCAGTGCTAATAGCGAGCAGCTTTGCGATCGCCTGGCCAATTTCCTCGAACACCATGGAGCTGTGATAGTAAGGGTCCAGTTGGCGACGCTTATGCAATAACGTCTCACTGACGCCGTCGATCTCGCTCGACCCGGCAAGGCGCAGCCACAAATCGTAGTCATTGCACGCCGGCTGCTCAATATCGAAACCCCCGAGGTGCTCGAGGAGTTTCCGTTTGATGATGACACTGGATATCGCGATACTGACTTCCATCTTGATAAGGGGCTCAAGAATCCGGCCCTCCACAGAGGGCCACCATCGGGCACGCGACCCCGTGACTAGCTCACCGGATTCGTCGATCACGGCGTATGCGGTGTGGCTCCATCCGCGTTGCGGGTGAGAGCGCAGCGACGCCACTTGCAACCTGAGCTTTTCAGGCAACCAAAGGTCGTCGGAATCCAAAAAAGCGACGTACTCGCCCCGCGCTGCTCGCCAGGCTGCGTTGCGCACTGCACCGGGATTGCCCGTATGGGTTAAATGGAACACCTTGACTCTGGGTAACTTTGCCAGCGCCGCCACGTAGGCGGCCGTTTCCCCTGCTGATCCGTCATCTGCGACGATGAGCTCCCAGTCTGTGAATGTCTGAGCGAAAACAGAATCGATCGCCGAGCGCAAGTATTTCAGCCGATTGTAGGTCGGCAAGACTACTGACACCTCTGGGCTCGTCACGGCTTCGGGGGACACATCATGACTCTCTGTGAGTACCCAATTGCAGCGAATCGGTTTAGTCAAAACAGGCGCCGCGGGTCCACGCTCAATACGATGTCGACCCTCGCGCAGATCGACTAAGATAGCAGAAAGTCGGCTGAATTTGGCTCGATGCCCAAAGCAGTCGTGTTGCAACAAGCCGCACCGATTTCCATGTCCAAAGACCTTCCGAATGCCAGTACGATCGGTACACAGTACGTGGAGCGGACCCTCGCCGGCGCCGAATATTTCAAGTACATCACTTCGGTGGAATCGGATCGTCGGGCGCGCGCGGCGTTTCAAAATCTCGTGGTGAAGATCGTTGCGCCGGGGGCGGCGTTGTTTGACTTCGGCGCAGGCGCCGGAATTGACTCGCGGTTTTTTGCAGAGCGCGGCTTCACGGTGGAGGCCTATGATAGCGATCCGAGAATGCGTGATTTCTTCGCCGAATATTGCGGGGATTTTCTCAAGAGCGGGCGAATCTCTCTCGATGCGAGCGCCTATCGTGAATTTCTGATCCACCGGCCGGCGGCGGGAGGGCGCCGCTTCGACCTGGTCATCTGCAACTTCGCACCGCTCAACCTCATCGATGATCTGGAGGAACTTTTTGCGAAGTTTGGCGCGTTGACTGCTCCAAACGGCCGTATCCTGGCCAGTGTTCTGAATCCGTACTTCATCGGCGACCTGAAATCCCCGTGGTGGTGGCGAAGGGCGCCGCGCCTGTGGCGCCGGGGTCACTACTTTCTTCCCGGCCCCCAAGCTCCGCATTATCGACGACGCGTCGCCAATTTCGCTAAGTTGAGCGCGCCCCATTTCGGGCTCGCCCGCGTGTTCCCCGGAATCGGCGGCCGCAGCCCGGGCGCGCGGCTGAAATACTTCACTTGCCGATATCTGTTTCTCCTGTTTGAAAAGGCGGGCTCGCAGAAGCGCGTCTGACCGATGGTACACTTACCTTGGATACCGGGGACGTCGTGCATATACCTGTGCCCTTGCAGCGCTGGATAAGAGGAATGGCGCAATGGTCGCCCGTGGCCCTGCAGCAGCAGCAGGCAGTTCAGGTGCGCGTGTCCGGCGCCGGTCGCGAGGCTGATGTCACCGGCGCGGTTGTCGTCGCAGCTCTCGATCCGCTGACTCTTGCAATAGCCGTGAACGAGCGGACCCGCTTTGCGCTCGAAGACCCCTCAGGCCCCCAGCTGCATTTCGTCGATCTCGAATCGGCGTGCACAGTGGGCCTGTTGCACCTGAAGCATCTGCGCAATTGGGACACCTCCGGGATCGCGCTCGGGCTGTATGAGGTTCGGAATGGAACTCAACGCTGCCTTCGCTGGCCATACCGCGGTTGGAACCACTGGCTGCAGAACCGCGCCATGCCGAAAAAAACTGATTCTGAGAATTTCTGGATGCCGCCCGAAGCCGTGCAGCACTTGATGATCTTCTACATCTGCCCCCGGCCCGTGGTACTCGTGTCGGTGGACGACGGCAGGCATAGCAACCTGTTTCCGATGGACCTAATCGGGCCCGTCTCGGCGGACCGGTTCACCCTCGCGCTGCGTAGTACGAGCCAATCGGTAGGGACAATGAAGAGCGCGCGTCGGGTTGCTCTTGCGGATATTCCCGCCAGCGCCCGCGGCGCTGCCTACAAGCTCGGGGTTCACCACAAGAACGTGAAGGTTGATTGGGATCAGCTCCCCTTTGGCATCCAGCGCTCGCCAAACTTCGCGCTCCGATACCCTGAAATCGCGCTGCGCGTGCGCGAAGTCGAGATTCTAGACTTTGACACCATCGGCTCGCACACTTTCTTCGTGACTCGAATTACATCGGAGCTTGCGATCGCCGAGGCGCCACGTTTCTTTCATACCAGCGGAATCTATCAACACTACCGAACTCGCAATGGACGCCCGTTTGCCGCGGCGCCTTGACTCCTACAGCCCCGTGGCGCGCGGATCCCACAAGCGGATGAATCTCTTGGAGAAATTAAGCTCCCACGGGCGTTCGTAGCGTTGATATCGATAGCGCCACGACGCGAGGGCGCGCAATGCGGACTTGCCCCAATAGGGCGATCGTACGTCCGTAATCGTCGGAAACCGGCAGCCCAGCACCGTGGTGAAGTCGCGAATTCGGCGGCGCATGCGCTCGTTGAGCCACGGCACATCGGTGTGGCACCAATAGGAGAGCCATTTAGGTTCCGCCCAGCCGTCCGCGGTACGTCGGAAACACCAGCGGCGCGCCGTCGCTGTCGCGCAGATTGGCGACGGCGCGTTCGACGTGCGGATTCGTGCTTCCCGGAGCGGGCGGCAGCGGAGCATAGATATACAGCATGATTTCAGTCTTGGGGTGGATTCGCTTGATGTGCCGGATGAAGTCAAAGGTTCGCTCGGTTTCCCCCTCCGGATCATGGGGCGGCGCCAGCATGAATGACAGTTCCGGAATGACGCCGTTGCTGCGGCACTTTTCGATGGCCTGCCAGCGTCTGATCCGTGCTCGTTCCCTTGCGCACGTCATGCAATAGCCAATCGCTCGGCGACTCTGCGCCGATGTAGGCCATGCGCAGGCTGGCTCTTGCGCACCAGGGCCCAGGAGCGCTCCGACAGATTGAGCAGCGCGTCGGATCGCGCAAAGCACCACCAGGGCAGCTGATATTTCGCCAGCACCTCGAGCAATGGCGCCGTGTCCTTCTCGCGGTCGAAGAAATTGTGATCGAAGAATTGCACGGCGTCGACGCCGAGTTGCGTCGTCAAGATAGCGCAGGTCCTGATCCAGCCGCGCGGCGGCGGGCAGGGCGGTCTTGCCGCGAAACATGGACGCGACGCCGCAGAAGGTGCACCGAAATCGACAGCCGAGGGCTGCCTGATAGCCGGTGGTGCGGCGGCCCAGAAAGGTTCTGGCCAGGTAGTTGCGCGGATCTCCGGCGCGTTCATAGGGCAAAGTGCGCGTCAGCGCTGGCAGCGGAAAATGCGCGATTCTTGTTGTGAACGATCTGACCGCCCGAGCGCCAGGACAAGCCGGCTATCGCGGCGAGCTCGGCCGCCGATAAACACAGCGTCCAATACCTCGCGCAGCGTGTCTTCGCCCTGGCCGCGAATCGCATAGTCCAGATAGGGCGTGTTGAGCGCAGGCTCCGCGCAAATACTGGGAAAATGGCCACCCCAGATGATGGGAACGCACGGGAAACGCGCGCGGATCTCGCGCGACACGCGGATGGCGCTGCGCAATTGCGGGCCGCCCATGACGCTGATTCCGACCGCATCGATGCCTGCCGCCCGCCAGCGTACGCAAGGTCGTGGCGACGAAATCGCGGTCGATGTTGCCGTCGATGATGCTGGAGGCGTAGCGTCCGTCGAGCGAAGCGGACAGATTCAAGACGGCGAGCGGAAAGCGCGCGCTGCGCCGCGACGTGATCGTCGGATTGATCAGACAGAATGTGCTTGAGCGCCGTCATGACAGCTTCTGCACCGGCACCAGCCAGCGGGTGAACAGCATCTCGACCGGCCAGCGGTAGTTGTCCTTGTCGCAGCGATAGCGCGCGAGCTGCTGCAGGAGACGCTTGCCGCGCGATACGCGTTTCCAGGCCAGCTCGTGAAAGAACTTGAAGCGCTCGATGAGTTCGAATTTTTCGGCGAACACCCAGGGCCCCGGCTCGCCCGCCACATAGTCGAATTGCGCCCAGTGCCTCCAGCGTTTCCGGCAGACGAAAGCCGCGCGCGACGGCTTCGATCACCAGCGCGCTGCCCGGATAGGGCTTGAAATAGTAAATCGGCGTCAGGAAGTCCGGACTCATCGAGCGCAGTTGCTTGGCGCAGTCCAGATGTCGCCTGAATATCGCGCATCGCTCTCGTCCGGAAAGCCGACGATGAAGGGGAAATGCCCGGCGATGCCAAACCTCAGCATTTTCTCCGCGGTCTCGTACACCTGCTCGATCTTGATGTCCTTGCGTGATGCGCTTCAGCACTTCATTGGAGCCGGACTCGACGCCCACCAGCAGTCGGCGCAGCCCCGACTGTTTGCAGCGCGCCCAGACCGCGTCCGGCAGGCGCACGCCCTGGTCGGCGCGCATGGTGGCCGCCCAGGTGATTTTCATGCCGCGATTCGACGATACGATCGGCCAGCGCCTCGACGCGCCCCGCCTTGGTGAAGAACGTCTCGTCCTGGAAATTCACGTCATCGAAGTGATATCGATCCCACAACTCCTTCAATCGCAGTCGCCATGCGAACGGGTTCGAGGCCCACCCACTTGCGTCCGTAGACGAACGGATCCGAGCAGAACGCGCAGCGAAAGTTGCAGCCCTGCGAGGAAATGTAGTCGAGCTGCCGTTTGCCCTTGAGATCGAAATAGCGCTCGACCGGAATCAGCCCATAGTCATGCGCGCGAAACTTGTCGACCTGCGCCAGCGCTGCGCGCGGGATTCTCGTGAATGACTGCCGTCGGGCAGCCGCACCGTGCAGCCTCTCGCAGCTCAGTCGAGAGACCGGCCTGCCGCCAGGCGCTCGCACGATCTCGGCAAAGGTTTCCTCCCCTTGTCCGCGCACCGTCACGTCGACGGACGGCTCGAGCAGGCATTCCTGGAAAACATGGAGGGGTGCCAACCGCCCCACACCACCGGGAGTCCGGACGCGCGCGCTTCGCCGCCCGGGAAATCCGCAGCGCATCGGAAATGGGCGCGCCGGTCAGCACAGTCACGCCGAGGCAGAGCGCATCGGCAAGGTGCGATAGCACCGTCGTTTTCCGCGTCGGGGTCGAGCCGCGCGTCGATGGTTATCACTTCGTAGACGTTCGGGATCGAGTTCCGAGCCGATCGCCAGCAACGCCAGCGGCATCGTGAAGAACACCGCCTGCGGATTGTAGAGCACGACCTTGAACCGCTTGAGGCTCATGCTGCTCTGCCCGTCATGCGCGCCATCTCCAATCCTGGCTCACTCGTCGAGGCGTCGGCGAGCAGGCTGGAAACGTTGCCGTCGAGCATCTTGGGCATGCCGTCTACCAGCACGAGGAGTCCACTCAGTGCCTGCGGATGCGCGCATGACGTATTCGGCATTCGCCATATCGCGCGATGCCATCGATCATGACGAGACGTACGTTTGACCGGGTTGCGTCCCGCAGACGCGTCCTCGGCGGGAAGCACCAATAGATCGGCGCGCAGGCCCGGCCGCAGAGCGCCTCTATCGGGAAGACGCAGGATCGTCGCACTGACGTGGGTCACCACGCCTTCGAGGGCGTCGTCGTCCAGTTCCGCCCAGCGTTGCGGCGAGCCGCAACTCATCGAGCAGGTCCCGAGCGCCGCTCAAGCGCGAGTCGGTTCCCAGCGCAACGCGATGCCTCGAGACGAGATCGGCCACCTGGGCGGTCTTGCCGAACAAGCGCATATTCGAGGAAGGGCACCAGATCAGCGCGCTTCCGGCGGCCCCGAGCCGAGCGCGCTGCGCTTGATCCAGCGCAATGCCATGGACCAGCAAGGTGTTCGGACCGAAGGCAACCGAGCGCCTCGAGACGTTCGAACTCATCCGCGGCTTCCTGATCCTGACCCTCGGCGGCGTGAACGATCCACGGCCACGCGGCGGGTGTCGCGCGGTATGACTCGGCCACGGAGCGCTCGCCGTCAACGTACAGCGAGTGCGACCACCCGTAGTCGCGCACGACGGCAATCGGATAGCCGGCCTGCGTTAGGAAGGGGTAGAGGGGATCGTGGTGGGCAACGGTGGTGACGCCGCTCAAGAGATTTTTGAGGCCGCCGAACAGCAGTCGTTCGTCGCGCGCCACGGAGGCGCCGGCCTCAAACTGCGGGTCCGTGCGCCGTCGCCGGTCGACTTCAGCAATCCAATGGCGGGCGTGTTGATAAAACTTAGGGGTTTCATGGTCGGGCAGACTATTCAGCTGTAAATGATCGTGGGCATTGATGAGCCCCGGCAACAATCGGTCGCCGTGAAGATCGACTACCGCATCCGAGGGCTCCGGATCCACATCAAGCGCCGCGATGCGCGCTCCTCGGACACGCAGGCTGCCGATCCGACCGCCGGAGAATTGCGCGTTGAGAAAAGTGATGCTCATTTGCGCCCGCGCACGACCAGCACGATCGGCAAGCCATCCCAATTACGATAGAACTCCTCGCTTTTGGCGAACGGCTCGCACAAATCGATGCCCACGCGCACTTCGTGCACGATTTCAATGCGCAGGCCCGCGGCCTTCGCGGCCTCAATCTGCGTGCTCACGGGATACCGCGCGTGCGGCACGGAGCAAGTTTCGTCGTCGATATCTTTGAAAGACCGAGTCAGGCCAGCGCGAGCCGCATCCGGATGGAAATCCGAATACAGCAAGGCGCCGCCAAGGCGTAGCACCCTGGCGATTTCCGCCATCCAAGTAGAGATATCTGCGGCGTGACCCAGCGCCAGGCCGGAAATCACCACATCAAAGGTGTCGGCCGCGAAGGGCAGCTGCATCATGCTCGCGCACACCCGGTTGCCGTTTGGGACCTGCATCAGCATGGGCACACAGAAATCCAGGGCGATCAATTCCGCGGCCCCTGCTTCGGCCAGCAATCGCGAGTATCGGCCGGTACCGCAGGCGAGATCGAGAACGCGCCGACCGGCAACTTCGGGCCAATACATGAGCATGGCCTGTTGCTCGGCGCGCATCAGGGGATTGTGCGCGACGGGCGGGTACAGTGGCGCCCAACGTTGATAAGCGGCCCGCGTTTCAGCAGCGACATTCATCAAAGAATCGCGCTCACGAGATCATTCGGATCCCGCCACATCGAGCAGACGCAGGTCTTGCACTCGGCGCGCTCGCCGGCGCGGATCGAAGTGCGCAGCGCTCTCATCCGCGCGCCGTTCAGCGCACTCGAAAAATCATCGGGTGAAGCGCCGCCGTCGCGTAAAGCCGCCTCGGCCGGCCCCGATATGAAGAAGCAGGGCTGCACGCGACCCGAGGCGCCGATCACCGCGGAAAATTCCGGCGCATTGCAGCGCACCGACGGGTAGGGCGCCTTGCCATGAAGCGCGCCAAAGTACTGCAGGATGCGCCGCAGTTTGGCAGGACTCTCGGCGATGAAGCCGGAGCGAAAGTCCGCCGCGCATTCGCGTTCCATGGTGCGCGAGCAGTTGCGTCGAACATCGGCAAGTCTTCGGGACGCAGCGCCAAATCACTGCTGAAGCCCTCTGTGCGCCCAAAGGCGTGTGGATTGGCCACATCCACCGCCAGAAAGGAAACCTGCCGCGCGCCCGAGTGCTTCGCAAGCGACACAAAATCCGGCAGCTGTCGGAAGTTCGCGCGTTGCACCGTGACTCGCACGCCCGGCGCGATCGCCGTGGGCTGCCGCGGCGCGAATACCTTCACAGACCTTGTCAAGGCGTCCAGCCCGCGAATGGCCTGGTAGGTCTGCCGATCGGTGCCGTCCAGAGAAACGGTGATGGCGTCGAAAACTTCTGCGGCGCGCCGCGCATGCTTTGCCAGCGACAGGCCGGAAGTCAGCAGCCACACCTTGAGGCCCCGCGTCGCGCAGCGCCTAGGCGATGCGCCGGCCACTCCGGATTGAGCAGCGGTTCGCCGCCCGACAAGAGCACCACGCGGTGTTCAAGCTCGCGAGGTTGGGCAGCAGGCGCGTGCACCGCCTCCAAAGTTCATATCGGCGCGGCCATGGCGCCAGTAGTCGCAGGTGACGCAGCGTGAGTTGCAGCGCTCCGTCAGGTACAGAGTTACCAGGGGCAGGCGAGACAACTGCGTGCTCGAAATTGGATCGGCCACCAAGGCTTGTGCGGACAATTACCCCTCCAGTCCAATTTGTGCAGCCAATAGGTTCGATCGTGAGTACCACTGGGCGGACGTTTGGTTGGGTTGCAATGCAGGAATTTGCGACAGGTGTACGGCCAAAAAAGGGGTCTGAATCGTCAAAAGTGAGTGAATAGGTGGTTTCAACTTATTGATTTCGCTAAGCTCCAGCCTCCATGAATATGTCCAACGCCCTATGCGTCGAAAAGGTCCACGTCTGGCGCGGCGATCGGCATGTATTGCAGGGCGTCAGCGCGCAAATCCAGCCGCGGGAGCTGTTGCATATTTCCGGCCCCAACGGCACCGGCAAAACCACTTTGCTGCGGGTCGTCAGCGGCCTGCTGCGTCCTGAGCAAGGCTCGGTCACGTGGTTGGGTCAGTCGATCGCCGCAATTCGGACCGACTACCAGGCCGCGCTGGCGTACGCGTCGCACGAACCGGCCCTCAAGGCGGACCTCACGGCGCTCGAGAATCTGCGCTTCGCGGTGGGTTTGAAGCGCCGCATTTCGACCGATGAGTTGCGTGACGCAATGGCGCGGACCGGGGTCGCGGGCTGCGCAGATTTACCCGCCCGGGTCCTGTCCGCCGGGCAGCGTCGGCGGGTCGCCATGGCGCGGGTCCTGGCGATGGGAGCCACGGTCTGGCTGCTCGATGAGCCTTATACGAACCTGGATGCCGCCGGCACGGAATTGATCTCGGAGCTGCTGCAGACCCACGTTTGCGGCGGCGGTTTGGCCTTGGTGGTCGCCCATCACGAACTTAAGCTCGGCTGTACGGTCAGGCGTATGGAGCTCAATTCATGACGGTGGGCGCCTGGGAGGCGTTTTGGCTCATCGTAATGCGTGAGTTGCGTCTCAGTTTCCGGCGTCCGGAGCAACTATTACAGCCGCTCGTGTTCTTCCTCATCGTCACCACGCTATTCCCGCTGGGATTGAGCCTGCAGCTGTCGCTGCTGCGAGACATCGCGCCGGGCGTGCTGTGGGTGGCGGCACTGCTATCGTCGCTGCTGTCGCTCGACTTTCTATTCAAAAGCGACGCCGATGACGGCACTTTGGAGCAACTTGCCTTGAGCGGGCATGGTCTGACCGTCATTGTGGCGGCAAAAACCCTTGCGCATTGGCTGCTCACCGGCCTCGCCCTGGTGTTGGTATCGCCGATTGTGGGAACTGCGCTTGGCATTCCCACCGATGCATTTGCGACAATGCTCTTAAGTTTGGCGCTGGGCACCCTGACCTTGAGCTGGCTGGGGGCGATTGGCGCGGGCCTAACAATCGGGCTGCGCCGCGGGAATGTCCTGTTCTCGCTGATCGTGCTGCCGCTGGCCATGCCTTTGCTGATATTTGGCGCCGGGGCCACGGACCGGGCAATTTCGGGCACGAGCGCGGCAGGTGCCTTGTATTTGTTGGCGGCGCTATGCGTGTTCACCTGCACCTTGGCACCGTTTGCGGCGGCGGCGGCGTTGCGCATCACTTTGGAATAACGGCTGAAGAATCATGTGGACCTGGTTTTACAAGCTCGCTTCTCCACCCTATGTGTACCGGGTCGCGGCGGCGCTCATGCCGTGGTTCCTAGGGTTGGCGGCCGTGAGCATCGGCTACGGCCTGATCGGGGGCCTGGTTTTCGCGCCGCCCGACTATCAACAGGGTGATGCGTTTCGAATCATTTACGTGCACGTGCCGAGCGCAATTCTATCGGTCACGGTCTACACCATCATGGCTTTGGCCAGCGCCGTTGCGCTCATCTGGCGCATCAAGGTGGGGCATGCCGTGGCCGCGGCGTCCGCGCCCATCGGCGCCTCGCTCACGCTGCTTGCCTTGGTGACCGGCTCGTTGTGGGGCAAACCGATGTGGGGCACGTACTGGGCTTGGGATCCGCGCCTGACATCCGAACTCATTTTGATGTTTCTCTACGTGGGCGTGATGTCCTTGCGGCCGGCTTTTGAGGATCCGGCGCGCGGCGATCGCGCGGCGGCGCTGCTGGCGGTAGTGGGCGTGGTCAACGTGCCCATCGTGCACTTCTCGGTCGTGTGGTGGAACTCGCTGCATCAGGGATCCACGCTTGTTACACTACAGGGCCCGAAGATGGCGCACAGCATGCTCTGGCCACTGCTGTCGATGTTGTTGGGTTTCACGTTGTTCTACGGCGCCGTGCTGTGCATTCGGGTGCAAGGCGAGGTCCTCATTCGCGAGCGCCAGTCAGCCTGGGTGCGGGAGGCGATCAAATCATGAGCGGCGGCGGTTTTTGGTACATGGGTGGCTATGCGCGCTATGTCTGGCCCTGCATCGGCTTTGCCTGCGTGGTGCTGCTGTGGAATCTTTGGTCGGCGCGGCGCCATCTGGCCGCCTCGAAGGTCAGCGCCGCCCGCGCGATCGCCATGGCGGCGAGCGATTCGCGATGACGCCGCGCCGTAAACGCCTGTTCGTGGTGCTCGGCATCCTGGGCGGCGTGGCCGCGTCGGTGTCGCTGGCGGTGATGGCTTCGCGCGAGAACATCATGTTTTATTTCGACCCCACCCAGGTGGTCGAGGGCAAGGCGCCGCTTGCCAAGCGCTTTCGCATCGGTGGCATGGTGGTGAAGGGCAGCGTCGAGCGTAAGCCGGGAGATCTTGAAGTGCGCTTCGTGCTGACGGACTTCGCCCATCAAGTTCCCGTTGAATACACCGGGGTGTTGCCGGATTTATTCCGCGAAGGCCAGGGCATCATCGCGCACGGCACGATGAACGCCAACGGCGCGTTCGTCGCGGATGAAGTGCTGGCGAAGCACGACGAGAAGTACATGCCGCCCGAAGTGGCGGCATCGCTCAAGAACAAGCAGGCGTCGGCGGCGGCGCCCGGCGGTCCTGGCGGCACCTAAGGAGCGCAGCAACCCATGGCACCGGAATTAGGAATATTCGCGCTCATCCTCGCCTTCCTGCTGAGTCTCTCGCAGGCATTTTTCGGGCTGGTCGGCGCTTGGAAGGGCAAGCCTGCGTGGATGGCGGTGTCGCGGCCGGCCGTCACGGGACAGTTTGTGTTCGTCGCCATGGCATTTGCCTGTCTCGTGTATTGCTTCGTGAACGATGATTTTTCCGTGCTGTACGTGGCGCGCAATTCCAATTCGCAGTTGCCGCTGTTCTACCGGATCGCGGCGCTGTGGGGCGCACACGAAGGCTCCTTGCTGCTGTGGATTCTGATTCTCTCCATTTGGAGCGTCGCGGTGGCTGCTTTCAGCCGCGCTCTGCCGATGACTTTTTCCAGCCGCGTGCTGGGCGTCATGGGCCTCATCAGTTCGGGCTTCATGCTGTTTACTTTGTGGACCTCGAGTCCTTTCCTGCGCTTGATTCCCGCCGCGCAGGACGGCGCCGACTTGAATCCGGTGCTGCAGGATTTCGCGCTGGCGATTCACCCGCCCATGCTCTACATGGGCTATGTCGGTTTTTCGGTCGCCTTCGCCTTTGCCTGCGCGGCGATGCTGGAAGGGCGGCTTGACCAGACCTGGGCAAAATGGACCCGGCCGTGGACGATTTTCGCGTGGATGTTCCAGACCATCGGAATTGCGCTGGGCAGCTGGTGGGCATATTACGAATTGGGCTGGGGCGGCTGGTGGTTTTGGGATCCGGTGGAAAACGCCTCTTTCATGCCCTGGCTGGTGGGAACCGCGCTGATCCATTCCTTGAGCGTCACCGAGAAGCGCGGCATCTTCAAGAGCTGGACGCTGCTGCTCGCCATCTTTGCCTTCTCACTGAGTTTGGTGGGTACCTTCCTGGTGCGCTCCGGCGTGCTGGTGTCGGTGCATTCCTTCGCCACCGATCCAACGCGCGGTCTCTATATCCTGGCGTTCCTGGTGCTGACCATAGGCGGCTCCTTGACGTTGTACGCCTGGCGCGCGCCGAAACTGTACGCGCCGGGCGGGTTCGAACTGTACTCGCGCGAATTTTTCCTGTTGGTCAACAACGTGATTCTGGTGAGCGTCGCCGCGCTGGTGCTTTGGGGCACCTTGTCGCCGCTGGTCTATGAACTGCTGGGGATTGGCAAGATATCGGTTGGACCGCCGGTCTTCGCGCTGATGTTCTTGGTGCCGATGTTTCCGCTCATGGTGTTTCTGGCGATCGGCATGCACTCGGCCTGGCGCCGCGGCAAGCTCACGGTCACCGCCAAGCCGCTGTGGTGGCTGGCGGCCGCCGCCGTGCTGTTGTCGGTCGCGATCCAGGGACTGGCGTTCAAACAGTTTCACCCCGTGGGCCTGATCGGTTTCAGTTTCGGCTTCTGGATCATGTTCTCCGCTGCGCTCGAGCCCTTGCGGCGGTTGCGCCAGAAACAATCCTTAAGCGCGGCGCTCTTGGGGATGTCGATCGCGCACTTGGGCGTGGGCATGTTTGCGATCGGCGCCAGCGGCGTCGAGAGCTACAAAATCGAGAAAGACGTCGCCTTGAAGCCCGGCGGCAGCTTTTCAATCGCGGGTTACAACTTTAAATTCGTGAACGCCGCCAATGTACGTGGACCCAACTACGATGCGGTGCAGGGCACGATCGAAGTAACCCGCGGCGGCAGGCCCGTGACCGTACTGCTGCCGCAAAAGCGCCATTTCTGGGTGCAGCAGACCAGCAATAGCAAAGCTGCCATTTCGGTGGGCTGGGGGCGCGACCTGTTTGTCGCCATGGGCGATCCATTGGGCGCGAATGCCTGGAGCATGCGCATTCAATACAAGCCGCTGGTGCGCTATATCTGGCTGGGCGCCATTGTCATGGCGCTCGGCGGATTGATTGCCGCGACCGATCGCCGCTACCGGGTGAAGGTGCCGGCGGCCGCTCCCGGGACTGTACCGGCGCCGAATCCTCGCGCGGAACTGGGCTCCGCCTGATGTGGAAGTTCCTGCTGCCGTTTGCGGCATTCGTCGCGTTGGTGGTGTTGTTCGCATTCGGCCTCAACCCGAACCGCGACATCCATGCCTTGCCCTCGCCGCTGATCGGCAAGGCTGCGCCGGAGTTCAAGCTCACCGACGTGCTCGATCCGTCGAACACGGTGAGCAATGCGACGTTCAAAGGCCAGGTCTACCTGCTGAATGTCTGGGCCACCTGGTGCGTGGCCTGTCGCGAGGAACAGGAGGCGTTGCTCGCGATCTCACGGCAACATGTCGTGCCCATCATCGGGCTCGACTATAGCGACAATCATGCCGATGAACTTAAAAATGCGAAGCTGTGGCTGGAGGAGCTCGGCAATCCTTACACCGCCGTGGCCTTCGATGGCGATGGCCGCACGGCAATCAATTGGGGCGTCTACGGCGCACCGGAAACCTACTTGGTGGACACTCATGGCCAGATCATCTTTAAGTTCATTTCGCCCATAACGGCCGAGGTCTGGAAAAGTGAATTCTTGCCGCGCATCGCGGCCGCGCGGAGCGGCACGTGATCCCGCGCCGCACGCTGCTGCTCGCGTCCGCGCTGCTGCTCGCGTCCGCGCTGCTGCCTGCCTGCGCGCTGGCCTTCAACACCGCGGCGTCCCCCGCCGAGCCGGCTGCCGCTGCGGCACCGTTGGATGACCATGGCCAGCTGCGGGATCCGCTGCTGCAGACCCGATTTGAGCGGATCACGAAGGAGCTGCGCTGTCTGGTGTGTCAAAACGAATCGATCGCCGATTCCAACGTGGAGCTTGCCGCCGACCTTCGCCGGCAAGTGCGCGAGATGTTGGTCGCCGGCAGGAGCGATGACACGATTTTTACATTCATGACGGATCGGTACGGTGAGTTCGTGCGATTTGCACCGCCCTTGACCGCGAAGACCGCGCTCATCTGGGGTGCTCCGTTCTTCATGCTGCTGCTGGGCGGCGTGATCATTTTCCGCGTCGTCCGCCAACGCTCGCGAATGCCGCTGGACGAATGAGCGCTTTTCTCATCGTCGCAGCTTTCATGGCTGCGATTGCCGCGGCCATCGTCGCGGTACCACTGCTGCGCGAGAAGCGCAGCCGCATCATCGGCGCGATTGCGGCGTGCCTGCTCGCGGGGGCCGCGGCGGGTTTGTATCCGCTGTGGTCGAATTGGAACTGGCACACGCCGGTCCAGGCGCAGACGATGCCCGCACCCGATGTCCTTGCGATGGTGGCGAAGCTCGAGCAGCACATGCGCGATGATCCCGGCGATGTGTCGGGCTGGCTGATGCTTGGCCGCTCGTATCTGGCGTTGCAGCGCATGGACGATGCGGTGAACGCCTACGATCGCGCGCATCGTCTCAGCGGCAGCAGCGTCGAAGCGGCGTTGGGTTTGGGCGAGGCGATCAGCCTGCGTGCCGGCGGACAGATCTCGCCGGATGCGTCGCAATTGTTCGAAGACGCGCTGAAATTGGAACCGAACAATCCGAAGGCGCTGCTGTACGGCGGATTTGCGGCGGCCACCCGGGGCGACCGCAACCTGGCGCGCACGCGCTGGCAGGCGTTGAAAGATTTGCATCCGCCGCCGCAAATCGAGCAAATGTTGGACGCGCGCATCGCCTCACTTGGCGATACAGAGCAATCTGGGACGAATGCGTCGCCGGCGGGGACGAGCGCGAGTGTTCAGGGGTCGGCAGCGGCGCAAGTCACTGTCAATATACGCATAGCGCCTGCATTAAAAGCGCGCTTGAAACCGGAGACGCCCTTGTTCGTATTCGCTCGTGAGCCCGACAGCCGTGGGCCGCCTCTGGCAGCCAAACGTCTGACGAGCGAGTCCATCGGTACGCAGGTGCAACTTTCCGCTGCCGACTCCATGATGCCCGGCCGCGTTCTGGCGGCGGGTCAAAGGGTATCGATCACGGCGCGTGTGTCCTTCAGCGGACGCCCCATCCCGAGCCCAGGCGATTTGTACGGCGAGCTATCCTACGAGGTTGGCCACGATGGCGCGCTCGATCTGCTGATCGACCGGATTCAAGAATGAGCATTTTCATGGGAATCATTGAGGTCCCAGGGCGGTTTACGGCCCTTGCGGGTCGCCAGGACGACCCCATTAAAGGATTCGGGCTGCGAACCGACTATGCGGGGAAGCGCTTGATGCGGGCGACGGGGGTGGGGCGCGACAAAATATTATCGTCCATGCCGCAACTTTTAAGCGATCCCGTGGGTATTACGACAGGTATGCGGCGGAGCCGGGATGTGATGTCATGAGCAGTATCTTGTTTGATCAACAATCTGAAACGAGCGCGCCGCCCAAGGTATTGAACCGGCGCCTGATCGCCTGGTTGGTCGGCGGGCTCCTGATCGCAGTGGTGGCCGCACTCATCGCGTGGCGCGTTACACACGCCTTGGCGGCCAAGCCGGCGGCGGCCGTGTCCGCCATCCCAACGGTATCGGTTACGGAAGTGGGCATGAGCGCCGTGCCTTCGACCATCAGCATCATTGGGACCATCGCGGCGCGCTATGACATGCCCATTGGCGTCGAGGGCGACGGCGGTCGCGTGACCGCGGTCTACGTCGAGGCCGGCGATCACGTTAAACAGGGCCAGATACTGGCTCATCTGGATAATTCGGTGCTCGAGCCGCAGGTCGCCAATTTGCAGGCGGCGCTCGATCAAGCGCGGGCGGAGGCTGATCTCGCCGAGGCCGAATATCAACGTGCCCGCGCAGTGGGTTCGTCGGGCGCCTTGTCGGCCGAAGAGACTCAGCGTCGCAAGTCGAGCGCCGTGACCGCGGCCACGCATGTCAAAGTGGCTGCCGCGCAGCTTGTAGAAGCCCAGGCACGCCTGGCACGCGCCAATGTGCGCGCGCCGGCCAACGGCATCATTCTCACCCGCAATGTTGAAGTCGGTCAGACCGCAATGCCCAGCGGCGAGGCGCTGTTTCGGCTGTCCAAGGATGGCGAGACGGAACTGCGCGGCCAGGTCGCCGAGCAGGATTTGCCGTTGCTCAAAGTCGGTCAGCTCGTGGACGTGAAACTCACCGGCACCTCGAAGATCTACCAGGGCCGCATCCGTCTTCTGGGCGCCGTCATCGATCCGGCGACGCGTCTCGGCACGGCGAAGGTCTCCCTGACACCGGATCCCAATCTGAGGCCGGGCGCGTTCGCCCGCGCGGAAGTAACCGTGAGCAATGCCGAACGCGCGGTGTTGCCGCAGACTGCGGTGCTCAATGACGACAAAGGCAGCTACGTGCTCATCGTCAACAGCCAGGGCAAGGTGGAGCGTCGCGCGGTGCATGTGACCGGCATGGTAGCCAGCGGCGTCACCATTGCCGATGGCATCGACCCCAAGGACCAGGTGGTGACCATGGCCGGTGCGTTCTTGCAAGAAGGCGAGACCGTCAAGCCGGTGCTGATCGCCGCCGCCAAGTCATGAAAAATCTGTCTGCCTGGGCGATCAAGCACCCGGTAACCCCGATCGTGCTGTTCGTGGTGCTGTTTTTCCTGGGTACCGTCGCCTTCATTCGATTGCCCATCAACTTGAATCCGGACGTCTCATTTCCGGAAGTCCAGGTCAACATTTCCCAGCCAGGCGCCGCGCCAACGGAAATGGAAACGCAGATCGCGCAGAAGGTCGAAGGCTCGATCGCCAGCATCGGCAATATTCATCACCAGCAGACTTACATTTCGGAAGGAAATGTACTGATCATCGTCGAATTCAACATCGGTACTCCCATTGATCGGGCGGTCACCGACATTCGCGACGCGATCGCCAGGGTTCGCGCCGATCTGCCGCAGGGCATTCTCGAGCCGCAGGTGCAGCGCCAGGACAATGACGGCGGGACCTTTGCGATCTATGCGGTCTCGACCACCGACATGACGCCGGAGCAATTGAGCTGGTCCATCGATAACACCATTGCGAAGCGGCTGGTGGGCGTGAAGGGAATTTCGCAGGTACAGCGCATTGGGGGCGTCGACCGCGAAATTCGCGTCGAACTGGACCCTGCGAGACTCCAGGCGCTGGGATTGACGGCTGTCGAGGTCAACGAGCAATTACGGCAATTGAACCTGGACGCGCCGGGTGGACGGGCTCAAGTGGGCGGGGGCGAGCAGGCCATTCGTGTGCTCGGCGGCGCCAAATCTGCCGAGGCGCTCGGCGAGACGCTCATCATCACGACCGGCGGCAAGTCGGTACGGCTGAACGAGATTGCCGATGTCCATGATGGCATCGCGGAAACACGCAGTCTGGCGCGGCTGAACGGACGGCCCGCGACCGCGTTCTCCTTGTATAAGGCCAAGGGTGTCTCCGACGTCGCCACCGCCGAAGGCGTTGCCAAGGAACTCGCCAAGATCAAGAAGGACAATCCTTCGCTGCATATTCAGCAGATTTTTACGACCGTCGATCACACCATCAAAACCTACCATTCGGCTCTCGAAGCATTGATCGAGGGATCGATCCTGGCCGTCCTCGTGGTGTGGTTTTTCCTGCGAAATTGGCGCGCGACCCTGATTTCAGCTCTGGCCATTCCCTTGTCTGCGATTCCCACCTTCGCCTTCATGCAATGGATGGGCTTTACCCTCAATGAGATTACGTTGTTGTCCTTGTCGCTGGTGGCGGGCGTGCTGGTCGACGACGCCATCGTCGAGATTGAAAATATCGTGCGACACATGCGAATGGGCAAGAGCGGATATCGCGCCGCCATGGAAGCGGCCGATGAAATCGGCCTCGCCGTCGTGGCGACCTCATTCACGATTATCGCGGTATTTCTGCCGGTGAGTTTCATGGGCGGGATTAGCGGCCAGTTTTTCAAGCAATTCGGCTTGACGGTCGCCGCGGCCGTCTTCATATCGTTGCTCGTCGCCCGCATGATCACACCGGTGCTGGCGGCCTATGGCCTGAATCGCGATGCGATCCCGCATCGCGACGATGGGCCGATCATGTCCACCTATGTTCGGGTCCTGAAATGGTGCGTTGCGAATCGATGGAAAACCATCGGGTTCGGTACATTGTTCTTCGCTCTGTCGATCGGCGGCGGCATGTTGCTGCCGCAGGCTTTCGTGCCGCCGGAAGATTTTTCGACCTCGATCATCAATATCGAACTGCCGCCCGGCGGCAAACTCGATGACACCTCGCGCCTGTCGGCGGCGGTCACCGCCATCATGCGCAAGCAGCCCGAAGTCACGGACGTGGTGGAATTCGTGGGTATCGATTCGTCGGACGTGCGCCAGGCCACGGTCTTCGTCAGCATGGTGCCCCGCAGTAAGCGCACGGCGAGCGCCAAGGAAATTGAGCAGCGCGTGATGCCGTTGCTCAACCAGGTTCCGGACGGGCACGTCAGCTTTCAGAATTTCGGTTTCGGCGGCGGCCGCGATGTCACGTTATTCCTGGTGGGCGATGATCCCAAGCTGACTGAATTCACCGGACACAAGCTGCTGGATGAGATGCGCGGGCTCAAGGAAATTCGGTCCCCGCGCATCAACGGAGATTTACCGCGGCCGGAAATTGTCGTGCACCCGCGTTTCGATATTGCCGCGCAGCTGGGCGTCAGCGTGCAAAGCATCAGCGAGACCATTCGCATCGCAACCATGGGCGATCTGCCGCAAAATGGCGCCAAATTCGCCCTGAGCGACCGCACGATTCCAATCCGGGTCAGTTTGCCGGAACGCTCGCGAACGGATCTGACCACGCTCGAGAATCTGCCGGTGCCGACAACTTCCGGCGCGAGCGTGCCCTTGAAGTCGGTCGCCGACCTGAGTTTCGGAGAAGGCCCCTCGACGGTGCGGCGCTATAACCAAAGCCGGCGGCTGTATATCGATGCGGATCTCGCGCCGGGCGTGCAGCTCAGCCAGGCGACCAAAGTGATCTATGCGCTGCCGACCCTGAAGAATTTGCCGACCGGTGTACGCCTGGTCGAAACCGGCGACACCGAGTTCCAAAAAGAGCTCGTCGCGAACTTCATCATCGCGATTATTGCCGGCGTTCTGATGGTGCTGGCGGTGCTGGTGCTGCTCTTCGCCCGCGTGTTTCAACCCATTACCATTCTGTCGGCTCTGCCGCTGTCCCTCGGCGGCGCATTCCTGGCGTTATTTCTTACCAATACGCCGATCTCGCTGCCTGTGATGATCGGTGTGCTGATGCTCATGGGCATCGTCGCAAAGAACTCGATCTTGCTGGTGGACATGGCGATCGAAGAGATGCGCGCCGGTAAAACCCGGTTACAGGCCATTGTCGAGGCAGGCCACAAGCGCGCGCGCCCCATTGTCATGACCACCGTGGCGATGGTGGCGGGCATGATTCCGGTCGCAACCGGCTTGGGTGAAGCCAGCGATTTCAGACAGCCCATGGCCATCGCGGTCATCGGCGGCCTGATCACCTCGACGCTGTTGACCCTGGTCATCGTGCCCGCGGTTTTCACGTTCTTTGATGATATCGAGCGCTGGGCCGCGCCCCGGGCGGTCAAGATACTGGCCGGCTCGCCGACCGCAGAACAGGGTGGAGTCCCGTTAACGGCCAAGCAGGCAAAAGAGTAGCGACTCGCCAAAAATCCCGGGGCTGTGGTCTCGCGGCGGCGCTGCTCAGCATCGCCGGTACCATCGCAGTCGTGACGGTGCAGGCGGCGCCGCTCAGCGCCGCGAACGCCGCGCGTTTGCACGGCTGCGCAGCGTCCGGCACACTTGGGCCGCTCTTTTACAGCGTGCAACTACAGCAGGCCGCCCAGCGCTATTCCCATGGAGCCTCGCTGCAGAGCGCCGTTGCCGGCGCCGGCTACCTCGCGGCGCAATCGGCGGCAATTCATCTTTCCGGACCCATGAACGATGCGCAGGCCGAAAGCATGCTCATCGCTCGCGATTGCCGCACCCTGCAAGATCCCCGCATGCGCGAATTCGGCGCCGAGCAGCGCGGCCGCGATATCTGGATGATCGTCGCCGCGCCCGTGGCACTCCCGGCGCGGGGCGATGCAGCCTCGGTTAGCCGCACGATACTCGATCTGGTCAATGCGGCCCGCGCCGCCGGCCGGCGTTGCGGCGGCAAATACTTCGCACCTGCCGGCCCTTTGGCACCCGATCCGGCGTTGCGCCGCGCCGCCTTCGAACACTCGCGCGACATGGCCGAGCATGACGCTTTCGATCATCGCGGCCACGACGGCAGCGCGCCCAATGCGCGCATCGAGCGTGCCGGTTTCGGCGCGCACCGCATCGTGGGCGAAAATATCGCGGCCGGCGCCATGACACCGCAGCAAGTGATGGAAGGCTGGCTCGCGAGCCCGGCGCACTGCGAGAACATCATGGACAGCCGCTTCACCTTGATCGGGATTGCCTATGCTGAAAATCTGCACACCGCATCCGCGGTGTTCTGGACCCAGGACTTTGCCGCACGCTGACCGATCCCAAGCAGTCACTAGTCCATCACGGCGTGCGCGTCTTCCGCGGCCGCGCTTCGAGGAGGACGGATGAGCAGCAGCAGCGGCGTGACCAGCAGGGTCAAGAACAACATGAACCAGAAATCGTCGATGTAGGCGATCATGGCCGCCTGCTGGCTTACGGCGCCGTCCAGCAAGGCGGCCCCGGCGGGTGCGTGCGCGCCAAACACCGCCGTCACGGCAGGGTTGTGCCAGGCAGGGTTGCCCGTGGTCACGCGTTCGGCCAGCGCGGAATGCGCGGTGACCGTGTTGCGGATCAACATGGTTTGCACCAGGGAGATGCCGATGCTGCTGCCGATATTGCGGACCAGACTGTAGATGGAGGTTCCCTGTGCGCGCATCTCGGGACTCAAGGTGGCAAAGGTCGCGGCGCTCAACGGCACGAACACCAAACCCGTGCCGAAGCCTTGAATGACGCCGGGCCAAATGATGTCGCTTTCCGACAGATCGAGCGAGTAGCCGGCCATTTGCCACAGTGCGAATGCGCTGATCAGAAACCCCGCCAACAGCGTCAGGCGCAGGTCCACCTTGCCGATGATGCGCCCCGCAATGAGCATGGCCAGCATGGTGCCGATGCCGGACGGCGCGGTGACCAGACCCGTGGTCGCGACCGGATAGCCGAGCAGATTCTCCAACATCGTCGGAATCAGCGCGCGCGTCGCGTAGAGCACCAAACCCACGATGAAAATGAACAGCAAGCCGGTGACATAGTTTTGATTCTTGAGCAGCCGGTAATCGAGAAAGGATTGCCGTGCCGGGGTCATGGCGGTATGCGCCACAAAGTAGGTCGCCGCCACGAAGGCGACAATGGCCTCGATCCAGGCTTCGGTGGAGGAAAACCAGTCGTTCTGCTGCCCGCGGTCCAACAACAACTGCAACGAACCGAGGGCCAGGCTCAAGGTCGCAAATCCAAAGAAATCAAACCGCGCGTGTCTTCCGCCCGGGTCCGGGCGTATGTATCGCCACATGCCGTAAAACGCGATGATGCCGATGGGCACGTTGATGAAGAAGACCCAGCGCCAGTTGTAGCTGTCGGTGAGCCAGCCGCCCAAGGTGGGACCCAAGATCGGTCCCACCATGACGCCCATGCCCCACACGGCCATGGCCTGGCCTTGCTTCTCGCGCGGATTGATCTGCATGAGCACGACTTGCGCAAGGGGCACGAGGGCCGCGCCAAACACTCCCTGCAGAAGACGCGCAGCCACGATTTGCGCGAGCGAATTCGACATTCCGCACAGTGCGGAAGCCACCGTGAAACCGGTGATCGACGCCATGAAAATGTTTTTCTGTCCGAAGCGATCGCACAGCCAGCCCGTGACCGGCGTCGCGATGGCCGAGGCGATGATGTAGGCGGTCAATACCCAGGCGATCTGGTCCTGCGAGGCGGAGAGAGTGCCCTGCATGTGCGGCAGGGCCACATTCGCGATCGTGCTGTCGAGCGTCTGCATGATCGTCGCCAGCATGATGGATAGCGTGATCATCGGCCGATTGAGCGGACGGTTCATGACTGCTTGTCGATGATTCCCTGCAATCCCTCGAGAAGTTCAGTGGCGAGCAGCAGTTTTTTCTGATCGGTATTGGCCAGCAGGTCCCGGCGCAGTGCCACCGCTTCGGCTTTGACTTTTTCGTAAATCTTCATTCCTGCCGGCGTAAGTACCACGCGCTTCACGCGCCGATCCGTGGTCGACGCTTCGCGAATGACCAGGCCCGCCTTCACCAAGCGGTCGATCATCGCCACCATGGTGGCGCCTTCAACGCCCAATTTGTCCGCCAGTTCCGACTGCGACAGCGGCGAGCGCGCTTTCGCGGCGATGGCAATCGTCATCCAACTGGCCTGACTGACGCCGAGGTATTTCAGTTTGCGGTCGACCGCTTGACGCCATGATCGCGACGTACTGTGCAAGGCATCGCTGAAGCGTTCTTCCAAGTCGCTCATTGAAAGATCTCTAATGGTTAGCTATCTAACTAATATATCACAAGCCAAACGGCGCGTCGATCAGATCGATTTTGGAGCTTCAGGCCTTGAGCCAGGCCACGGTGGCGATGCCGGCGAAGGTCATTAGCAAAGAGCCGATCAGGTGCGCTCCCACAGCCCCCAATGCGACCATTGACCGGCCCGACTGCATCAACATCACCACCTCGGCCGAGAAGGTCGAGAAGGTCGTGAGGCCGCCGCAGAATCCCGTGGTAATGAATAGCCGCCACTCTGGGGCAAAGCTCGGATACGTCGTGAAGAAGGCGATTGCCATGCCGATGATGTAGCAACCGATCAAGTTGGCGGCCAAGGTCCCGGGCGGGATCGCGGGGAAATAGCGGTTCAAGAATATCGCGAGATACCAACGGAACAGGCATCCCAGCGCACCTCCCACGGCCACCGCGATGAGAGACCTCCACATTGTCACGAGCGGGAACTCCTAAACCAGTAGTACAGAGGCACACCCAACAATAAAAGTGCGGCACCCCAGAGCACCGCCTCCGCGCCTGCGCCGACGATTGCCCACAGAGAATAAGCGGTCGCCAGAACTCCGGCAATGGCCAGGGGTACCGTGCCCCTGCGCGCTGCGCCCAATTGGTTGGTCCATTGCAGGCGCAGCAGCGCCAGCGAGCAGAGTGCGTACAGCACGAGACAGGCAGTGGTTGAGAGCAAGATCATGAACGTGAATACGCTGACCATGGACTTCTGATAGTTCGCCAATATCAGCAGCGTCGCCAGCGCGCTGCCGAAACAAAGACCGAAACCCGGCGTGTTGTGCGCAGACTCGCGCGCAAAAATGCGCGGGAACTCGCCGCGAATCGCCATGGCGCGGGGCAGCTCGCCTTGCAACAGGATCCAGCCGTTCAGCGCGCCGAATGCGCTGATGGCTGCGAAGACTGCCACGAGTTTTCCCGCGCCGATGCCCCAAAATTGGGCGGCGAGATCCACAAATGGCGCATTCGATTGCGCCAGCGTCGCAGACGGAACCAGCAGTAAAACGGTCGTACACGCGATGGCACAGATCAGCGCGGTGATGACCGTGCCGAGCAGCGTCGCGATAGGAATGGTGCGCCCCGGACTCGCAACCTTGTCGGCCGGGATGGTGGCCGACTCCAATCCGAGCAATGCCCATAGCGTCAACGTCGCTGCCGCGGTCACGCCGCTGACAGAAAGCGGAATGTGCAGCGCCGCAACTGCGCTGTTTGAGTGCAGGGACGTCAGGCCGAGTGCGCCGACAGCGAGCAGCGGCAGAATTTTCAATACCGTGGTGACGCCCTGTACCCAACCGGAAGCCTTGATCCCGTACCAATTCACGAAGGTCAGCAGCCACAACAGCAACAACGTGACGAAAGCCGATGCGCCGGGTTTCTCTGCGATCCAGGGCAACAAGGGACTCAGATAACTCACCGCGGCAGTGGCGATTGAGACGTTGCCGACCCAGATTGAAATCCAGTAGCCCCACGCCACGACGAAGGCAATCAACGGACCGAACGCGACATGCACGTACGCGTACGGACCGCCGGCCTGCGGAAACGCGCGGCTCAAGCGTGCAAACACGATCGCGAGCGCGATGGCGCCGCCGGCCGTGAAGCCCCATGCAATTATGCTGTTGAGTCCGAAGGGGGCAAGCGAAGCGGGCAGCAGAAACACTCCCGACCCGATTGAGTTGCCGACCACCAATGCCACACACATCCAAAAGCCAAGCAGCGGGCGAGTTGATGTCATGGAATCACATCATATCTGACCATAAGCCGTTCGCATTTGACATTAATGCGGAACTCGGGTGCTTGCTTGCAATCTCATGCGATGTCGTCCTACAGAATTCAGGGCGGGAAAGCTTGAGAATACGTCTGTCGCCCCGATGGAGGGGTTCTCCGGTTGCAAGCCGGAGTTCTTAGAGGGGCAGGGAAGAAGGGGCACAATAATGATTGACGCCGAAGTATTGCGGCTGCGCAAGCTGCGAAAACTGGCATTGCGCACCCGCGCGTTGGCCAAGATTCTTGATTCAGATTCCACACGGAGCCAATCGGTCTTCGAAAGAAGCGCCGTCATCTGCTGGACGATCGCGCGGATCGCCTCGGGGCGTCTGCGGGCTCATCCATACCTGAGTTATCAGCAGGGCCCGAGTCAGCTGGGAGGCCTGGCGGACGCCGTGATGGCATCGCTGATTGCCTTGAACGCACGCCGCCAGAATCGGCGCGTCAGCGTTTATGCGCAGCAGTGGCAAACGGTCGCACGCGGGGTCGATGATGTGCGCGCGCTGACTTGGTCGCCGGATTTGAGCGATGCGTTGGGGCGCATGCAGATTCAATTGCGCCGACTGGCGAACGAACTCGATCTGGGCGCCGTCGAAGAAAACGGATCCGCCTTGCTGCCGCGGGCGGCACGTGCGGACGCGAGCATGACTCTTGACGAAGTCGCCGTGGCTGACAGCTGGCCTTATCTGGCCATTTAGCGTAAACGATCGCGGCCGGGGCGCGTCCGGCCGCGCGTCTGACTAATCCTACAAAAAGCGTCGCGCTGCGCCGATCGTGGCCTGCGCTGCGGCGGCCGCATCATTCGCCCGCAATGCAGTGCCATATCCGCATTGCGATATCAGGAGCGACCCATGCGCAGTGAAAATATTCCGAATCAGCCGAGCCCGGAACAGCCGCCCATGGCGCCGCACGATCCGCCTGAGCCCGCCCCTCAGGCAGCGGCGTGGCGCCGCGCGCTGCGCGTAATCGGCCATACGCCTCCCAAGGAATATCGTATGGGCCGGACCACGATAGTGAAGAGCTCGTTTCGCCGAGGATGACAGCCATGGAAAGCAAAAAGGCGATTGCCGTCGAGATTGCGCTTCAGACGCAGGTTCTGAAAACCTGCGCCATTCATCGTCAGATTTATTTCGACGATGACGCGGACGCGGCCAGCGCCTTCGCGCTGGCCATCGAACTGGTCCGCAAACACATGCCGTATGTCGAGGATTTCCACGGCAACGAGCATGAGTTGATGGATCTGCTCAGCGACACGTTGGGCGCCGCGCCCGCCTACTGTCCCGAATGCGCGTCGGTGAGCGTGCTAGCTTCCCTGCCGGATCGCAGCCGCCTGATCGAGGGTGCGCTCGAGATCCGGTAAGTCGTATGGCTTGGGCAGCATCAGCACGGTGCGGTGCTTTTCGCCCAGCAGAAATTCCGCACTCATCGCGCCGTATCCAGAGGCAATGACGATGGGAAGATTCGGGTAATCCTTGATCAGCGACCGGGCAAGCTCGAGCCCCGACATGCCGGGCAAACGGATGTCCGTCATGACGGCATCGAAACTCTCGAGCTTGAGGCGCGCAATCGCAATTTCCGCTTCTGCGACGGCCACCGCTTGATGCCCCAGTTCGTGCAAGTATTCAACTGTAATGCAGCTGACCTCGTCGCTGTCTTCGACCAGTAAAATGTTCATGCAGGCTTGCTGCGGTCTCGCAGTATGTAAAGCAGCAACGCTTTGATCTGCCGGGAGTTGCTCCGCCCGCCGGCTTTGTGCGCAATTGTGGTGCGATCCGTTAGGACATAACACGGTGAAAAGCGGCTGTTTTTACCTTGTTTTGAGACCTGCGGCATGCCTTTTTTCGCCCGGGGTATGTAAAGTTCCGGCCGCGGCAAACGTGGAGAACTAACATGGTCGAAATGGTATCTCGATGGGGCAACAGCGCCTTGATGATCACATTTCTGCTCATCACTTACGCGGTAGTCATCACCCTGCGCTAATTGAGTCTGCGCCGATCGAGCACGTGCCGGTCGAGTGCGTTTGTCTATTTCACCGCTCTTACGGCGCACTGAGGCCGACCTCTTCGGCAACGACTCGTTTGGATTTCCACAGCACCAGGCTGTAGTAGCAAACGTAGTAGCCCATCAATACAAAATACAGCCCCAGGGTCAGCGGACTCTGCAGCATGCCTGCGGGAGCATAACCCTGGCTTGCCGGCGCAGCCACCGCCGCATGGGTGGCGTGCGCAGCGCCGGATATCTGGACCAAGCGATAAACCAAGCGGCCCAAAAACAGAAAAGACACGGCGATGCCGGTGTAGGTATGCGGCACGTAATACAGCTGGTTTGAAACGCGCAAAAACCGGGTACGCGAAGCGCCCCACGTGGCGAGCGCCGCTCCCGCCGCAATTCCGGCCAGCACCGCGGACATGAAGGCGGCCGATCGCCACACCGCCGGCAGCAATAGGCAACCCACCACGAGCAGCAGGCCGATGCGCACCTGCATGCGCACCGGACGCAGCGGCTGCTGACCGAAGCTGCGCCGGAAGCGCCGGTAGATCGCAAAGAGCACCAGCAGCGCAATCAAAAACGGACCGATTTGCGAAACATCGAACTTCATTTGACCGATACTACTACACCAATGAGCAACGAAGCTTTTGCGGCGCCAGCGAGGGGCGAGTTGACCCGCGGTGTCGGCGCTTGGGGCGCGGTCGCGGTGAATGTGGCCAATATGATTGGCACCGGCGTCTTTCTCAAGACGCGCGTGATGACCTGCAATGTCGGCAGCGCCAAGATGGTGTTGCTGGTATGGCTGGCGGCAGGTTTGTTGGCCCTCGCGGGTTCTTTCTCTTATTCCGAGATTGCCGCCATGATGCCGGAGGCGGGCGGCGACTATGTCTACCTGCGGCGCGCATACGGCCGGGCGGTCGGTTTTCTGTACGGCTGGATGACCTTTGCTGTCGCCAAGGCGGGATCGCAGGCGGCCCTGGCCGTTGGGCTGGCGATCTTCATGAACGTGGCGGTCGGCGGGGCGTTGGAACATTGGCGTCTCGACGCGAGCCTGTTCGGAATTCATCTAGGCGTAAGCGGATTGACGCTGGTCGCGCTTACCACCATCTGGACAGTGGCTCTGATCAATTGCGCTTCGGTGACCGCGGGCGGCCGCACCGCGCTCGGCCTGACCATCGCCAAAGTCGCGCTGATCTTGAGCGTCGCCATCAGCGCGTTCATCTTTGCGCCGGGCGATTGGTCTCATCTGAGCGGCTCGGGATTGGCCGGCAGCTGCGAGGGCGTGGCCGACAGTGCGCGCGGCGGCTACGCGGGCTTCGGCGCGGCCATGCTCGGCGCGCTGTGGGCCTATGATGGATGGAGCAACGTCGCCCCGCTGTCCGGTGAAATCCGCAATCCGCAGCGCAATCTGCCGCGTGCCTTCATAGGCGGCATGCTCGTCGTCGCCTCGCTGTACCTGTTCGTCAATCTGGCCTATTACTACGCCATGTCGCCGCTCGAGATTGCGAGCGTGCCGACGAGTTCATCGGTGGCGACTGAAGTGTTGAAGCGCTATCTCGGGCCGATCGCGGTATCCATGACCGCGGTCGCCTTGATGGTATCCTCATTCGGTTCATTGCATTCGAGCGTGCTGGCGAATTCCCGGGTTCCTTACGCGATGGCGCGCGATGGGTTGTTCTTTCGCGCCCTTGCGCATCTCTCGCCGCGCTCCAACGTACCTGCCAGAGCGATCATCGCGCAAGCCGCCTGGGGCAGTGTGCTCGCGCTATCCGGCTCGTACGATGCGCTCACCGACTCGGTGGTATTCGCCTCGTGGCTTTTTTACGGCTTGAGCACCGGCTCGCTGTTCATCTTTCGCCGGACCATGCCGGACGCGCCGCGCCCTTATCGAGCGCTCGGCTATCCGGTGGTGCCGGTCATCTTTCTGCTGGTCACGGCGGCGCTCCTCATCAACACCTTCATCGCAGCGCCCAACGAAGCTTTGAAGGGCGTTGCGGTGCTGCTGGCTGGGCTGCCGCTCTATTGGTACTGGTCGCACAAAAATCCCGCTGAGCCTGTCTGAGCCGCGGAGGCAGGCTCAGCCTAGCTCTTGAGATTCGGCGCTTCGCCCGGCAGATCGAATACCAGCACCTCAGCTTCGCTGCCGCGCTCAAGATGCAGTTCGGTGCCGCGGGTGATTTGCAACGCATCGCCTGCGCCCAGCGCAACCCCGTTCGCTTCTATCGCGCCTTGCGCCACATGGACGTACATGCGCCGGCCGTTTGCCACGCCAAGGTCAGCCGCTTCGCTGCCGGTGAAAAGCCCCGCATAAATGCGCGCGTCCTGGTGGATCAACAATGATCCTTGCGCGCGATCGGGCGAGACGATGAGCCGCAGATGTCCGCGCTTTTCCGCGGGAGTGAAACGCCTCTCTTCGTAGCTCGGTTCAATGTTCGCCTGGCTGGGTTGAATCCAGATCTGCAGAAAGTGCGTGCCCTCGGTGGGCGAGGGATTGAACTCGCTGTGCCTGACGCCGCTGCCGGCGCTCATGCGCTGTACATCTCCCGGCCTGATGGTCGACCCATTGCCCATCGAGTCCTTGTGGGCAAGTTCGCCGGACAAGACATAGCTGATGATCTCCATGTCTCGATGAGCGTGCGTGCCAAAACCGGCCCCCGCTTGAACACGATCTTCGTTGATCACGCGCAACGGTCCAAACTCCACGTGTTGCGGGTCATAGTAATCAGCGAATGAAAATGTATGGAAGGACTTGAGCCAACCATGGTCGGCAAATCCTCTTTCCTGGCTGCGCCTGACTTCGTTCATGGAACCTCCTTGGACTGCAAGATAAGCTCGATCAAGCCAATTGGGTAGGACGCACCCTACAGGGGGTAAGGCACCGGCCCGACTGTTCCTGAATATGATCGAGATTACAGTCTCTTCACCTTGCTTTAGGGAGAGTCATAATGTCGATAGGGACTATTCTGCTGATCATTCTCGTGCTGCTGTTGATTGGCGCGCTGCCGGCTTGGCCGTACAGCAGCGGCTGGGGCTACTTTCCCAGCGGCGGGCTGGGCTTGGTGCTGATTGTGCTGCTGGTTCTCGTGGTGACCGGCCGTTTGTGAGCTGATCAGAGATGAGCGGTCGCTTTTGGATGGCGGCGGTTTTGTCGTTTGCCGGAGCGCTGAGCGCTGCATCGGGCGAGACAGCGAACCCGTGCAGCGCCGCCTTGGCGCCGACCAGCTTCGATTACCTGGTATTGGCCAGCATGGCCGATTCACAGCATCCGATTTCCATGCTCAGTTATCGTCCGCCGCCGGTGGGTTTAGAAGAAGCCGTGCAGCTCGACTAGGATCAGCTGCTGATTCTCCTGGTTGTTCTGCGGAATACCGAAATAATGGCGGTAGCCTGCGCGCAGCTGCAAGAACGGCAGCGGCGTGTATTCGTACACGAGGCTGTAGCGAGTTTGTTGATCGTTGTGCACCGAATGATCGGGATCGAAATATTCCGCCGTGAGCTTGAGATTGTGGCCCTTGCGAATGCGCCAGTCTCCTTCCAGCAGGCCTGCCGCGAGCGTGCGTTCGAGGCTGTCGTCGTGAATGATGTCGCCCTCGGCAAGCCAGGCAATTGGACCGGTCTTCACTCCTGCAAACAGGCCGCCGACCCGCCGGTCACCCGCGTTTGATTGGGTTGAAGAGCCGGCGATGCCCACCCGCCAAAGCGGCTTGGTGTAAGCAACCTGCGTCGTGACCTGATAACCGGATGCGGTGTTCGCGTTGCTGGCGCCGTTGGTGAGATCAAATTCCGCCGACCAGGCCGAGTGCTCATAGCCCAGCTCCACGCCCTTGTCGGGAGTGGTCATGCTGATGCCGGTAGCTTCGCGCACGAATGCGGTCTGGTCCTGCAGCCGCCAGCCGAACGGCAGATAAAACTGGCCGCCCTTGATGTAAAAGCCATCCGTGGTATTGCCATAGCGCACATACGCTTCCTGGTTCTGCGAGCCGTTCGGCGCAACCTGTTCATCGACATAAATTCCGAGACGATCCGGAAGAATGGTGAGATCGGCGTACACGCGGAACTGTTCGAGCGCAAAAGCCTGTTGACTCGGCGAGTTCGGTGCGGTATCCCGGGTCCAGTCCGAGCGCAAATCGCCCCCGACGCGCAGGCGATCCGTGATTTTTCCGTTCCAGGAATCGATCGCGTTGTCCAACGTCTCGGCGGGCAGCAGCACTTTCGCGTAGGTCAGTCCAAAGTCGTTGCGCAGGCCGCCGCCGGTCGGATTGACGTGGCAGACGTTGCATTTGTAGCCCTGCTCCACGGCCAGGTAGGGCTCGGCTGCGGCCGGTGTTGCGCGCAGCAACGCGAAGATGATGAGCATCAGTGCGGCTAGCAATGAGCGCTGATTCATGGCGTGACCTCAACGTCGAATGTGGAAATCACCGCCTCGCCGCGTTCGTCGGGCGCACCGAGCGCCACCTGCTGACCGGCAATGTCGCTGAGCTGCATTGAGGAGGCCGCGTCAATGACGAGTCGGTAGCGGCCCGCCGAAAGTTCTCGGGCGGGCCACAGCAGCAACGCGCGAAGATTGGCGCTCGATACTGAGATGCGTGCGGGTATCTGTGCAATGACGGTGGGCACTCCCTCGGGCGCCAGTTTCTCGAAGTGGGCGCTCGTGGCCGCAAGCTGGCTGACATCAAGGTCGTGGTTGAACGCGACCATCACCTGCGGCGGCGGCGCATTCACGGACTCCATTCTGTCTGGAACGGTTGAAATCACCGCAAGCGGCGCATCGAGCGACGCAACGGCGGCGGCACTGGCCGCCGGGGGCGCGCCGTCGGTGATCCATTGCCGGATGAATGCAATCGTGCTCGTCGATAAGCACGGTTGGGTGCTGGGACATCCGAAGGGCATTTGCGCACCGACGGCAGCGTGGCCTTCCAACTTCTGGATGATGTAGCTGTTGTCGGGATCTCCAGGTTTCACGCGCAACAGCGACGGCACTTCGGTGCTGGGTACGCCCACCAGCAAGTTGTAGCTATTCGCCGCATCGAGCCTCAGCCCCTCCGGAGCACCGCCGCCCGCATGGCAGACTGAGCAAATCGGGGTAAAAATATTCTCCTGGATCGATCCAAAATCAGCCGAGAGCGGCGCTGGTGTGCTGCCGCCCGGCACCAGCGGCCGGCCGTTGGCATCGAGGCCTTCGCCGTTTCCGGCGCACGCTGCCAGCAAGGCTGCGCAAAGCGCCACACCGGCGTGCGAGATGAACGAACAGGATTGTGAACGCATGGCGGATCTCAACGACCGGTCACTGCGGAATTCCAGCGCAAACGATCCCCATCAGACCGCAGCCTGCGGTACGCAAGATTTTCATGATTGGCCCTTCGATGCGGCCGGCGCGGCCGTCGATTCGTGAGGTAAGTGCCCAACCAGTGGAGAAAGGTTTAATCTGTGGCGCTTAGCTCGACGGGGTGTTTGGGATGCAGTGCTCGAGGCATGCTTCGACGGTTGCGAAATAGTGCGTTTGCGCGCAGCGGTCGTATTGCTTGTCGGTTTTGGCTGTCTATCAACGCAAACGCGCGCGGCTGACGAGTGGGGCGGATCGGTGGCGCTGGCGAGCGACTACTTTGTGCGCGGCATATCTCGCACCAGCAATAATGCGGCATTGCAGTTGGAGCTGCATTATTCAAACCCCAATGGATTGGTGGCGGGACTGTTCGCGTCGAACACGCAGATCGATCGCAACGAGCCGAAGGATGCCGAGGTAAGCGCCTTTCTGGGATTCGTATGGAACTTCGACGAAGCGTGGCGCGCGCGAATTCTGGCGAGCCATTACGCCTACCCCTGGAATCGCGCCGGCTCGCACTATAACTACGATGAGCTGGATCTCGACATCTCCTACCAGCGTTGGCTGCACTTTGATCTTGGGTATTCGCCCAACTCCCCCAGATTTTTGGGCTTCCCCTATCCGGGGCTCATCGGTGTGACCGAGAAATCCGCCGAGGTCAGTGCGCAGCGGCAAATTATCGGCAAACTGTCCCTGACCGCCGGGGTGGGCTATAGCTTTCTGGACGGACCGGAGTCGGGCGGCTATGTGTACGGCAGCGGAGGGCTGGCGTACGATTTTAAGTCGCTGACGGTCGTCGTCGCTTATGTCAAGACCTCGGCGGAGGCTAAGGCATTGTTTTATAATGACGCGGCGACCGGACAATGGACGGGAACCCTCATTTGGCGCTTCTAAAACCGCCCCCAGCGTGCAACCCTTCGGGACGCGCCCGGTACTTACTGGGGTGTAACAATTACGCCGAGGATTCGCGTCAATGACCCTGCCTGCCAAAAACTCACCCAAAGAGCGCGACGTCGCGCTGCTGGTGGCCGTCGCGGCAGGCGATCGGCGCGCCCTCGAGGAGTTGTATCTCAGCTATCACCGGCGCCTGGCGCGCTTCCTGTCGCGCTTTACGCCGCGTTACGAAAATGTCGAGGAAATCATCAACGATACGTTCATGGTGGTTTGGCAGAGTGCCAAGGATTTTCGCAACGCCTCGCAGGTGTCGACCTGGATCATCGGCATCTCATACCGAACTGCGTTGAAGTCGTTTCGGCGCCAGAAAAATCATGCCGTGGCGCGCAGCCTCGAGGATTACCCCGAGCAAACCGTCGATCCCACGTTCGACGCGGAAGTGCATGATTGGCTGCAGCACGGCCTGAGCCGTCTGCCGATTGAACAACGATTGACCCTGGAGCTGGCTTATCACATGGGTCATTCTTTGGAAGAAATTGCGGCGATCACCGACTGCCCGGTCGGCACGGTGAAGGCACGCATGTTTCACGCCCGCGAAAAATTGCGTCAATATCTGCCTGCCTTGAGCGGCGCAGCGTCCGGCCTGTCGGCGGGAATCGGATGACGCACAACCATCGGACCGAGAATTCCGCGGAGCATCAGGAGATCTCTGCGCTGCTTCCCTGGTACGTCAATGAGACGCTCGAGGAGCGTGATCGTGCGCGCGTGGACGCACACGTCGGACTTTGCGCAAACTGCCGCGAGGACTTGGCGGCGCAGCGGCGCATTTGCGCGGCGATTGATGCGCAGCCGGCGATCGATTACATGCCGGTTGCCTCGCTCAAACGATTGCAAGCCCGTCTCGATGCTCAGACTGACTCCGCCTCGCCGCTCGTGCTGCCGCCGCAGCAGCCCGCTCAGCGCGTGGTGTGGCGCGGTTGGATGGCGGCTTCAATTGCCGTGATGGCGGTGGCGGTCGCCCTGCTGGCTGCCGATCGCTGGGCGCAGATTGAAGCGCGGCGCGCCCAGCCCAATTACCGCACCGTGACGACTTCGGCGCCGCGGCCGCAAGGTGAAGTGATTCGCGCGGTGTTCTCGCCATCCATCACGTTGGTGGAACTGCAGACCATGCTCGATGAGGCGCAACTGCGGATAGTCTCCGGTCCGACCGAGGCGGGGGTGTACTCGCTGGCCTCGAATTCCACTCTGCCGGTGCGCGCTTCATTGGCGCTGCTGCGTCAGCACTCGAGCGTTCGCTTCGCTGAAGGAACCCTGCCGGAGCCTGAATCAGGCAATTCACCATGATCCGCCTAGCCTTGGTCGGCGCCGTAATCGCAATGGCGAGTGCGTGCAGCAGCGCGCCCGTGCGCATCGATTCGCGGGCGCTCGGCAATCAAGTGTCCCTGTCCTCGGATCGCTACATCATTGTGGCGGTGGACAATGTGCCCGCGGCCTATGTGGCGCATGCCGGCGGTACGCCGCGCGGCTATGATGCCGTGGCAGACTACGGCGCAACTGCGCATGCCCGTCAAACTCTGCGCGCCGTGGAGCATGAGTACGGGCTGCGCGAAGTGAATGCGTGGCCGATTGGACCGCTGCAAATCGATTGCGCGGTTCTGGAGATCCCATCAGGCGCCGATCGCGGCCAATTGCTGGCCACCCTGGCCAAGGACCGGCGCGTCAAGCTGACGCAACCCTTGCAAACCTTTGCCACGCGCACTGAGGACTACAACGACCCGTATGTCGGATTGCAGCGCGGCTTTCAGCAGATGGATGTCGCGGACGCGCATCCGTGGTCGAGAGGCGAGGGCGTCAAGGTAGCGATCATCGACACGGGCGTCGACATCCAGCATCCGGATTTGCGCGGCAGCATAGCCGCCGCCGTCAATTTCGTGGACGCGGATGACGCGCAGTTTCGGCGCGACCGGCATGGCACTGAAATGGCGGGCGTGATCGCCGCCGTTGCCAACAATCGCGAAGGAATCGTCGGCATCGCCCCCAATGCCCGGCTCTTGATATACAAAGCGTGTTGGCAGGCCAATTCCGATGCGGATGCGGCGCGCTGCAACTCCTTCACGCTGGCCCGCGCGCTCGCGGCTGCGTTCGATGCGCACGCTCAAGTGGTGAATTTGAGCCTGGCGGGGCCCGACGATCCCCTGCTCGGCGACCTGATCCGGGAAGGGCAGCACCGCGGTGTCCTATTTGTCGGAGCGGCTCCGGATGCTGCCGGCGTCCAACGCGGTCTGCTGCACCGGGCGGGAGTCATCGAGGTCGCCAGCGCCGAATACCATTCATCGATCGATTCAGTGCTGTACGCCCCCGGCCGCGAAATCCTCACCTTGCTTCCCGGCGGTCGCTACGACTTCGCCTCGGGTGCATCCATTGCAACGGCACAAGTCAGCGGAGTGGTGGCGCTGATGCTGGCCAAAAATCCCGCATTGTCGGCCGCTTCAGCCTACCGTCTATTGCGCGATACCAGTTCCACGTCGCAGACCGCCGACGGCGGCGTCAAGGGCGTCGACGCCTGCGCAGCGGTGGTGACTCTGGTGCGGCAAGGCGCGTGTCATACCAGCGAAGGCAAGAGTTCCACGTATGACGAGAACGCCAATCGAGTTGCGCTGCATTGACAGCCGGGGGGCGGAAACTACAGACCGGCTTCTAGTTCGCCTGCGGCCGTTTTAGCAAGTCGCCGCGATCCACGGATCGCACATTCAAGTGCAGTTGTGTCGCCCCGCGCATGGCGGTAAGCGGCACGCCCGTGCCCGCGGGGCCCACGGCCCAGAGGCGCCGATAAAAGTCCGGCAGCGTTCCGACTTCCTGATGCGCGACCTCGCTGATCACGTCGCCTTCGCGAATATCGGCGCTCTGCGCAGGTCCTCCTTCCACCACGCCGGTGACGTACACCTTTCCGGCCAGCTCGACCGCGTAGACTCCCAACCAGGGCCGCGGCTGCCGATCCACTCTTCCCGTGGACTTGAGGCTGGGCAGGATGGGTTTGAGCAGGTCAATGGGGAGAAACATGTTGGCATTGATCTCCTCGCCGGCGATGACCTCGCGAACCAGCAATGAGCCCAAACCGACCAAGGTTCCGCGATGATCGATCAATGCAGCGCCGGACCAATGCGGATGGGCGGGGGCCGTGAATATCGCTTCCTCGAGCAGGTACTCCCAGGCACCGGCAAATTCGCGCCGCGCCAGCACGCGCGCGGTTTGCGGCGGAGCGAAGTCCTTGGCACTTAAGACATGCACTTCGCTGCCGGCATGCAGCTCCGCCGACGAGCCGAGCGAAACAGCCGGTGCGTTGAGTTTTTGCAGGGGCAACACCAAGCCGAAACCGGTCACCTGATCGTAGGCCAGCGGGTGAGCCGCAATTTCCCGGCCGGCGGCATCGGCGAGCCACACGTCCGTGGCCTCGGTCATCAAGTAGCCGATCGTCAGCACCAAGCCGGAAGAATCGATGACCACGCCGTTGCCGACGCGCTGCGAACCCAATATGCCCGCTGTAAAAGCGTCCTCGGGAATATCGGAGCGCAGTCTGATGACCGATTGGTTGAGCGTCTCTAAGTCGAGTGCCATCGCTGATCCCGCCGTTCGAGAACGATTACATTACTGCAAAAATTGCAATTTCGATCGCAATCGCCAATCTGGAATTGAGAATCGTTCGCAATAATTGATCAGCACAGAATCGTGAAATGGGGAAAAATGTCTCATTCCTTCAGTCAATAGGGGCGCTCCCATGCAACGCAAGATCTCACGTCGATCCATCGTCAAAAGTGGCCTCATCGCCGGCGCATTGCTGCCGACGGTGGGTCTCTTGTCCAGCAACGCCACCGCCGCTGCGCTGCCGGCACTTGATCCGAATGATCCGACGGCCAAGGCATTGGGATTCGTAACCGATGCCTCCAAGGTTGACAGCAAGACCCATCCAACGTTCAAATCGGGCCAAAAGTGCGCTACCTGCGCGCAATACCAGGGCAAGCCCGGCGATGCGACGGCAGCGTGCACGATTTTCGCGGGCCACAGCGTGCCGCAAGGCGGCTGGTGCCAGGTTTGGGCCCAAAAAGGATGAACAACGCGCCGACGGCGAGCCGCAACAGTTCCATTACCGACGTCACAACTTGAGCAACCATTCCCGCAGGGCAATCGCCACCGAGTCCGGACGTTCGAGCGGCGCCATATGTCCCGCGCCGTGAATCTCAAACAAGGTCGCATGCGGTATTCGGCGGCGAATGCTCTGTTGTTGAGAAACCGGCGACCACGCGTCGTCGCTGCCGCTCAATAACAACGTGGGGACCGCAATGCTCGGCAGCAGCGACAGCACCTCGGGCCGATTCAGCATGGCCGTGACCTGACCGGCATAGGCTGCGGCGGTGAAGCGCTGAATCATGGCCCGGAGTCGCGGCATCAGCTCCGCGGCGCGCGCCGCATCGCTGCCCATCATGGGCGGCAGCCATTCAGCCGCCAAGGCGGACATGCCGAGATCATAGGCGACTTGCAGCAGGCGGCTGCGGCTCTGCGGCTCGCCGTCTCTTACCCCATGCACGCTGGTATTGAGCAGGGCGAGGCCGGCGATGCGGCGGGGCGCGGCGCGCACGATTTCCAGCGCGACGCGGCCGCCCATGGAATGTCCTGCCACCGCAAAACGCTGCGGAGCGATGTCAAGTACATGCTGCGCCATTGCCGGTATCGAGGAGAAGCCGCGGAACGACAACACCTGAACCTCGGCAATGCCGGCAAGACGCTGCGGAATATCGCTCCAAAAGGTCTCGTCGCACAAAAGACCGGATAAAAGCACAACGGACTGCTTCATAATCGGCGGCAGTATGCCACGTGAATTTTCTCAAGCCGTACGCGAAGCCTGCCTCTGGCTGCCCGAAGCCGAAGAATTCCTATCGCACGGATCGCCGAATTTTCGGGTCCGCGGCAAAACGTTTGCAACTTACGTCGTCAATCATCACGGCGACGGGCGGGTCGCACTGTGGCTGAATGCGCCGCCCGGCGCCCAGGATCTCCATGTGGGTGCCGAGCCCGAGCAGTTCTTCATTCCGCCGTATGTCGGTCCGCGCGGCTGGCTCGGCGTGATACTGGATCGGGGCATCGATTGGAAGCGGATCGCCGGGTTGGTGCGCGAAGCGTACGAGAAAGTCGCGCCCAATGACCTGCGCACGCGAATCGGCAAAACACCGGCGATCAAGCCGCCCGCCAAGGCACTGTCCGCAAGTCAGATTGACCCGTTCAAGTCCGCCCGCGCGCAGGCAGTACTGGCGAAACTGCGCAAGATTTGCCTGAGCTATCCCGAATCAAGCGAAGGCAGCCAGTTCGGACATCCGGTATGGCGCGCGGGCAAAAAGACCTTTGCCCTCGCGCGCTATGCCGCCACGCGCTTGACCCTGTGCTTTTGGGTGGGCGTGGATCAACAGGGCCTGCTCACGGCGGATCCGCGTTATTCAATTCCCGCCTATTTTGGCCACAATGGCTGGATCGGGTTGGATGTCACCAAAGAGTGCGACTGGCGCGAGGTTCAAGGCTTGAGTTTGCAGAGCTACCGGCATTTTGCGCTCAAACGCATGCTGCAGACTCTGAAGCCGGATTAGAGGCTGGCGCGGGCATCCAGCGCCAGGCACAGCGCACCGAGCACGCCGGCGCGGCTCCCCAGCGCCGGCGGCACGATATAGCGCTCGATGGCGGTGAGAATTTCGCTCCGGTCGATATAACCTCCGAGCCAGTGCAAGGTGCGCAGCCGCACCAAGGGAAACAGACGCTCGGCCATAACGCCGCCGCCCAGGATGATTCGCTGCGGTGAAACGGTCAGCACCAATTGCGCGCAGAGCTGCCCAAGATAATCGGCCTCGATCTCCCATTGCACATGCGCCGCATCGAGATGCTGAAGCTCGCTGCCGGTGCGCGCCACTATAGCCGGACCTGAGGCCAGCCCTTCGAGACAATCGCCGTGAAACGGGCAGACCCCTGCGAAATTCAAGTCCTGAGCATGGCGCCGCGGGCGAATGTGTCCGATTTCCGGATGCATCAGGCCATGCAGCGGCGCACCCTCGATCAGCACGCCGCCGCCGATGCCTGTGCCTACGGTGAGATAGACGAGGTTCGGCGTGCCGCGTCCCGCGCCCCAACGATGTTCCGACAGCGCAGCCGCGTTAACATCGGTGTCAAAGCCGACGGGGCAGGAAAATTCGCGCGCCAGCATGGCGGCCACATCGATATTGCTCCAGCCGGCCTTGGGCGTCTTGCCGATGAAGCCATAATTGGCCGCTTGCCGCTCGAGAATGACGGGACCGAAGCAAGCCACACCGAGAGCGCTCGGCGCCGAAGCACCGCAGGCTGAATCGAAGAACTCCCGGACTCTTGCGAGAGTCGAGTCAGGATCCGCGGTGGCGAAGCGGGACTCGGCGTGAAGCGTGCCGCTCTCGTCACCGATTGCGCAGACGAATTTTGTGCCGCCGGCCTCGACGGCACCGAACAAGCGGGACTGGCCGTGCATCAATTCCTCTGCATTTTGGGTTCGCTAGAGCATAGCTTACTTGAGCGGCTATAATGCCAGTCCCCTTTGGTTCAGTGAGTCGCCTCATGAATGTTCCGAGCGCTGCGTCGCGCGCGATGATCGAGCGCCTGATCGCGTTCAACACGGTGTCGCGTGATTCCAACCTCGGATTGATCGAGTGGGTGCGCGACTACCTGCAGGGATTGGGCGCAAAAACCCGGCTCACGCATGATGCCTCCGCCAGGAAGGCCAACTTATTTGCGACTCTGGGCGACTCGAACAAGCCCGGTCTGATTCTGTCGGGCCACACCGATGTCGTGCCGGTCGATGGCCAGAGCTGGGATACCGATCCATTCGCGGCCGCGGAGCGCGACGGCAAGCTGTACGCGCGCGGCTCGGCGGACATGAAGGGGTTTATCGGGATCGCTTTGGCGCAGGCGCCCAAATTTGTGGCGGCGCTCAATGACCAGCGGCTCGACGCGCCGCTGCACTATGCGTTGAGCTACGACGAAGAGGTGGGCTGCCTTGGCGTGCGCGGCTTGATCCGCGATCTCGAGGAGCAGGGGATTCGGCCGGCAGGGTGCGTGGTGGGCGAACCGACATCGATGCAGCCCATCATTGCGCACAAGGGCACGCATCGCTTCCGTTGCGCCGTGCACGGCCGCGAGGCGCATTCGAGCTACGTCACGCACGGCGTGAATGCCATTGAATACGCCGCGCGACTGGTGGTATTCATACGCCAGCTTGCGGACCGCCTGGCGCAGCTCGAGCAGCGCGATTACGGCTTTACGGTGCCGTACTCGACCCTGTCCACCGGCCTGATTCAAGGCGGCATTGCCGCCAATGTCGTGCCCAAGGACTGCGTGTTTCAATTTGACCTGCGCACTTTGCCGCAAGCCAAACCCGATGCGCTGTATCAAGAAATTCGCCGTTACGCCGAGATGCTGGCCGCGGAAATGCGCGGCATCGATCCGAACTCAGGAATCGATTTGCAATGGGTGAGCCAAACCGTCGGACTCGCAGCGGCGGAAAGCGACGCGATTGTGCAATGGGCCATGCAGTTGTCGAAAAATTCCACCGTCGGCAAGGTGTCCTACGGTACTGAAGCCGGACTTTTCCAAAAGATGGGCGTGCCGACCGTGATTTGCGGACCTGGGGACATCGCCGAGGCGCATCGTCCCAATGAATTTGTCGCGCTCGAGCAGCTCGCGCAGTGCGAGAGCTTCATGGATCGGATTTTAGCGACCGGCTACGCGAAGGCGTAACCTTCCTCGAAGGCTGCACAGCTACTGGAAGCTGCAATATAGCGTTCATGCACCGCGCAAATGCCGTCGTTGCAGCGGACCGCGGCGTAGGCCGAGCTCAGGGACTGAAGACCCGGCAGCGACGCCTCCACTTGCCAAGCCTCGTTCTCGAAGTGCTTGCAGCGACGGCAGGCCGGCGATTCGGGCTGCCTCATTGGCCCAGCCGGTTCCAAAACCCGCTGAACACCTGGGTCGACAACACGAAGCCCAGGATCACATTCACCACCACGCCGAGCGTGAACGCAACCAAGGGGCGCGCGCCAATGGAGGCGAATTCACGCAGCCGCGTGGTGAGGCCGATGCTCAAGAAGGCGAATGTGAAAGCCCAGGTACGAAGTGCCTGCAGAGGCGCCACCAGCGCGGGGACGACGTCCTTCTTGTAGGCCGCGTAGTCGAAGCCGCGCGTCACCAGGGTTAAAGCCGCGGATGCGACCAGAAAGCCGAGAACAAATTTCGGAAATCGATTCCAAATCTCGGCGGCGCTCGATTTGCTCTGGACGCCGGTACGCTCCCAACGCGTGGTCGCGATCAGCGAGAGCACGAAGGCCCAGACGCCGATCCAGACATCGCGCCCGATGACCTTCATGAGCGTGAACGCGCTCACCGCTGCATCCGGACTGCCCGCAATTCCGGGCACATTGCCGGCATATCCGCCGTAGGTCTGAGCGGCCGCCAAGCCTGCCGCATCGGCAAATTCAGACGTGCCGATCCACGCGCCCGCGACGCCCGTGGACAACCCCAGGACCCTTGCAACCAAGGGCAGGACGAAAATCATGATGATGGCAAAGACCACCACCAGTGAAATGGCAACCGAGACTTCCTGCCTTTTTGCGCCCACCGCGCCGCCCACGGCAATGGCGCCCGAGACCCCGCACACCGCGCCGCCGGTGCCCAGCGTTGCCGCCAAGCGTCGATCGAGCCCCAAGCGCACCGCGGAGACATAGATCACGCCGAAGGTGGCCAGCGAAACAATCGCCGCTTGCACGATCGCCACAGGTCCCGCCCACGCGATCAGCGTCAACGGCAGGCCGGCGCCGAGCAAGACGATGCCGGTCTTGATGTAGAACTCAACCCGCATCCCGGGTTCGAGCCAGCGCGGCACGCCGAGGGTGTTGGACACCAGCAGCCCCACCCCCAATGCCACGAGGGGCGGCTCCAGATTGTAGTGAGCCGCCTGATCCCACTGCCCGAGGAAATACAAACTGCCGGCGGCCAGATAGACCAGCAGAAACGCGGGCAAAAATCGGCTGATTTTTATGCCGAGAGCGGCGGCGCCGAGGCCGAAAGCCGCGCCCCAGAGCACGAAAAGCGCCGCGTACTGCACGCCGTGCACTTTCAGTTGCCCACTCACATCGGAGAGGTGGCTCCATTTCTGCGGCGCCGGCGCAATCCACTTGATGCTGCCGCCGCCGGCGAACAGAGCCACCGCAACGGCGATCAGGCCAAGTCCGATCCAGATGGCCCACCAGTCTTCCTTGCGGAACAACTCGTTCCATGGCGAACGCCTGCCGAGCGCCTGACTACTGACCGTGTGAGCGATTTCCGCCATTTGGACTCCGGCTGACGATGCGTAACGCTAGCCTTAGTCCTTGAGCGCGTCGAATAGTTAGATGGCATATCCAAGTTACGCGCGGTTATGACGAAACAAAGGGGGCAGAAACTGCCCCCTTGTTGCGGGATTTCAATTGCCGTTGCGGCCGATATCCGTGCCCTTGTGATAATCGGGATACGGCGGGATCGGCGACACCGGCACTGGATGTTCCTTCAGCTGCTGCATCACGATTGCCACCGCACGCTCCAATTGTGCGTCATGACCGGCGGCGACGTCCTTCGGCAATTCTTCCACCATCACGTCCGGCGGAATCCCGTGACCTTCGACTTCCCATTCCCCATTCAGGCCATAGATGGCGTATCGCGGTGCGGTGACGAAGCCGCCGTCGATGAGGGTGGGGTACCCGCCGATGCCCACCAAGCCGCCCCAGGTGCGCGTGCCCACCAGGGTGCCAAGCCCGGCCTTGCGGAAATACCAGGGCATGGCGTCGCCGCCCGAGCCCGCGGACTGATTGATGAGCATCGCCTTGGGTCCGAAAATCGCACCCTGCGGATCGTGGACCGGTTTGCCGTCCCGCTCGATGGCGTTGCTCAAATGCTTCTGGCTCAAGACGGTGACGACATAGTCGGCCAGGAATCCACCCTGGTTGAAGCGTTCGTCCAGAATGAGGCCCGGCTTTTCCAACTGGGCATAGAAATAGCGATTGAAATTCGTGTAGCCCGCACCCGCGGTGTTCGGCATGTACACATAGGCAATTTTGCCGCCCGAGAGTTCGTCGACCTTGCGCCGATTGCCGTTGATCCAATCCAGATTGCGCAATCCATATTCCGAAGCGGTCGGGATGACCGTCACGTCGCGCGCGCCGCTGCCATCGGGATTCTTGCCGACGCGCAGCACCGTTTGTTTTCCGGCGGTGTCGTCGAAGAAACTGTCGATGTTGTCGGTGGCATGCAATTCCCGGCCATTGACCGCCAACAAATAGTCGCCATCCACGACATTGATGCCGGGCAGCGTCAGCGGCGCGGTCAGTGACGGAGTCCAATTCTCGCCGTTATAGATCTTCGCAAACCGATAACGGTTGTGATCGATGCTGTAGTCGGCTCCAAGCAGCCCCGGCTTCGGCGCATTCGCGGGCGGCCTGGGACCGCTAACGAACATGTGGCCCACCTGAACCTCGCCCAGCATCTCTTCGCAGAGATAGGTGAACTCACCGCGTGAAGCCAGGTTCTCAAGATACGGCTGGTACTTTGCTTCGATTTTGGCGATGTCCAATCCGTGAGTATGCGGATCGTAGAGAAAATCCCGTTGCAAACGCCAGGTCTCGCGATACATCTGCTTCCAGGCACTGCGCGGATCGCGCATGGCCATCATGCTGTGATTGTTCACAGGCTTGCCCGGATTGGCGTCGGGCGAACCGGGTTTCAACTCAGCGACCGGCGCAAGAAACCAATTATCCTGCCGCTGATAGAACAATTTTTCCCCGTTGAACGACACCTTAAAACTCGTCAGACCGCTCAAAATCTCCTCGGTCTGACGTTTTTCCGTGGTAAAGCGCCACAGCGCACGGATCGGCAGTCCTTGATCTTCCGCAGAGCGGCCGACCGGCAATCCCTCGGCAAGAAACAACACGCCGCTCTTGCCCACGGCCAGCTCAACGTAGTTCCGTGAAGGGATCGGCAGCGATAAAATCCGATTGCCGATGCCGGCCAGATCAATCACCGTGGGCTTGGGCTTGGCCTCGGACTTTTTCTTGTCGTCCTTTTTCTCGTCTTTCTTTTCGTCTTTTTGCTTGGCGTCGGCCTTCTTTTCGTCGCCCGCCTGATCGGCTTCCTCATCCGATTTGCCGGCCGACTTCGAATCCTCTTCCTTCTTCTTGTTTTCTTCATCGCTTTCGGGAGGAACCGGCGAGGCGGTGCTGCGCGCCAGGACCGCGACGTAGACACCGGCATTGACGGTGCGATCCAAAGACGACAGATCGATGCCGGCATCCGATGGGCCATTGTCGGTGGATGCCGTGAAGTACAGGTACTTGCCGTTGGGATCGAACACGGGATGCAACGCGTTGCTCATGCCGTCGGTGATCTGCGTGGCGGTATGCGAGGCCAGCGAGTACACAAAGATCGCGTGCAGTTCGCTTTCCAAATCACGACTGTAAGCGATCCACTGCGAGTCAGGCGACCAGGCCAGCTCAGTCGTGGCGCCGAACCCGCCGCGCAGCCCGGTGTCGATCTTCACCGGCTTGCCGCCGGCGACATCCACGTACCAAATCCGCAGATGCTTGTCGGTGAAGGCGATCCGCTTGGAGTCCGGCGACCAGTGCGGTGCGTAGAAAAACGAGGGGTTTGGACCCAGGTCGATCACCTTGGGCGCCGACAGTGCGTCCTGGTCGCGAATATAGAGTTGATACTCACCCGACGCGTCGCTGAAATAGGCAATGGATTTCCCATCCGGCGACCAGGAGGGATCGCGTTCCGCGCTTCCCGGGGTATTGGTCAGGTTGCGGGTGTCGCCTTTTTCAGCGGGCAGCGTAAATATATCGCCGCGCGCTTCGGCAACGACGCGCACGCCGGTGGGCGATACCGCGATATTCTCAACGGTGTCCGCGGGGACTCCGGCCATATGCGGCTGAAGCGCGGCAAGTTCGCCGTGTATCGACACTGAAACCGCCTGATCTTGACGCGAACTCGGATCGTATAAATGCAGTGAACCGAACTGCTCATACACCAAGCCGCCCGGACCTGCGCTCAAGGTCTTCATGTCCAGGCCGTGATTTTCGAGAACTTGCTGAACCTGTTTGGTCTTGGTGTCGTACGCGAACAGCGAAACCGAACCGTTGCGGTCGGATAAGAAATACAGCGTGCTTCCCAGCCATGCGGGGTGGGAGTCGTTGGAATTCTCGCGCGGCACCTTGTCAAGATCGAGCGTCTTCATGTTAACCAGCCACACCTGAGAGGTCTGGCCGCCCCGATAGTGCTTCCACGCGGCCTGCCATTGGCGTACCGGTACGTAAGCCAGCGTGCTGCCGTCGCCGGAAAAGCTGCCCTCGTCAACGCTGGGCAGCGGCAGCACTTCAGCCGGTCCGACGCCGTCGGCGCGGATCTTGAATAAGCGGGGGTAAACCGACTTGCTGGCATGCCCGGAAGTGAACAGGACATCCTTGCCGTCCGGAGTCCAGCCGGTAACGAGGCTGCCGGTGGGCTCCCAGGTGAGGCGCCGCGGCAGACCGCCGTCGCTGCTGACGACGTACACATCAGTGGTTCCATGCTCCCGTGCCGAATAAGCGACTTGCGATCCATCCGGCGAGAAAGACGGTCCCGCAATCACCGCTGCGATCGCGGTCAAGCGTTTGGCATCGCCGCCCTGGCGTGGAACCGTCCAAATATCGCCGCCATACAGAAAGGCGATGCGGTCCTGGCTCAAGGAAGGATTGCGCAGCAGCAGCGGCGCGGCGCTCGCTGATGCACAAAGAAACAGACTGGCGATTAGACCCCAAACGGCGCTGGACAATACGCGCGAGTTCATGTGCACCTCTTAATATGAGAAATGAGACAAGCTGTTCACAAACTATACATGACGTTGCCAAGCTGTTCATGTGAGATGGCTTGACGCTTTATGCGGGGCGCGGCATTCTTCCGGCGTCTTGGCGCCGTACTCCTGGTCCGCAGAATTCAGGGATAAACCATGCCGCAGAAAATTACCGTTGCCGCCTTTGCTTTGCTGGCAATCATTTGCGCCGCCGGACCACTCGGTGTCGCCGCGGCCGCGGACGGCGATCAATACATCGGCACCTGGAAGGGCACATGGGAAGGTGCCGGTGCCGGCGGGCGTTTCGATCTGACGTTCGCGAAGGGCAGCGACGGCAAGCTGGCCGCCAGCGTATCGGTCGGCACGGATATGGGCGATTACAACGCCAAATTCAGCACCGTGACGGTCACGGGCGAGAAGCTCGCGGGCGCGTACGACTATCCGCCTGATCCGCAGGGCGAAGTCATCATCACCGGAGCATTTGAACCCAAGACTGCCACCGGCACTTGGTCGTTGGGTGCGAAAGGGCAGCCGGGCGGTCAGGCGATCGCCGGCACCTGGAAGGTCACCAAACAATAGGCTCGAGAGGCGCGTGCCGCGCGCGCCGCGTCAATTCGACAGCGCGGATTGCAGCTGCAGCGAATCGGTGGGATTCAAAAATCGGATCACGCCGTCATCCAACGAGCCGAATTTGAGGCTCAAGACGTCTTTCACGTAATTTTGGTGCAGCTTCCAGGGCGTTTTGGAACCCTGTTTGGGGAGCTTGTCGGCCACGCGCTGGATGTACCCGGAGGAGAGATTCAGCCAGGGCTCGGGCTTCACGGTGGGATCATCGTTTTGCGGCACGCAAACCTTAAAGCCTTTCGCTTGCATGTGATTCAAGACCCGGCAGATGTAGTCGCAGGTCAATTCGCTCTTCAACGTCCACGATGCGTTGGTGTAGCCGAACGTCGAGGCCAGGTTCGGAATCCCTCCGTACATCGTGCCCTTGTAGTTGAGCGTGTTGGCCGGATCGATGCGGCGACCGTCGATGCTGATTTGAATGCTGCCGAGCGCGACGAGATTCAATCCGGTGGCCGTGACGATGATGTCGCCCTGCAGTTCCTTGCCGCTGCGCAATTTGATGCCGGTCTCGGTAAAAGTGTCGATTTCATCGGTGACGACGCGGGCTTTGCCGGCTTTGATCGATTCGAACAGGTCTCCATCGGGGACCAGACACATGCGCTGATCCCAGGGGTTGTAGCGCGGCGTGAAATGCGTTCCGACATCGTAGTCCGGTCCCAAGGATCCTTTCACGCGATCAAGGATCCACTTCTTGACTTTCTCCGGACTGCGCTTGCAGAGGCCAAAGAAATAGATTCCGAATAAAATGTTGCGCCAGCGCACCAGATTGTAGGCCAGCATTGGCGGCAAATGCCGCCGCAAAAAATTGGCCAGCGCGTCCTGCTCAGGGCGCGCGACCACATAGGTGGGCGAGCGCTGCAACATGGTCACCTGGGCCGCTGTTTTTGCCATCGCGGGGACCAAGGTAACCGCCGTCGCGCCGCTGCCGATCACAATGACGCGCTTGTCCGCGTAGGCCAAATCTTCGGGCCATTTTTGCGGGTGCACCAGCTGTCCGGTAAAACGCTCGCTGCCGGGGAACACCGGGGTGTAGCCTTCCACGTAGCTGTAGTAGCCGCTGCAAATGAAAAGAAAATCGCACGTGAAACGCGCAACTTGCCGGTCGGGACCGCATTCGGCCTCGACCGTCCACGAGGCGTCCTTGGATGACCAGGAAGCGCGCACGACCTGGTGATGGAAGCGGATGTTTTTGTCTACCCCGTAGTCCCTTGCGGTCGCGTTGATGTAATTGAGAATCGAGTGGCCATCGGCAATCGCCTTGCCTTCGACCCACGGCCGAAATGAGTAGCCCAGGGTGAACATGTCGGAATCCGATCGTATTCCCGGATATCGGAATAAATCCCAGGTGCCGCCGATGGCGGCGCGTCCCTCGAGAATTGCGTAGCTCTTGTTGGGGCAGTGCGTCCTCAAGCTGCATGCGGCGCCGATGCCGGATAAACCGCCGCCGACGATCAGCACATCAAAATGGTTGCTCGACAAGCGATTCTCCATTGCAGCTACGCTCTCATGCAGCATTGCGGGCGCCGACCCTTGCGGCGAATGCAGTCACCGTCGCGAAAGCGTCGCGAGCTTCCGGCAACAGGGTCACGAACACGGGCCAGACATGCGGCAGACGATCACGCACGACCAATTCAACTTTGACGCCCGCTGCCGATGCGCGTTCCGCCAATCGCAGGGTGTCGTCGCGCAAGATCTCGTGACGACTGGCAAACATGAGCATGGGCGGCAATCCTGCAAGATCCGCATACAGCGGCGAGGCGCGCGGATCACGGGCATCAGCGCCGTCGAGGTACAGGGCTGCAGCCTCGCGGACGCTGCGGGGCGTGAACATTGCGCAGCTCTTGGCATTGGCCTCCACCGATGCACCCGTGACGGCCAGGTCCGAATAGGGCGAGAAAGCGACGATCGCCTTGGGCAGCTTGAGGCCGGCATCGCGCACTCCCACCGCCGTGGCGATCGCCAGTCCGGCCCCTGCCGAGTCGCCGGCCAATACAACCTCGGCTTCCGGGTGGCGGGTGAGCAGCCATTGATAAGCCTTGGCGGCGTCCTCTACGGCGGCCGGGAACGGATGCTCAGGAGCCAAGCGGTAATCGAGTCCGTAGGCAGGGGCGTGGAATGCCTTGGCCATGGCGATCAATACCTGCCGATGCGTTTTCGGCGAACCGAACAGATACCCTCCGCCATGCAGATACAGCAGGACGATGGAGGGGCGATCGGATGAGCGGGGCGACAAATCCGCCACATCGAATTCCAGGCCCTGCTCACTGCGCAAATTCTCAACGCTGTAGCCGGGCGGGACCGCCAGGGCGCTGCGCGGAGGATTTTTTCCCATCGCTCGCAGGCGCTCCAGATTGAGGGGCCTTTTGCCGTGGCGCTTCATTGTGAAGCGAAAAAAACCGTTCAAAAGCATGGCTTGCCAGCTCAGCATTCGTCCCTCTCTCCCACAAGGCGCAGGTCCCCGAAAAGAATTATGCACCAGGCACTTCGCAATGCGCGAAATGGGTATCGAAATCCGCATGTAGACCGGGAATTACATCTATATAAATCAGTCACTTATCAAATATCGCATTGGCCGCACCCTGATCGCCTGTTCCGTTCGTATTCCTATCAAGGCCCGAGGGATAACCCCTTTTTGGCCGCAAATAGGAGTTCCGTTCATGAAGATGCGAATGGCGATGATGGCGTTGGCGTGCATGTTGTTGCCGGGATGGGGCGCCGCGCAGGACGCCAGGCTCAAGCTGCCCGAATTCAGATCTCTGGCAGGCAAGGCCACCGAGTCGGTCAATATCAGCCTGAGTCCGTGGCTGCTGCACATGGCCGGTTCCTTCATCGACGACAAGGATGAGGATAGCGTCGCCACCAAGCATCTGCTCGCCGGCATCAAAGCCATTGAAGTGCGCAGCTATCAGTTTGCCAGCGACAACGCCTATTCGGCCGCGGATATCGACTCGGTGCGAAGCCAACTGGCCGGCTGGAGTCAAATCATGCAGGTTCATCATCGCGAAAAGAGCGAAGATGTGGACATGTATGTGCTGATTGAAAACAACGTGACCAAAGGGTTTGCGTTGATCGCGAGCCAACCGCGGGAATTTACAATCATCAACATTGTCGGATCCATCAGTATCGATGACTTGCCGAAGCTGCAGAGTCACCTGCATTTGCCGAAGGTCGCCGATTCGCAAATCAATTTGCTGATGTAGCAGCCGCGCTTGAATGACGACGTCACGGATTCCCTGGATGAGCAGCTCAAGAAGGCGCGCTGCGGCGAGCGCGCCGCGCTGACTCTGCTGGTCCAAGCGCATCAGCGCTCAGTCTACAGTTTGGCGTTGCGCATGCTGGGTACCCGGGATCTTGCGGAAGACCTGACGCAGGAAGTATTCATGCAAATGAACGGCAACTTGAGCACGATCGACTCGAACCGGCACCTGGGCTTTTGGTTGCGCCAGGTGACCAGCAATCGGGCCATCGATCAGTTGCGCCGGCGTGCACGCGTGCAGATGACGTCTTTGGATGAAGAGACCCAGCTGTTCAGCGTTGACGATGCGTCCGATCCGCTGTTGCAACGGCACCTCAAGGCACTGCTTGCGGAATTGAGTGCGCCGGCGCGCGCCGTGCTGTTGCTGCGCTATCAAGAGGATTTGGATCCTTTGGAGATTGCGCGAACGCTGGACATGCCGCTGAACACGGTGAAGAGCCACTTGAAACGATCGCTGGAGAGCATGCGCGAGAAAACCATCGGTACGCAGCCGGTGCGATGCGAGGACAGATCATATGAATGAAGAAGTTGAATCTCAAATGCGCTCTGCCTTGCGGGCCGTTGCTCCCAGCGAGGAATTCTCGCAAAAACTGGTGGCGAACGTGACCACCCCGCCCGCCGTACCCGGCAGACCCCGCCGTATCGCCGCGCACCGGCATCCCCTGGCGTGGTGGTTTTCCGCCGCGCTTGCCGCATCGCTGGTTCTGGCGGTGGGCGTGCATCAGCGCCTGCAGGAACAACGATTGCAGCAGAGCGGACTCGAGGCGCGCCGCGAAGTGGTGGAGGCGCTGCGGGTGACGAGCCAGAAATTGAACCTTGCATACGAAGCGGTGAAGAGCCAGTCCACATCGCTGACCGACGAGGGAAATTCCGTATGAGAAAGTGCGCATCACTTTTATGCCTCGCGCTGCTCTCCCCAGTACTGGCCCTCGCAGCACCGAATCCCAGGCTGTCAATTCCGAGCTTTTCAGCGCTGGCGCAGAAGGCGACAGAGTCGGTGACCATCACATTGGATCCGGGTTTGCTCGGATTGGCGGCGAAGTTTCTCGACAGCAGTGATCCGCAAGATGCCGCCACCATGGAGGTTCTGAAAGGACTCCAAGGCATCTATGTGCGCAGCTACACCTTTGACAAGGATTCCGCCTACCAGCAGGCCGACATCGATGCGGTGAGGAGTCAGCTGGCGGCGCCGGGCTGGAACCGGCTGGTGGAAACGCACAGCCGCAAAACGCACGCGGATGTTGATATCTACATCATGCTCGACCACAACCAGGCCATTGGACTCGCGCTGATTGCCAGCGAGCCGCGCCAGTTTACGATTGTGAACATCGTCGGAGCGATTGACCTGGACAAGCTGCACAAGCTCGAGGGTCAATTCGGCGTGCCCAAGCTGGATATCGACCCATCGAAGCCGGCGCAGGCCCAGCCGAAATAGCGAGTCCGCCGAAATAGCGAGCCCGCAGAAGCAATAGATCTAGCGGCCCTTGGCTGCCGTTCCAATCGGATTGTTGGAAGCCAGATCCTTCGGCGGCTGCAGCCGCTCCTTGCAGGCACGCATTGCTTCGTTGTAAGACAGGCTGCGGTTCGCCGACATGCGCTTGGTCATGCATTCGTTGAGCTGTTGTCTTGCGATGACCGCCGCACTCTCGGGCCGCGCGGCAAAGGCCTGCGCGCCCAGTATCAAACTGCCGTACACGACTGCTCGGAAAAAATACTTCATGGCGAGGCCCTCATATGCAAGCCAGCTTGGTCGCGGTGCGCACTGGCGGCAAGGGCGCAGAGTCGCCATTGAATGTCAGGGTTGCACCGACATTTTGATATCAAATTGAGGTCGGCTAGACTGAACTTCTTGAGCGTCGAGGGAGTGGGGACGTGAAGAATCAGAAGAAAAGCACCGCCATGGTGGCCGCGTGCTTGCTGAGCGCTGCTTTATCGCATGGCGCAACCCGATCCGCCGGTGCACCGGACCTCGAAGGCACGTGGACCAATGCGTCGCTGACGCGTTTCGAACGACCGGCCGAATACGGCAATCGCCGGGCTTTGAGCCAGCGGGAGGTCGACGCGCTCGAAAAAAGGAACAGCGACTTGGTTGCCTTGGGGAACAAACCCACGGATCCCAAGGCAACCGTGAAAGACCTGCCGGCCGATTGCAGCGGCGGACGCGGCGAGAATTGCAACTACAACGCCGCCTGGACCGACCCGGGCACGACGGTGATGCGCGTGCACGGCGAGCCGCGCAGCTCCTTCATTACTTTCCCCGACAATGGACGCCTGCCTGCCTATACCGCCGAAGCCATCGCCGCCGGCGCCGCCGTACGCCGTTACGGTCCCCCGGTGCCGCCGGGGCTGCGGCAAAATGACAATCCCGAGACGCGGGCGCTCGGCGAGCGCTGCCTGACCTCGTTCGGCTACAGCGCCGGACCTGTCATGTTGCCGCTGCTGTACAACAATACCTATCAAATCGTGCAGGGCAAAGACATGGTGGCGATCGTCGTCGAAATGGTGCACGACGTTCGTCTCATCCGCCTGAATGCACCACATCGCAGCGATGGATTGCGGCCTTGGTTCGGCGATTCGATCGGGCATTACGAAGGCGACACCCTGGTGGTTGAAACCACCAATTTTCCGGCCTCGCAGACCTTCCTGGGTTCGTGGAAAAATCTCAAGGTCACCGAGCGCTTTACCCATGCCGGCATCGATCGCGTGCTGTACCAATTCAAGGTCGAAGACCCGTCTGTTTGGACGCAGGCCTGGGGCGGTGAATATGAGTTCAGCAAGGCCGGCGGCCGCCTTTATGAGTATGCCTGTCACGAGGGTAACTACGGTCTGCAAGACATCCTCGCCGGTGCGCGGGCGGAGGAGGCGGCAGCGGCCGCGAATGCTCCGATCAAGGCGGGCGCAGTAAAATAGACGCCTCTGATCTCAACCGAATCGAACAATGCCGCATACTGCTCGAGCAGCGACCAGCCGGCGCGACCGTTGATCGCGCAGCGCCTTGGGCAGCGCCCATCCTGCAGTACCGATTCGAACCGATGTCAGCGCCGGGCGGGCCACATGCGAGCCAGCAGCCCATCGCGCAAAACGAACTGATGCCAAAGGGCGGCCAGCGCGTGGATGCCCGCGAGCGCAAATATGGCGTAGGCCAGGTAGCCGTGCAGATCTTCGGTGGGATGAAAGATGGCGCGATTCGACTTGATGCCCAAATCGATTTTGAAGAGTCCAAAGTCAAAGACACGGCCGTGATAGACAAACGTGATGATTCCGACGAGCGGAGTCACGAACAGCAAGGCATACAGGCCGAAGTGCACCAGCGTTGAAGCGCGGCGCGAAAATGTTCCGACACTCTGCATGAGCGGCGGCGGTGCATGCCGGCGGCGCCACCAGAATCGTGCCATCAAGGTGAACCACAGCAGCAGTCCAAGCAGCGCGTGAATATTGATCCAAAAGCTCTGAGTTTGCTTGGGCCAGGAATCGTGCAGCAAACCCAAAGTGCCGACACAAACGACCAGCGCGAACATGAACCAGTGAAATGCGATGGCGCCGGATTCGTAGCGGAGAGGGGTGTTTGTGGCTTGTGCTGAATTCATTTCAGGACGATACACTGTGGCGGCCGGGTACCGGTAAGGAAGGGACTCTAGATAATACATTAAATACTATACTGATAATATTGATAAATATACAAATATAATTGCGCAGGAGGGGACATGAAAATTGCCGGAATGGGAGTCGTGATTACGGGCGGAGCTTCCGGAATCGGTCGGGCGGTGGCGCAGGCCCTATCCGAGAAAGGCGGACGCATCGCCATTTTTGACCTCAACGAGGCCGCGGGTCAGGAGACGGCAGGGGCTTTGGGTTACGGCGCGCTGTTTGAGAAGGTGAATGTCGCAGACGAGAGTTCCGTTGCCTCCGCCGTTGCAAAGACCATGAGCGCATTTGGCGCGATTCACATTTGCGTCAATTGCGCCGGCATCGGCAGCGCTCACAAGACCTTTGGCAAGGACGGGCCGTTCCCGTTGGCGGCATGGAGCAAGACCATCGCCGTGAACCTGACCGGCACCTTCAATGTCGCCCGGCTTTGTGCCGAACAGATTGCCAAGAATCAGCCGCTGGACTCAAGCGGAGGACGCGGCGCAATCGTCAATATCGCATCGGTGGCGGCTTACGACGGGCAGATCGGTCAGGTGGCATATAGCGCCAGCAAGGCAGGGGTGGTGGGCATGACTTTACCGATGGCGCGGGATTTGTCGAGTATCGGCATTCGCGTCAACACCATCGCGCCCGGCTTGATCGACACCCCACTGCTCGGCGGCCTTCCAGCCGAAGTCCTGGACGCGCTGGCCAAATCCGTGCTCTATCCGAAGCGATTGGGTAAACCCGAGGAGATCGCGCAGCTGGCGGTCGCGATCATCGAGAACGATTACATCAATGGAGAGTGTATCCGCGTCGACGGCGGCATCCGCATGCAGCCGCGTTAGACGGATGCGGCTGAGCGGGTGCCGATTCAATCACTTAGTCACGGCAATGTTCGTCGCGTTCCCCGCAATCGTGCCAGCGATTCTCGTGATAGTAGCGATGGTGATCGCGGTCGTAATAACCCTCATGGTAACCCGGACCCGCAACGACGCAGGCTGACGAGAGGCCAATCAGTCCCAATAGGATCCCGCCCCGAAGAATTCTTTGAATATTTGTCATGTATGCTCCATCGGTAGAAGTGGGGAGCGTACGCGCTGCGGCACAATCGCACCGTCGGCGGCTTCCAACCGTTGCTGTAAGGAATGGTCTACAGCAGGATTGCACTCAAGTATTGCCGCGAATCGTCGATAAGCTGCGGATCGCTCTCACGAGGCCGGCAATGCCGAGATTCCAGCACAGCCAATTGGCCGCAATTCTGTCGGCAGCGCAGCTGCTTATTTGCGCCCCTCACGCTCACTCTGCCGATGTCGGCAATCTGACCGGATTGCCCGCGTATCCGAATCTCAGCAATGCGGTGATGGACGGCACTTTTAAGACCGATACGCTCGGACATTGGTGCATGCGCTTTTGGGCCGACACGGCGGATTCGCTGACTGCGGTCGAGGCTTGGTACCGCAAAGCATTGATCGGCTCGAGCGAAATTGACCTCATGCACGACAAGATCTATAAAAAATACAACGGGGTCGTCGGCGTCAAAATCGTTCTCGGCATCGACTATGTGGTCGTGTACAAGACTTCCAGCCAGGCATCCACTTCCATCGACCTATACCGCTGCAGCCCGCTCAAGTAGCGCAAGGTGCAGGATCCAAATCAAAAGGGCCGCCTCAACTGAGACGGCCCTTTTTGGATTGCTGTGCAATCGTTCTATTAGTGGAACTGGAACTCGACACGGCCATAGACGAACCGGCCCCGCGGATCACCGTACGACAAGTCGTAACCGCCCACGAAGTTATTCGCCGAAGCGGCGTAGTTGGCGTAGGGCGGGGCAGCGTTGCCAATGTTGATGACGCCCCCAGTGAAGGTCCATGACGGGGTAAAGCGATACGACACTTGACCGTCGACGGTGTCATAAACGCCGACGTTCCGCATCGCCTGAATCCCCCCGACATTGCCGTTGGCGTCGTGATAGCCCTTTTGGAAATGCTGGGTCAGCGAGGCGTCCCAACTGCCGATGTCGTAGACCAACGACAGGCTGTGGCGCCAACGGGAAATGACGCCGCTGACCGTGGTCAGGCCCTTGTCGATCTGGCCCGTCCAACTACCGTCCGGATTTTGAGTGGCAAATTTATAGTAGTAGGTGCCGTTCCCTAAAAGACTGATCCGCCCGTAATCGCCGATGTCGAAGGCGTATCGCAAATTGACGTCGGTACCGCTGACATTCTCCTTAAAGAGATTGGCATTGGTTTGACTGATGAACACGATATTGCCGTTCGCGTCGCGCGTGATCAGGTTGGCAAAGGTCGTCGCGGAAGCGGCATTTTGCAATATCGTCGCGACCGGAAGACCGCCGACGACAATTGCATTCTTCAAGTAGATCCAGAAGGTATCGAAACCCAAGCTGATGTTCGTCGTCGGTTCAAACACCGTGCCCAGGGTCAGGGTGTTCGACTTTTCAGGCTTCAGGTTCGGATTACCGCCGGTCACGGTGCTGAATTGGAAGCTGCAGGCCTGGTTATTGGGATCGAAGGTCGGGCACTTGATCGGATCCCGCGTGCCGTTCGATGTGACGCTGGTGGCCTGTGCCGCGTACAAGTCAGTCAAGGAAGGGGCGCGGAAACCGGCACCGACTGAGGCGCGCAACAACCACCACTGGACCGGCTGAAACTTCAGCGATCCCTTGGGATCGATCGTGCTGCCAACGCCCTGATAGTGGTCGTAGCGAACCGCCGCATCGGCGTCCAGCATGTGCACAATGGGCATGTTCACTTCGACAAATGCAGATTCCACGCTGCGCGCCGCATTTTCCGGCAACTGGTTGCCGCCCTCACCGGTGATATCGCCGGTTTGAATCGCGGGCGAGGGATCGTAGACGAAGGTTTCGCGGCGCACCTCTGCGCCCACGGCGCCTTTCATCTCGCCGCCAGGCAAATCGAACAGAGAACGGCTGGCCGTGCCCGATAAACTGGCGAGCGAAGTCTTGGAATTCCAGTCTTGACCCACGAATTCCGCGGCCTTGGCCGCTGCCAGTGCCGCAGGATCGGTGGTGGCCCCAAACGGGTTGATGGTGCCCGAGTCCAAGAGCGGCATGATTTTGGAGTACAAGGGGAAGCCGGACTTCAAATCCTCCTTCACCTTGACTTCGCTGTAGAGGACCGCCGTGTCAAAGTCCCAACCGGCGAGGTTGCCTTTCCAGCCACCGACGGCTCGCGTGGTATCGGAGGTGTCCTGCTCCAAACGAACGCCATTGGCAAAATCGCGATAGATCAGATTCAACGGCAGACCCGCCATGCCATGAGCCGCGGCGAAGGCGGCCGGATAGTACGGGCTGGTGGGCGGAAGGAGAAACGCCGCGGCGGTCGGCGTAATGGCCGGATTGTGATAGTTCGGATATTGCGTCGCCAGCAAATTGGCCTGATACGCCAGAAACGGATTGTCCGGCAGCAACGGGTTCTGGAAAGAGAGCGGGACCGGCTGCACCTGCGTCAGCGTCTGGACGTGCGCGAAGGCCAGTTCTGAATATAGTTGAGTCGTATCGGTGATCTGGTAATGCGCATTCAAGAAACCGTTGCCTTTCTTGGTGTCGGGCTGCACGGAATCGAAGGGCGTGTTGTCAAACCGGCACTGCGCCGGAAAGTTGATGTCAGCGGGCACCGAATCTGGCGCGCAGTTTCCTGCGGATGGGTTGATCGTGGTCGGCTGGCCCTTGGTGGTCGGAAATACCGCGATATTGGCCGGGAAAGCAAAGGACGATGTGACATCATTCCCATGCGCAGGGCTATAACGACCCGCGAAGTCGGAGCGTGAGGCGCCGAGGATTTTTTGAGTGTGGTCGAAGCTCAATCCCAGGGAGACATTGTAGCGGTCGGCCTTCAGATCGCCGATGCCGCCGAAGAAGTTGCCCTGCTGCTCCGTGCCGCCGCCGGACCGAGTGGGAGCACCGCCATAGACGCTGGTATCAACCCCCTGGAAATCGTCTTTCAAAATGAAGTTCACCACGCCGGCGATGGCGTCGCTGCCGTAGATCGCCGAGGCGCCGTCTTGCAAGATTTCCACCCGGTCGATGGCCGCGACCGGAATGGAACTGATGTCGACCGAGTTGCCGGCGGTGCCGGCCGAGCCGCCGCCATAGGGCGCGGATCGGCGCCCGTTGATCAAGACCAGGGTTCGCGAGGAGCCCAAACCGCGTAGTGAAATGGTGGAAATCGAGCCGGTCGTAAAGCCGGTCGCCTGTGCCTGGACCGTGCTGCCCGAACTGCTGGCGGAAGCGATGTAGCGGAACAGATCTTCCGCGGAGGTCGCACCGGTTCTTGAGATGTCCTCGGCTTTTAGGACCGTCACGGGGAGCGCGCCCACGGCGTCGAGACCCTTAATGGAAGTGCCCGTGACAACGATCTCGGTGATATCGGAGGACGATGCGGAACTTGCCACGGTGGAGTTCTGAGCTGCCGTCGTTTGCGCAGTGGTACCCGTCGCCTGCGCGAGCCTGATTTCCGGGCTCGACGGCGGCGGCACGGGCGTGGTGGCCGCGACAATTGCGGGATTGCTGATCTTCTGAAAATCATTGCGCGCCGCCTTCCGGTCGGACGACCCGGCGATCACCACCGTGCTGCCGTCTACCACGTCGTAGTGCAGCGCGGTGTCCTTGAGCAGAATGGCGAGCGCGCTGCCTGCTTTGAGCTTGCCGACGACGCCGGGTGACTGCTTGCCCTCTGCCAGTTGACCGGGAACCGTAACCTGGATATCCGACTGCGCGGAGAATTTGAGGAGCGCCGAAGAGAGCTGCTGTGGCGCGATGTCAAACTGCCGTTGCTGGGTCAGGTCGATCGCCGCCAAACTCGGTTTGACACCGATGGCAACGGACAATCCCACTACGATGAGCAGCGCGGTCGCACCGCGTACCAACAGATCGACGAGCTTCGTGACGTGCATTGACTTCCCCATACGCGGCTAAATGTCCGCTTATTGCGTGTTAGACGAATGAGAAATTGAATTCGGGAATGGATTCTGACGTTTTTATCAAATAATTTCTCCTTTTGTTGCCGTGGCGTCACAGACGCTCGCCGATGCGCCGCGCACAGGGCCCGAATAAGGTGCTGCGTTGTAGTTCGCAGGCTACAAAAGTCAATAAATCATCCACGCTGTGGTCGAATTGGTGATCAAATGGAGCAGGTTGAGGATCGGAACGCTTCTGCGCAAAAGTCTCACAGCGTCGGGCGTGCATTCCCGTTTCCTGCGGCTCATTCGTCTAAGCTAGACTCGAAGGCTTATAAAAACTCTTCATGGTGATTGCAGTGAGCGTGCCGCCGCCCAACCCTCAGCAGGTGGCTGACCCTGTTCCCGAAAGCGAGGAATCGCGCTCGAGCGTGGTTGAGCGGCTATTTCGCGAACACAATGAGGCGCTGATTCGTTTTCTGCGCGGGCGTGTGGGTTCTCACAATGAGGCCCTCGAGGTGGCTCAAGAGGCGTATGTGCGGCTCTTGAGCCTCGATCAGCCGGGGGCTGTCAGCTATCTGCGGGCTTTTCTCTTTAAAACCGCGGCCAACATTGCCATTGATCGGCGCAGACGGCAGCAACACTACGACAAAGTCGCCGGTCGCCAGCTATTTACCGAGTTGACAGAAACCCGCACGCCGGAGCGTCAGCTTTCCGGCGAGCAAACACTGCGTGATCTTGGAGTTCTGATCCAGAACATGCCGCCGAAGTGCCGGGAGTCTTTCGTCATGAATCAAATCCAGGGGCTCGATGCCGCGACGATCGCGCATCGGCTGGGCATCACCGACAGCATGGTGCGCAAATACGTCGTCAGGGCATTGCTTCACTGCCGCGCACACATCGATCTGGACCGCAATGGTTGAGCCGCGCATGCCGCTTTCACATGAAATCGAAAGTGACCCGCTGCACCTGGCGGCCGCCGATTGGTTCGTGCGATTGCAAAGCACCGACTTATCGCTCGAGGAAACTCTCGCGTGGCAGGTTTGGCTTCACGAAAGTCCGGCCAACGCAGAGGCCTTTGCGCGCATCGAAGCGATATCGAATGCATTGCGCGATGTACCCGCGCCTGTGGCCGTGACGACGGACCTGCTGGAGCGCGATCGCTACGACGCTTCCGTTCCCATTGGGGACTGGAAACCTCGCGCAGCGCGGCGTTGGCCCTGGGCGGCGCTGGGCGTCGCGGCATCGTTCGCGCTCGTTGCGCTGGGTTTTGCCTTCTTGCAAACGCCTGCGGAAAGCAACGCGTTCGAAACCGCGATCGGCGAGAATCGCAGCGTGACCTTGGCCGATGGATCGATTGTAGCGCTGGGCGGCGATACGCGAATCGAGGTGGCATTATCGAAGAACGTGCGCGCCATCGAGCTTGCCCGGGGCGAAGCCCTGTTCAAGGTGGCGAAGGATTCGGCACGCCCGTTCAAGGTGAGGGCGGGCGATGCAACCATCGTCGCGGTAGGAACGGAGTTCAATGTAGAGCGAGACAGCGACCGCGCCGTCGTCTCAGTCACCGAAGGCAAAGTCGTGGTCAATCCGGCCGGCTCTTTATTGCCGGTGTCCTTGCTCCAGGAATTCAAGCCCAAGCTGCGCAGCGTCCGTGTGAGCGCGGGTCAACAGACCACGGCCGGCAGCGCAGGAATCGAGGAACCCACCAAAATGGAAGATCCTGCCACCGGATGGCAGATCGGGCATCTCGCCTTTCGCCTGCAACCTCTGCGCTACGTGTTGGAGGATGTGAATCGTTATGCGCCCAAGCACATCGTGTTGGAGTCCGAGAGCATGGGCGCGCTGGTCATCACCGGCACGGTAGAAAAGGAAAATATCGGCGGCTGGATCAAGAGCCTGGAACACGCTTTTGATCTTCAGGCCACAGAAGAGGCCGACCAGATCGTCCTGCGCGCGCGCTGAAGCATCGATGACGATTCGCGCCGCGGTTTTGGCGGATGCCGTCGCGATCGCGCAGCTGCACACCCATAGCTGGCAAACGGCCTATCGCGGCATTCTTAGCGATGATTTCCTGCAAGGCCCGTTGCGTGAGAATCGCCGGCTGCTGTGGCACACCCGCCTGTCGGAGACGGGGCGGCCCGATCAGGTTGTGCTGGTGGACGAACAGGAGGGAGCGGTCCGCGGCTTCGCGTGCGCATTTCTCGAGGCGGACCCGGTGTGGGGCTGTTTGTTGGACAACCTGCACGTCGTTCCCGATCTCAAAGGGCAGGGTTTGGGGAGGCTGCTCATGACGGCGGTGGCCGAGCGGGTATGGCTCTCCACACCTGACAGCCGCTTGCATCTCTGGGCATATGAGCAAAACTTGGCGGCGCGTCGCTTCTACGAGCGCCTCGGTGGCATCATTACCGAGTGTCAATCCGAGCTGGCGCCGGATGGAACCCGGGTGAACGCCGTTCGCTATTGCTGGTCAGAGCTATCCGGGCTTGCCGGACGATTTACAACTAAATAAGAGTAGGGGTGTTATGCAGCTGCGCGGACTGTTACTTCATTTTGTAAGCGGTTTTCTGATATTGCTGAGCGGAGCCGCTCACGGGGCGGATGACTCGGACACGCGCCTGCTGCGCCAACCGGCGGTCTCCAAAGATCATCTGGCATTTGTCTATGGCGGCGACATTTGGGTTAGCGATCGCGATGGCCGCCATCCGGTCCGAATCACCGCTCATCCCGCGAGCGAATTTGCGCCGCATTTTTCGCCCGACGGGCATTGGCTCGCCTTCTCGGCCAGCTATGACAACAATACCGATGTGTACGTCGTGCCCACGGAAGGCGGCCAACCGCGCCGTCTGACCTGGCATCCGGCGGCGGACGTAGTAACAGGATGGAGCCCTGACGGCAAACGGGTGCTGTTCGCCTCCAATCGCGAGGTCGCCAACAGCCGCAGCGGCCAACTCTACGAGGTGGCGCTCACCGGAGGCTACGAAAAGAAAGTCATGAAAGCCGTAGCTGTGGAGGGGACCTGGTCTCCCGATGGCAAACGCCTGGCCTATCGCCCTTACATCATGGCCTATGCAGGCGTCAGCGGCTGGCGCCAGCACCGCGGCGGCGACACGCCGCCGATCTGGATCATTGATCTCGCCGCGAATCAGTTGGAAAAAATCCCGCACGTGAATGCCTCCGATAGCGACCCCATGTGGATCGGCGATGATGTGGCCTTTATTTCCGACCGCAACGACGGCGCGGCCAATCTTTATCTCTACGATGCACACACGCATGCGGTGCGGCAACTGACGCACGAAACTGTGTGGGACGTGCGCAACGCGGGCGCGTACGACCACAGCATCGTATACGAGGCCGGCGGACAGTTAAAAACGCTCGATGTGAACAGCGGTCAGGTTCAACCGCTCGCGATTCACCTGGAATTGCAATCCTTGCAGGCGCGTCCGCAGTGGAAGAACGCCGCAAAGAACATTACCTCCACGCAGCTGTCACCGACGGGCAAGCGCGTGCTCATCACGGCCCGCGGCGATGTTTTCAGCGTTCCGGTGAAGGACGGTTCGGTTCGCAATCTGACGGCCACATCCGGGGTGCGCGAATCCGACGCGCTTTGGAGCAAGGACGGCCAGCGCGTAGCCTATTTGAGCGACGAAGGCGGCTCTCAAGCGCTTTTGATACGCGATGCGGCCGGGCTCGAGAAACCGATACGGCATCCGTTGGGAAAGATGGGCTACTTCACGCTGGTGGGCTGGTCGCCGGACGGCCGGCGTGCCGCGTTCGAGGACAACCATCTGCATCTCTACGCCATCGACCTCACCACCAATGCCGTTACCCTCATTGATACAACGCCGCGCCGGCTCACCTTCCGGGTGGATTTCTCGCCCGACAGCCAATGGCTCGCCTACACCGTGATCGGGGAGAATTACTTTACGCAGGTGCGACTGCATAGTTTCGCCGCCGCCAAAAATATCGACCTGACCGACTCATTCGTTCAAACCGACACGCCGGTTTTCGGCAGCAATGATCTGCTGTATTTCACCGCGTCCATCGATGCCGGTCCCACGCGCGTCTCGCTCGACATGTCAACGCAGGAACGTCCGCTGCGTATGGCCCTCTATGCGGCTGTGCTGTCCGCGACCGGACATTCTCCCCTGCCGCCAAAGAGCGGCGATGAGGACGCAAAGGGCGGCAACGCCTCCGACAAGGACAAAGAAAAGGACACGGACAAGGAAAAGGATTCGGCCAAATCCGATGCGTCGACCTCAAAGAGGAAGGGTAGCGATGAGGAGAAAGCCGACAAAGCGATCAAGCCCACCCGGGTTGATTTGACCGGGCTGTCGCAAAGGTTTGTGCCCATCCCGGTCGCGGAACGCAACTACGAGCGTCTCCTCGTCGGCGCGGATGGCGCCTTGTTCTACATCGCGCGGCGACAACCGGGCTCCAGTCTCGAGCCCCCCGGTCCCAACGGCAACGCCGACGCGGATCTGTATCGCTTCAATTTCGAGGAGCGCGAGGAAAAGCTGCTCAAGTCGCATCTGGTCGATTTTTCGGCCAGCGCGGACAAAAAGAAGCTGCTCCTCACCTTGGGCGAAGACAAGCTGGAAGTCGCGGATGCCAACGAGAAGCTGGACTCGAAAGCCGTTGATTTGAGCAACGTAAGAATGCTCGTCGATCCGCGCCAGGAATGGCGCCAGATCTTCGACGAAGCGTGGCGCATGGAACAGCAGTATTTCTACGATCCCAAAATGCATGGACTGCCTTGGGCCGCGATTCGTGCGCGCTACGAACCGTTGCTGCAGTTCGTGCAGCGGCGCGAGGACCTGAGCGAACTGCTGGTCGAGATGATCGGTGAAATGCAGGTCGGGCATAACCGCACCGGCGGGGGTGATGTTTATTCGGGAACGCCCACGGCGACCGGCTTGTTGGGCGCCGACTTCACGGTCGAGAACAACCAGTATCGAATTAAAAAAATCTATCACGGCGATCGGTGGAATCCGTTCATCGTCGCGCCGCTGGCAACAGCCGGGGTCGATGTCGAGGAAGGCGATGCGATACTGGCGATCAACGGCCGTCCGTTGGACGGCTCAGTGAACATTTTCTCGCTGCTCGAGGGCACCGGGGGCAAACAGGTCTCCTTGACCGTGAGCCGCGGCGGTCCAAATGGCTCCCACACCGCGGTGGTCATCCCCATCGCGAACGAGGCGTCGCTGCGCCAATGGAATTGGGTCGAAGCCAATCGCGAATACGTGGAGCGCAAAAGCGGCGGCAAAGCGGCCTATGTATATCTGCCCGACACGGCCGGCGACGGATACACCTTTTTCAATCGCATGTTCTTTGCACAGGTCGACAAGCCCGCGATCATCGTCGACGACAGGCGCAACAGCGGCGGCCAAGCGGCCAACTATGTACTGGAAGTCTTGAACCGCAAGTATCTTTCCGGATGGAAGGATCGCGATGCACTGGTATTCAACACGCCGGCCGGCGCGATCTACGGCCCCAAGGCAATGCTCATCGATCAGGATGCGGGGTCAGGCGGCGATTTTCTGCCCTACGGCTTCAAGAAGGCTTGGCCTCGGCAAGCTCATCGGCAGCCGCACGTGGGGCGGATTGATCGGGATATCCGCCAATCCGCCTCTCATCGATGGCGGTTTTCTCACCGTGCCGTTCTTCCGCGTTTTCACCCCGGAGGGCGAGTGGCGCGTCGAGAATGAAGGCGTCGCTCCCGATGTCGACGTGCCCCTGGACCCGCTGGCTGTCAACGAGGGCAACGATGTGCAATTGGATGCGGCGATCGCCGATGTCTTGCAGGAGCTGAAAAACGCGCCGGAAATGCCGCGTAAAACGGCGCCGCCAATTCCTGTTCAGGTGGGCAAGTAGCGGTGCCGGGCAGCAAACGGAAGGGCAGCGGTATGGCCATGATGACAGGCAGATGGCGGTTAGTCTCGATGGCGTGCGCTTTGAGCGTGCTGCCGTTGAGCGGATTCAGCCAGGGTTCGCACGTGGCGACACTCGCGGAGTCCTTGAGCCGCAGCAGCATTCGCGCACCGGCTATTTCGCCCGATGGACGCTCCGTCGCCTACCTGCAGCGAGAGACCAACTGGAAGGAAAATGAATTTGTCTGGCAGCTCTGGCGGGCCGATGTCGGCACCGGCAAGACCGTGCAGTTGACGCGCGGAAAGAAGTCGGTCGGCGCGGCCGCCTGGTCTCCCGACGGACGGTGGCTTGCCTTTGTCACCGAACGCGACGCGAACATCATCGAGCCGCTCACTGTGGTGGAAAAGGATCTTGCCGCAAAGGAGGACGGCAAGGGCGGCGCCCCTCCGCCGGCAAAGCCGGCCGCAAAGCAGATTTGGCTGATCGCCCCCGACGGGGGAGAAGCCTGGCCGCTCACGAAGTCGGAGGCCGACGTCGACGAGTTTCAGTGGACAAAGGATGGGAAGGGGATTGTCTTTACCGCGGCGGAGCCGCCGAACAAAGCCAGCAGGGAACGCAAGGACCGCTACAGTTCCTACGACGTGATCGAAAAGGATTTCGAACAGCTGCAGCTGTGGTGGATCGACGTCGACGCTGCAATCAAGGCACTGCACCCGCAAGCCGCGCGGCAATTGACCTCCGATCCCGGATTGAGCGTCAAGTCGTTCGCCATTTCACCGCAGTCCGACCGCATTGCGTTCAGCGCCGGCCACAATCCGTTATTGGCCTTCATCAAGGACGAAGACATCTATTTGATGGATCTCCCGCAAGCGGGATCCGCCGCCGGAGCGGTGTCAAAGATTGTGGCGCTGCCGGGGCCCGACCGCTCGCCGATGTTCTCCTTGGACGGCAAGCAACTGGCCTTTGTCACCACTCTCGGACAGCCGAAATTTTTTTATGCCAATACGCACATTGCGATGGTCGACCTTGAAACCGTGCTCAAAAGACCGGCGCAAACCGCGGCCGATGTTCGCGACTTGACCCGGGGCTTTGATGAGGACCCGGACGCCATTGCGTGGGTACCCGGTGGACTGTACTTCGGCGCCACCCAGAAAATGACCGCAAAACTGTTCCGACTGGACCCGTCGACCTGGCAGGTCCAACCCGTTTCCGCGGACGATCATTTGATCATCGACGAAGCGACGGTGACCCCCGATGGCGCTGCCATTGCCTTCACGGCAGACGATGCAACCCACTTGACGGAGCTGTATGTCTCGAACTCGACGACGTTTGCGCCGAAAAAGCTTACCGATCTGACGGCGCAGGTCAGCGGCTGGAAGCTCGGCAGCGTGGAAGTGATTTCCTGGAAGAGCAAGGACGGCACTCTCATAGAAGGCGTGCTGCACAAGCCGGCGGACTATGATCCAAAGCGCAAATACCCGTTGCTGGTCAAAATTCATGGTGGACCCACCGGGGTTTCGCAGCCACGGTTTCTGCCGAATGATTATGCGTATCCGGTGCAGGCCTTCCTGGAGAAGGGCGCGCTGGTTCTGGAGCCGAATTATCGCGGCAGCGGCGGCTACGGCGCCAAATTCCGCGCACTCAATGTGCGCAACCTGGGTGTCGGCGATATGTGGGACGTGATGAGCGGCGTGGATTCGCTGATCGCCAAGGGCATGGTTGATCCCAACAAGCTGGCCGCGATGGGCTGGTCGCAGGGCGGCTACATCTCCGCCTTTCTCACCACGCACACCGACCGCTTCAAGGCAATTTCCGTCGGTGCCGGCATCAGCGATTGGACCACCTACTATGTGAGCACCGATATCACGCCCTTCACGCCGCAGTATTTGGGCGCAACTCCATGGGATGATCCGCAGATTTACGCGAAGACTTCGCCCATCACGACCATCCGCCAGGCGAAGACGCCCACTCTGATTCAACACGGCAGCGCCGATCATCGAGTGCCGGTTCCGGACGCCTTTGAACTCTACCGTGGGCTGCTCGACCAGCATGTCGATGCGCGATTGATTCTCTATACGGGATTCGGCCACGGCATCGACAAACCGAAATCCGCGCTGGCGCTCGTGCAGGCAAACCTTGACTGGTTCAGCCATTTTATCTGGAATGAGCCGATTCCAAAGGACTCAGCCCTCTATGGAAGCAGCGAACTCGAGCGGGCGCATTGATGCGCCGTTTCTGGGCTTTAGGAAACCAGCCAGGTACCGAAGCGCAGCCACTGCGGACTGATCGCGATGAGATAGCCCAAGTTCAGCGCGCTGATTGTGATCAAGCCGCCCCAGACGAAGGCTGGGTGCGGGCGCCGATTGCGAAACGTATCGATGAGCGCAGGGAAAATCACGCATAGATTGAACAGGATTAGGATCGACACAAAGTTTGAGACCATGAAAGTGAGGTTGAGCGGAATTCTGGAGAAGGCGGACGGCATCATGCAGGCGGTGGCGAGCAGCATCAACCGTTTGTGAAAGTCGGGGCGCCGGCGCATCGCGATCGCCGCGGCGACAAGGCCAGCAAATAGCGCCATCTGAACAAGTTCCAAGCCCAGCACCACGACGCGGCTATTCGCCTCGACAGAGTGGCGGCTGACTTCGCGCGCGGCGGCGTTAAGCGTCGTTGTCGAACCGACCAGTACGACGGCGATGGCAATGCCGGCTCCGAGGATCCCCAACTGCCGATGCCATTGCGTGCGGCGGGCGGAAATCAGGCAGGCTTGAACAAAGAACAACACCAGCCAGGAACTCATGATGGCGCCGTGAATGTGCAGCCGCGTCGGCAGGGTCGGTGCGCCAAAAATGAGCTTCAGGTAATAAGTGGGCGCGAATCCCCAAAATACCAATCCCAGGCCGGCCAGGCTTGCGCCGAGGTAGAAACGGCGATCGAAGTGGCGGCGGGCGGTGAGAAGGGCATTCATGAGCTCTTCTACTTCAACCGGAAAGGGCGGTGTTTCCCGCCACATGGCTTAGGAATTTCTTCTCAGGTAATGCGCAAGAGCCAGGTCAATACTCGCTCGATCGAGGGCTTGTATGGCGGACGGATAATGCCGCCGCCGGAGAAGCGAGATTGAAAAAATACCGGTTTTTCCTTGGAAAATTGCCGAAATCCGAACTCGCCATGGTAGTGGCCTTGTCCGGATGCCCCGACTCCGCCGAACGGCAGGCCCTCCTGGGCGATGTGCAGCAACGTATCGTTGACCGACACGCCGCCGGCAATCGTACCCGCAAGGACCTGATCACGCCGAGCGGAATTCTGGCCGTTTCCGTAATGCGGATCTCAATCAGCGAGCGGGTACCAAAATCGCTCGAAATTGCGGCTGCAAACTCGTTGGCATGCGACTCGATCAGCAGATCCAGGCGCTTCAGTCTCTCCCGGCGTACCGCGAAAGAGGGCGCCATGTCGGACTGAAATGCGGCTTGCTGAGCCCCGAGCAATGCCCGCATTGGGTTCGTCGGCGGAGCTGACAAGATCTCGATGGGAGCAGGTGAATTCATTTGACTCTGACCGGTAGTTTGCTGAAACCGCGGACGAAGGCTGAGCGCACGCGCGTCGGCTCGCCAACCACTTCAATATGCTCGAAACGGCGCAAAATCTCTTCCCACAAAATCTTCAGCTGCAGCTCGGCAAGGCGATTGCCCACGCAGCGGTGAATTCCGAAGCCAAATGAAAGATGCTGGCGCGGCCGCTCGCGGTCGATGATAAATCGATCCGGCTCGCGGATGGCGCTTGCATCGCGGTTGCCCGACAAGTACCACATCGCGAGCTTGTCGCCTTGCTTGATCTTCTTGCCGCAAAGTTCGGTGTCCGCCACGGCGGTGCGCCGCATATAGGCCAGGGGCGTCTGCCAGCGGATGATTTCAGAAACCATGCTTTCAATCAGCGCCGGATTGGCGCGTAGTTTGGTCATTTCCTCGGGAAAATCATGCAAGGCAAGCAGGCCGCCGCTCATCGAATTGCGGGTCGTGTCGTTACCGCCGACGATCAGGAGCACGAGATTTCCCATGTATTCGAGAGGACCCATATTTCGGGTGGCCGGGCCGTGCGCCAGCATGGAAATCAAATCGGAGCGGGGCGTTTCGTTGACCCGCTCATTCCACAAGCGCGTGAAGTACTCCAACATCTTGCGCAGCTCAGCCATGCGCACTTCGGGCTCCGGCGCATCGGGATTGGTGAGCTTGTTCGAAGTGGAGATATCCGACCAGTAGGTGAGAAGCCGGCGGTCTTGCAACGGAAAATCGAACAAGGTTGCCAACATGTATGTCGTCAGTTCGATGGAGACTTTGTCGACCCAATCAAAGGTCTCATTACGCGGCAGACTGTCCAGGACATCGGCCGTACGCCGGCGAATCAGCTCGCGCCAATTGTTGAGATTGGCCGGCGCCACGATGGGGCTCACCGCCTTGCGCTGCTCATCGTGCTTGGGCGGGTCCATGGCGATGAACATTTTTAATTTCTGCTCGTCGTCATCGGGAAAATCCATCAGCGTTATCCCTCGCTCCGAGGAATAGAGGTCGTGATGGCTGTCGACATGCATGATGTCCTGATAGCGCGTGACCGACCAATAGGTGTCGATGCCGGGCACGGGACTGTGGGAGCGGTGCACCGGATCTTCGCCCCTGAGTCGCTCGAAAACATGGCCCACCGTGTCGTCCACAAATCCTTGAGGATCCGACGGATCCAATTGTTCCAGGGGCAGGGCGAAAGCGCGGGCACGCGCATCGGCGCCGCGCGCTGTCAGCGGGTGGGTTGAGTTCATGGGGCGTTTCCCTTCAATGCTGTGACTCGGGCGTAGAAACGATCAGGCCATCCAAACTCGAATCGATATCAATCTGGCACGCCAGCCGCGAAGTGCCCCGCAACTCTGCCACCAAATTCAGCATTTCCACCTCGCAGGCGGTGCGCGCCCGCAGCCGGTCAGCCCAGGCGGGATCAACATAGACATGACAGGTTGCGCAGGCGCAGTTGCCCCCGCAATCACCGTCGATGCCGTCGACTCGATTGTCGGTGGCTGCACGCATGAGCGTGGTGCCGGGAGCGACCTCAACCATGCGTTGCTTACCCTCATAATTTATGAATATAATTTTTGGCATATCAATTAGTTATAATACTTATCTCGATATAATATCAGCGCCGCGAAAGCCGCGGCGGCGAGACAGTACAGAATGAACGCGAGGCGACTGACGGAAGGATCGTGAACCATGGGTGGCCGGTCAGGCTATCCGTTGCGTTAACGCTGGGATGATCTTACACAAGATGAACATCCGGAACATCGAATCCACCTAGCCCGCTCAGCGGGAGAACCAGGCGTCGAGATTGCCGCCTGGCGTAGTCCTCTTCCGACAGCGCAACATTGCCTTTGGCCACTTCGCGCTTTTCGAATGTGTTCGACAATGCTTGAGTGTGCAGGACTGCCATGAGCGGGTCGGCGCGAAACAAAAAGGTCATTCGTCTTCGAATAGATTGAAGTGGCACAGCTGTTCCATCCGCGTTTCGGTTTTTTTATCAGGCTGTGTCTGCTCGGCGCCATACTGGCGGTGATCATCGCGATTTTGAGTTGGCGCGCGGTGACCGCCAATCCTGCCGGCGTTGGCGAGGCATTGGAACAGCCGGTACCCTTCAGTCACAAGCATCACGTGGGCGATGCCGGCATCGAGTGCCGCTACTGTCATGCGGCCGTGGAAGAGTCGGCGTTTGCCGGAATTCCCGCCGTATCCACCTGTATGACCTGCCATTCGCAGCTCTATACGGATCAACCGGCCTTGAGCCCGCTGATCGGCGCAGCGCGCGGCGAGGAAATCCTGCGCTGGCAGCGCCTGCACAAGCTGCCGGACTTTGTCTATTTCAACCATAGCATTCACATCGCCAAGGGCGTCGGCTGCGCCACCTGTCATGGCGCCGTCGATGAGATGGCGCTGACCGCGCGCGTCGCGCCGCTCACCATGCAATGGTGCCTGGCCTGCCATCGTAATCCGGCGCCTTACTTGCGTCCGCGCGATGCGGTGTTCGATCAGCACTGGACCCGGGGCCCGGAGGACAAGACGGGCCCACAACTGTTGCTTGCCTATGGCATCGATACACGGCGCCTCGCGGATTGCTCGATATGCCATCGGTGACCGCTGGATTGCCTTTTGACTGGCACAGCGCGCGGGCGCGGTTGGCGCAGCAGCACGGGCCGGTCTTTTGGCGCAGCCTGGAAGAGTTGGCCGACGATGAAGGCTTTAGGCAATGGTTGCGAACTCAGCAGCCGCAATTCGCTGATGCACTCACGCTCGACCGTCGCGGGTTCCTCAAATTCACGGCGGCCTCCCTGGCCCTCGCGGGACTCAGCGCGTGCGGCCATCCGCCCCAGGGTCAGATCATTCCCTATGTACACGCACCAGCCGGACAGGTGGACGGCCTGCCGCGCTACTTTGCCACCAGCCTGCTGCGTGACGGCTATGCGCAGGGAGTTCTGGTCGAAAGTCACATGGGGCGGCCGACCAAAGTCGAGGGCAATCCACAGCATCCGGCCAGTCTTGGCGCCACCGATGTGTTCGCGCAGGCCGCAGTGCTGCAGCTCTGGGACCCTGACCGTTCCCAAACCGTCATGCACGGGGGTGATACGGCCACCTGGGATGATGTGGACGCAGCAATGGCGGCAATGCGTAAACGGCTGGGACTTGACCAGGGTGCAACGCTTCGCATTCTGACGGGTGCGACGAGTTCGCCGACCTTGATCGCCCAGATTGACGCGCTGCTGGAAAAATATCCACGTGCGCACTGGCACACCTTTCTGCCCAAAGGGGACGATAATGCGGCTGCCGGCGCCGTGCTTGCGCTCGGCGCACCCTTCGCGACGCGTTTGCGCCTCGATAAGGCGAAGATCATCGTTTCGCTGGACGCCGACTTTCTCGGCGACGGCGCGGCGAGCGTGCGTCAGGCCCGCGACTACGCGGCAGGACGATTCGCCGAGGGCGCGGAAGCCGCCGCCAGCCGCCTGTACGTGCTTGAATCCACGCCGTCCATGACGGGCAGCATGGCCGACCATCGCCTGGCATTGGAAAGCCGGCGCATTGAGGTGTTCGCGCTGGCTCTCGCAAGCCGGCTCGGCTTGGCAGTCGAGGCCCGTGAGGCAACCGACACGCCGCATGCAAAGTGGCTGGATGCGCTCGCGGCCGACTTGCGCGCAAACCGCGGCGCTTCGCTCGTGATCGTCGGCGAGTCACAACCTTCTTGGATGCATGCGTTGGGACATGTCCTGAACAACACCCTCGAGAATGTAGGAACCACCGTTGAATACGCCGATCGAGCGGACCGCGCGGGTGCAGGTCGCAGTGCGGAGAATTTGTCGGACCTCGCGGCTGTGATGCACCAAGGTGGAGTCGATACGCTGCTCGTTCTCGACAGCAACCCGGCGTACGCCGCACCCAGCGATTTGAACTTTATCGAGGCCCTGCGCCATGTTCCGCATGTCGTGCATCTCGGCCTGTACCGCGATGAGACCGGCCTGCTTGCCGAATGGCACCTACCGATGGCGCATCAATTGGAAGCCTGGTCGGATGCGCGTGCATACGACGGCACAGTCGGCATTGCGCAACCGCTCATCGCGCCCCTGTTCGCGGGCCGATCGGCGCATGAGGTGCTGGCGGTATTGTTCGGCGATGAGGTGCGGGAGGGAAGGACCCTTGTGCGCCGCCAGTGGCGCGAACGCTTGCCGGATGAGCAGTCTTGGAGCGCTGCGCTGCGGGCCGGCATGGTCGCCGATACACAATGTGCCGCACACCCCGTGTCCATCCGCACCCAGTTTCTTGCCCGGTTGCCCGCCGCGGCGCCATCTGCCGCCGGCAAAGAGGCTGCACTGGAGCTGCTGTTTCGACCGGATCCGACCATCGGCGATGGTGAGTGGTCGAACAATGGCTGGCTGCAGGAATTGCCCAAGCCTCTGACTCAACTAACTTGGGAGAACGCCGCGCTGATCAGCCCCGCGCTGGCAGAGCAGCTCGGCCTGGCAAATGGCGATGTGGTGGAATTGCGGATCGGCGAGCGCGTGCTGTCCGCGCCGATTTGGATCATGCCGGGGCAGGCGCCGCTTAGCGTGACCGTTCACTTGGGCTACGGACGGCGCGCCTCCGGCCGGGTAGGCAATCACATCGGATTCGATGCGTATCGATTGCGTACATCGTCCGATCCTTGGTGCGTGCAAGGACTGACACTGCGAAAAACCGAAGGTAAAACGGCGCTGGCGAGCACGCAACATCATTTCAACATGGAAGGCCGCGATCTGGTGCGCGTCCAAACCCTGGACCGATACCTGCGCGATCAGGGTCCGGTCGCGGCAGTCGCCGATGAGCGTGCGGCGCCGACACTGTATCCAGATTATCCGGCCGGCGAATACGCCTGGGGCATGTCCATCGACCTTAACGCCTGCATCGGCTGCAAGGCCTGCACCATTGCCTGTCAGGCGGAAAACAACATTCCGGTGGTCGGCAAGGAGCAGGTGCTGCGCGGCCGAGAGATGCATTGGATACGCGTCGATCGCTATTACGAGGGAAGCGCTGACAATCCGCTCGCTTACTCGCAGCCGGTGCCCTGCATGATGTGCGAGCACGCTCCCTGCGAAGTCGTCTGTCCGGTCGGCGCGACCGTTCATGATGACGAAGGCCTCAATCTGCAGGTCTACAATCGCTGCGTGGGGACGCGCTTCTGCTCGAATAACTGCCCTTACAAGGTGCGCCGTTTCAATTTTTTGCAATACCAGGACGACACCACCGAGTCGCTTGCGGCGCAACGCAACCCGGAGGTCACGGTGCGACGCCGCGGAGTCATGGAAAAATGCACCTACTGCATTCAACGTATCGAGACCGCGCACATCGAGGCCGACAAGGGCAGTCGCCGCATCCATGATGGCGAAATCCTGACGGCCTGTCAGGCGGTGTGCCCCACGCAGGCCATCCGCTTCGGCAACGTGGCCGACCCGCAGTCGCAGGTGGCAAAAGCAAAGCGCTCAACGCGCAACTATACGCTGCTGCAGGAACTCAACACCCGGCCGCGCACCAGTTATCTTGCCCGCCTGCGCAATCCCCATCCGGGCCTGGAAGATCCGGCATGAGCGCGCCGCTGCTGGCACAGGATCAAAGCCTCGCTTCCATTTCTGCTCGCGTAAGCGACATTGCGCTGACCCGGCGCTTTGGCCGAGTTTGGCGCTGGGGCATGGCGGCCGCGCTGGCGTTGACGCTGCTGTTGGCCTGTGGCATCGCCATCCTGCTTCGCAAGGGGGTCGGCATCTGGGGCATCAACATGCCGGTCGCGTGGGCCTTCGCCATCGGCAACTACGTGTGGTGGATCGGGATCGGCATGGGCGGTACGTTCATTTCGGGGGCGTTGTATCTCGCCGGCAAAGAATGGCGTAATTCGATCAATCGCTACGCGGAAGCGATGACCGTGTTTGCCGTATCGGTATCCGGCATTTTCCCGATCCTGCATCTTGGACGCCCCTGGTTCTTCTACTGGCTATTCCCATATCCCGACATCATGAACGTGTGGCCTCAATGGCGCAGTTCCTTGGAATGGGATTTCTACGCCATCCTGGCTTATCTCTCGGTATCGATTCTGTACTGGTACGTGGGCATGGTTCCCGATCTCGCCACGTTGCGGGATCGGGCGCCGACGCTGCGCAAAGCACGCTTCTATGGCTTTCTGGCCCTGGGTTGGCAGGGGGAGGCGACGCAATGGCGGCGATTCCAAACCTTAAGCCTGCTGCTCGCGGGTCTCGCGGTTCCGCTGGTGTTCTCCGTACACAGCATGGTGGCCCTGGATTTCTCCGAGGGCGTGCTTCCTGGTTGGCATTCGAGCATTTTCCCGCCGTTCTTCGTTGCAGGGGCGTTGTTCTCAGGGTTTGCCATGGTGTTGGTCCTGGGTATTCCGATGCGCCGCGCGCTCAATTTGCAGGCGTACATTACTGCCCGTCATCTGGACAACCTTGCCAAGGTGATGCTGGCGGTGGGCTTGGTGGTGGACTACAGCTATCTGACGGAAATATTCATGGCGTTCTACAGTATGGATCGCTACGAAATTGCGGTAACCCTGCATCGCATGCAGGGCGCGTACGCGTGGCTCTTCTGGAGCACGATTTTCTGCAACGTCGTCGCCATTCAATTTCTCTGGTCAGCGCGCTGCCGCCGAAGTCCGGCGGCGCTGTTCATCATTTCGCTTTTGGTGCTGGTCGGCATGTGGCTGGAGCGTTTCATGCTCATCATCACCAGCCTGTATCAGGACTTTATGCCGTCGAGTTGGGGCATGTTTTATCCCACCTTTTGGGATCTCGCGTTTCTTGCGGGCTCGATAGGCCTCTTTATTCTACTGTTCCTTTTGTTCGTGCGCCTGTTGCCGGTGGTCTCCATGTTTGAGCTGCGCAAGCTGGTGCGAACGCGGGATGCGGCACGCTCATGAGACCACCGCGCAGCAATGGACTCATCGCCGAATTTTCTACCGCGGCGCAGCTGTTGAACGCAGCGCTGCGCGCGCGTGAGGCCGCTCTCGGCGTGAGCATCAAAGCCTATTCGCCCTGTCCGGTCGAAGGGTTAGAAGCTGCGTTGGATCTCAAGGAGGGCCGCGTAGCATTATTCACGCTGCTGGGTGGCTTGTGCTCAGGCATCGCAACCTTTGCGCTCGAGTGCTATTCAGCGGTCTACGACTACCCAATCAATGTCGGTGGGCGGCCGCTGTTGAGCTGGCCGGCATTTCTGCCGCCGGCCTTGGAGATGACCCTGGCCGGCGCAGCGGTGTGCGGCATCGTTACGATGCTGATGGAAAGCGGGCTGCCGCGTCTCTATCACCCCCTGTTCGACGTCAGAGGATTTGAACGCAGCAGCAGCGACCATTTTTTCCTGTTGTTGAGCGCCGCTGCGCAAAAGTTCGATGCGCGTCGCGTGCGCAGCTTCTTGGAGACATTGTCGCCGCTATCGGTCGCCGAGACGGCGCTGTGACACCTCGTGTGGCCGCCTTTTGGTGTCTCTTGTGCGCGGCGGCCGTAAGTCTCGCCGCGCTGTCCGGCTGCGAGAAGGGTCTGCACGAAATGTACGATCAGGCCAAGTACAAACCCCTGACGCCGACTCAACTGTTTGAGAACGGCAATTCCTCGCGGCCACAAGTCACAGGCACTGTGCCGTATTCTGCCGGCGCGCTTGCCGGAACCAGCAGCGGCCGCAACGCTCGGCTGCCGGCCGAGCAGGGGGCCGCAACGCCGACAGCCAATCCCTTGCCGGTCAGCGGAACGCTTCTCGAGCGCGGGCGCGACCAATTCAATGTCTTTTGCGCGCCATGTCACAGCCGCGCCGGCGACGGCGATGGCATGGTCGCGCGCCGCGGCTTTCCGCGGCCGCCGAGCTACCACATTGCGCGCCTGCGCGACGCACCCGATAGCCACTTCTATGCGGTGATCAGCGAGGGCTACGGCGTCATGTATCCTTATGCCGACCGGATTGCGCCGGAAGATCGTTGGGCCATCGTCGCGTACATCAGGGCACTGCAGCTCAGCCAACATGCGCCGGCTGCCAGCCTGAATGCAGACGACCGCGGCCATCTTGCGGGCGGTGCACGATGAGCAGTGCAATCATCGCGAGAAACGGGCGCTTGATTTCTCTGCTCATCGGCGCGCTGGCGCTGCTGCTGTGCGCGTGGCTCGGCCGTTACTCCCTGCGCCAGGCGCTGCTTTCGTATCTCTTCGCGTTCGTCTTTTTTACGGGACTGTCCATCGGCAGTCTGGCTCTGGCCATGGTGCCGGTCTTGACCGGCGGCGACTGGGGACGCATCGTGCGGCCGCAGCTCCAGGCTGCGGTGCACATGCTGCCGCTGCAGGCGCTGTTCTCATTGCCGCTGCTGATCGGCGTGCGCATCATCTATCCCTGGGCCGACCCCCTCGTGCTGGCGCAGGATGCACAGCTGCAGGCGCAGTCCTGGTACCTTGACCCCACATTTTTCATCCTTCGCAGCGCCATTTATTTCGGCGTATGGTTTGTGCTGGGCGTGACATTCGATCGCCGCGTCAGTCAGCCCGAACGACTGGGCAGAATCGCCGCTCCGGGTTTGATTGCCTACGGCATCACCGCGACATTGGCTTCGGTCGATTGGATCATGTCGCTGTTTCCTCACTGGCACTCGACCGTCTTTGGGCTGTTGGCGGCGGTGGGGTGGGTTCTCGCCTCGGCTGCCCTGGCCATCCTGGTGGCGCTGTACACCGGCACGCGCACTGCCAAGACGCAACGCGGACTGACTGGTTTGGCGAACCTGTTGCTGGCCCTGGTACTTGCCTGGGCCTATCTGGCTTTCATGCAGTATTTGACGGTCTGGATCGCAGATCTTCCGTCTGAGACCAGTTGGTACATCCCGCGCACCCTGACAAGCTGGCGGTATTGGGCCTGGTTCTTGATTGCCTTTCACTTCGCGGTGCCCTGTTGCATTTTGCTCTCGCGACGCGCCAAGCAGCATCGTGTGCTCTTGCTGCTCACGGCAGCAATGTTGCTGTTGGCGAGCCTGGCGGACGCACTCTGGTTTGTCGTACCGGGTTTTCGTTCAGAAGGTCTGGCGCTGCGCTGGACCGATTTATTCGCCCCGCTTGGCATGGGTGCGGTGTGGGGCTGTTTCTATCTTGGGAAGCTGCGCGGGGTCAGTCATGCCTAAGGCACGGGCACACGCGCGCGAGCATGAATCCGCCATGATTGCGACGGCGCCGATCATCAAAATCGCGGCGGGTATGTTTGCCGCGGTTGTCCTCATCGCGGCGGTGCTGTATCTGCTGCTGCGTTTCGAAGTAATGCCGCACCAGGCTCAAGTAGCGGCTCGGGCAGGCTCAGTGCCGCCGGCACCGCGGCTTCAAGTGCACGCGCCCGATGACCTTCTGGCCCTGCGCATGCAGAAACAAGCGTTGCTCGAAGGCTACCAGTGGCTCGATCCGGCTCACACCGCGGCACGGGTGCCGATCGAACGGGCGATGCAGATCTATGTGCAGCAGAGCGCCGCGCACCGCGGCGCGTCGGAGCCGCACTGATGCGCGTTTCCCGGCGCGGCGCAGGCGCTTTGCTGACCATCGCTTTATGCTCGTTCAACGCGCTCGCGGCCGTGGACAAACTGCGTGCACCGGCAAATCTCGCGTCTCAAGTCGGGTTCGACCAGGAACTCGGCGGGCAGGTGCCTTTGCAGGTTCTATTGCAGGATGTGCATGGGGCTGCCGTGCCTCTGCACACGCTCTTGGGCGACAAAGCCGCCATTCTGGTGCCGGTTTATTACCACTGCAGGAATCTTTGCGACGCGGTTCGCGCCGGCATTGCGCACGCGGTTGCCGCCAGCGGGCTCAGTCCGTCCAGGGACTTTCACGTGCTCATGTTGAGTTTTGATCCCCGCGATGGTCCGCCCGATGCCGACGCCGCGCAGCGCGAGGACGCGACGGCTCACCCGCCTGCGGGAGTTGAGGATTGGCACTATCTGACCGGCTCGCCGGCCGCCATCAAGGCGGTGATGAAAAGCATTGGATTTCGCTATTTTTTTGATGCGCGTGACGGGCAGTATGCGCATGGCGCCGGCGCGGTCATCGTAAGTCCGCAGGGCAAGATCACGCAGTATTTGTTCGGGGTGCAATTCTCAGCGCAATCGCTGCGCCTGGCGCTCGTGAACGCGGTGCATGGACAGATCGGCAACCTGCTCGACCAATTCATCCTGTTTTGCTGCGACTACGATGCGACCACCGGCCGATACTCGTTGACGATCCGGCACGTCATGCAGGCGCTCGGTCTGCTCACCGCACTGCTGGTCGCGGCGCTGATTTTTCAGCTGCGGCGTGCTGAGACCCAGGGAGCCGCGTGAGCCGCGCCAATCACCTGCTGGCAACCGCCTCAAGCCTGGCACCCCAGGTCGATCTTTTGTTCTGGTTCATGGTCGGGATGTGCTCCCTCGTGGCGCTCGGAGTGGTGATTGCCGTGATCTATTTCTCGGTGCGGTATCGGCACGGAAGCGATGCCAATCGCGAAGGCAGCGCTTCTCAAAGCCTGCGCATCGAGCTGACATGGACATTGATTCCCCTGGCGCTGTTCATCGCGGTCTTCGCCTGGAGTCTGCGGATTTTCGTGCGGATGCATTCCGCGCCGGATATCGCGCAGACCGTCTACGTGGTGGCAAAGCAATGGATGTGGAAAATGCAGCACGGCGGGGGGCAGCGCGAGATCAATACCCTGCATGTGCCCCTGGGGGAGCCGATACGCTTGACCATGACCTCGGAGGATGTGATCCACAGTTTTTATGTCCCCGCTTTCCGGGTAAAGCAGGACGTGCTGCCCGGGCGCTATACCCAGTTGTGGTTTACCGCCACGCAGCTCGGCGAGTTTCCGCTCTTTTGCGCGGAATATTGCGGGCTCGATCACGCCAGGATGGGCGGCAGCATTGTGGTCATGCGCCCCGCGGATTTTGCGCATTGGTTGGATGCCCATCCCGGTCCACGGTCGTTGGCAGCGGCGGGAGCCGCGCTGTTCCGGGAGCATGGCTGCGGCGGCTGCCACGGCGCCGATTCCACGGTTCACGCTCCGGACTTGAATGGCTTGTACGGGCGTCCGGTGCAGCTGTCCGATGGCAGCACGGTCATCGCCGACGACAGCTATCTGCGTGACTCGATCGTGCTGCCGAACAAGCAAGTCGTCGACGGCTATGCACCGCTCATGCCGTCGTTCGCAGGGCAGCTGTCCGAGGAAGAACTGCTGGCCTTGATTGACTACCTGAAATCGCTCGAGAGCATCCATGAGCACGATTGACGCATCGGCGGCGATGCCGCGCCACGCCGGCGGCTTTCTTGCCGGAGACATGAGGCTGCGCGCCTGGCTCTCGACCCGAGATCACAAGCGCATCGCAATTCTGTACGCGCTAGCGATTACATTTTTCTTCTTTCTGGGAGGCGTTGCGGCGACTCTGATTAGAATGAATCTCATCGAACCGTCAGGATCGCTGCTCACCGCCGAGACCTACAACAAAACCTTCACCTTTCACGGCGTGGTCATGGTCTGGTTCTTTTTGATTCCTTCGATTCCTGCAACGCTTGGCAACTTCCTGCTGCCGCTGATGATCGGCGCGCGCGACGTCGCATTTCCGCGCCTGAACCTCGCAAGCTGGTACCTCTACGTTGCAGGCGGACTCTTTACGGTTGCGGCGTTGATCTTAGGCGGGGTGGACACGGGCTGGACCTTCTACACACCGTTTTCGACCATGTTTTCGAACACCAACGTGATGCTGGTGGTCGCCGGCGTATTCATCACCGGCTTTTCGTCCATTTTCACCGGACTGAACTTCATCGTGACTATCCACTCGTTGCGCATATCGGGCATGACCTGGTTCCGGCTGCCGCTGTTCGTGTGGGCGATGTATGGCGTGAGCATCGTCATGGTGCTGGCAACACCCGTGCTGGCCATGACACTGTCGCTGATCGGCTTGGAGCGGCTGGCGCACGTCGGCATCTTCGACCCCGCGCTCGGCGGCGATCCATTGCTGTTTCAGCACCTGTTCTGGTTTTACTCTCATCCCGCCGTGTACATCATGATCCTGCCCGCCATGGGCGTCGTGAGTGAGATCATTCCGTGCTTCGCGCGCCGCCGAGTATTCGGCTACCGCTTCATGGTCTACTCGATCCTCGCCATCACGGTGATCGGATTCATGGTGTGGGGCCACCACATGTTCGTAGCGGGGCAGTCGGTGTACGCCAGCATTGTGTTTTCCATCTTGAGCTTTGTAGTAGCCGTGCCGTCGGCCATCAAGGTCTTTAACTGGACCGCGACCTTGCACAAGGGCGACATCACGTTCGAGGCTCCCATGCTGTACGCGCTCGGATTCATCGGACTATTTATGTTTGGAGGGCTCACCGGGCTGATTCTGGCGGCGCCCGCACTCGACATACCGCTTACCGATACCTACTTTGTGGTGGCGCATTTTCACTATGTCATGGTTGGCGGATCGGTAATGGCCTATCTCGGCGGCATTCACTACTGGTGGCCGAAAATCACCGGCAAGATGTATTCCGAAGCCTGGGCGCGCGCGGCGGCGGTGCTGATGTTTTTCGGTTTCAATTTGACCTTCTTCCCGCAGTATCTGCTTGGCTACGAAGGCATGCCGCGGCGCTATCATTCTTATTTGCCGGATTTCCAAATCCTCAATGTGCTGTCCTCGGCGGGAGCTTCGTTGTTGGCGCTTGCCTACCTGCTGCCGGTCGCCTATTTGCTCGCGTCGCTGCGCTCGGGAGCATCCGCGGGAAACAATCCTTGGAAAGCCAGCGGGCTCGAATGGCAAACCACATCGCCTCCGCCGAAAGAGAATTTTGTGCGGCCGCCGACGGTTCAAGAAGCGTACGCCTACCATGAGCTGCCCCCATGAGCGCCGCTGAGGCAGGAATGAACGGCAGTCGAGCCTGGGTGGAGGAGCAGTTTGACGATCCTGTTCAGCAGCGCGAAGCCGCCACACTGGGCATGTGGGTCTTTCTATCCACGGAGATTCTCTTTTTCGGCGTGCTCTTTGCCGGCTACACCATCATGCGGCTGCTGCATCCGGCGGGCTTTTCAATCGCCAGCCGCCACACCGACATGCTGCTGGGAACCGTGGAGACTGCCGTGCTCTTGACCAGCAGCAGTCTGATCGCATTGGGCGTGCGCGCGGTCAAACTCGATCAGCCACGCACCGCGGCGTGCTTGATGGCGGGTACGGCCTTACTCGGTCTCGCATTCTTGGTGATGCATGGCTTTGAGTATCATAGGGAGTACACGGAGCACCTGATTCCGGGCATCAATTTCTCCCGTCATGGACCGGAGTTGGCCTCGGTCGAATTATTTTTCTTTCTCTATTACTGCATCACCGGATTTCACTCGCTGCATGTTGTCATCGGAGTCATTCTCATTGCGGTGCTCGCGCTGCGGGTTTCGCGTAAGGTTTACGGCTCGCAGCGATTTACCACGCCGGAACTCACCGCCCTGTACTGGCATTTGGTGGATATTGTATGGATATTCGTCTATCCGCTGATTTATCTGGTGGGACGCGCGGGATGAAACAGTCGCCGCAAGTGACCCCGGTGAGGCACTATCTGTGGACGCTGGCAGCGCTGCTGACGTTGTTGGCGCTTTCCGCGGGTTCTGCCTTGTTCAAGTTGGGGGCGCTCAATTCCGTCTTGAACATCATCATCTCGATCACCAAGACGCTGTTGGTCATGGCTATTTTCATGCATGAAACACACGCTCGACGCCTGACGCGATTGATTTCCGCCGTCGGCTTCGTTTGGCTGGCAATTTTGATCGGATTGACGTTGAGCGACTTCCTTACGCGCACCAAGGTTCCTGCGCCTTGGTAGTGCCGATTCAATAAGCGGCCGCGCCAGGCCTGCTCAGGTTGTGTAGTCCCAACCCATTCTGACCATGGTCCTCACGCAATTAGCTGGTAAGTAACCGTTCCACTGCAGGATATTTTTTACGGAGCGCCGCGCGTCTGCGGCGCGCAGCGGAACATGGACAATGACGCGCGCGTGGCCCAGGCGCTGCAACTGCGAATCCGTCGCGCCCGCTCGCGCCTTTTTGTGGTGTTTCATAACCGGATTTCCTTATAGAAATATAAAGAACTTGGCGGTCCAAGCCGATTGACAATAAATCCTTATAGAAAATATTGCGGTGCGGCGTCAAGTGCTGTTGTGTCGAAAAAGTCCTACAAGCCAACAGGGAATATTCCTACAGCGGATCACCACGACGGGTTCATGGGCAACTCAGCACACAGGACATTACCGGTCAGCAACTACGCGAAATCGAAGGCGTTTTACACCAATGTATTGGCGTCTCTCGGATACAAACAGAATATGGAGCATGGGAGGTCTGCGGGTTTCAACGACGGCAAGAACACGGATTTTTGGATCAGCGCCGAGAAATCGATGGTCCCCACTCATCTGGCCTTCCAGGCGAAGAACCGAAAGCAGGTCGAAGCATCACATAAGGCCGCCATAACGGCCGGCGGCAAGGACAACGGTCAGCCCGGATACCGAGACTATTCCCCGGGATACTTTGCGGCATTTGTCATCGATCCCGATGGCAATAACATTGAAGCTGTTTGGTACGACTCTAAACGGGAGTCCTAGCACTCGTCCTGTATTTGACTCAGCGCGCCGCGCAGCCTGGCATTTTGCAGAATGACGCGGCGACGATGATTATCGACAAGCCCCCATTCTTTGATCTCGTGAATGGATCGGAAACACCCCAGACAGATCAGGGTGTCGTCCAGGCAGCAATTGCCAACGCAGGGGGACTGGACGGGGCCGTCGCCATTGATCGTGCTGGGGCCGAAGCGCATGGTTCCGCATTTAATCACGCTCGCCCAGAGAGAACCGGGTACCGCATCACATGGAAACGGTTTAGCGATGGTTGGAATCCGGCGCAGGGCCCGCTAGAAAGCCACGTTGGCGCAACCATTGAACCATGATCTCAGGATAGCCTGATGTCAGCCTTTCCGGCGGACTCGCTTCGCCGTTGAAACCGGTCGAGGATGCCTTCAAGGTGTGGCCTGCGTCGTGATAGAGGTGAATGGTAAAGTCACGCATGCCGGAGCGGGCAAAATCTGCCTTGAATCGAGCAGGGGCATGGGTTACATCGACATTTCGATCCAACGCTCCGAATAGCGCCAGGGTGGGGGTGCGAACTTTCTCCAGCGTCTCGGTGGGGTCGAAGAGCAATTCGCGTTGCATCCCGGCGGCAGCCGCGGCGGGCGGAGGAAAGCCAAGCTTGGGCGGGTAAAAGAAGGGTAGATAGGAATCTTTGAACCAGGGTTTTGTACTCGCCGATTGGTAAAGGGCGCGCGTGGTATCCCACGAGCCTTTGCCGGAAAGCGCGTCGAACAAAGCGCGCCAGGCGCTCGTTGCAGAGGCGATGACTTGCGCATCGTAGTTCTTATGATGCAACTGCTGTTCGAGCGTGTAATAGACGTTGTCTTCGATGCTCTCCGGCGGTCCACTCTTGAGGATCATGAAGGCGAGCGGTCGATTGATCGCAACGATGGGGGCGGTCCAACCACCGTTGCTAAAGCCCCATACACCCATGCGGGCTGTATCGACGCGCGGATTCGTGGCATACGCGTCATAAACTGCTTCCACGTCAATGGCCCGTTGCACCGGACCGTTTTCCTGCCAATTACCGCTCGATTTTCCGGTGCCGCGCTGATCGTAACTGATGACATTGATGCCGTTTAGAACGAAGTAGGGAATCAGAAAGCCCATTTCGCGGGTTTCGGGATCATTGCCGTGAATCAATACGATTGTCGTACGCTTGCCAACGCCGTTCGTATAGAGGGATACCCCGAGCGCACCGTCCGGCGTGTCGATGACGGCTGCGTCCTCGTGGATGAGATGCAGGGGTTTAAAGGATGACTCGGCGGGAAGATCGCCGCTATGCTGGTTGCTCGGGTCGTAATACTCATTGCTGGGCGGATCGGGCACGTTGTTTTCCACGCCGACATAGACCGAGTGTCCGGCAGCGTCGCGATACAGACCGGGGCTCAAAATGGCAGCCGAGGCCAGCCCGGGCGTCAGTGTCAGCAGCGCGATTCTGAAAGCTGAATGGAATTTCACGTGCACTCCTCCGAACGGTAGGTATTCAACGTCAAGGATTGCATCCCTCGTGCGATCAGCAGATTGCCAAGCGCCCGAAGATCTTCAGGCGAGCCGTCAAGCATGATGACCGGGCTCCCGGCAAGAGTTCCCGCCTTGCTGGCAAATGCACAGGCACCGTAAGGAATCAACAATTCGGCGTGGCTGGCGAGTCCCGCGTACAGAAGTACCTCGCCCGGCCGCGGGTGGGCGGTTGCGTTCTCAGGCGCCAGTTGCGGCGCATCGCCAAGGGGCAGCCATGCGGCCTCGCCGCTCCAACTGGCATGTCGCACGGATCCCTTGAGCGGAAATTGATTGACCAGCCATGCCGTCGAGACAGGCGCGGTCTTCCGTTCAAGGGTGCCGGTGAATTCGTACGCTCCGGCGGTCAGCAAAATCCGCGAGTTGAGTATCATGAACAAAAGGATAATCCCGGCGGCACGCGCAAGCCCTGTACAGTTGGCTCGATGACAGACAGTACAATTGCTTGGTGATTGACCCGATGGAAAGCCCGCCCCGACTCAAGCAGCCGCAACAGACCCTCGTTGATGAGAGTATCGAATGGGTAATGCACCGCATGCATCATCAGATCTTTGCAGCAGGTACGCGGCTTCCCTCCATCCGGGCTCTGGCGCGTCAACGGGGTGTCTCACCTTTTACAATTTCGGAGGCCTATGGCCGCCTCGTTGCCGTAGGTATTTTAGAAGCTCGAAAAGGGTCGGGTTACTACGCACGCTCCCAACCATTGAGGCGGGCGGACACGGCCGCGAACCGTTCAGACAAAATCGATCTTTCTTGGCTGTTGCATCACATGCTGTCTGGCCACGGCGCCCGCGGACCGGGATTGGGAGTGCTTCCAGCTGAATGGCTGAACGGCATTGCAATCGGCGCCGCGCTGCGCTCGCTCGGACGCCAGGGACGCTGGCTGGATAGTGGCCGACCGGGCGGCTTCGAGCCCTTAAGGGGGCTCATTCAACGCCGCCTCGCCGATCTGGACATCCTCGCGGCCGTGGACCAGATAATTCTGACCACCGGCATCACGCATGCGCTGAATTTGGTGTTGCGCGTGTTGGTGCGGCCGGGAGACGCGGTCCTCACCTCGGAACCCTGCTGGTTCGGTGCGCTTGGCATGCTCAGCGGACATGGCGCCCGCATCATCGGCATACCCTACAACGCCACCGGGCTCGACGTCGATTGCCTTGAACGCACGGTTATTGAAACGCGACCGCGACTTCTGATACTCAGCTCCATCGGCCATAACCCGACCGGATTGTCCTTGCCGATTGACAGTGTCAAGCGCGTCGTGAATCTCGCTTCAAAACATGATTTTTGGATATTCGAGGACGATGTGTACGCCGATCTCGCAACAACACCAGTGAGACGCCTTGCAGCGGCAGGCGGCCTGTCACGCGTGATCTACGCGAACAGCTTTTCCAAGACCCTGGCTTCGAACATTCGGGTTGGATTCATGGCCTGCGAAGCGTCGATCAAGCAGCGCCTCGCCGAGGCAAAACTCTTGGGCGGATTCACCACCCCGGAGCTCAATGAGAGACTCGTTCACAAGCTGCTCGTTGAGGGCCATTACTCGAGCCATGTGAGCCGATTGTGCAAACGGCTCAGCATGCATCGGGCACGAATGCGCCGCTTGCTGACGAGCAATGGCGTTGCGGTGCTGGGCGAAAGCGGAGACGGTCTGTTCCTATGGGCAAACATGCGGACTAATACCACTGTATTGGCGGAAATCTGCAGCAAGCATGGATTGCTATTGGCTCCCGGCAGCCTGTTTTCACCGCGCCAGGAACCGAGTACCTGGATGCGGGTCAATGTCACCACATCGCCCGACGATGTCAATGCGACGCTCGCGCGTCGCCCGGCGCGGAATCCGCCGGCAGTCTAGGGCGTCATTCCCGGCGTCGTTTCGGTGTTAAGAAAACCTTAACAGTCGATCAAATAGTCCGTTTGTTGCATGTTGATGTGAGGCGCACTCTGTTCCCTGTTCGATCAGTTCAGGTAACCGAGTAAGCACACATGAGCAACATTTATCTCTCCCGAGTCGCACAAGGGCTGCTGGCCGTGGCTGCCACGAGCGCAACGGTGTTGGCTTTGCAATTTGCGATGCTGGCATAGCGCAATGATGACCTCATTCCCAAAGTCGGTCTTCATGGGTGGTCCAGCGTCAATCTGGGGACGCTGGCCGCTCGGTACACGGACACTCGGTGCGTGGGCGAAGATTGCTTTCGCGAGGCTCAAGGATCTCGCCCCGTACGCGCTCATAGAAATCGTGTTGCCCGGCGGCTCCATGCTCGCGCTGACACTCTGGCTTTACCGTCGGCGGATCAAACGACGGCAGGCGGATGAACTAGGCCAAGGCGTCGACCAGGGCTCCCAGCATCTTATTCTCTGTGCTGATTGTGTTCGCACCGGCTTCAGCCAGTGCTAGAGCCTGATTTAAATTCACCAGGGCGCCGGTGACGTTTGTGCTGTCCGGATTCGCGATCGCTTGTGCGTCGGCGCTGAGCTTCTGAGTGCCTGTGGCGATTGCGGCGAGGCCGCTTTCCAGGGCATTCGTCACATTGGCCGATGGCAGGATGTTGCTGATTGGGTTCATCCTTAGGCTATCGGCAGAACGCGCTTGAGCTTGAGATTTGTGCAGATTTGACAGATTCCGTGCACAAGAGCGTGCGATGCCGGTTTGAACCACTCCGGCGCACCCGTTGCTCGCGCGTTGTGAGACTCTCCCTACTTCAAATGCCGCATTGAATGCCTTGGCTGAATCGCCGGCCGGAAAGTACAGTCGAGCCTCATTTAGCTGAGGACTTCATTGAAGCGATCACGCCCGATCATCGAGCCCATCGAGGCGCAGGCTTTTATCGCCTCCGCAATGGGCGAGTTCATGAGCGATGTGCGACTGGCTGAACTGGCCCTTGTTCGGGGGAGCAGCGAGTCGGTGCGCGCCATGGCAACGTATCTCCTCGATGACTGCAATCGGGTGCTATTGGATATCGCCAGAGTTGCAACGCGGAAGAACCTGCCGCTGCCAAGCTCGCTGGGTCAAGGCCAAGACATTGTGCAGCAGTTCCGCGGAAAAACGGGTGCCGATTTTGACTCTGCGTACATTGAGAGAATGGCTTTGCACCATCGACATGCAGTCATGCTTTTCAAGCGTGGCCAGACGATCAAAATTCCGGAAATCTCGGCGCTCGCGAGTCGCGTGCTGGCGTTGATCGAAGCGCGCATCAAACTTAGCCGCCAGTTGTCTGGAAACATCGACTCCCTGCTGAATGGCGGCGAGTCGGCATCCCCCGGGTCTGCTGCGGATGACGGACAATCAGGATTATGAGCAGCGGGATTCTCGGATTGGTCACCGTGATCAAACACGCGGCCCATATTGCCAACCGGTTGCGCAGGCGATCAAGCCCAATAGACCAAGCAGCATCGTAAAGCTGAGATGCGCGGTTTCCGAGCCGGTCGCTAGCGATAGCAACCCAACGAACTTCGGGCCGAGGCGGTGCCAGGCATGCAAATCACCTTTGGCTGGCTGTACGTGACAGCTGACGGCACCTACTGGCACATCGGCGGCACCGGCGGCTTTAGCAGCTTTGCATTTTTCAATCCGCAGGGCGACTACGCCGGAGTGGTCTTGCTGAACACAACGGTCAGCGCAACAGGCAGCTTCGCCGATCTAGTTGGTCACCATGTCGAGCAGCGACTCACCGGTAAACCTGCGGTATCGCTCGGCAATTGAAGCTTCGGATGAGGAGTCCTCAGGTGCCGGATCCAAGTCGGGCTTCCGGCACTAAGGGCTGGAATAATTCAATTGGGTTTCCGGATGGATCCTCGAGCAGAATCTGCTTTCCACCCACGCCGGTGACGATGTCGCTACGAAAGTGAGCACCCCTGCTGCGCAGTACGTCGACCATCGCAGCAAGTTCAGGCACCTCGATTGCAAATCGGTTCCAGCCCCCGGGTTTCGGTTTCGTGCCGTCCGGCATGGATTGGCCGCCCCCGCCCGCGGCATTGGGAGCGCTCAAAACAAGACGCAAATCGCCGCGCGACAGCATGGCAAAAGCGGGCGCCGGATGCATGACGAGCTTAAAGTCCAGTTGTTTCGTGTAAAACTCGATTGCGGCCTCAACATCATCGACGATATAGCGCACTTGAACCGTCGCCACTGGGACTCCTTGGTTACGATGGCGCCGGCTGCCACGATTTTTGCAAGGCAAAACGTCGCAGCCGGGAGCGCACCTTAGTTACGCGGCCTCCGCCGGACTCCAGCTAGGGACACTTGGAGGAAATCATCTTGACTGCCGAAACCTTCATCGTATGCGTCTTGTCCTTGCCAGGAACGGCGACGCCAGTGATTTCGACTTTATGACCTAGGTGAGCAGTTAGATTGGCGGTCGTCTCGGCAATCACGACTTCCTTCGGCCCCTTCTCCAAATTCGTGAGCTTGAAGGTTCCGGCGTCATCTCCTTTGGCCAGACACCCGGTCATGCTGTGCTCCGCAGGGGCGCCTTGAGCGTCCGCGCGGACTCCGAAACACACTGCGCACACTGCAAACATCGACAGGACAATGAAAGCTTTCATGGGAAACCCCTTGTATAGTGTTATTTGCCTATCTTCCGACCTTTTTGCGATAAAATCCAGGCACCGGTGCGCCCGGGAAACGCTGCTCAATTCTGATTCCTTTAATCGTTGGCCAAATCATGTAGGAGGATCGCCATGAAAGGCAAAGTATTAGGGTTCCTATCGCTGGCGCTCGCGCTGCTGGCTGCACCGAGTTTCGCTGCATTGAAGCAAGGAGACGCCGCGCCCGACTTCAAAACACAAGCATCTCTGGCCGGCAAGGAATTCACATTTTCGCTGCGCGATGCATTGAAGAAGGGCCCGGTGGTAGTGTATTTCTATCCGGCTGCCTTTACTGGCGGGTGCAATCTGCAAGCGCACACGTTTGCGGAGAATCACGACAAGTTTGCCGCCGCAGGTGCCTCCGTCATCGGCGTTTCGCTCGATAGCATCGCTCGTTTGAACGATTTCTCTGCCGATCCCAAATATTGCGCCGGCAAGTTGCCGGTAGCCTCGGACGAGAAGGGCGAGATCGCAAAATCTTACGATATCAAAATAACGGAGACCTATAAGGGGCAGGCGGTCGCCACGATGAAGGATTCCCGCGGCATCGAGATCGGCCACAGCACGGCGGAACGTACGACCTTCGTTGTCGCGCCCGACAACAAAATCGTTGCGACCATCGGAGGGGTTGCCGGCGATACCAACGCAGAGCAAGCGCTTGCCGTTGTTCAGCAGATGGCGGCAAAGCAACATACCGCCAGAAATTGATGATTGAACGCTGGTCGGTAGCTGGCGGCCGGCCATGACCGACCATCGGTCATCCGCCGACACAGGAGAGCATTGGCACTGAAGCGTGCCCGCACGGTCAGTTCGTATCAGGGCTACCTTTTTGTGCTCGCCGGCTTCGCCACCGACATGGGCGACAAGCACATTTGAGGTGATCACCGCCCGGAGATCCCAACAATGATGATGCGGTCTCATTCGCGAGCGACGCTTGAAAGCATGACGGCGCAACCGGTCTCGCTTCCGGCGAGGCCACGCGGTTTGGACGCTCGTATGCGGCGGAAAACTACTACGAGGTCCTATCGGATAGCGGTAATCAATTAAAGTAAGGTTGGAAGCAAAAGGAGTGCCCATGCCTAGACTAAAACGCAAACGTACCGCCCGATCACTACCGCATGCTTATGAAGTGAAAGCGGAAATCTCCAACGCGACGCTCGCCAAGGCCAAGTCTGCGCTCACGCTGCAGATCTATCGCAAGGATCTTAAGCTCGGTGAACTGCAGATCGGCCGTGGATCGCTTTTTTGGGCCGGCGCTCGGCGACAGTCTGCAAAGCGGGTTCACTGGGGCCGGTTCGCGGAGATGATGGACCGGCTGGCCTACGGAGATCCGTAGACCGATTCAGCGCCTTGTGTTGTATAGCCATTCGAGTCTGCGCCATACTCAGCCTGGTGCAATGGAATTTGACACGGAGAAGGGGGGTGAAATTGAGGGCAAAGGCCGTTATTTTAGCCTTGATAGTGGTTACTGCGGCTTGTACCGACCTCAAACCCTTGGAAGCGCGCATCGACGATCTGCAGGAACAGATAAGTAAACTGCAGGCCGACATGGTGAGGTCCACGAGCAATGCGGCAGCGGCCAACAAGGTAACTGCTGCGTCTGCCTCAGCGGCCTTAGGCAATGCGAAGCAGGCCCTCTCGGTCGGCGAGGCGAATACCGCTGCAATCGATAAACTCAACGCAAAGATCGATCAGATGTTCAGGAAGCGGCCAACGGAGTAGGGGGGCGTCCGTTGCCGTGATGACCTCTTCAATGTCGTCAGCCGCCCGGTGCGTCGCGCGAGCCGACCTTCGGAATTTCTGGCTGGCCCTCGCTGGGTTGCATATCAGCGCTATCCTGTTGCGTTCTGGCCTGCGCCTGTTGGTCAGGCTTTTCGGCCCTGGCGCCGGGTTGCGGACTTTTGTGGAATTTGTGGTGCAGAGCATCCTTTTCGTGCCGAACTGCGTCTGGCGATTGACCAACAGGACCATTCTTATCGTTGCTCATTTGAACTCCCACTGATGCGGTGAAGTGCCGCTGTCAGAAGGGTCTGCCCCACCGACACCTCGCGCTGCCAGACTCGGGACAGAATCCTCGTAGGATGAAAGCCCGTTCAGTAGTGCAACATTCCGCCGATCCTTATTGCTTCTTGGGCGGAGCTGCAGGAGCAGGCGCCGCGGCAGCCGTCTTTTTGGTTGCTGCGGCCGCTTCATCAGCGCGGGCGCCGGCGAGCATGTCTGCGAGTGCGTAGTTGCCCTCGTGACAGGCGTACTCGAAGATTCGGCCCTTCGAGGCGCTGAATTCATATTCGCCACCCCACGAGGTATCCCAGACCGTCGGATCCTGAACTCTGAATTGATACAGAATTCGGTGCGCTCCGACCCGGGTAAATCGTTCGGTGACTTTCAATTCTTTCCAGGCGCCGTATAGCGCGGTCGCTTGCGGAAAGTTTGTGGTCTCAACCACTAGCGTTGGGCCCTCGTACCAGCCTATGGAATCGCCCATCCACGGCCGCAGCCCGTCGGTGCGATGTTTGCCGCCGATATGAATTATGCGTACGTCGTGCACCATTTCGACGTCAATGGCCACCGTGTCCTTGGTCTGTGCAATCTCATAATTATTGTTGTAAAGCAGGGGCAGCATCACCGGTCCGGCGCTGTAGCCGAATGAGCTTAAACAGCGTTCAGACACCGCCATATTTTCAGGGTTCTCGCCGCGGTGCGCATACTGCTCCATTCCGGGAGCCTTGAATCCAGTTTTGTAGGGCGGCAGACGACCGTTGGCTGGATCGGTAATAAAAGAGGTCCGCGGCTCGCCATTTACCCGCATCACCGTGGTGCCGGGGTCGATCCACGCGGCATTGTAGCCGCATCCTGCGCCGCTGAATCCTTTGCCGCACTCGTGCGGCAGATCGGTAGTCTTAAATTTGGGGTCCCGGGGGGCGGCATCTGCGGCATACAATTTTGCATCATCGCCTTCGACTTTCTTGACCTCTTCGGGAGTCATGAGCAGGCGCGTACCGTATTCCTTCGGGCGCTGGAGCACGGTCAAGGTCGCATTAGTCCATGTGCCTTCCAGATCCGGCTGGCCGTAGGCATTCAGCGGTGCTTTGTAGCCCCCGGCCGTGGGATTCTCCGACGCAAACACGGGCGAGATGATCAGGGACATTGCCGCGCCCATACTCAACCCGATAAGCTGTTTGGTGTTCATTTCTAAATGCTCCTTATGCAATTCGCCTCTCTGCGACGAACTCGTCTCGATCCTGCGACGCATTGTAGCGCTTTCGGGCATCGGTCTTGCCTTCCCGGCAGTCCCGGATGAGCGAAAAGCAGATCGAATTTCGTCACCAGGTATCAGCGGTGTTGAGATCAGGGCTTGCAAACTGGGATTGCCTGGAAAGGCACCCGGTGGGTGAGGCGCAACGCGCGAATATTGCGGCGGCGGCACGGTCGGCGCCGCCCATCAGCCGAAGAATTTCACTTCCTGTCGATCTGGATGTTTTCCTTGCTGCCGCTATGGGAAACAGAGACCATGATGCCGATACCGATCAAAATCGCGACTCCGATTAATGTCCAGACGGTGCCGATCCTTTGCAAGATACCCATCTTCCAAAGAGCGGCCATGATTCCGCCAATCAAGACGATGAAGCCGACGAGATACATGCCTGCCCATTTCATTGACTAAACTCCCAGCCTGCTGTTGTATCACTCTGTTTTGCGCAGTCGACGGATACGAAAATATTCTATGCTGATATCAGACAATACCTATCGGCGCACAGGCCGTCTGTCTGTCAGCGAACAGGAGGCGTTGACGAGCAGTCGCCGTCCGGGCCGCTTCGGCGGCCGCAACACCGAAGCCGCATCGATCCCTACGAAGCGCAACATTTGGGCTATTCTCGCGAGTTTGGCTCTCCGGCTATCCGCATCACTCGTGTTCCTGCACGCAGGAGTCGCTGCTCAAGGGTCTCCCGTTGCCGACGCGGTCAAGCCGATACGCGCAGTGAAGATCATTTTGGTCGGCGATTCCACAACCGCAGTTCAAACGGGGTGGGGTGGCAGCTTCTGCGCTCTTCACGTAACGTCCTTCGTCGCATGCGTGAATTTGGCCCGCGGGGGACGCAGCACCCGAAGCTACCGGGAAGAGGGTTCATGGAAGCTGGTGCTTGCGGAAGTCAAATCACGCGGCTTTGCGGATACTTGGATCCTCATTCAGTTCGGACACAATGATCAGCCTGGAAAGCCCGGCCGGTCAACCGATCTGGCGACTGAATTTCCCGCCAACTTGCGCCGATTTGTTGAAGAAGCGCTTTCGGCGGGCGCGCACCCTGTCTTGCTCACTCCGCTGACGCGCCGGCAGTTCGTGTCCGGTCGAATACAAAACGACCTGGCACCTTGGGCCGCAACAGTTGCGAAAGTCGCCGCGGAAAAACATGTGCCGCTGGTGGATCTCAATGCACTGAGCGTAACTGCGGTGCAGGAGATGGGGCCAACGGAGGCCAATGAGTTAGCGCAGATGCCACCCTCGAGCGAGGTGGCGGCTGCGGCCGCCTCAGGCACGACGATTCCCGCGCAGACAGGTGCCGTGCGCTCAGCGCACGGCGCGGCGGGCACAACGGCGACACGGAAGTCAGATAATACGGCAGCCGCGCCCACGGGCAGCGTCACCCGCGCCTTCGATTATACCCACCTGGGTCGCGACGGCGCCGACTATTTCGCCACCGTGATCACGGACGAATTAGCCGCGAAGGTTCCATTGCTGAGCCAATACCTTGTACCGTAGCGCCGCGCACGTGCACTAAACTCAGCCGACCCGCCGGTTTCGAACACACAGGCAGCCAAGCGTGCCGCCAGCGGCGTGCTCACATTTTCCGTCGCAATATTGTTTAAAGCAATGCGCTTCAAATGCGTTTCCGGCTTGCCGAAGCGTTGCAGTGTGAACGGTTCGGCCGACGGAAAGGTCCCCTGGCAAGGCCCAAAAATAGGTGGGTTAGTCCTAAAGATAGGGATCCTCTCCCCATGCGCCAGCCGGTCATCTTCGGCACTCTACGATCCATCAAGTCATACGTATTCAGGAGTTCTGCAATGAATCCAAACCAAGCGCTGTGGGAGAAAGGAGATTTTACGCGAGTCGCGCAAAGCATGCGGAAAAGCGGGGAGTCGGTGGTGAATGGACTAGGCATCACCAAGGGGCTGCGAGTTCTGGACCTAGGATGTGGTGACGGGACGACCGCACTCCCGGAAGCAAGGCTCGGAGCCGAGGTGCTGGGTGTCGACATCGCGAGCAATCTCGTCGAAGCCGGGCGAAAGCGGGCCCATGACGCAGGCTTGGCGAATTGCAAGTTTCAACAGGGTAATGCCAGCGACCTTCACGAACTCAATGACAAATCCTTCGACTTGGTCGTGAGCATGTTTGGCGCCATGTTTGCACCTGAGCCATTCGATGTGGCCAAAGAGATGGTGCGCGTGAGCCGATCTGGCGGGCGAATCGTGATGGGAAATTGGATTCCGAATGACCCGACCTTGGTCGCTCAAATTCTCAAAATTAGTTCAGCCTACGCGCCGCCTCCTCCAGCGGGCTTTGTCAGCCCCATGAGCTGGGGAATTGAAAGCAACGTGATCGAACGTTTCGCCGGCGCAGGCATATCAAGCGAGAGCATTACCTTCGCGAGAAGAACCTATACCTTTGAATTTGCCGGGACGTCATCAGAGTTCGTGGACGCGTTCAGGAACTTTTATGGTCCCACCATGAATGCCTTTGAAGCAGCGGAACGGAGCGCTCGATCCAATGAATTGCAGAAAGAGCTGGAAACATTGTTCAGCAGTCAAAACACGAGCCTGAAAAACGATACAACGACCATTCCGGCGACATACTTGTCTGTCGCTGTCCGCGTCAGATAGCGCATGAATTATTCACCTGCGTGTCGATTTCGGGTCGCCTCGCTCGTCTTATAGCTATAGTTTAATGAGATGCACAATGATGACTTCAGCGAATTTCACGGCGATCTTGCGGGGCACAAATCGGCCCCAGGGGCGATGGATACAGGCGATGCGCAATTGGGGCGGCTATGCAGCGGCAATCATTGTGCGCCTGAAGGCTCTGGCTCCGTACGCGCTGATAGAACTCGTTCTGCCGGGAGGCTCGGTGATGGCGTTGGCGTTGTGGCTGTATCGCCGGCGGAAAAATGGGGTGGGCTTCGGGCCCTTGCCGCTGAAGTTATTGACGTTCCTCCGAATGGCAATTCCCTTGCGTCTCAATGCCGCAGCTCGGAGCTGAACAGGGGGCAACCTTCTCCCGAGGGTCTTACTGCAAAGGCGAACATTTTTGGTAGAATGCAGCAGTCAGAATCAAGATCAACCCCTATGATAACTCGTCGCCGATTCCCAGGTGTGTACGCGGTCATCTGCGCCGTGCTGGTGTCACTGTCAGCTGTGACCGCCGATGCGGCGTCGGGCGCGCCCGTTGCGCAATTTCAAGCGTTCAAGATTGGTAGCTATCGCGCGGTGGCGCTCAAAGACGGTGGTCTCGAAGTACCGGTCGACGGCAAGAGTTTCGTTGTCGACCAGCCGAACGAGGCGGTCAGCGCGGCGCTCAAGGCGGGCGGGGCCCCGGCCGACCATTTTGAGTTCAGCATTCAGCCGCTGCTGGTGCACGCCGGAGTCCGCGTGCTTTTGTTCGATACCGGTGCCGGTGCTTTTTTCGGCGACATTGCCGGAAAGTTGCCGAAGTCCATGATGGCGGCGGGTGAGAAGCCAGCCAATGTGACCGATATATTTATCTCGCACGCCCACGGCGATCACGTCGGTGGACTGGTCACGGCCAGCGGTGCGCTCGCTTTTCCCAATGCGGCAATTCACATATCTGCGCCGGAATGGAAATGGCTGAGTGGCCTGAAGGAGGACGAGGCAAAGAACTTCGGCATTCAGCACGTCTCGGCGCTGGTGAGCGCGATCAAGCCCAAGGTAGTAGCCTTTGAGCCGGGCTCGGATCTGCTGCCCGGAATTGTCCAGGCGATTGAACTCAAGGGGCACACGCCCGGTCATTCCGGCTACCGCATTGGGTCAGGGCGCGGCAGTGTGCTGCTTTTCGGCGATGCGATGCACAGCTACGTGGTGTCTGTTCGCAAGCCTTCTTGGCAGGTTGCCTTCGACGGCGACCGTGAGCTTGCTGCGATGACACGGGTTGGGCTCGTCAAAAGCTCCGCTGCGAGCGGTCAGCGCCTCTATGGGGAGCATTTCCCTTTTCCGGGCATCGGCAAAATCGTGACCGGCAAGAACGGTGCAACCTGGCAGCCGGAGTCGCTGCACTTGCAAAAGTAGTTCGATTCGATCCGGCTGTTCTCCCCCGCGCCGATATAGACTGCGCTCAGTCGGTATTGACGGGCTTTTGTGTCATCGCTTTCGCGGCGCTCGAGTCGGCGGCACCGCGACCCAGGTGATAGCAACCAGCGCGGCAAAGGCGACGTAAGCGGCGGTAAATACCCAGGTGGGAGCGTCGTAAAAAAGGATGCGATCGATCCAGCGTTCGATAAAGCCGCTAGAAAGCTGCTGACCGCGGAGCCTGTCCTCCCAGACCGTTAAGGGGCAATCAATTCCGAGAAGCGACTCAGCGGCAATCACGGCAATGGCAACGAGGTGGAGAAGTCGCCAGCGCCAACTTCTGACCCACGCCCAACGACGTTTTGCGCCTAGGTAGACCAGCGGTACGCCCGTGAGCACGAATAGGACTATTAATAAATGGACGACTACGACGGCGTCAGCGAGCATGGATTGTGCGGCCGATGTAAGGCATCCAGCAACTATTTGGACTGGCTCAGCTCAGTAGCCTAAACGCATGCACCCAGTCATTGCGTAGAAATCCCGGTATGCACCAAAGCATACAGAGAGGTTCTATCGCTCGAGCGGATTCAGCCTTTCCCATATCGACCGCCTCCCAGCCAAACTGCTCGAGGAGTTTACTGACGGCCCGCTTCGCATCGTCACTATTGCCGCAAATGAACATCGTGGGCTTGCCGCCCTGAAATCTAGGATTAACCATGCACGCACTTCCCACTGAATTGAAGGCTTTCACAAAGTTTGCTTCTCTGAACTCGCGTTGCAGGCGCTCCATGGATGACTCATCGAGACTCGTGAAGAACTTCAGCACTCCGTTTACCGGCGGTTCATCAGCAATTGGATTCGTGGCGTCAATGACGGTCTTGCCAGCTAGATTCACCGCGCCGGCGGCGCGCAAAGCCGCTTGCGCAGCCGAGCCCTTGACCGCCAACGCGATCATCTCACCGAAGTCGGCAGCATCGGCAAAAGATCCTATCCGGACCGACGAATTGTTTCCGGCCCATTCCGCAAGCTGCGCAGTGGTTCGTGTACCCAGCATCACGTCGTGTCCGTTTTCAACAAAGCCTGCAGCGAGGACTTTTGCCACTTCGCCCGAGCCGAGTATTCCAACTTTCATAAGCTGCTCCAAAGTGCGTGTTTCTTGAAGGATCATGGCCACAAGCCAACGAATCGCGAACATGAGTTAAGGTACCATCAGACCTCTACCAGTCCCACATGGTCCCGTCTTCGAGCCGAGCGATCGGCAACTGCTTCGGGGAATACGGATAACGGGCAGCGAGCGTCTCGTCGAGACGCACGCCATGCCCAGGACCCTCGCCGCAAAACAACCGGCCGGCTCGAAATACATAGTCATGCGGGAATACCTCGAGCGTTTCCGGGGAATGATGCATGTATTCTTGGATGCCGAAGTTCGGTACCCACGCGTCGAAGTGCAGCGCCGCGCCCATGCACACCGGCGAGAGATCAGTTGCTCCGTGAAATCCGGTTCGAACTCCATACATGGCTGCGAAATCTGCGATGCGTCGCACGTGGGTGATGCCCCCAGCATGCACGATCGTCGTCCGAATAAAATCGATCAACCCTGCCTCGATGAGATGCTTGCAATCCCAAACGGAGTTGAAGACTTCGCCGACCGCGAGTGGCGTCACGGAATGACGGCGGATCATTTCGAAACTTGCCTGGTTCTCCGCGGGTGTCGCGTCCTCCAGCCAGAATAGTCGGTACGGCTCCAGGTCGCGCGCCAGGCGTGCCGCTTCGATCGGCGTCAAGCGGTGATGCACATCGTGCAGCAATTCGATCTGCGGACCGTGATCCGAACGCAGACGTGCGAACAATTCGGGCACGGTGCGCAGGTACTCCGGCGTTGACCAGACAGTCTGCAGGGGGAGGGCGCTTTCAGCCGGCTCGTATCCAAGTTTTTCGCTCGATACCCCATAAGTCTTCTGCAGGCCCGGAACGCCCGTTTGCGCGCGCACGGCCCGATAGCCCATTTCGATATAGCGGCCCACCTCGTCACTGGTCTGCGCAAGGCTTTCGCCGTTCGCATGGCCGTATACGAGCGCGCCATCGCGCGAGCGCCCGCCGAGCATCTGGTACAAAGGCAGATTGGCGAGCTTGGCGAGGATATCCCACAGCGCCACATCGACCGCCGAAATCGCAGTCATCGTTACCGGCCCGCGACGCCAATAAGCGCCCCGGTATAGGAATTGCCAGGTGTCTTCGATGCGTCCGGCATCGCGCCCGATCAAATTCGGTACCACATGCTCTTGAAGATAAGTGGCCACGGCCAACTCGCGGCCGTTCAATGTCGCATCGCCCAGCCCATACACTCCCGATCGAGTTTCGATTTTAAGCGTTACGAAGTTTCTGCCCGGGCAAGTGACGATTACGCGTGCGGAAACGATTTGCCGATCGCGGGCCGAGCCCTCCGGATTCAACGGCTGCGTGTGGGTCATGTTGCTTCTTCCTTCGCGATGATGGCCTTTCTCATGGCATGGATCAGCCCTGGCGAGGTGACCCGATGTTGGGAGATTGTCGCCGTTTAGCCTTCGGTACGGAGGCGGTGACTCGCTGTGATGCCCGAAAGGAGCAAGTCCATCAGCGCCCGCCTGCCTATATTTGTCATAATATACATTATGCGAAGTCATATCGAACGGGTGCGTATGTTCGTTTCGCCAAACAATCAATAACTAACTGTCATGTAATCAACAATATATAGAATATATACAAGGTACTACCTTATATACAATCTTCCGATTTCGTTAGATCAATCTGAGCCCGCGACCACGGCCTTGATGCCTCGTTTATTGACTTCGCACGCAGGCGAGGCTTAAGTCACAGATCGAACTCAACCCCCTTCAGCCGATGGTTCACCCTCAAGGACATCCGTGAAAATAGCGTTTTTGCAGGCCCTGCTTTTGGCCTTGGCACCGGCGATGTGTTGGGCGCAGCCGAACGAGTCGGCGGCGCAAAGCATCACGGCTATTCGCGCCGGTAAATTCATTGATGTGCTGACCGGGCGAACACTGCCGAATCAAATTATCTTGATTCGTGGCGCCAAAATTGAAGCGGTTGGCTCCAACATCGAGATACCCGATGGGGTCATCACCATCGACCTGTCGAATATGACGGTGCTGCCGGGGCTGGTTGACTGTCACACTCACCTAGCCGACCTGCACGATAGCGAGCCCCTCGTTTCTTTGCGCATGTCGGCAGCCGAGACCGCTTATGCCGCTATCCCGAATGCGCAGCTTACTCTGCTGGCCGGCTTTACGACGGTGCGCGACGTCGGCGTCTATCGCGCCTTTAACGATGTCGCCATGCGCGACGCGATTGCCAAGGGAATATTCATCGGGCCGCGCATGTATGTTGCGGGCGCGTATGTGACCATCAGCGAAGGAGCAGGCGCCATGACAGGCCTGGCCAAGGACATCGAGCTGCCGTTGGATCTTCGCTACGGCGTTGCCAACGGTCCTTGGGAGGTGCGCCGCGTTGTTCGCCAACTCGCACATCTGGGTGCAGATCACATCAAAATCTTGACGACCGGCGCGGTTCTCACCCACGGCAGCAACGCAAAATCCATCGAATTTACCCCCGAAGAGATCAAAGCCGCCGTGGAAGAAGCAGCCAACTTCGGCCTGCGGGTCGAGGCGCATGCGCATGACGCCGAGGGCATCAAAAATGCAATTCGCGCGGGCGTCGCGTCCGTCGAACACGCCACGCTCATCGATGACGAGGGAATTGCACTTGCAAAACAACATGGCACCTATCTTGACATGGACATTTACGATGAAGAATGCATCCAGTCGGATCCCGCCACGCCCGCCGACTTCCTCGCGCACGACGCGGGCTTGGGGGAAACACAGCGTCGCAACTTTACCAAAGCCGTGCGCGCCGGCGTAAAGATGTCATTTGGCACTGATGCAGGAGTATGCCCGCATGGGATTAATGCCCGTCAGTTCGCATTCATGGTCAAGTATGGAATGACCCCGATGCAGGCCATCCAGGCGGCAACGGTGAACGCTGCTGACCTCATCGGTCATTCCGAACTCTTCGGCTCGATTACTCCCGGAAAATCCGCGGATATCATCGCGGTGAACGGTGATCCAATCGCCGACATTCGCGAGCTTGAGCACGTTCGGTTCGTGATGAAGGAAGGAAAGGTTTACAAGCAAGAGCTGTAGCGCGTACAGATTCCAACCGTACTACGGTGAGGCGAACGCTTTGCCGCGAACCTCAGAATAGACGCGATCGAACACCCTCAGTGCATCGATTCCCGACACCCCGTCAGTGGTCATTGGATCGGCAAGATATTGCACTTTGCCCTTCGTATTCTCGAATGCCGGCCACGAAGGAAGCCCGGCGCCGTTCGGATCACCCGTCTTTGCAAAGTTGAACCAGTATGTGGATATTTCTGCCGCCACTTTTCGATCAGCCGGGGTCCAGTGCCAGGGGTACTGATCGAGATGATCGAACACGTACCAAAGCTCGGCAAAGTGGCTGGCGCCCCACCCCGCGTATACAGAGTCAGTCGGAAATGGAGGTCGCTGCTGAAACGAGTAGTAGTAAACGGCGTTATGGCCGGTCATTGCCTGCAGTCTTGCCCATGCCCACATGTCCCAACCGAAGCGAATATCGCGTTCGAAATCAAGCCGCGCCATTTGCGCCTGTTCATCGCTCGTGTGCGGATAAGCTTCCATGAGCGCGGCCGGCAATGAACCGAAACTCTTCGCGATATCGCTTACGAAGGTATCGGCCGTAACCCCGGCCACATTCACCATGGCCCGCGCTTCTTCAGCGTTTGAACCCAGGAGCAATGGCACGTCGTTTTGCCGGCGTGCGACGAATGCTTCATATGGCGACTGAGGAAGCAGGAAAGGATCAATCACCGGATGCGTGATGCCAGTGTCGTTGCTGGTGAGCCGGGAGGCCGGTAGCCGACGCAAATCCTTGATTGACGCGGCACCCAGAGATGCCGCGAATCTCTCCCCGTCCTTTTCTGCGTTGGCCAGCAGGTACTTTGGCGCCAGCTGCAGCGGCTCAAACAAACCGCCGCTCTCCCCGATCGCCCGCTGAAAAGAGCCTTTCGCAAGAGGCGAAGCCATGAGGATACTGACCGATATAGAGCCTGAGGATTGACCCGCAATGGTTACGCGGGCCGGGTCGCCGCCAAAAGCCGCAATGTTTCTCTGTACCCATTCAAGCGCGGCAATTTGATCGAAAAGCCCGTAATTGCCGGATGAGTGGTGTTTTGACTCGCGCGTGAGCTCAGGGTGCGCGAGAAAACCGAGCGGACCGAGACGATAGGCAATTGTGACAACAATCATGCCTTTCTGCGCAAGACGGTCACCCCAATAAAGGGGCATAGCAGCTGAACCGTTGGTATACCCGCCGCCGTGGATCCAGACGAGAACAGGCAGGCGCTGATCTGCTCGCTTCACCGGCGCCCAAATGTTGAGATATAAACAGTCTTCGCTTATCGCCGGCGGCGTTTCCCCGGGCATGGACACGCCAGTTTGCATGCAGGCGGGAGCGAAGGCAGTCGCCGAGCGCACGCCCCTCCATGCCCTTACCCTTTGCGGCTCTCGCCAACGCAATTCACCCAAAGGCGGTGCGGCGTAGGGAATGCCCTTGTAGATGCTCAGGCCGTTGGCGTCTGCACCTTGAAGGAAACCAGACTCGACTTGAACCGGGGTACCCCAAGCCAGCCCCTGACCCAGCACCAGCGTCAGCAACCAGGCGGTGGCTCGGCTCTTCGATTCAGGAACCTTCATAAGATCGCCGCGCGCGTGGCCTCCATCGGCGATATCCGCGCCGGCCGACGGGCCGGCGACAATGCTGCACATTGCCCCAGCGTCAGCAGGATCGCGCTGCCAAGCGCAATATAGACGGATGGTAGTCTAATCATCTCCAGATAATGCATTAGCGCGACATTCGCCGCGAATGCGAGCAATGATCCTGCAACAATTCCCAGGAAAATGATGAGGAAATTCTCCGTGAGGACGTGGGCCAAAATCTCAGACCGCTTTGCTCCTAGCGCGCGCCGCAACCCGATCTGCCGGCGCCGTTGGTCGACCCAGTAGACCGTGATCCCAATGATGCCGCCGGCGGTCGCCAGCAACAGAATGGTGGATGCGGCACCCAGAAGTATCACGAGTCCACGGTCGCGAGAATACGCTTTGTTGCGTAGCGCGTGGAAGCTCTGTACCCCGTCAACCGCGTCAATTACGCGCAATCGACTTATTTTATAAAGAGATGCGGCAAGAGACAGCCTGACGTGTTCCGCTTGTCCCGCAATCGCATGCATTCGACCCAAAAGGAAATCCAGGTGCATTCGGAACGTACCAAATCATCCCATCCCTTTCCCTGGTAGTTAAGAGTACAGAATGTGCTCCCGGCGGTAGGCACCTTTAGGTCGATTGCCCTCTGAAAGGGCAGAAAAATCTGCGGAGCGCGTTCGAAAGCCTGTACGTCCGCAGCCGCATAGAAGCGTGGCAGGGGATTCCACTCCTCCATCACACCGGTGAATTCGATAAGTGTGTCCCTCAAGCGGCAATTCCCGTCCGACACTGTTCTCGCCACGAAACAGCCGTTGATTGAGTTCTTGTCCAATGACAAGGGCATTACCACCATCGTTGTCGTCGGACTTGCTCCAGGCAGCGCCATATTCAAATGGCACCAAGAACATTCGGAAGAAGTCTGCGGTGACGGCGTACCCCTTGGCCGCGAACGGCTGAATATTGACGTCTGTTGGTACTGCGGAGAGGTATTATCGGGTAGATGGCAGTCTGGGCCGCGGCCGCATGATTGCCACGAAGTGCGGCCACATCATGGAACGTGAGTTCCGATTTGCCGATAACGCATTGAGCAGCGCATAGGTGGTAATCGAGCCCGCGACGCCTACTGAGATGAGCAGAATCATCAGGCTGGTAATGAGTATGTTGCGCGACAAGGAGCGCAATCCTAGATCGACGTAGTAGGTGAACATCCCTGCCCTTCTTGAGCCGCTTTACTCCTTCTACGCCGAATGGGGCGTCACCTCCACCAAGCTTTGGCGACCCAGGTCGCGATTTTTCTTCTAGCGACGGTACCAACGGTCGCGAGGGAAGCGATCAAATCGATAACGATCATAATCACGACGCCAGTAGCGGCCATGTTCATAGCAGTAAGGACCGCAATAAACCGGTACGCGCCGGAACGAACCGACCACAGCAACAGCTGGAACATCCACCCCCACGGTCAAATAAGGGTGTGCCTCTGCGGAAACGCTGGCTCCCACACCCGCAACTGCAAGAGCGGCACTCACTGCAACGAAAGACCATTTGTTCATGGCGGCGATCCTTTTAAAGATGAATCTCAATAGTAAGAACGCTGCGCCGAAGAGTAGGTTGACCCCGGGGCAGGCGGGTTACTACTTGTTAACGTTGCAGGTGTGGTCGTCGCCAAGACCTCATTGCCGAATTAAATCAAGCTCGAACCCGCGGCGCACGCGGCGAAACCGCACGCCTCCGTTCACGGTTCAATGTCGTAGCCGACGCGAACCCGACCAGCTTGCATTTTAATTTTCCGAATCTCGATCCGACCGATTGCGGCTGTCTCCGGCACATGAGTCCCGCCGCATGGTACGGGTGCGGCCAGATCGATCGCGATAGTACGGCGACCCTCGCCGTCCAACGATGCGTTGATCGGCAGATTCGCGGCGCGCAATTCCTCCAGCGTCGATCGTAGCGCCCTTTCGAAGTCCCCGGGATTCTCTGCCGTCCCCTCGAATTCGACGCGGGCTTCGCCGGGCCAGTGGTGTCCGGCAATACCTCGAAGGCCGGGCTCGATCCGCTCGCCTGCGAGCGCAAGTAGGTGTCCAGCCGAGTGAAGCCGAGCGTGCAACAGGCGGCTGTCCGCATCGACCCGCATAAAAACACGATCGCCAAGCTGGAGCGCTGCGCCAAAAGCGACCAGATGGTCGATGGCCCCGTCATCGCCGTTGCGCACATCAATTATCGGAACAGCGACGCCTGAGGCATCGGAGAGGATCAACGCTCCCCGATCGGCCGGTTGGCCACCGCCCCTGGGGTGGAAGAGAGTGTGATCAAGGCGCACTGTTGATACATCGCCCAGTCTGATCTCCACAATGCGGGCCTCGCCGGTCAACGCGGCCGAGTGCAGATAGAGTCGCTCCGTCATCTTGCGGCCTCCAGCCTGGCTGCGCGATACCAATACGTAATAGCGAGGTTGCGCATTCTCATAACGAAATGCCGCTCCAATCGAGCACAGAATTCAAAAATCTCTGCGAGTTGAATCGGATCGCGGCGCTATGCTTGCTCCCGCACGGCAACTGCGTCGAAGGCTGTTGCGCGGCCACTGGTTTCCCACACCGCCAGATCTTTCAGCAAAGTCTCGCTGTGACCCCGAATCGCATCTATCGAGTCGGCGCCCAGTTGCAGCCTCAGTGGAGTATGGGTCGACTCAAGTGCTTTTTCCAGCGCCGCAGCGGCCTTGTGTGGGTCGCCCGCTTGTGTGCCATGCATGCTCTTCGCGAAGCTGCGCGTTTCCGCAACCACGTTGCGATAGGCCTCGAGCACCGGCATATGCCGCATACCCTCCCCCGCCAGATTGGTGCGAAACTGCCCGGGCTCCAAAATCAACACTTTGATGCCGAAGGGTGCGACTTCCTGTGCCAACGCCTCGCTGACACCTTCGAGCGCGAACTTGCTGGCCGAATAGACACTGAAGCCTGCAAACGACAACTGACCGCCCATGCTGGAAATGTTCACGATCGCGCCGCTCCTTTGCGCGCGCAGCACCGGCAATGCTGCGCGTGTGACGTTCATTGCGCCGAAGAAGTTCGTCTCCATCTGCGCGCGCAATTCCGCGTCCGGCGTTTCCTCGAACGCCCCGACGACACCATAGCCGGCGTTGTTGATGAGAACATCGAGTCGGCCAAAATGTGCCACCGCCGACTGAATCGCACCAGTTGCTTCTTCCGGTCGAGTGACATCGAGCCTCAAGGCCAAAACCCGCTGCGGAGCCCGGGCCACAAGCGCCTGCAGCGGGGCAAGGCGACGCGCGGTCGCCACGACGTTGTATCCTCGCTCCAACGCGTGCTCGCAGAAGGCGCGGCCAAAGCCGGACGAAGCACCGGTCACGAACCAAGTCTTAATGGCCATGTGGATCTCCTTTCGTAAACAATCAGGGCGAATATCAGCTACGAATTGCTTTAGAGGGGCAACTAAAAAGCGTTGACCTCTTACGATGCAGATTGTTCCGCGCAACGCGGACGACGGCCTCAGCGTCGACGGAATAGACGGGGCGCCAGCATCCCGGTTCGTTCCATGTAGGAGGAGTACTGCTCCGGGAATAGTTGCAACATGACGGTTTCTTCGCGTCGAGCACTGTAGATGAAGTATGCGCCGACCGGAACCAACACCAGCGCCCAGATGATGGTTACGCCAATCGCGGAACCGAGCATCGCCAGAATCAGCCCGGTGTAGATCGGATGCCGAATGAGTGCGTAGGGCCCGCTGGTGACCAGTTCGGGCTGCTCCTTGCGAGACATGGGCATCCCCCAATTGCGCCCGAGGTGCCACCGCGCAATGATTGCCAGGCCGAAGCCAAGTACACACAGCGCGACGCCGGCCCAGCCGGGGATGCCGGAGTGGTTGACAGAACGCTGAGCTTCCACGAGAAACTGTCGAAGCGATGGGGATCGCAGCACCGCGGCGATAAGTAAGATCAGGACCAGACGCAGGCCGATTCCTGTGCCCCACAGGCGCCTGCCAGCGTTGCGCTTCGCGCCCACGGCGGCGACTGCCCAGTAGGCAACAAATAACACCCACAACCCGGTAATGATCCAACGGTACAAGCTCACTCTGGACGAGAGTTTCGCCCGTTGTCACAGAAGACACAAATCCGATGTCTCACCATGACGCCTTGGCGCGGCGCTACTGCTTCCGCTATTTGTCGCGATGCAGCCACTGAAGTGCTGTGCTCTCGCTCTTAAAGACTGCGACGTCAAGACCGCGGTTGCGAGTAACATTTTCGAAAATGTAGTCGATCGCTTCGAGCTGAGCCAAGACAGCCATTTTCATGCGCGGGTCCGCGCCACGCGCCAGCTCAGCACCGGCCTCGAATTTCTCAAAGGCACCCATTGGGTTGGTCATCGTTCTTGCGTCGCAGAGCACGTGCCAAATTTCGCGCGACTTGGTCTCGGTGATTATCGCCGTGACCGCACGCAGTAGGTGCGCGTACGTACCCGGCCCCTTCAACGTAAAATAAAGAATGCCGCCCTGTTCGACAATCTTGATCTCGAAGCCGCTCACGTCCAGCGTTCTTCGTTGGCCGGCCTGCCGCGCCGTTCGCTGCCGAGGCGGCTCACCAGTTCAGATCCGTCAGCAGCCCGGCGTAGACTTCGATCCCGTCCCAAAGGTTTCCAAGCCGCAGGTTCTCATTTTGGGCGTGCTGGTTATCGTCATAGTTGGCGATGCTCACGCCGGCCATCGGTAAGTGGAGCAGGTTCACGATATCGGCGATGCCCGAGCTTGCGCCCACGATGGGTAGCTCGATGGGTTGATATCCGACCGTGCGGCTGATCGATCCCACCACGGCTTTCGAGGCAGGCAAGTCGAGCGCGGTTTTGGTGGCGATCGAGCCCCCTGCGTCCCAGACCACCTTGACGATCTTGCCGTGCGACACCCGGGCTTGAAAGTCTGGCTCGTCGCGCACGATGAACCAACCCTGCTGGAGAAGAAAGTCCTCGAGAAGTTCGCGAGTATGGGCGGGCGTCTCGCCCGGGGCGAGGCGAAAGTCCAACGAGGCGTTGGCTTGGGTCGCTATTGCGTTTGCGGCCGCCGGGCCCTCATCACCCGCGTGGATGGCGCGCACATTCAAGGTGGGCTCGAGATAGCCGTCTGCCAGACGTGCTGGGCCGATATTGCGGCCGAGACCCAGTGCGTTTTTGAGCTCATTCTCAATGGGCGGCATGGCGTTGAGCGCCGCCTTGTCTGCAGTCGAAGCCGGTGCGACGTCGTCGTAAAAGTGTGGAATGAGAATATGGCCTTGGTCGTCGCGAAGGCTCGCGATGAGGCGGGCGATCATGACCGCGGGATTCGGTGCCCAGCTTCCGTAGTGGCCGTCGTGCAGCGGTTTGATCGGCCCGTAGACGGTCATGGTGAGGCTCGCAATGCCGCGGTTGCCGAAGTTGACCATTTGCTTTCCGCTCTGGTGCATGGGTCCGTCGCCCATGATGAGAAGATCGCCTTTCAGCAGATCGAGATTCTTCGCGATGAGCGTCGAGAAATGCGGGGAGCCCTGCTCCTCTTCGCCTTCGTAAAGCAGCTTGATGTTGACCGTGGGGGCCATATGGGCTGACTTGAGCGCATCGAGCGCCGAGAGCATGGCCTGAATCGAGGCTTTGTCGTCACCAGCAGAACGAGCGAAGAGCCGCCAGTCCGGGTCGAGCTCGCCCGTCGAATTCTGCCAGTCGACCACCCTGGCCTCCGGCAGTGCCGTGCGCATCGAAGGTTGAAAGGGACTCGCGACCCAGCCCTTCTGGCCAACCGGCTGACCATCATAGTGGGCGTAAAAGATCACCGTACGCCTCGCACCCCGGATTTTCATTTCACCGAATACCGAAGGCGGGGTGCCCGGCCCCGCGCTGAGGAGGCGGGTATCGAAGCCGCGCGACGTCAGCTGGGTTTCGATGTAGGCCGCGTTCTTGTCGACGTCGGCAAGATTGGTCGCAACATTCGGCATCGACAGCAATGTCACGAAATCGGCAACGATCGATTTTTCGTGAGCTTTGCGCCAGAGCCGCACGGTGTCACGCGAACTGGCTGCGTAAGCAGACGAGACTGCCAACGCCATGATCGCCGCCCAGACCAGGGGGGTGCTAAATCGTACTGTCATGTTTCCTCCGCGGAACGTAGTCCATCATATACCGCCGCGATCAAGCCATTGTCCCTCGGAATCCCGCCACACTTGTTACTCCCATCCGATGGTCCCCACCGCCTAATCTATGCTCCACGAAGCCATTTTAGGAGAAGGAACGATGACCAAGCACCTGACCGGCACTCAAAATGAGTGGCTGAGCGAGCGGCATCGGTAAGGCATATCGATTCGACACTGACGAAGGGAGCGCTTCGCTGGCGGATCTCTTCCGGGGGGCGCTCACAACTTCTTGTCCACCATTTCATGTTCGGTCCCGACTATACCGCCGGCTGCCCGTCCTGCTCCATGATCGCTGATGGCTTTAACGGCTTCGCCGTGCATCTGGCCGACCATGATGTGATGCTCTGGGCCATGTCGCGGGCGCCCCTCGCAAAGCTGCAGGCCTACAGGAAGCGAATGGGGTGGACATTTCCGTGGAGCTCTTCGCTCAAAAGCGATTTCAATTCGGACTTCAGTGTCTTTTTCATCGAGGAGCAGCAACGTGCGGGTGGCATTGAGTACGACTATCGGTATGGCAATCACTCGATGGAAGCAAAAATGCGCCGGAACCCGTGCGCCAATTCGCTGCCATGTGCGGAACCGATGCGCCGACCTACACACGCGATCGTCCGGGCACCCAAGGGTCGCAATGAGGAGGGCATCCGGTGGCGGCGCCACGACGAGTACGACAGGACCTGATCATCTCCAACGGCGTCCCCGGCTCGCACCGCGAGAGCGGGCTGCGAAACTAGTCTCGATAAGCCGAACTAGAGACTTTGGAATCACGCATGAATTCTCGCGTCGGGGCCCCCTGAGGCCAATTTGTGGACCATCGCAGACGGCATGCAGGCTGACACCGGCACGCCAATATGGGCAACTTCACCTCCAATTTGGGTGTTTCTGCCGATTCGATCTGGTCTCGTCTGCAGCAAGATTCTTCGCGCCCGAGTTCTCATTGCGAAAAACAGGCGACCAACCAAGATGAAAACGCTCACTACCATATCTCTCACCACCGTATTGCTGGTCTTGCTTCTCGGCCCAGCGTGTGCGGCGGATGCACCGGCGCAACCCGCGGCCTCCCCGACGAAAAGTTCGCTGCACCGCTACCTCGTCGAGCGTACTTTCCCGCCCGGCGCGCTCGACGGTCTCAACGCCGCCACCAAGAAAAAGGTCAACGCGAACAATGCGACTGTCGGCGTACGCTGGATTCAATCTTATGCAAACGCAGACAAGACCAAGACTTTCTGCGTCTACGAGGGGCGCAGCGAGGCGGCTGTTCGCAAGGCCGCAGCGCTCAATGCGCTGCCCGTCGACAGTGTCACGGAGGTGCCCGTCACATTGTCACCGAAGTAGAGGGCGGACCGAGCGCGGCGCCTTATAGACGCCACGCGCCCAACAGCTCGGCTCATCGCGCCGAAAATCCAGCGGATCCCGCCTTACCGCTTCTGGTACGAGTGGAAAATGTAATCCTTGTTCTTCACGATAGTATGGCACGCGAAACCGCAGTTAACGGTACCGGTCGGATCCGGTTTGAACGTGTCGGACGCGGGCTGATAGTCAAACACCGCATAGGCCCATCCCTTGGTGTCCGGGAATCGCTTGCTGTCCTTTTCGATCAAAAAAACGTCCTGCAACGTGTCTGGCACGTTTACCACGAAAGGCGATTCCGCCATTTTTTTCGGCTTCCACTCGATCTTCGCAATCTTTGAGCCGTCCGGGAACGGCTTGCCGTTGCCGGGAATGCCGGCCCGGTAGGCATCGATCATCGTGGGGTTGGCGACCTCCACTTTGAGCAGTTCTGCAGTCTGACTGACTGAGACTACCTGCCAGTTTTCGTAGCCCTTGAACTCAGAAAATGCGAGGCCATCCTGCAGTCGCAGACTGTACTTGTCCTGTGCCGACCAGGCTAACCCGCCCGCGATGGCGAGCACTGCTGCAATCATCAAATTCCGCCCAAGCAACATTTTTGTCATGGCTCATTTCTCCCGGTAATTTGTAAAACATCATCGCAGTCGCAATCAAATTGCGAATCAGTGGTCGCACGTAAATCGGGGGCGCGCAGCAAACAACAGGTTGCACCATTGCGGGAACGCATAGGCCGGCCTATTGGCCGAAGACACCGTGTGAGAGGGATCGCTTGCGGGTATGGTTATAGCGCTTACCAGCGGGCTCGTCCACTCAGGAGTCGCCGAGCTGAATCACTGCCAGAAGAGCGGCGCGGCGATAAGACGCATCTCGAGCAAGACAATTGAGAGTAATATCCAGCCATCGAATGCGGCTGGTAGCGGACCGTGACGAATCAAGAGGTGACTGAGCCGCTTGGGTTTGAACATTAGGTCAAGGCGCTCCTCTACCTCCGCATGCTTAGGAGAATCTCAAGCAGCTTTGGCAATGGTGCCCTCCATGAACGAAGTACAAGTGGAACAGAAAATCTATCAGATGCCGCCGCTGGATGGGTTTACCGTGGCGCACTTTCTCACTGTAGCCGACATCGAACGGTCGGCTCGCTTTTATGAGGTGGTCTTTGGAGCTCGCATTCTGAGCAGAGGCGACAGCAGCGGCGCGCCGGGGTACATCCAAATCGCTAACACGTGGCTCATTATCAACGTCGGGGGCGGTCCGACACCGGACAAACCGTCGGTATTCCTTAGCGTCCCCACCGACCCAGATTCGGTCAGCAGCTTTATGAATATCCGAGTTAAGGATATTCAGGCGTGCTATGAATTGTGGCGCAATCGAGGCGCCACCTTCATCACAGAACCAAAGGAAAAGTACGGCGAGACTCGCTGCTACATTCGCGATCCCGACGGCTACCTTATAGAGGTCGGGGAAAGCAAGCCGGACTTCACTTACGGTTAGACTGCATGGGATCGTCGCGACGTACGCTACGCGACATCAGGGGAGCTACCTTTATTTTGCCGTCCTAGCTTTCGATCGAGAATTTCGGCGAGCAGCAGCCGCGCCAGCACCTCGGGCTCCTTTTCGAACATACCCAACTGCGCTGGTTCTTCATCATTGTCCCAGTTCACGATCAGCTTATTGCCTTGAACCCTCCACCGTGCCGTGTAAGCGCGCTCGTCTCGCTCAATTGTAACCACGCCCGTGAACGGATTTCTCGTCGTGTTCATTAGGGGATCTCCGTATTACGACCCGGCAATCGTGCAGCGCCTAGAGGGCGAAACCTATCCTACGCTTACGAATTGTTCGTGTAGGTGTAGGAGCCATTCTTCCAAAAGGTCGACGCAGAAATACTCCTGTAAGAATGCTCCGACTTGGTTCTCCCAACGAGCCCGCGCGGGTCGCCGCTCAGAGACACCTTGTCCAAAGCAATCCGTCCGCCGGGATTACCCGGCACGCCGGCCGAAGGCGTCCCGAGACCGCCATAAGCATGCTGATTCATTGTGGTGCCTTAGGTCTTTGGACTGATCATGTGGGCGAAATTCCAGACTCGAAACCCGACAGCTGCCACCTCAGCATCGGAACGATTGTTCGCCGCCTGGTCGAGGCGCTCGGGCTCCCGGCCGTCGCTCAACCGCATATATCGACACTTTGGGGAAGCCGTCGGCCTTTTAGGCCGGTGGCTCAATCGCCGGGGGCGAATCGGCTGTCTTTGAAGTAACCGCTCTCGCGCTACTTCAATTCAATAATGACCGCGCGTCCTTGACCCCTCACCAGCACCTCAGAATGAGCGTGATCGCGAGGGCTAAACCGGACCTGGCCAAATTGATAGTTACTGACCGCCTTTTTGCCGTCGGCCGCAGTTGATTGCAATGCGCCGGTGGCCTCGTAGACCACCAATGCATCTTTATCGTGATAATGCATGGGCGTCGGCTTGCCGCCATGCCAGACATTGTCCCACACCACCACTTTGTCGTTCTCCAGTAACTTCCTCGCGTTTAGCCTCGGAAAGGCAAGCGGAAAGCCGCTGTTATTGGCAATCGATGGCAGCGGATGCTCCTTTAGTTCGATAACGACGGTGCGCGTACCGGTCTTACCCACGACATCGCCCTTCCGACCGAAAATCGCAGTACCCTTGTGTGACAGCGACACGGCCACGAAATCATGCTCCGCCGCCGGCAACGAACCGCTTGTATCCCAAACGGTGACGCGCTCATTGTCCAATATAGGTTCCGCACCATAGCTGGCCATGGCGAGACCTAAGGCAAGAAGGCAACAAACTGCTTTCATCATAGACGGCAATTGTACAACTATTACTCTGTCCAACGGAGGTGAGGCGCGAACGCATCCCGCGGTGCTCCAGGAGGCGGACAGCCTCGATAGAATCATCTCGATAGAGTCAGGAAGATTGTCGGGGTGCGCCTGCCCTCACCGACCGACCTCGGCGTCATGAATCGCGCGTTCAGTCGCGCGTAGGGCCGCATCGATGTGCGCGAGAGCACGATCCCTCAAGCCCACGGCTGAAGGATTGTCCTCTTCGCGATAGGTGTCCGACCGAACTTTCCGCAACAGGTCGGCGGCCTTATGCAGGCGGCCGCGATAGTCAGCCGGTGCATCGGCAGGCGGATGGTCGTGCATGTTCTTGCCGTCGTTGACGGCCGCGCGACTCAGTTCACCAATCGCGCGATCGATTTCACTGATCGCTTCACTCTCGTTGGCGCTCACTGCGGCGCTACCGGGCCGATGGTCGAGCATCCAGCGCGCGGTGCGCAGATCCGAGAGCGCGTGCAGATAAGCCGGGTGCCGGGGCGGTTGCGACACGCAGCCTGCGAATAGCAATACCAGGAAGAATGTAGATCCGTAAAGGACTAGCTTGTTTTTCGACTTCATTGCGAGTCTCCGGTTGATCATCCACAGTATTCATCGAGCAGGCGCAGAATGGCAGCGCAATTCTCGGCGGCAACATCCCCAACGCCGCAGTTCAGTATAGTCGGCCGGGGGACAATCCCCACGGGATGCACGACCGTTGCACTGTAGGATGAATCTCACCCGACACCTTCCCGGAGCATGGGGTAACCTCGATTTAATGTATCGCGTCAGTCGATCGACTTCGGTCGCAGTGATTGACCGCACCGAAAAGATGCCCTCGCAGAGTTCGATCGTGACTATTAAGGCGTGTAATGCGTGTAAATCAAGTCGCTGGCTTTGGCAGGCTCGTGACAGGGAAAGCAGGTTTTGAGTAGCGCCGGATCGGCTGGTTTGCCATTGGCATCGAAGTGCCCAAACCCCCAACCACCCGTAGCCGCGTACTTTTTCGAGTCCTTGACCTCGAACTGTATGTTTGTGGGCGGGCCGGGAACGAAGGATTGTTTGTCGCCGAACACCTTGTTGTTCTCATCCGACGGGACGTGACTGTAGTGCAAAGCGGCGATGATCGCGCCGTCGGGAAAGGGAAGCGTCCTTTCGCGGTACGCCTTGATCGCCACATCGTTGCCCAAAACGATGCCTAAACTGTTGAGCTTGCCTGCCTCGTGGGCCACGGAAATCACCTTCCAGTCCCGGTAGCCTGAGGGGATTTTCGTCACGTAGGCTGGAGCAGAATTCACATCTGCATGTCCGGATGCGATGACCAGAAGGTAGGCGACAACGGCGGTCAGTGTTGCCACTGCGATAGCAAGGGCGCTCTTAGGCTTCATATTGACACCTGCGGCGTTTTTTGGCGGGTCCCGATTCTAACGGTTCTATCGGTGCCTAATACAACCCCTCCAGTGCCAAGAACTGCGAAGTCCTTAAATCTCTCCCCCTACCGTACCCCATCGTTTTCAGATTAGAGATACGCGGGAGATGCTAAATAGACCCGAACGAGTAGTATTGAGTGCGAGCGGGCTGTGCGTCTCAGGCACGCGAACAACAAAGTCGGCAATGTTTGGCACGCGCTTGATCCTGGCGGAGCGCGCAGTGGGGAGTCCATTTTCATGATTTGCAAAGTCTCTCTGGCGCTTGTCGCCCTCGCGCTCATCGCGCTGACCTCCTCCGGCGGCTTGCAGTGCGCACAAGCTGCGACTACTCCGAGCACCGTGGCCTCTGGGCATTTCGACGCGGATGCGGCAACCGCTGCGTATCTTGAGACTATGACGCCGGCGGCGAAGGCCCGATCGGATGCCTACTTCGAGGGCGGTTATTGGCTGCTGCTTTGGGACTTCCTGTTTGGGCTTTTGCTGGCGTGGGCACTGCTCGGTTGGCGATTCTCGGCGCGGATGCGGGACTTCGCCGCACGCCTGACTCGCATTCGTTGGGCGCAGACCGCGCTCTACGCCATTCAATATTTCATACTCACGACGATAGTGTCTTTGCCTTGGGCGGCTTATGAAGGCTATTTCCGCGAGCGCCGGTATGGCATGTCAAACCAGGGACTCGCGGACTGGCTGGGGGACCAGGTCAAGGAGCTTAGTATCACGCTGATCTTCGGTACGCTTGCGGCTGTCGCGATTTACGCCGTCATTCGCAAGGTGCCGAAAACGTGGTGGCTGTGGGGCTCCGCAGTCGCGATCGGATTCTTGATCTTTCAAATAGCCCTTAGCCCGACCTACTTGGAGCCTTTGTTCAACAAGTTTTACCCGCTGGCCGACAGCCCGCTCAAGCAGCGTATTTTGTCGTTGGCGCGCGCGAACGAAATTCCGGTCGATCAGGTGTACGAATTCGATGCCTCCAAGCAGACCACGAAGATGAGCGCGCACGTCAGCGGATTGGCAGGTTCGGCGCAGATCAGTCTGAACGACAATTTGATGAATCGAGCTTCTCCCGAGGAGGTAGAAGCCGTGATAGGTCACGAGATGGGGCACTACGTGCTGAACCACGTGTACAAGGGCATTCTGGCACTGGGCGTCCTCATCGTTATCGGCTTCGCTTTCACATCATGGGCTTTCGGCCGAGTGACACTCAAGTTCGGCGAGCGCTGGGGATTTCGCGACGTCGCCGACGTCGCTGGGTTGCCCCTGCTGGTCGCGCTGTTCTCAGTCTATGTTTTTGCGCTGACGCCCCTGATCAATACGATCACGCGATCGATGGAGGCCGAGGCGGACGCGTTCGGACTCAACGCGGCACGACAACCCGACGGCGCCGCGCAGGCAGCGCTTCATCTGGCCGAGTACCGTAAGATGCGGCCGGGAGCGGTCGAAGAAGTAATCTTTTTCGACCACCCAAGCGGCTGGAATCGCATTCATCAGGCTATGGTTTGGAAGGCAGAGAATATTGCGGCGCCGGATATTGCCGTCTACGACGCGCTGCACCATCCCCCCGGGGCCGATCGTTGATCGACAAATCTCTGACCACCGTTAATGGCGGGTTTTAGGGTCAGTGTCGGTTTTATTACAAGGGAGATCCATAAAACGCACAATCCTTGGAGACTTTGCATGAAATCGCGACAAGCTATTTTTATTCTCTTGGCGCTTCTCACGGCCTCTTGGGCCTGCGCAGCCAGCGTCGCCAATCTCAGCTGTACCGGCAATCAGGGCACTGTCAGCATCAATCTGAGTTACTTCGCCGTTGGCGCAACCTTGACATCCCCGGCCGCCAACTCTAATCCGGTGCAGAATAATGTGATGCCGCTCAGTTTGCATGCCGCACTGGGTTCCTACTCGACACTATTCCAAGCCGTCGCAGTCGGTGTTCCGTTCTCAAGCTGCACTTTGACTACGCTGGGATCCAATGGCGGAGCAATTCAATTTACATTCAACACGGTGTATGTCAGTACCGTGACGGCTGTTGCGACATCTGCCAATTCGCTATCTGCGCGGACGGCCTATGTCGATGCCACGCTCCTGTTCTCGGGAGTCGCAGTAACCCAAGCCGGGAATACTGTCGATGATGGCGGAACCAGCACGCCTCCTGGTTGGGACGTCGGGGCCAATAAGTCATCGTAAACGACGCTATCAATATCTCGATAACATCGAGCGATTCAACGATGCACAGGATTCCGATTCCAAGAAAAAGGCATTTTGATACGAAGACAGCAAACGGAGCGCTGGAAGCAATCTAGCGCTCCGCCTGTATTACATTGCGCACTGCTGGCGCGCGCCGCACGAGATCGTCATATTTTTGCCCATCATGGACGGACCGGCTCCTCCCCGCAATTCGCTTTGGTCGAACCACACCTTGATGCCGGCTGCGCGCAGGCCCTCGCAAATCCTTTGGGCAGCCCCTGCATCCTCTGAGGCATAGCTCAAAAACACTGCGCGCGAAGAGTCTGTCACCGACGCGTCACCCCACTAAACGAGAGTTCCTCCCGCTGCTCGCTAATGGGCGGCGTACATCTTCATGACGTCGCTCTTCAGCAGCGCCTGAGACTGCGGACGACTGTAGAACATGTGGCCGCCCGGATATTCCTTCACCTGCACGCGGTCGGCCTTGCCCATTACCGGCATTTGATCGACGATCAGCACCGAAGCCATGAAGGGACACGACAGGTCATCCCAGCCGTGGACGATCAACACATGCATCTTCGGATCAATCGCGACCGATTCGCGCAGTTCCTTGGCCGAACCGCGCTCCAGCCCGTAAGCCTGCTTTTCCTTGTCCGGCGAGTCCGTCCAAAGGTTGCCGACTTCATAGCTCAAAGCATTGTAGCGGCCGCTGTACTTCCAGCCGACGGTGTGGGTAATGAAATCCACCATCGCCGTGGTGGTTGGTGCGATGATGCTGTCGAGAATCGGATCGTTGTTCTGCTGGGTCGGCGCAAACGGGAAAGGATCATAGGCCGTCACGTTGGAATCGTAGCGGCTGCCGAGTTTTCCGTCGGAGCGATAAACCTCGCGCAGATAAGCCTGTGTCTCGAGGCGCCCGCCGGAGCGGCGCACGAAATTAGGATCGAGGCCCGATAGTTCCGTGACGCGCTTAACGATGCGCTCGACGGCTTGCGCATCCGCCCGCCCCTTGAGCAGGTCCTGCACATACTCGGTGCGGGTGTACTCGACGACACTCGCCATGGCGGTGTCGGTCAGCTTGCCTTGACGCTCGAGGTTGGCGGCCGAGATGCTCGGCAGGGTCAGCATCCAGGGAAGCGGCGAGAGGTCGCGGTTGCTGGAAGCACCCGGGTCAAGATAGGGCGACACCAACACCTCGCCGTTCATGGCGACGCCCAGGTGAGTCTGCAGAAAATGCGTGATGCGCGGGCCGCGGAAGCCGCCGTAGCTTTCGCCGACCAAATACTTGCGGGAGGTCAGGCGCTCATTCTTGACCAGCCAGTCGAAGATGATGCGCGACAGATACTCGACATCCGACTTGGGGTTATAGAAGCGTTTCTTAGATTCGTCCTCAGAAACTTGCGAATAGCTGAAGCCGGTGCCCACCGGATCGATGAAAACGAGATCAGTGAAGTTGAGCCAGGTGCCCGCATTGTCGAGTGGCGTTGCAGGATCAGATGGGCTGTCGCCGTCGGCGCCGAACTGCACACGCTTAGGACCAATGGCGCCCAAGTTCAAGTACACGGACGCCGCGCCCGGGCCGCCATTCAAAGCAAAGGTCACCGGCCGGCTGGATCCCGGTACGGTATAGGCAGTGAACATTACGTTGGCAATGGTCTTGCCCTTTTCGTCGAGGACCGGAAGGGAGCCGACCGTGGCGTCGTACTTGAGCTCCCGACCATCAAGCGTCACCGATTGCCGCACGGTCTTGTCGGCGGGAAAGGGCGGCAGGTTGATTTCATCATCTTTGTGGTTCTTGTCCGCCTTGTCGCCACTCTTGCCGGCATCCCCCTCCTTTGTTGCAGGCTCGGGGTCTTTGGCAAAAGTGGTGGGCGCGATCAGCAGGCCGCACGCGAGCATCATCGCGGGCAAGAAATTTTTCAGCATGTTCATCCCTTAAATCCGGAAAAATCGAGGCCGGTATCCTACGCCATCCCTCGCATCAAGACTTGTAAATTATCGCCTCCATGCAGAGAACTGCATCGACGATGCCGATCGCACAGCTCCATTGAATTCAACGGCTAAAACTATTCGGACATAAAAAGAAAATGGCGGAGTCCCCGCGGACACCGCCATTCCCGCTCTCGCGTTGTGACCTTCGGACCAAGGCAGTCCGCTTAGGCAACTACATCGGAGCTTCCATCCGTTGGAATAAGGTCGCGCGGGACAACGAGCCTGCACGTATCCCTTTTTGTATCGCCAGCACGAGGTGGACTAACGATGAACCTCACCCCTAACCAGCGCGCCAAGAGACGCGACCGAACCAACGTTTAAATATGCCACTTGGATCACCTCCTTCGGTTGCCGTGGGCTCATTTCCGCGCGTGCCGCCCACCGAAGCCACGCACCATAAAAATGATAGCCTAAGAATGACTCGATTGCGACGCGACTAGAAACTTCAAGGGAGAGGCCCGCCAATGGAACCTGGCAATCCGGCGCCGTCCTCCTGGGCCCTTGGGGGCACGGACTGTCAAGGGCAAACCGTGCGTGTCAATCGTGCACCGTCAATCGCAACCTCTCGATCGGTTCCGTGTCTTGTTCGGTAAATGCTGCCCATGGAATTCTCGTCGTCGGCTTGCCGCACACTCTGTACGCGGATCATCGCGATATTATCTTGAATAGCGCGCAAACCTATATTCACAAACCACCGTTGACGGATTTACTGCGCGACGACAAGATGTACCCGCAATGGGAATGGGCATCATCCGATTCTTGCTGGCCATTTCCGTGGTTCTTTACCACGTAAGCATCGATCGAAAGTGGGCCGGCACCGGCGGCGAAGCATCAGTCCAGGCCTTCTACATGATTTCCGGGTTTTACATTGCCATGGTGCTGTCGGGACCATACGATCGCGCCGTGTTGCCGTTCTGGGTGAACCGGATTTTGCGTCTTTATCCGGCTTACTTCGTCGTCGCAATAGTGACGCTGCTTCTGCGGCTTGCCTTTTCGCCCGAACTCGGGCAGATGTTCCACGGAGTGCCCGGAGCGGCGAAGGCCTTTATAGTTTCCAGCAATATTTTGGTCTTCGGCCCTCGGGGTTCGTGATCACGCGCTTCAGTTTGTGACGAACTATCACAACTCGATACCGGAACTCTGGAAACTCGAACTTGACCCGCCCGCCTGGTCACTCGATATCGAGCTCACGTTCTATCTCATTGCGCCATTTCTGCTGCGGTTACGGGTACCATTTTTGCTTGCCACGATGGCACTTAGCATCTTTCTCCGCGTCATCCTGGTGCGACACGGACTGTCGTTCGATCCCTGGACGTATCGATTTTTCCCAACCGAACTAGCGCTGTTCCTCGCCGGCGCAATTGCACAGAAGTCAAGTCGGTCGCTTCAAACCAAGTTGCCCCTGCTGTTCCGCCACGGCGACCTTGCCACGGCGACCATGGTCGCCCTGATCGCTATTTTTCCGATAGTACCGGCGCCAGCCGCGGTGCGCAGTGTCCTGCTGTTTGTTCTTTTAGCCGTCTTTCTGCCGGTTATCTTTGAAAACGCCAAATCGAATAAAGTGGATCGTTACATTGGTGATCTGTCCTATGTTCTCTACATATCGCACTGGCTCGTCATACTCTCGGTGCGTCGCGTCATCGGCGATGGACATTCTTTAGGCTCGCAGCTCTCACTGGTGGCAGCAACAATCGTCTGCGCCCTCGCGCTTGGGGCCGCTGTGGATTGGCCACTGCGGAGTATTCGCGCGCGCATCCGAAGTGCGGCGAAACGCGAGTCCCATCCGCCCAAGCGACCGGGCGCCTCGGACTGATCATTTGGCTTCGCGTTCGCTCAATGAGCGAGGGCCTATCGCAGCGACCGAGGATCCCGCGTACGTGATTGGAGCGGCATGGGCGTATGAGACCCCGACTTTGACTGTTCCAAACCCCAGCGGTCAGCCGCGCGCGAAAAAGGTCCTCGGGTTTGTGACGGTGATCGTCCGGATCTGCTCATCGGTGACGCCGATCTGGCGCAGATACGGGATTGTATTCCGGACGTTGAACAGGTTACCGAATGAGTTCCGCTCGTTGAGCACATCCATGGTTCCAGTTGGCGCGATGGTAATGCCGAACATCCAATCGTTCGCCAGGAATATCCGATCTCGCAAACCGGCATCGATCAACTTCTGGACCATCGCCGTCCGGTCCTGCCAGGTAGGAATGCCGCTGGTCCCACCGCCCATCGAAGAGAGACCATAGAAGAGATGATCGATGCCCAAGGTGTATCCGCGCCGTGCCAGTCCCGCGAGATAATCGAAATCCGCGCTTTCGTCGCTGTGACCGATGCAGACCATCCGAGGATCGAGACCCTCCTGCTCAAAGATCGCAGCTTGTTGTTCGCCGCCTCGATGCCGAGCATCGCTATGGGTAGTCACCGGCACACCCGTGCGCTTGCTCGCGTGCGCGGCGGCTCTGAACACCTTTTCCTGAAACGGCGTCATTGCATCGCCTTGATGGGCGGCTTTGATGACGCCGGGCCTGATTCCGGTATCCTCCATCCCCCGCTCGATTTCAAGTGTGAAGAAGTCGGCCAGTTCGTCCGCCGTTCGCGCCTCGAATGAAGGGGTCGGCGTCAGCCAGTGCCCGGTGGTGGCTATGATCTGCACGCCCGAGCGCCGCGACACTTCCTGCAGCAGGCGAACGTCGCGGCCTAGATCCGCCGTTGTACAGTCCACGATAGTGTCGATGCCGGCCGCCTTGGCCACCTTCATTCGCTCAACCACGCTGCTGGTGAAGCGCGATCGTCCCCCGAGGTATTCGGGCCAAAGCCGCATAAAGTCAGTCGAACTCGCCAACAAATGTTCGTGCGGCGCCGTAAAGCCCATCCGATTGCCAGAAATCGGGCCCAAGACAGTTTGGATGACGCCCAATTTCCGGGCCCGCGCAATGGGCTGGATTGGCGCGCCGTCATTCGAAGCGCGGACCGTGGGAACGGGGCTCGTGGCGATGCTCGCTACGGCCATTTGCGTTAGAAACTGGCGACGAGTCGTCATCCTGATGCTCCACGTCGGATGCTGGTTTGGACCAGATTCAGCGAGAGTAACGGACGGCCCGTCAATTCGGAAGCCTGCCAATCGTTTGGAGAACGGCCTGGATCAAAGACGCAGGCAGAAAATTAGGGGGTGAATGACCCGGCCTCACAAGGCCGGGTCATTCGATCCAAAGATGCCAATGATTCGGCGGCCGCTACCAACCCGGCGCAATGTCAAAGCGTAGTATTTGACCCGCTCCGGCCGGAGCAGCACCGAGGTTCGATACATACAGTCTGTGGTCAGGTCCAAAGATCATGCCGGCCGGCACAGATAGATTCGTGACCACATCCTCGATGGCTCCCGAATGCAACACGCGGACCACTTTCCCCAATCCGGGAGTCGGAAAACCCGCGCCATCGGAAAGCTCAAGTACATACAGCAGGCCGTCCGGACCAAAATCGACTGCCACGACGGTCGTAAATCCCGCCTTGGAGCTGACAATTCGATAACCGCGCTCGGGTTGTAGCCCTGGCGGCATATTCTCAAAATCGTCGCGGTCGGATCGAGAAATGGTCAGGATTCGCGCCCACTGCGGATCGATCGGAAATAGATTTAAGTTTCCGACAAATAACGATCCATCGCGAACGGCAATTGAGGTCGGGACGATGTGGCCCTCCGATGCCGAGATGTCGATAACCTGCTTGATCTCGCCGCCCTTCGTCACCGAGATCACTTGTCCGTGATTCGGCTCTACCGTCAGCAATCGTCCATCGTGTGCAATGAGACTGTACAGGGTGCCATCGGGCTCAAAATCATCCGCGCTTTCAAACTTGGCGGGATGCGTTTTGAGCCAGGCGCCGATATCCGCGATGAGATGCCAACTCCCGTTCTTAAGGTTGACCTTGGCGATGCCGCTGGGGTTATGCGGATTGCCATGAGAGCAACCGCCGCCACCGATCAGCGCGTACAGGTCACCGTCTAAAAATACAACATCGGCGACTCCGATAGTCCCGTTGGCCCCGTTCGGGCCGATGGTGACCGAGGGAAACCCAGAAGCCACGGTTGTAACTTTTCCGCTGGGACCAATCTTGGAAATTCGGGCGGTCAGCCCCCCGGTGTCGGGACCCGGCCCCGCCGGAGGTCCAGGAACTTGCGTGCACTGCCCCACGGTGCTGTTCGTACCCCCAGTCCCCGCTTCCGCCACATACAGATAGCCATCCGGACCGAACCTGAGTCCCCGTGGACCCTCCAGACCCGAGGCAAGCACAAAGGGTGTGGGCTCGATCGCCGACTGCGCCATCGACATCGCGGGAGCAAGGCTCCCTGCCATCGCGGCGATTACCAGCGACGACACCGATCCAGTGAGTTTCATTTACGCTCCCCTTCCTTGATTATTGTGGCTATTTGGAAAAGACGGCGGGTGTCGGACGGGCACCGGTCGCTATATTGGCTTAGCACTGACTCTGCAACAGAAACATGCTGTGAAAAATATCCAAAAAGGGTACTTTCTCAGGGGTGATGGAGCAGTTTAATTGCCGGCCGGTTGAACAGGCGGACCTCCGAGAGTGCTTGATGATGCAACCGGCTCGAATCGGGTCCGAGCGCATCGGTCTGAAACGGGCTCTGCGCGCGTGGGATACAATTTTAAACGACGCAGACTCGCGCATTTCCTGCTTGGTGGAGAAAATCACGCCGCACTCGCGCGAGGTGGTCGGATTCGGGCTGGCCGTTTTCGTAACCAGTTCCTTTGCGGATGCCAATCTGGCTAATCCTCAACCCGGTTTAAATGCGCGCATCATCGAGAGCATCGATGCAGGCAGGAGCGTCATTCCAGGATATCGATATTTGCAGACGGCGAACGCCGCGGCAACGCTCGATCATGTCGTCATGTATTCCATGGACAAGCCGGGCAGCCTCAATTCGCACGAATTGGATATGGTTCGCAATCAATTGGCGCGGGCCTATGTGGAGTCGTTTGTCGGTTACCGACTGCGCCGGATGCTCCACGAAATCATCGATGAATATGAATTTGAAAAGATCAAGGGTTATCGCGGCCTGCGCATCGTTAAGCGGCTAAGCGAGCGTGCCCCCTGGACAGGCAGCCGTGCCTTGTGCGAGGCGACGGCCGAAAGTTTTTCGGACGATCCGGCCTCGGTGGCCGCAAGACCTTTTATAGAGCGTCTGCAACCCATTCTCGATTTCAGCCCGAGTCAGAAACGGCTGCTGATCGCGGCACTGCACGGCGCGGAGAACGCCGAACTGGCAAATAGATTGTGCCGCACTCCCGCAGCCATCAAACGAACCTGGGCGGGCATATTCGAGAAGTGTCTGCAGCACAATCCAGCGCTCCTCCCAACTACCAAGAATTCCTCGCGTGGCCAGCAAAAGCGCCACAAGGTGATGGCATATATCCGCGCACATCCCGAAGAAATAAGACCGTTCCGGCCTCAGACAATCCGCTAAACAATCACGGCCAGTCGCAGGCTACGGCGGCAGGTGGACGCTGTTCCGACGCAACCTATTTAACATATGTTAGAAAGGACATACCTGCAATTTGCTAAAAATACTCAGCAAAGCCATGGCAAACGGACGCCGTCCCGGGTTGGCGAACAGATCTTAAGAAACAAGACGCAGGTGTCAGCATGTCACGAGTTCTAATCGCGGACGATCACGCCGTTACTCGAGCCGGCTACAAACAATTTCTGGAGGCCGATCCCACCATCACAGAAGTGGGTGAGGCGGCGAGCGGCACCGAAACTCTTGATGCGTTGCGCCGCCAGAAATGGGATCTGCTGCTCATGGACATTCACATGCCGGATCGCAGTGGTCTCGACATCTTAAAGAACGTAATCTCCGGCTTCCCCGACCTTCGTGTCCTTATGATGAGCGGGCTGCCGGAGGAGCAATACGCCCGCAATGTGCTGCGCGCCGGTGCCAGCGGCTATCTTCCCAAAGACGGCTCGCCTCAAGAACTCTTGAGGGCGGTCCGATTGGTGCTCAACGGTCGACGCTACGTTAGCGCAGCGCTGGCCGAGTCGATGGCCGCGGACCTGGACCTATCGGGAGATCAAACCAGTCCTTTGCATACGACCCTGTCCACCCGCGAGTTTCAAATCTTCTGCAAACTAGCCGCTGGAATGGCGGCAAATGACATCGCCAAGGAACTCAGCTTGAGCGTTAAAACTGTCAGCACCTACCGCGCCCGGGTGCTCGAGAAAATGGGGTTTAAGACCAACGCCGACATCACCACGTACGCACTTCGAAACGGGCTCATTCAATAACGATTCACACCCCCTTACAAAGTCGCGGCCCTCACACCACGGGCTGCCAGAGTTCTACGCGGTTGCCATCGCAGTCCTTGATCCAGGCGAACCTTCCATAGCTTTCATTCTGTCGGTTCGCGTCGATCCAGACTCCGGCGGCGGCGAGTTGGGTGAGCAGCGCGTCCAGGTCGTCGACACGATAATTGATCATTACCTGCCGCGGCTCGTCACCGAAGTACTGAGTGTCTTCAGCAAAGGTGGACCATGCGGTCGCGCCTGTGCCGGCGGGGACCTCGTCCTTCCAGTCGAAGCTCACGCCCCAATCGGTGACGGGGAGCCCGAGGTGTTCGGCATACCAGGCGCTGAGACGTTTGGAGTCTTTGGAGCGGAGAAAAACGCCGCCGATTCCGGTTACACGTGCCATTGATCGCCTCGCTTGATATGCAAGATTTGAGAGTCAGCCGCCGTTGCAGGCCTAGTTAAGGACGGTGTCTGCAGAGGAATTGCCTGACATTGGGGCCTTGCGGCGCAGGAGCGCTGCAGAGGTCAAGGTAATGAGGACGCCCACCGGCAGAGGTTCAACAATAGTGTAGGCCATGTTCACGATTGGGTTCTGATAGAGCTGCTGAGAATGCTGGATTGCGGCGACCCGCGCGGCGGTGGTGGCGACGTCGAGGCCGGCAGACTGCACTGTGTGGATTTGAGCGGCGAAGTAACCGTCCATGAAATGGGGCATGAAGCTGAAGTAGAGAACTTCCCACATGAGGACGTAGCACACCGAGCTGATGAGGGTGATGAGGATGCCGCAAGCGAAGGCGCGACCGAAGGAGATTTGTCCGTCGAGGGTGTCGTCGCGGTAACTGCGGATGCCGAAGTAGATGAGCAGGAACGATGCCACCATGATGGTATAGCCGAGGGCCAGGCTGTGGCTGGAGCCGATCTTATCCGCGAGGACTAGCGACCCGCCCATGAGGACGGACATGATGAGACCGGAGATCAGGCCGAAGGTGAGGACAATTTTCTTCATGCGGGGCTCCAAGATGTAAGCATACAGTCACGGTGCGTTGTGGCGGGACCGGATGTCGTCATCCTTTTGGATGATTTTGCAGCAGCGGCGCGGAAATCGCACTTTTGAGTGACGATCACGGCAGCAGGCCGAATTCTTTGCCGCGCAGCACGGCCTGGGTGCGGCGCGCGGCACCGAGCTTGTCAAAGGCACGGGAACAGTGGGTCTTTACGGTGTTCTCGGAGACAAAGAGCTGAGTCGCGATCTCGCGATTGCTGAGGCCGCGGGCGATGAGGATGAGGATTTCCAGTTCGCGGTCGGTTATCCCGAGACTCTGCTGCCGGGCCGTATTTGGTGCGAAGGGCGATGCAGGCTCGGCGCCTTCGCCTGCCGGGCTGCGGACGTCGCTCAATTTCGTTATCTCCCGTCTGCGCGTGATGCGCAGGCCGAGCCAGATGCCAAAGGCGGCAAAGAGGATGGCGATGAGTGCACCGTAGAGCTCGACCGAGTGCTCGATCACAACGAAGCGGTATTCGGTGTATTGCAGAATGGCGATCAGAAGGCCGCCGACAAGGCCGAAGATGAGGACGTGGCGCTTCATTGTGGTTATGAGGAAGTATAAAGGCTATTTTGTGCTCCGCGCAGGGAACGGTTGGCAACGGATCAGTATCCAAGCCCCCCTGTAAGAACGGGCGCGTCGATCTGCAGCTCTTCTAGGCCGCGAGCACCGTCAAAGCGCGCACGAAGGTGTCGAGCTCCGCGGTCGATGTGTAGACCTGCGGCGTCACACGCACTCCATGAACGCCGGCGCCGTCAATAGCGACGGTGTAGACCCGGTATTTTTCCAGAAGCGTGCGCGCGAGATCGCCCGGCGGCATGCCTCGCACTCCAACGTTCGCGATCGCGCAGGATCGTTTAGGGTCGGCTGGCGTATTCATGACTATGTTAGGCAGTCCTCGTACGCGACCGCTCCAGTACTGCTGCAAATAGCGCAGTCGCACCTCCTTGCGCGCACTGCCGATCATCTCGTGAAATGCCAGTGAGCGCTCAATGGTCAGATCGGTGTGCACCGGATGAGTGCCGGTGTGATTGAGTTTTCGGATATCGCCGGTGGGTATGCTGTCGTCGGCATAGATGGGCCAGAGCTTCTCAATATGATCGCGCCTGACATGTAGAATTCCCGCGCCGAGTGGCGTAGCGAGCCATTTGTGCAGCGAAGCGCCGTAATAGTCGCAATGCAACTCGGGAAGTTGATAGTCGAGGTGTGCGAACGTATGCGCCGCGTCGACCATCACCGGCACGCCATGCGCGTGCGCCATATCGCAAATGGCACGCACCGGCAGAATATGGCCGGTGATGTTCACCATGTGCGGGATCATCAGCAAGCGCGTCTTTGGGGTGAGAGCCCCGGCGTAGACCTGTACGATCTCATCGTCCGACTGCGGGTCGATCGGAATGTCAACGAAACGGTTTAGCAAGCCATAGCGGCGCGCCTGCTGTTTAAACATATCGATCATCGATCCGTAGTCTTGGTTGGCGAGGACCGCCTCGTCCCCGGGCTTCCAATCGATTCCGCTGATCACGGTGTCCAGGGACTCGGTGGTATTGCGGGTAATGATCAGCTCCTCAGGCGGGCATCCTGCAAAGGCGGCGAGCCTTGCACGGACCCGTAGCTTGTCATCGACCTGCCGCGTGCGCATGTAATGGGATGCTTCCAAATTGACCGCGCGCACATTGTCAATGAACGCTTCGAGCACCGGCTGAGGCTGGAAGCAATAGTAACCGTTCTCGAAATTGATATAGTCGCCGGTTAGCCGGAACTGAGCTCTCACGGACGCCCAGAACGCCTCGTCTTCTGCGACCGCGGTCACTGGCCGCGTTGCGTACTGCGCCAACAGGCTGGGACCGAAGATCAAGCCCAGGGACGCGCCAGCGGCGGTACTTAGGAAGAGGCGTTTGTTCAACTAAGTCTCCATGCGTTACTTGGCCGAGCCCGCGTCTGGCGTGCCCGCTTCGATTTCCATGTCCATGCCGCCCCACTTTTGCTCCTCGCGAGGATAGACATGAGTCATCCAATCCAGGACTACTGGGATCCACAAGCCGTGCTCGGCGCTGCATGCCTCTTCGCTGTGGATGCTGCCTTGCGGCCCAAAACGCGCGTTCGGTCCAAACTGCTCAGCGGCGGGTAATGTTTTCGGACCGCCGCAAAAGTTCACATGTCGATGCCAGGTTGCGATGCTCAACGGTGCGATCGCATTCAATTGTTGGGGAGTGGCATCAGTCGGCGCGGTGTACATCACGCCCACCGCCTTCAGACCCTCCGACGTGCGCTTATAGAGAATCGAACCTGGCCGGCTGTAGTCGACGTGCTGCTGCTCCATCCGGCGATAGTGGTAGTTGGTGTAATGGATCTCCTCTCCCATCCGGCCGCTTGGGAAGAACGGCTTGTAGCCATCGCGTAGCGCGGTGTTAGCGTCGCGGTAGTGGGACAATACCGCGTCGGCCGCTGCGAGAATACTCGAGGCGCGTGCCTCATCGTTGGGCGCCGGATCCCCTTTGAGCGACATCTGCATGTGCCCCATCTTCATTGACGGCACCGGTGTCTCGTCCGTCTTGCCGCTGTAATGCTTCAGCAGGCGCTCCCACAGAGGAAAACTCTGCCCCGAAGCAATATTGGCGCCGCAGATTAGCGTCACAGCCAGGGTTGCACCTCGGGTCACAAACTTGGAAGCGACGATTGCGCGTCTTGCCTGGTTCATGTCAGAAATGTCTGGGTGGCAGCACTGCGATCGATTTGTCCGAGAGCGGCCTGGCTGCCGGGGCCTGCGCAGCCCCCGGCTTCGACGGCCAGTATCGAATCATCACGCCAACCACAACGGCGGCGGCGAGGAGGAACACCGAGGCGGCAATCACACGTTTTATAGTCAGGTAGCTGACTCTGCGCTTGAGATCGGCCGGATCCCTGACGTCAGTCCCCAAACCCGGACTGACCCACGACGCGGGCGCCAGGCGCTGCCTCACAGCTTGCGCGACCTTGGCCAGCGCCGCCGGCATCCCAACGGCCGCCACATCGATCCACTGCGACTCGCGCAAAAAATACTCAAAAGACCGGGGCAGCGATATCGCATCGGTACGCAACCCGATAATTCGCCGCCGGTTTGACGCGGCCCGCTCGATTTCCCGTCCCGCGTGCGCAGAAACGAGCGCGTGTTCCGAAAGCACAAATACAAGGACCCTGCTGCCATCAATAGCCCACAGACTTTCATCAGCAAATTGTGACTCCGGAGTCAGGTCACGAGGCGCGATCCAGCATGTAATCCCATGCTGCTCGAGATTCTCGACGACCGCATAGGCGATCGCTGCATCCTGCGCCGCATAGCTGACAAAGACCGGTGCGTGAGCGACCGGCGGCTGACCGACCGCGTCAAAGGAATTTCTCACCGCCCTATTCTGCACCATTCCGGGTCCGGCGCCTCTCCTGTTGCTTTCTGCCTTGTTTTCGCAGCGCCGCGCGCGCGGCCAGGCTCCAGGCATATTTGGCCTCAAGCTTACCGGCCGCATTCATCGCCTTGTTGCGCCATTTATCTTCTATGGCGCGTATTTTTTTATCCTCACGCGCCAAGGCGCGAGCAGCCCAATGTTTTCGCTCACGACCAATCGGCAGTTCAATCAGCTCATCCCGCAAGCGTCTAAACACCTCGAAATGCCGTTCGGATTCCGCCCGTGTCCATGATGCGAGAGGACCCAGTGCCACTGATGCCTCGATCAAGCTGATCTTGCCTTCGCGCAGCTCTTTCGCGCGCGCATAAATCTGACAGCACTGCCTGATCCATTTCGGCTCATCGGTAATGCCTTTGGGTGGTTTCATGGGCTAACCATTACAGCCGCGCCCAACAGCGCCTGGTAGGTTGCAAAGTGCTCCGGTGAATAGCAACAGAACACCGCTTCTTCGAGCGAGTTTGGTTTCTTGACAAAGCGCTGCACCTCCCGAATGGCAATCTCGGTAGCCTCTTTAAGCGGATACGCGTAGGCGCCCGTGCTGATTGCCGGAAAAGCAATCGACTTCAAATTTCTCTCTGCCGCGAGCCGCAGCGAGTTCTCATAGCACGCGGCGAGGAGCGCCGCTTCGTTCCGCGCCCCGCCCTTCCAAATGGGACCTACAGTGTGAATGATCCACCGCGCCGGCAAGCGATAGCCCCGGGTGATGCGCGCCTCACCGGCAGGACAGCCCCGGAGCTGCCGGCATTCCTCCAGCAGTTCCGGCCCGGCAGCATGGTGAATGGCTCCATCCACCCCGCCACCGCCCAATAACGTCGAATTCGCCGCATTGACGATGGCATCGACTTTCTGCACTGTGATGTCCCCTCTAACGATACGGATCGCTGTCGGCATTTGACTGCCGCAGTCCCGGCGAATCATTTGACTGTGGCCGCTGCCGAGCGGCTGAAGGCGATACCCGCGACCGTGAACTCGGATACATTCCCATCCGCATCCAGGTTGAAGGTCAAACGCGTTTCCCTGCGGAATTTAGCAGTGAAAGTATCGTACTGAAAATGCTCGAGATCAGAATCAATGGATTGCAGATGGAGCGTAAGCTTACCGTTCTGAAATGCGATGTCGGCATCTCCATAGACCGGATTTTGATACCGCCCGGCATAGGCGCCAAGATCGCGAGAAGGGTGGGTGCCGGGCACGCGCTTCGACTTCCACGCCTGGCCCGCCTTCTCTTCCGCTCGCAATTCCAGTTCCATTTTCTTGAAGCGCTCGCTCCAGCCAGCGTCCGGCAAATGCAGCAAGCGGTCGGCGATCTGATTGCTCAGGACCTGGCGGTACAAACTTCCCATGTTGATCACCGCGAAATAGCCGGCATGTATCTCTGGTATCAATACGACCATTGTCGCAAATCCATCAATATCTCCGGCGTGGATGATCAGTTGGTGTCCGCGATAGTCCTGCACAAACCAACCCAGCCCGTAGCTCAGCTGCATCGAATCCGGAAAGAATACCCTGGGAATTTCGCCATCGAGCGAAATTACCATCTGCGCACTATGCATTTCGCGCATGTTTTCCGCCGAGATCAACCGTTTACCCTGGTATGTCCCATCGCCAAGCTGAAACGTGATCCACTTGGCCATGTCGCGCCCAGTCGAATTGATCGAACCCGCTGGCCCGACGCTGTCGATATTACGCCAGGGAATCGCCTTGACCGATCCGTCGGGATTCTGTTCGTGCGGTGCGGCATGGTCGGGAGCTTTCTGCGCTTCGATTGCGCTGGTGTCGGACTCGGTCATGCCAAGCGGGGCAAACAAACGCGCCTGAGTGAATTGGTCCCAGGTGCTGTGCGCCGCCTGGCCCACGGCGTATCCGGCCGCAACGTACATTAAGTTTTGATATTCAAACTTTGCGCGAAACCCCGCGTTTGGCTGAACGTAGGCCAGCTTGCGAATTAAATCTTCACGCGACGCCCCCGGATTGACATACCAAAGAAGGTCCGCTCCCGGCACACCCGTGCGATGCGTCAGCAGATCTCGAAGGGTGACGTTCTGATCGGCAAGGGGATCGCGCAAATGAAAAAAAGGAATGTACGTATTCACTTTTCCGTCCCATTGCATTTTCCCCTCATCTACCAGCATAGCGACCGCGGCCGATGTAAACGCTTTCGTGCAGGATCCAATGTCGAAGAGCGTGTCGGGGGTCACCGGTTGCTGGGTGCGAATATCGCGAACGCCAAACCCCTTCAGATAGACAACGGCCCCGTCGCGCACGATTGCAACCGATGCGCCCGGCACCTTCCAATCTTTCATCGAGGCATTGATGTAACTGTCAAGCGAGGACCAGTCGGTCCGCTCTTGCGCCCGCACATTGAATGCCGCGATGAGAGCCATGAACGCGAACATCCGCAACTGAACGGTAGGAAATAACTTCTTCATGCGTGCTCTCCGCAATCTGCCAATCCCAACGCACGGACCTGCAATCCAATTGTGCGCGGTCTCATATCTTAATGCTTTGCCGTAACGGATCGTCTGGCTTCCTTCAAATATGGCATCGGTCCCGCAGCGACGCTGCGAACAAATGCAGCGACTTCATCGACGACCGGCGTGCGCCAGCGCATCAAGAGCGCGAAAGGCGCCACCGTATCCGGGTGTCCTCGATGCGGAAACAGATGCATTTCCACTCGCACGTGCTCTTTAACCAACGCATCACGTAATTCGATCGTTTCTTTGGGCAGAACTTCCTTATCCGAAAGTCCGTGCAGCAGAAGTGCCGGCGGCGCGTGTGAATCCACGAAGCGAATTGGCTGCCAGTCTTTCTCGCTGAAGGGCGCCGCGAATGCCGCTCGCAACGCATCTGAGTCTGGAATCAATGCATACGGTCCGGAAAGACCGATGAGGCCCACAATGTCCTTGGCATTAGCGCCAAATCTTTCCAGAAAGGCATGATTGAGAGCGAGGAACGCAGCGGTATGGCCGCCCGCCGAATGACCCATCAGCACAATGCGCTCCGGGTCGCCCCCAAACTCCTGGACATGCCGCTCTACCCAGGCAACGGCTCGCGCGCCATCTTGATCAAAAGCAGGAAAGGTCACTTGCGGGTACAGCCTGTAGTCGGGCAGCACCGCGACAAACCCGAGCTTTGCCAGCGCGACTCCGACAAATCGGTAATCTGACTTGCTTCCTTCCTGCCATGAGCCACCGTACCAAAAAATCACGACTGGCCGGTTTGCAGCCATTTGCGGAACATACACATCGAGTTTCTGGCGCGTATCCGTGCCATATGCAAGATTGAGCCGGCGTTCGATGCGAGTGAAAACGGTTGGCGCATTTGCAGCAAAGAAATTCCGAGCTAGCGCAACCGGACATCCACGCCAAAATCAATGTGACGCCGAGGGTTGAAAGAACGGCGCGGTATTTCGACGCAGAGCTTACGCCGCCCGGCAAAATCGCGTTCGTGCGGCATGAAATGCGAATTCCTGCGGCTCCGGGCCCACCAGTGAAGTTAAGTGGGGTCACTCTTCGAATTGTAATTCTGTTCGCTCCGCGCGCTCCAGCGGTACAGATTTTCATCTTCGCAATGCGGGCATTTGATCGCCGTCAATTGATCTTCGAAATCCGTCGACGCTTTGCCGCCTGGAGTCGCCACAATCGCGATGACTTGCCCGCAGGATCGATTCTTACACAGCCACCCCACATAGACCTGGCCCGGGACCATCTGTTGCGGCGCCTTGACGTCGACGTGGCGCAATGGGGCCGACGCGACCGGTTTATGGGCTGACGTACCCTTCCCTTTCGCTGAACGCTTGATCGCCATACGTCCTCCTTTGGTGCTCGTCGCGCGAACCCGACTGCTCGGTCGAGTTCAGAATCTTATGTCAGGGCACCTGAGGACGCCACCGCCAGATCGAACCGTGGCGATTCTGGTCCAGTTCCTCTGAGGGCTTGGGCAAGTCTTCTAGCGTGAGTTGCTGTATCGATCCGTTTGCCAGGGTTAGTTTGACACTCGTACCCGCTGGCTGGTGGGCCCAATGTGACAAAACTGAGCCGCTGTAAGTGGCATCGATTTGCTTCCCGTTCACGGCGACAATCTCGATGCCCTCCTTCATGCCCGCACGCCCAGCCGGACTCCGCGGTGCGACCATCAGTACTTTTAATCGGTCTCTTGCAGGCTGCGCAGCCAATCCGGATCGATCTCTAACAAAAGGATCGCGCAGATGGCTTGCATCCGGGATCAGCCTCCATATGCTGTCGATCCATGGACGATAACTCCCGCGACCGCTGGGCAAGCGTCAAAGCACTGCCAACGCCCGCACTGCTGCTCAACGTCGAGCGCGTGCGGCGCAATATCGCGCGGCTGCGATCTCATCTCCATAGTCTCGGCTCGCCTTTGCGGCTGCATCTCAAGACCGCGAAGTGCGCCGAAGTGGCGCGGATGGCCATGAGCACGTCTGCAGGTCCTGCCACGGTTTCAACGCTGCGGGAGGCGGAACAGTTTTCCGCCGCCGGCGTGCGAGATTTGCTTTATGCGGTGGGAATTGCCCCGGACAAGCTCTCTAGAGTTCTTGCCCTCCGCCAGGCAGGCATTGACCTTTGCATCGTATTGGACAGCAAGGACCAGGCAACTGCGGTCGCCGCTGCCTGCAAAGAGACGAAAACCCGCATCCCGGTGTTGATCGAGATCGATGCAGACGACCAGCGGGGCGGTCTGCTCCCCGGAGATCAATGTGTCATCGAGATCGGTCGCATGCTGGTCCGGGGCGGCGCGGAGTTGCGTGGCGTGATGACTCACTCGGGCGGTTCTTATCGTCAGGCGGGCGCGCACGCGCTTCGCGAAGCGGCAGAAACGGAGCGGTCGGCAGCCGTGAGCGCCGCGGTGGCACTTCGCCGCGCTGACTTACCTTGCACCATGGTTAGTGTGGGCTCGACGCCGACAGCGCACTTTGCCCGCGATCTTAGCGGCGTGACCGAGGTCCGGGCGGGCGTGTTCGTGTTTTTTGACCTGGTGATGGCCGGCCTCGGCGTCTGCAGCATCGATGATATCGCCATGAGCGTGCTCGCCACAGTAATCGGGCATCAGGGCGCCAAGGGATGGATTCTTATCGATGCCGGTTGGACGGCACTGTCGCAAGATCGCGGTACCGCACACCAAGTTCTCGATCAAGGTTACGGACTGGTCTGCGATCTTGCCGGCGCGCCTTATCCCGACCTCATCGTCACGCGCGTCAATCAGGAACATGGCATCGTTTCACTGCGGTCCGGATCGACGGCACGGCTCCCCGATATACCGATCGGGTCACGCGTGCGCATCCTACCGAATCACGCCTGCGCAACCGCCACGCAATTCGATCGGTATCACGTGTTGGAGGGAACCGATCAGGTCACCGACATCTGGCAGCGCTTTTCTGGTTGGTGATGGCCGAGCGGTCAAGGCCCGTTGACAGACTTGCCGCACTAGTTTCTTTATAAGAAACTTCGCCGCTCTTGGTTCCCGTGGGAGTGTTATGTCTGTATTGATTGATGCCGAGCGCTTGCGTGCACTCATCCCCTGGCCGAAGCTCATAGATGCCCTCCAGAGTGCGTTTTGCCAGCCATGCGAGGCGCCCGAACGATTGCATTTCGACATCGGCGGTATTGGATCGCTGATCATCATGCCGGCGTGGCAACAGAACGGATTTGTTGGCGTGAAAGTCGTTCAGGTCTTCCCGGGGAATTCGAACATGGGTAAGCCGGCGGTGCATGGAATGTACATGCTTGCATCCGCGAGTAATGGCGAGGTCGTGTCGATCATCGACGCCCAAGAACTCACAGCCCGTCGGACCGCCGCCACCTCGGCGCTGGCATCGAAATTTTTGTCGCGCGATTCGAGCCGATGTCTGCTCGTTATGGGAACCGGCCGGCTCGCCCTTGAAGTCGTTTCAGCCCACGCTGCTGTCCGGCCGATCGAGCAAGTATTGATCTGGGGCCGAAATCCCGAACGAGCATCATCCCTTGCCGATCGCACAAGGGTTACGCTTGGCCTATCCGCGGAACCGGTGGATTGCTTGGACCGCGCGCTTTCGCAAGCCGATATCATATCGACTGTCACCGCAGCGTTTGATCCGATTCTGCCGGGACGAAGCCTTCGGCCGGGCACGCATATCGATTTAATTGGGGGTTACACGCCATTGATGCGTGAAGCTGATGACGACGTAATCCGCTCGGCGGCAATTTACGTCGATAAGATGTCCTCGGCCGTACGGGAAGCGGGCGACATCGCCGATCCCCTTCGGCGAGGAATCATTAACAGGTCGGCGATTCGTGGCGACCTATTTGATTTATGCACAGGGCGGGTGCCCAAACGCAGTTCCGAGAACGACATCACCGTATTTAAGTCGGTGGGACTCGCGCTTGAGGACCTCGCCGCCGCGGCGCTTGCCTGGAACACGCTCTCCGAAGAGACTCCCGCGGTTTGACACTGGCTTCTCGCTCTATTTGACAACGCGGCGCAACCTGGCGAGATCATCGTGCCGTGTGGCGATGTCGCGGCGATCGGCCGCGAGTCTCAAGTCCCGCAGCACTTCGAGCGAGCGCAGCAGCACCGGCAGCGGCGGACCGCTGGCGGTGATGCCCTCGAGGCCCTGCTCGCTGAGATGGGTCGCCGGATTCTCGATGAACCGCCTCACCAAACCATCATGGTGCTGTGCCGCCGCCTGCCCAAATAAGTCGCAGACCTCGAGGTAAGCGCGCGCGTTTTGCTGAAACCAGCCAGCTTGACTGTGCACGTCGATCAAGGACAGCAATTCGTCCAGCAGGCTGGTTCGCGTCATGCAGTCACGCAACCGCGCCTGGTCCGACGGCAACATGAACAGCATTTTGTCGACCAGTAACTGCGCATAGTATGGATCGTTGGCGCGGCACAGGCCCAAGAGCAGATCGATCTCGTTGATGCCGGAAAAATCCCCGGCGTTGGCGCCGCGATACTCCTGCCGACCGACGCGATAAGGCTTGTAGTACGGCCGCACTGAATAGAAAAACCGCTCTACATTCAGCAGCTTCATCAGCCTGTCGTTGAATCGCATGACATCGCGAAGCGCCTGCTGCGCGGCGTCAAACAAAACGTCAGTCACGGGACTGGAAACTCCGAGAGGCACAATACTCGAGAGCGCATCGGCCGCTCGCTGCAGCGAAAGAATTCCGCGCGTGTTCTCGTCAATGAACAAGGACTCATCGCGAAGCGAAGTAAAGCTCTTGCGAACGCCGGCCCTTGCCTTGTTGTGAGTCGCCAGGTGCCCGGTGGAAAATCTCGGCGCCATGCCCAAAGATGAGCCGACATGCAACGCCAGCGATGACGCCTCCGGGAACGGCGAGCGCTCTTCTCGCGCCGGATTGGTCAGTTCATGTCTCCGCAATGCAGCGAGGTAAAGTCCAACGCTGCCGAGCACACCATAGGCGCTGTCGAATCCCTCCCCTGTGTTGCCCTCGGCAAGCAGTGCGACGACGTGCGTATGACCCTCGTCGCGAAGCGACGATTTGATCGGATCTCCGCAGCCGATCACTTGCGCACGATCCTCCTGCGCAAAGTACAGATTCTCGAGTTCAGTGTTCATTTGAACAAAGGATGTACGAATCCAATGCTCGAATGCTTCAGCCCTACTGCTCATTCGCACCTCGTCTCAAACGCTGGGTATGCTCGCTCGTTACCTGCGGGGATGATACTTCTTTATGTCGCGGCGGCGCTGCGCGCCCGATAACTGCCCAGCGCCGCGCAGACCGCGCCAAGGGCAACGAGATAACCGGCCGCGACGGTCAAAACGAGGGGTGGCCCGAGCCCCGCTTTCGCGGTAAATACATGCGCACCGGCAACTGCCACCGCGGTCGGACCGAGTCCCGCTCCCAGCGCCACGTTGAGAAAAAAGCTCAGCGACATCGCAAGCCCACGTGAGCGATTTGGCACGACATCGAGAATCGCGGAAAAACCGACCGCCGTCACGATGCCCGACAGCGCGAAGTACAACGGCACGCCGGCCAGCACGAAGCTGAAAGTCGGCGAGTTCATCAGTAGGGAAGCGGGTAAAATCAACAGGCCGGAATACAAACAGACGCGCAGCTTTCGTGGCCGTCCGCCGCGCGCCCCGGCACGGTCGGCCAGGGCGCCGCCGATGAGCACTCCGCCGCCGAAACCTATGGTTAAAAGCAGACCCAATTCGACCCCGATTTGGGCCGGATCTTTGCCGAAGTCCCGAATGAGCAGCGTTGGCGCCCATGCGCCAACCGCGTTGTCGACGAACGAGGCCGCCGCCAACACGATATAGATGGGCACGACTCGAGCCCACGGCGTCGCCCGCCAGGCGCTACGGTCCGCTGCGCCCGGTGCGGCCGCCTCGTCCTCCGCGGTGTGGCGAACCGGCTCGCGGATGAGCAAAATGGCGACGGCCCACAGCAGTCCGGGCCCCCCGATGGCGAGCAACACCATTCGCCACGGTGCGTAGCCGGCGAGCGGGGTGGCGGCAAGCGCGCCCAATTCGATGCCGTGCAAAACGCCGCCCCCGATGAGAATCGCCACGCCGCTGCCCATAGCGATGCCGCTCAGGAAGAAGCCGACGGCGGTCCCGCGCCGAGACGGTGGAAAATAATCGCTGATCAGCGATATGGCGGCTGGAGAAAGTGCTGCCTCGCCCAACCCGACGACAATGCGGCTTGCGAAAATCTCACCGAAGTTGTGCGAAAAACCGCAAGCGATGGTGCCGAGACTCCAGACCGATACGCCGGCGAAGATAAGGTTGCGCCGCGAGATACGGTCTGCCAGGTAGCCAAGCGGGATGCCGGCGATTCCGTAGATGACGGCGAATGCCGTCCCCAACAGCAGGCTGATCTGAGTATCGCTGATGCCCATATCGCCGCGGATCGGATCGACCAAGAGGCTCAATACCTGCCGATCGGTGTACGAAAGGACCGCCGTCGCAATCAAAATTGCAACGACGGTCCATGCGTACGGACGGCTGGGATAGGCAACTGCCAAAGCGTTCAGAACTTGAAGCTGAGATCGACGCCAATCGTTCGCGGCTGGTTAGTGGCGACCCGGTTCAAAATCGAGATGTTCGCCGACAGAGCGCCAGTATCGCCCAGCAACGCCATCTTGTTGGTGAGGTTATCCGCGAACAACATTGCAGACCACCGGCCTGCATCGACTCCCGCCCGCACTCCAACCAGATCGTACGCCGGCAGCGAATTGCGCGTGAACGTGATGTCCTGGATTGAACTTACGTAGCTGTTGGTCAGGCGCGAGACAAAGTTCATGTCATTCGCCAACGGCTGCTTGAAACTGAGAGCCGTGTTGGCGGTCACCTCCGGTACGTCCAACAGCCGCTCTCCCGCCACGACGCCGGCGGCCGGAAGCGTGGTCGAGTTGGTCGCGTGGGTGTAGCCGACGTTCTGCGACAGCACGAAACCCGGCATCAACACCACGGCCAGTTCGATTTCGGCACCGTACACCTTGGCTTTGCCCGCATTCGCGGTGAACTTGAAGCCGCAGCTCGGAGCCACTTGCTGCTGCACGTTGGTCCAGTCTTCGTAGTAGATCGCACCGTTCACCGAGATGCGCGAATCGAGGAAGCGCAGTTTCTCGCCCAGTTCATAGTTCCAGACACTGTCCGGACCGAACTGCGTGGGCGCCGCGCCGGCGCAAGGAGGAACGGGAATCGGCGAGTTCGGGCCGCCCGGACGGAAGCCCTTGGATACGGTGCCATAGATGGTCGTGTTGTCGTCCGGAATGTAGGCCAGATCCAGCTTCGGGGTCACGCCTGAATTTTGTGCAAGCCCGAACAGCGGGTTGCTCGTGCCATTGGCGGAGACACCGCTGACGCTGGTCACCGAATTGCTGTGGTACTGGTAGTAGCGCGCGCCAAGGCTGGCCCTCAAGTTATCCGGCAGCATGTAGGACAACTCCCCGAATGCCGCGTACTGGTCGATGTCGACCTTGCGGTGATTGTCGGCCAGGTTGGTGGTGCCGAAATTTGCGTTGAAGCCATCATTGGTGTCCGGATAAAACGAGAACACATGCGAGGTCGCGCCGAAGCTGCTGTAGTACCCGCCCACCAGCCACTGCAACGGTCCTGGACCGGTTGAAGCCAGGCGTAGCTCTTCGCTGAACTGACGGGTGTAGTCGTCCTCGGTGATCGATCCGGCGCCGAGTCCGAAAAACGTACTCCCGCCCTCCGTCACCGTTGCGGTCGATGAATATGGAAACGCGGCCGGTGGACCGAAAAATCCGCCGATATAATCCTGCATCGCCTCGGAAATATCTTGAGTTTGGTTCTGCTGGCGATCCCAGTAGGCCGACGCGGATACCAGCTGGAAGGAATCAAAGTTGAACTTGCCCGTCAATGTGTACAGATCGAACTTATCCTCGAAGGGCTCCGACACGTCGAACGGCTGGTAATGAGTTTCATTCAGCGGCGGACTGTCGATGATGTTCGGTCCATCCTGGGTGAGGGACTGATGCATGAAGCCAAGCGTGACGCTCATACGATCGGTGGGCTGAATCAACAACGCCGCGCGTCCCGCCTGCAAGTGTTCCGTGTTCGAGTGTCGAAAGTCCTCCGCCACCGGCGCCCCCGCAACATCGCCGCGCGCCGTGCTGCCGTTCACCTCAGTGGGAAACGGGTTCAATACTTTCCGGCCGATCCAGCCATCGATGTATTTGTCCGTGCCGACCAATCGCAAGGCAACCACATCCTGCATCAACGGGATATTGAACATCACGTTCTCGGTATGATTGAATCCCCCGCCGTCGGTTGTTCCGGAGCCAATGACCTCGACATTTGCGGCGAAGGCCTTCGGGTCAGGCTGATTGGTAACGAGTTTGATCGTACCGCCCATCGATCCCGCACCGTACAAGGTGCCCTGCGGTCCGCGGAGCACCTCGACGCGGTTCAGATCGAAGAGGCTCGGGTCGATAACGGTCTTGCCGTTCTGCGCCATGGCGGCGGGCGTCAGGATCGCATCGTCGAGGTAGAAGCCCACTGTCGGCGACTCGCCGCCGGTAGAGGTCAGGCCCCGCATTTCGAATTCCGTCTGTCCGGGGCCCGATGTTTTAAAAGAAATTCCAGGCACTTGTTGAGCGACCGATGTCATGTCCGACAGTCCCTGGGCCTGCAGGTCCGATCCGCTGATCGCCGTCATGCTGATCGGCGTCTTTTGCACAGTGGAGTCGCGCTTTTCCGCGGTGACGACAATTTCTTGCAATTCCTGGCTTGGTGGTGCGATTTGTGCCCACACCGTGCTCATCGCCGTACAACATCCCAAAGCCGCGAGCGCTCGCTTGACGCAGTTTTGCTTTGTCATATCCCCCCCTTTTATTGATCGGTCAATTACACTTCAATTGGGACATTCAACTCCCGTTGCTGATCCCACTACTGATCGGCGACGCGCTGCTCTGGCAACGCATTCAATTCATACCTCATGATCCGCCCGTGAGCGCCCGAGCGGTCGCGCTCCAAATCGTATACGTCGCCCGAGGGCCCCTGTCGCCGGCGGATGACGTTCGCGATCGACGCCAATTCATCGGCATGAAGTTGAAGCTTGCCGATCTGGGCGTGCGCCTGAAGGTGCGATGTGTTGACGGCCCCGACGATCGCCGCGGCGACCTGATCCTTATCCAGCATCACTCGCGTCGCTACGGTGGCAATATCGGCGTCATGCGTCGCGGCAATACGACTTAGCGCTTCCAGGAGTTCTTGGAAGAGGCCCCAGCCGCCGAAATCCGCGATAATCAACTTGTATTTTGCCAACGAGCGGTTCGCCAAATCTCGCGCCGGAGCGGGTTTACCGAGCCATCGCTCGGAAAGAAAGCCGCCGCAAACGGTGCCGTAACAGAGCAACGCGATGTTCTGAGTTCGACAATAGGCCACCATTCCGTGATTCGGACGATCATCGACCAGCGAGTATTGAACCTGGTGCGATGTAACTGGTATCCCGGCATCGACGAGTTCTTTCAGGCGCGGCGTGTCGAAGTTCGTGACTCCAATGCGTGCAATCTTTCCGGTGCGACGCAACCGATCCAGTTCGAGGGCCGTTTCGACGTAGCGAGGTATCGCGAAGTCCCACCAATGAAATTGCACGAGATCCAGCCGCTCCTGCTCCAATCGTCTCAAGGATCGGTCGATGGTGGCTTCAACGTGCACGCGATCAACGGAGCGCAGATCGGAGAGGTCGGGGACGAACTTGGTGTGAATCTGTACCTGCTTCGCATGCGTCGGGTACGCTCGACGGAAACTGCCGATCATCCGCTCGACGCCGGTATAGATGTCCGCACAGTCGAAAGTGGTGATCCCCGCATCGACGAAGGTCGCCATGTCCTTTCGCGCTTGTTCGGGATCGATGTCCCCATGATCGCCGGCGAGATGCCAGCCGCCTTTGATGATTCGCGAGATCGAATAGTCGCCGGACAGGGCAATCCGCGGAATCACGTCGGATTCTCGCTGGCGGCAGGCGTTGCGGTCACCGACGAGCGCGTGAAGCGACGGCGCCCCATGCGGGTTATGCGAAAGCGTGTCGGGCAGTTCGGATCCGGGCAGGCCACCTCCGCGTCGGTCGACATCCAATCATTCGGGTCGGTAATGCGTTGTTTGGCCGGCAGCAAGGGTAACAGCGCGGCCAATGAGTAGATCGAAAATCCCTGGTCGGGCGGAAGCTTCAACATCTCGCCGTGCAATTCGAAATAGTCGCCCAATCGCGCGCCACAATAAATCGCACGCCCGGGTGGACCCGTCACTTCGATGCGCAAATCGTAGAGCTCGAATTCCTCAGGCTCCGCGGGACTGAGAGGTGACCTCGTCACGCGACGCCGTCCCGACGCTGCCAGAGCGACTCATCGCTCATGACCAGATCGAACGCCCGGCCGATGTCGGCTTCGAGCGCTGTGCGCGCTGCGGCGGCGTCGCCCCGCGACAGTGCATTGAGAATTTCGAGGTGAAAGTTCGTACCGCGGCCGTCTCCGCCGTCAAAGAGTTCAGACGCCTCGCGCAGATATGGCCCAAACTGCAGCCACAAACTCTCGATGATCGGCAATAGTACCGCGGAGCCGGATTGCCGATAGATCGCGAAATGAAAGGCGCGGTTCTGCTCCGCGCTTTCTTCGGAGACATGCTCCTCATCCGTTTCACTTTGGGCCGCGATTAGCCGCTGAAGCGTCGCGAGCGACTCATCGGTCATATTCAACGCAGCGCGCGATATCGCCAGTCCCTCGATCGCAAACCGCGTTTCCCGCAAGTCCTGTAGCGCCCCTTTCGACAAGGCGGGTACGCGAACGGTTCGACTGGGCAAGGTTTCCAGCGCTCGCTCGACAGTCAAACGGTTGAGGGCATCGCGAACCGGCATGGCACTCGTCCCGAACGCCTCTGCGAGCTCGGCGATCTTTAATTTTTGTCCGGGCTCAAAACCGCCGCGCATCAGCTGGTCACGGAGCGCGCAATAGACGCGCTCCTGGACAGTCTCACGGGCAATACGGGCTAATCCGAGATTTGCACGAACGGACATCGGCACCTCCTTCCCTGATTTGTGATCACAAATGTATAATCAAAGATATTGGTATTTGCAAGCGCTAATTTAACTTCGACAGTCGAATGGCCTATTTCGGGTCTGACCGTCTCACAACCAACCGAGGTAGAAACATGCCGACCTTCATTTTGTAGAGTTGATAATCCGCGCCCATGGCGCTCGTTAACAGGACTCGCTCATCGTCCAACGCCATGTAGACAAACAAGCCGATATTCAGGAGGCATACGCCGATGACGATGAGCGACGAAAAAGCCAGGGCGACCCCCAAAAATGCCACCATGTAACTTAAATAGAAGGGATGCCGTACATATCTGTAGGGACCGCTGTCGCACAGCGCGCCGGGCGCTTCGCCGCTCAAGCCGGCAAAGAAGTTCCGATCAACAACCGTCCGGCGGGTTCGCAACACCGCGCCGCTGTCGCGAAGTTTCGGCACCGTGAATACGTTGGCCCCTGCAGAAATGAAGTACGGAAAGGGAACCGCTATCCATAGCACCAGCGTGAGATGAAGTATGGTTAGCATTCTTCGTCGAATCTCAGGTAGCGCCGCGGATGATTCAGAGCAGACTCGGGCTGCCGATCATACCCGCAACAAAGCAAAATCCCGCCCACGCAATCAATAATTCGGTTAGGCCGTTTGCGTGCAGCCGCCGGCGATCGCATTCACTTCAGCGGCGCGAAGTTCGGTAATCGCAAGCGCACCAAGTACGCTCAGGTCGCAATACTTCTCCGACGCGACAGTAAATCGTCCGGGAATTGGCAACCTCCCCCGCTTCGGCGTCCTTCTCGGTTTTCGGGTACTCTGAATGTTCGGTAAACTAAATCGACGCAGTTCCGACATGCCTTGATGATCGGTGCTCCAGCGGATGTGTCAATGGCAGGCGTTCCAAGAGTCCGGATTTACCACAACAGCCTCTGGGCAAGATACAAGGGCGCGATCTTTTCGAGGATTTATGCGCTAAGTGACTCTTTTGAGCTCAATGTCGCCTTTATCCACGTCGCGGCAAGTTCCGACAAGCGTGCGGCTTTCGGAGCGCCCGATCTCAGCTATCACTCATATCCGTACCAGTTGCTGTTCAAGGAAAGCGCTGATCACATACCCGCCTACAAACTCGCAACCGCGCTCGTGAGAGACATCCTGCGCAACGAAAGCGAACTTGTCGTGATTCCTGGTTATCATCGCATCGAGTATTGGGCGATGCTATGGATCTGCATCGCCCTCGGGCGCAAGCGAGCTGTATTTTGCGATTCGACCGCTGACGATAACGCCAAAGCGCGTTTCAAAGAGATGGCGAAATCGTTCTTCTTTCACCGCTGCCACGGAGTTTTCTGCTACGGCAGACGAAGCAAGGAGTACGTGCAAAGCTACGGCATCGACTCCCAACTGATTTTTTCTCCTTGCCAGGCGGCTGCCCTGCCACACGATTACGACGCAGCCGCTATCTTGAGACGCTACCAAGCGGGCACGCGACGCGACGGCGAATCACCGAAGTTTCTGTTTGTCGGACGATTGTCCGAAGAGAAAGGGCTCGGAGACTTGTTGGCCGCATATCGGCTCATTCACGAACAATTTCCGAAAGCCAGGCTGCTTCTTGCAGGTGCCGGACCTGAAAGGGATTTTCTTCAACGTCAGGCGACGGATTGGAAAATGGAAACATCGGTTATCTTTCTTGGTAGCCAGACTCCGAACCAAATCGGAGAGCTACTGGAAAACAGCACCGCCATGGTGCTTCCCAGCCACCGGGAGCCCTGGGGTCTGGTAGTGAACGAAGCGCTCAGTTATGGTTGTCCTGTAGTGGTCAGCGATACCTGCGGCTGCACTCCCGAACTCGTTCTCAACGGCGTAACCGGCTACATTTTCCGGGCGGGCGACGTCGCCGCACTATCTGCGTCCATGCAGCGGTCTATTGAGCTAAGTGCCAATCGCTTGAACACCGCAAAGCAATGTTTGCAAGTGATTTCACAGTACACGCCCGAGCGCGCCGCATCCGAAATCATGAAAGGATGCCGCCAAATCCTCAAAGATCGAGACTGACGCTTTTACGCTTCGTGTGACCGCAGCCCGGCGCGCCAGTAATCGCCATTCGAGCGCTTCTTGCTGTCAGACAATGCCGCTTTCACAGGGTATTGGCCGGCGTAGTGTAGCTTTTGCGCATCGCATTTATTACGCTTGTGTGACAACGGGCAACGAATAAGCCCGGGCACTAGATGGAGCGCAATGAATTCGCACGTATCGCCGCATCGGTTGGAATGGCGCTAAATCCGGGTCAAGTGCTGCCCATCCTCGGTGCGGGACAACCACCGCGTTCAACTTCTTCGTACCTCATATTCCAGCACCGCGGCCAGGACGTACTCGCGGTTCCCCAGATTTCCAAGGCGGCATCGCTGGCGGGAATCGCCAAGTACCAGCCTTTTACTCGCAAACGCTGGCTCTACCGCCTGTTGATGACGGGCTTGATTCAAATTGGGGCCGCTCGGCTCGCCGCCGTCAGCCGCGCCAATCCCGTGGGCAGTGAATTTCGGTTTGATTTTGCAAAGTGGTGTGGCGAGCTTGAAGTTTGTCTTGGCCGGCACATTGCGCATGCCATCGTGACTTGGCCGCCGCAATCTTGGCGCCGCCGTCTCTATGTGCATCTGCTGGATGCGAATTTGCAGGCATTCGCCTTTGTCAAAGTTGCGTCTATGCATGACGACTACACGAAGCTGGCGGTCGAAGCGGAAGCATTGAGTTTGCTAGGTCGACTGCCGCTGCGAAAAATTCGGGCGCCGAGACTTCTACACCATGGGCGTTTTGAAGATGTGGGCTATCTAGTGATGGAGCCGCTGCCGATAGCGGCGAAGCCGTTGAAGCTGACCGCCGGCTGCGACAGCTCGATGTTGACTGCGGAATTTCGCGGAGATATCAATCCGCTCAGTGCAGCTGAGATCATGGGCCTGTCTTGGTGGACCGCCTACGCTCAGACGCTGCGGCCAGAGCAGCAAACCTTTCATGCGCAGCTGCTGCGATTCTTGCCGCTCGGGGCCGAAATGTGTCGCGCGCACGGCGATCTTGGACTTGCCAATATCGTGAGTGACGACCAGCAAATCTGGATTTTCGACTGGGAATCGTGCCACCCTGCCGCACCCGCCCTGGCTGACTCCATTGGCTTTTTCCTGTCCTTTACCATGGGCAAAACCAAACGCAATCCACTGGCGTCTTTGCGGCGCATCCGCAAGATGTTTTTGACGGACCCCTCTGATCACCGGCGGCTCGCCATCATGCTGGCACTGGCATTTCGCCAAGCCTGCGGCATTCCTGACGCGGCCAGCATCATCGGGATCTGGACGGAAAACGACCCCCTCGACTCGGAGCGCCGAAGTGTCTAACTACGCACCGGACCGCGGGTAAGGATCGCGCATCAGACGAGGCGCTTGAACACAATGCTGTTCTTGCCGCGCAGATAAATGAACCCGATGATTTTGCCATTATCGGCGCGCTGGAAGACCTTGGGCGTCGTCCCGTGTCCTGGCGTAAAGAAAATGTCGCGCGCCTGCGCCAACTGCGTCGTCTCGGTGCCGCCGTTGAGCGATGCGACGAGATCTTTGCCCCTGCGCACAAAGGTGAATTTCATGCCCGCGCCGGCTTCATAGCTACCTGCATATTCGTCCAATGCCTTGCCGTCCAGCATCACTGGATCCGGGTCCTGCTGCAGAGTCAGCGTTTCGCTGCCGATCATCTTCCATGCAGCGCCCGTCTTTCTCCAAGTCTCGACCGAGCGGAAATTCATCTCGTTTGGGTGGCCTTGCTCCACCACGTCGATGAAGCTCGTGACCGCCACGTCGCCGTACATTCTGCAGTCCCAATCGGTCGTCGCGATCGCGCGAATAGCTGTCCCCGCTGCTGGCGGCGTGGCGCCCGCCATGTCGGCTCGGGTCGCCTTCTCGCCCGTCTCATTGAAGAAGATCACATCGTGATCGAGCATCTTCGCCATTGCCGCGCCGTCGCCGCGCTGGCCGGCATCCGAAAAAGCCTGTGTCTGCTTGTGCAGAAATTCGCAGCTATCCCGGGCATCGGCGGGAATGGACAGAATACCGGCAAGCGCGACCAGATACAGGCGCATATACATCTCCATCAGCGAGCCGTCAGCGCTACCCGTTCCCCGTGCTCACTGCGGACGGAAAGCTGGATTTCCCGCCGAAGTAACACTCGACGGACTTCACCTTGTCGTGCATCTGAAAATATTCCACGTTTCGGAAAGTCTTTCCGTTGGTGGTGTGACAGACGTACAGAACAAATGCATCGTTGCGCGTCCCAATCACCTGCTTCAGGTCAAATCGGTCAATATAAGCAATCTGTGTGTCCCAGCATCGTGCCTTGTAACTGCTCTTGCTGATATGGTCGTCGAGTGGGCTTGAAAATGTAAAGTCGTCCGCGAGCATTTTGTCTAGAACATGCCAGTCCTTCGCCTCCCACGCTGCGTAATATTTTCGGACAGCCTCCTGACTCTTTGAATCCGGTCCGGTCGCTGCGCTCGCAAGGGCAAGCCGTGGATCAACCGCCGCCGCAATCACTGCACAGGTGCCCGCACCAACCACGGTCCGGCGCGACATTGCTCTTTTTGTCATGACTCATCCCCTTGAATTGATGACTGAAGTGTACTTCATCGGGCGGACCTGCGGCGGGGACAGCGGATTACCTGCCATTTGCAAGTCGACGCTGCGAATATTAAGGTTGTCGGGCGAATGTCAGGTCTTTGGCGTGTACAGATCCCTGTTTCCAGTCCACCGTCGGACCACTCAACCAACGCACTGGCGGCTGTCTTTGGGGTTGACCGCTCACTGTTCAAATCTGGAGACAATCCCATGCCCAATGACTCGCCGATTACCGCCGACGAAGAAAACGCCATCCAGTATGTAAAAGGCATCAAGGAATTCTACAGCCACGCATTTATGTATTTGATCTTCGTGGCTGTCTTTGGCTGGGCTTTTGGATTCAAGCACCCCTTAATCCTATGGGGCTCGATCGGTTGGGGCATCGGCTTGGTCGTGCACGGCCTAAACGTGTTCGAGGTCATTAACATTTTCGGGCCCAATTGGGAAAGGAAGCAGATTGAGAGGCGCCTAGGACGGCCCCTCTAGGGGGCTACCGGTCGTGTGCCAATAGTATGCGTATCAACCGAAACCTCGTTGCGCTTGCGCTAATGTGTGATTCTTACTGAACCGATAAGTTGGCGTCGAGAAAATCTGCGGTTGCGTGGTAGGCGCGCAGCCAACTCTCGTGACGTAGAAAGCCATGTATTTCGTCGGGAAAGATGAGTTCCTTGCAGGCGACACCTTGGCGGTTCAGAGCCTCCACTAACCGCATGGTTTCCGAGAAGGCCACGTTACGATCATCGTCGCCATGGATCAGCAGCACGGGCGACCGCCACGTCGACACTGCACTGATCGGCGAGGCGGCGAGCGCCGTCGCCAGCTCGTCTGGAGTCGCATCCAGAGCGTAGAAATCGCGCCCGCCCCGCTCCCCGAGACTCCAATTGTGCCAATCATGCACGCCGTGCAAGTCGACACCCGCGGCGAACAGATCTGAGTTGCGCGCGAGCCCCAACGCCGTCATGTAGCCGCCGTAACTGCCGCCCCAAAGACCAATCCGCGCGGGATCCACATCCGGTCTTGCGCGCAGGTACGACGCGGCTGACAGCAAATCGTTGTACTCGCTCGCACCGGTGGCGCCGTAGTGTTCCGCTTCCCGATAGTTGAGGCCATAGCCGATTCCCGATCTATAGTTAAGCGCCAATACGACGTAGCCCTTGCTCGCCAGATATTGGTTGAGACCGTATGCATTGCTGTAGTAATCCATGTAGTGCCAGCCGGCCAGCATTTGCCTGACGGGGCCGCCGTGCATGAACACTACCGCCGGACGGCGTTTGGCAGTTCCGCCGGACGGCAGGAATAACTGACCATGAGCGGCAACGCCGGCGCGCAGCGGCAGCACCACCGACTCCGGTGTCACTAAGGAGACCGGGAAATCTTTGGGCAGGCCGTTGCGAACCACGTCGACGCTGTTCTTTCCCGCTTCGAGCACCGCAATCCGCAAGGGCAGCTTCGCATCCGAATGCAAAAAGCCGATCGACACTCCGTCGGAGGCGACGACGGGCATGGTCTCGATACCGATGCCGCTGGTCAACGCTGTCAATGTGCCGCTCGGTAATGCCAGGCGCCAAAGATGGCGACGGTCTATGTCGCCGGAGTTGCCGGCGTAAATGATGGCGCTGCCATTGGGTGCCGCTGCGGCATATTCGATCTCGAAATTACCCGGCGTCAGAAGTTGCGCCCTGCCGCCGCCGGCCGGTACCGCATACAGGTGCAGCCAACCATCGTTCTCGGCGGGAAATACCAGCCGGTCTCCCCGCGTCCAGAACAGTTGTGTGTCTGAACTCAATGGGTGGAAAACGCTGCCTTCGCCTCGTGGCGCCCGATACACTTCGCGGGCGGCCGAATCCGCCGCAATGGCGACGACCCGGATGGACCAAGGTTGTCCCGTTCGATGCGGTCCGATACCGACTTCGTCGTGGCTCCACGGCAGACGCAGAAACGCGAGCCGTGAACCATCGGGCGACCAGCGCGGCTCCAAATCTTGGGCGGCACTCGGATCGATCCAACGCAGGGTGCGCAGCTTGAAAGAATACACGCCGACGAAGCTGTGATCGCCGCGATTGCTGACGAACGCCAGCAGACTTCCGTCCGGTGAGAAGCGCAGCGAATCGATGGCGCCGCGCGCCTTGAAGAGCTGCGACGGTTTGGCGTCTGCCTGCAGGGCCACGGTCCATACTTCGCCCTTCCGTAGGAAAATCACTCGCTCACCATCCGGCGAGGCTAAGGGCGCGTGTCCTTCGGCCAGCTTCACGGGTGGGCCGCCCTGGAACTGGACCCAGTAGATGTCCTGCTCCACGCCCGCAGTGAGTTGTGCCGGATTCGGCGCGGGCTTGTCCGGGTCCTCGAAATCACCGCCGCGAACGAACAACACGCCTTCGTGCCGGGGCACGAAGGCAAGATCCGCCATGTCCTGGCCGTCATCTTCCGTGTAGGCAGTGAGAGGTCGGGCCTCATAGCCCTCGCCTGAAGGGCGGTGGGAGGCGAGCCACACATTGCGCCGACCGGACTCATTGCTGACCCATGCAAACTGATTTTCGTCGGAGGCAACTAAATTAGAGGGAAATGGCGCGCTTAAGATCTGCTCAATCGTGAAGGCGCCTTCGACAGCGCCCGGGTGGGAAGCCGCCGCGACGCGGGACGAAAGAAATGGGGCGCACAGCAGGAAGAGAGCGGACTTCAGAAGGCTCGTGTTCATGGGTTCCTCAATGTTCGCCTATCTACCGCGCCTTTAGAGATGAAATTCTAGCACTCCGCTGGGCTCGCGCTGCCGATCGCCGCGTTATGCCTGACCCGCACTCGGTTCATGCCGATGCCGCCGCCCGCTCGCCGGCTTTGCGGCCATACTCCAGCGCCGAGCCCCAGTGCTGTGCGCCATTCAATTCCGAGTGGCCGATGCTGATGCGTCCATAGCCTTGACGCACGCGTTCCAGGGGACTGGGCTTACCTTCGATGCCATAGTGAAATCCCGGCGGTTCGATCAGGCGTGCATGACCCCAGCGGTTGAGCACGATTGCGGCGATGTCGCGTTTGGGAATGAAGCCAGATGCACCGAACAGCAGTGACATCTGCCGGCGGATCAGAAGTTCAAACTCTGCGTAGGTGGTGTTCATCAGGCGCGCCCGCGCCGCCATGCCTTGTGTCGCAGCCGGCAAACCGGGTACCGACAGTCCAAGATAAAAGCTCAAGACAGCCGGTTTGTCCGGATGCAGCGGTGGGGCGTGCCGCGCAGTCACCATGTTCTGACGCAGATTGCAGCAGTAGCCAATTCCGTCGGTGTCATCGAACCAGCGGCAGGCCGTCATATCCAGATCGTACAGAAAGCGCCACTGGCGCAGCGCTACGTTGATGATGAGTGCCGGTGCATAGCCGAATTGTCCGTAGGCTGTGCGCAGATCCTTCGGCATGTCCTCGAGCAGGTGTTTGTTAACCCAGCCGCCGCTTGCCATGACCACGTGGCCGGCACGCGCGGTGAATAGCCCTGCGCCCTGCTCATAGACCACCGCGACCTCGGCGTCATTATCGCCCCCATGCCGCACGCGCAGCGCGGTGGCTTCGAGTCGCATGCGCACGCTCTGGGTGGGGCCGTCAAGAGCGCGGAAATTTAGGTTTCCATACAGCAGGCTGTCGAAATCCCGCCCCGGCAGCGCCGCCGGCAAAAGTGCTCGCAGCAGCGCGCGCGGGAACGGCGAATTGCCGCCGGGGAACGACAGCGCCATGGGGCGTGCGGAATCTTGCACCAACTGCCGGCCCAACCGCGCGCAGGCTGCATCGGTGCTGACGCCCGCCAGCAAGGCGACGATGGGCTCGACCATGCGCGTAACGGCAGCGTCATAGCCTCGCACCTTTTCCAGGTAGTCTCGGTAGGTGAGCGTGTCCAGATAGCGGTTCTCCGTCTCGCTCAACGGGCCGTGATCGGCACGCCAGCGCAAGAGGTCGCGGCGCGCGGAGTCCGAGTAAGGCGTGTCCTTGAGCGCGGACGACCAGATGTTGCGGCGCCAGCCGGGTGTGTCGGCGCCCTGCGCCCGGTCGAAAAAATAGCCGACGTCAACCTGCGTTTCTTGAAATCCATCCATGTTCGAATAATTGTCGCGCGCAAAACGCAGCGGCTTGAGCGCGCCGTCCCAGGGCTGCCATTGGAATTCGCGCGGCAACGCGAATTCCTCGAAGAAGCGATCGGTGAGCGAATCGTTGCGATGTCCCGGCAAGCCGAAATCATTCGATCCCTGCGGGCCGAGCAGGCGTATCCCCTCGACCTCAAATTCGTTTTGTCTGGCCTCCCCGCCCGGCATGGCATGGTTCTCGAGAATCAGGATGCGGGCGCTTGGACCACGAAGTTGGCGGAAGCGGTGCGCGGCGCTCAAGCCCGCGATGCCGCCGCCCACCACCACCAAATCGAACTGCCCGGCGTCCCGTGCGGCGGCAATCACAGCCTCGCCGTAACCGCCGTCGCGCAGGCGATGCGCCGCCTGCACCACCCGCCAGGTGTTCCCGTTGGCCGAGGAATAGTCGCCCACACCGCCGTAACCGGTGAAACTATCGACAACGGTTGAGCCGGTGGATGGCACGAGCGCGCTGCCGGCGGCAGCCAGGCTGCCATTCAAAAAGTCGCGCCGGCTGATGGGGGTATCGAGACCCAGCCACGCCCGCTCGGTATCACAAATGACTCGTTTCATGGTCCGCCATCACGATTGAATTACGTCACTGGTGGGATTTGAATTTCTGTTTCAGCTCATTGGCCCCGAGTCGAGAAAAGAGTGGCGGGAAATTGCGCTGCGCTGTCACGCTCGCATCCCGATTCACCACCAAAAACTCTTTCTCTTCATCACTCCAGGCGGGCCAATTGGGCAAACCCGAAGCGTTCGGATTGCTCATCTTGGCGAAGTTGGTCCAATAGGTTTGCAGCAGCTCGGACAGCGACGCATCATCTGCGGTTGAAGGAAGCCACTGCCATTCGCGGTCTCGCAGGCTCCCGAAAACGTACGGCACTTCCAAACTATGAAACGCCCCCAATTCCGCCTCGCCCTTGCCAGGAATCGAGCGGTCGAAGCGGTACACGAACACTTGCGGGCCTAAAGCCTGGGTCAGACTTGCCATTGCGCCAACCGGGCACGCACCAATCAAGTCATTTGCCGCCCCGTCTAGTCCGGCATTCTTGTTCAACAGTATTCTGGCGAAGTACAGTGCGATAGCAGGATTGGTCCAGCCTCCGAAGTAAGGTCGAGCCGCCTCCGCAAATCTCTTCAGTCCAGCGGATTCCGCGTCGTTTTTGGCCCCGGAAGAATTGGCGGCTGCCGCGGCGGCGAGCCGAAAAGCACTGAGTTCCCGCCCATTGAGACCGATCAACAGATCCACTTTTTGGATTGACCCCGTCAGAAAGGCTCGCTGCGGAGACATCGGAAGCACCCAACCATCCGCCGTCGCGGCGGTGATGTCGATCGGGAAATGTTCCTTCGCCTTGAGTACCAGTGCTTCAACTTCCGCAGCCGGGAGTGCGCGCAGCTTCTGAAGCGGCGTCGATTGCCCATTACCCGGGGCCAGCGCGCTCACGGCGCTGCCGAAAGCTTCCGCCCGCGACAATGTTTGACCCGCGTCAAACGCCGGGCCGCTTTCTGATATCACGCGCTTGAAGAGCCCCGCGGCGAGCGGCGAGGTCATCAACCGAGCGCCGTCAATCGCGCCGGCTGACTCGCCGAAAAGCGTGACATTATCGGCATCACCCCCAAACTGACGAATGTTTTGCTTTACCCAATTGAGCGCGGCCAGTTGGTCCAACAGCCCATAATTGCCCGAGCTGTGATACGGCGATTCGGCCGTGAGCTCAGGATGACTGAAGAATCCCATCACCCCGAGTCGATAATTCAAGGTGACCAACACGACACCGTGCCGCGTCAAGGACACGCCATCATAGGTCGACTGTGTACCGCTGCCCACCGTGTTGCTGCCACCGTGCAGCCAAACCATCACGGGCAGCGCGCGTTTCACCGGCCACTCCGGAACCCACACGTCAAGATACAGACAGTCCTCGGACGACTTAATCGGAGGCTGCTCAAATCTTGCGCCATACGCTTCCGCCATCGGAGCAAAAAAAGGCAATAGCCCCGACGTTCGTTGCGTGCAAGCGCTTCCACCCTGTACCGCCTCTCGAACGCCCTGCCAGGGCAGCGGCGGCTGGGGCGGCTGCCATCGCAACTCTCCCACTGGCGGCCGAGCGTAAGGAATACCTCGAAAAGCGGTTGCGGATCCGACGTTCGTGCCTTGCAGCGTTCCGGCATCGATCTTCACCACCGGCTCGCTGGTAGAGGTCGTGCCAGCGCTTGGCGGTGTAAGGTGAGAAAAGCTCGAGGTCTTGTAAATTGGGTAGCGCCCGGCGCGATGCTCAATAAAAACCGCAGAGGCAACGACCGCCAGCAACAGCATGCCGAAAACCCCGAGTGCCCACTTCCACTTGACCGTCATATTTTGTACTTCCAAAAAAAGTGCATCCGGGATGCAGTATATTCCTCGTTCGCTCGGCGATTGGGGAACCCTGAGCACCTGGCTGTCATCTAAACCCTCGAGTAACTCGGAGGGCTAAATCCATGCGAATTTTTGTAGCCGGCGCCACCGGCGCTGTTGGAATTCGAATCGTTCGCCGCCTGGCCGCCGCTGGGCACTTCGTAGTGGGAACGACCCATACCCCTGACAAGCAAGGGCTGATCCGCGCCGCCGGCGGTGAAGCCGTTGTCGTCGACGGGCTGGACCGAGAAGCCGTGCGCGGCGCCGTTGCTGCAGCGAGACCCGACGTCATCATCCACGAAATGACAGCCCTCATGGGCGGAGAGCTTCAGCACTTCGACCGCACTTTCGCCTTGACCAACCGTTTAAGAACCCAGGGCCTGAATCATCTGCTCACCGCGGCGAAAGAATTCGGCGTGCGTCGGCTGATTGCACAGAGCTACTGCGGATGGCCTTACGCTCGAAACGGCGCGCCTATAAAGACCGAGGACGATGATCTCGATCCCAGTCCTCCGCGGGAGATGGAATCGAGTTTAGCTGCAATTCGGTACCTGGAAACCACCCTTCTCAGCTGCGCCGAAATCGAGGGACTTGCCCTGCGCTACGGCGCATTTTACGGCCCGGGCACGGGGATGCTCGAGAGCAGCGTCGTCAATCAGTTGCGGAATCGTCGATTCCCTTTACTGGGCGATGGCAATGGCTGGTGGTCGTTTGTGCACGTCGACGATGCCGCCGGGGCTACGGCGTGCGCGGCAGATCATGGCGCGCCCGGAATCTACAATATCGTGGACGACGATCCCGCACCGGTGCGCGAATGGTTGCCGGAGCTCGCGAGCCTTGTCGGTGCGAAACCACCCCTGCGCCTTCCAAAGTGGTTGGGTGGAATCATCGCCGGCGATCACTTGGTCAAGATGATGACGGAGGTCAGGGCCGGATCCAATGCAAAGGCCAAAAACGCACTTGGCTGGAGTCCTGTGCATGCCTCATGGCGTGAGGGCTTCGCAAGCTCACTTTGAACGCCCGGCCGGCGCCGCCCGATTCCCAGGTTCACGGCCGGCGGCAGCGCAGCGTACAATGTGCGGTCGGCGATCGAGGCGTTTTCCGGGCCGAATCAGTTCAAAGGACAATAATAATGCTCGCAAAGCGACTCGCACTCTTCTCCCTTGGCTTTCTGATCGTTATGCAGGCCCGCGCCGCAAGCCAATCGATGGACGAAGTCTTCGCCCAACATGAACGGCAGTGGATAACCAAGCCGGAGTTCACGAGTCCGCTGGTGGATCACTTGCCGGCATCGAGCATGATTCCGTCGCCTCGCGATGTGCTCGGAGACGATATTGGCGCGCCGCGCGTGCTGCACTATTACGCAGACATTCTGAAATACTACCGGGCGCTGGCCGACAAATCCGCCCGCGTCAAAATCGTTCCCACCGGCAAAACCGAGGAAGGCCGCGAAACCGTCATCGTGCTGATTTCTTCAGAAGAAAATATGCGCAACGCGGATCCCATTCGGCAAAACCTGGCGAAGCTCGCGGACCCGCGCGCGATCAGCGAGACGCAGGCGCATGAAATCATCGCACAGACCAAACCGATCTACGTCGTTTTGGGAGGGCTGCACAGCTCGGAAACAGGGCCACCCGAAATGCTGATGGAGCTCGCTTACCGGCTCGCCGTCGAAGACAGCCCGGTCATCAACGGCATCCGCGCGAACGTGATCGTCGCCATCAACCCAGCGACTGATCCGGATGGGCGCGACCGCTACACCGACTGGTATTACCGCAACAAGATTGATGACACGGACGATCTTTCGCCGGTGCACAACGTGCCCTACTGGGGAAAGTACATCTTTCACGACAACAATCGCGACATCAATTACAGCGGATTGAGTCCGCGCAATCTCCTGGGCTTCTATCTCGACTGGCATCCCCCGATCATGCATGACCTGCATGAGTCAGAACCATTTCTGTATACCTTCAGCGGACAAGCGCCGCAAAATTCCATGCTGGACCCGATCTTGTACGGTGAAATGCCGTGGTTCGCGAATTTTGAGGTGGCGCAATTGGCCAAGTACGGCATGCCTGGGGTGTGGACGCATAGCTTTGTCGACATGTGGTCGCCCGGCTATGTCGCTTTCATGTCGTCCAATCACAATGGCTTGGTCCGAATGTACGAGACTTTTGGCAACGGAGGCGCGACCACCATGTTGCGGCACGTGAAGCCGGTGCCGGGCGCCACCGACGACATTCATCCCAACGACCAAACCACGCGCGAGTGGTTCCGGCCGTCCCCACCCTACGATGCCGTGCAGTGGTCGATGCGGGACAACACCAACTATATGGAAACCGCGCTGCTTACAGGATTGCAACAGACGTCGATGTTCCCTCAGGCGGTCCTGGAGAATTTCTATAAGAAGAGTCGTGACGCCGTCACTGCAGGCCAGACGCGGCCACCTTACGCCTTCATTATTCCCGGCGGCCGCCCCGATATGACGCGGGCGGCGATCGTGATCAATCTATTGCGCCTGCAGGGCATCGAGGTCGGCGCGGCGACAGGGACGATTAAAATCAAGGAAGGCAGCTACCCGCCCGGCTCATTCGTGGTCAAGCTCGACCAGCCCTATGGCCCGCTCGCGAAGACTCTGCTCAGTAAGCAGGTCTTCCCCGATACCAAACTGAAGACCTACGACGACGCTGCGTGGACCATGGGCATGATGGCCCATGTTGAGGTGGTCGAGAGCGCGGACAAGGCCGCGCTCAGCATCCCCGTCGAGTCTGTGAGCCATGACGATCCGCAAGGCTCGATCGACGCACCGTCCTCTTCCGCCTATGCCGTGCTCGACTACGGTTCGATCAATCTGGCGACGCTGCGCAATCGGCTGCGTGGAGTGTCGATCCAGATCGCCGAGCAGTCATTTACATCGAACAATCGCGCGATTCCGGCCGGCTCGTTCATCGTCGAGGGTGGTGCGTACCGGAAGCTGAAGGCTGCGGTGGTCCCGCTTGGCCTCACGGCCATCGCGTTGCCGGACAAGCCCGGCATCCACACGCACGAGGCGGCTACACCACGCGTCGCGATCTACAGCACATGGGGCAGCACCCAGAATGTAGGCTGGGTGCGCTACGCATTTGACCAGTCTGAAACGCCGTACCAGCTCATCTTCAAGGAACAAGTGAGGGCGGGCAAGCTTCGTTCAAAGTACGACGTCATCATTATTCCCAGTCAAGGGCGTTCGGCCAAAAGTGTGGTGTACGACATCCCCGTCTACGGACAGCCGCTCCCGTACACCAAGACTGCACGATACAAGTTCTCGGGAGATTATGGCTCCTCGGCCGATATCCGCGGCGGCATGGGCTTGGCCGGCCTGGAAGAGTTGCGCAAATTCGTGAGCGACGGCGGCACGCTGATTACGCTGGGCGAGTCGAGCGCCGTTCCGGCGGAGTTCGGTTTGGCCCCTGATGTTGAGGTCAATAAGCCGTCGTCGGCCTTTTACGCCCCCGGCCCGATCGTCAGCGCCGACGTCTTGAAGCCCGCCAGCCCGATCTTTTACGGCTACACGGATCACGCCGTCTCGGTTCGCTGGGCGAGTACCGCGTTGCTCTACGTACCGCTGCGGGACAAACAAAATGTGTTGATGGCGTTCCCGGGCGGTGAGAAGAACGTGCTCAGCGGCTTCATGAACGGCGCGGATGAGATCAAGGACCGCCCTGCCATCGTATTGTCACCCGTGGATTCCGGGCAGGTGCTGATGTTTGCCACCAACCCAGTCTATCGCTGGCAGAATTTCGGTGAATTCCGCATGCTCTATAATGCGATCTTGAACTACAAGAATTTACGGATCCGCCCGGACGAGCCTGCCGTTCCGGCCGCTGTCGGCGTCAGCGAGAAGCATGCCGAGTAGAACCGCCAAGAGTGAAGAGATCCGGATTAAGTCTCTTCTCGAAGCTTGGGCTGACGCGGTCCGCAGGCATGATGTGCCGGGCATTCTCGCTCACCACGTGCCTGACATGGTGATGTTCGATTTGCCGCCGCCCTTGGAATGCAGGGGCATCGAAGCGTATGAACGAACGTGGGACCTGTTCTTCCGTTATCACAAGCACGGGACGGCGTTCGATTTCCAAGAACTGGCCGTAACGGCCGGCGAGAAAGTCGCTTTCGCCGTCGCGATCATGCGTTGCGGACCGGACTCATCGAGCAATCCGGCAGACAAGGACGGTTTTCTGTTCCGACTCACGGTCGGCCTTCGCAAGGTCGACAATGACTGGCGCATCACGCACGAGCATCACTCGGTGCCGGCTGCCGATTAACCTCCGCGAGGGCTGCGTCGCTCCGCGCGTCCGAAATCTTACTGCGATCGCTCGGCCTTTACGGCAGCGCGTTCCACCGTTCGGCACGACCACCTGCGCGGCTCTGCGCTCCGCTAAGACGCCCGGGCGCAGTCAATTCCAAACTGGGATTTTACCCACTTCACGAAATGACTGTCTGCCGATTCCGGGGTCCAGAGTAGCCAGTAGCTGTTCTGGCCTGCGCTGATGTGGGGAAACGGCGCAGTCAGAGCGCCCTGCGAAATCAGCTCCGCAAAAAGGATGGGGGACAGTAGCGCCGCCCCGATGCCCTGCACCGCGGCCTGCGCCTCGAGTTCGTAGTTGGGAAATCGTGTCGCAACGAAGTGCGGCTTGGCGCCCGGCAGGCCGGCCAGCTCGAACCACTCCGACCAACCGGCGTCCGGTATCAGCGGCAGCTTGGATAAGCCGCGGACACTGAGGCGGTTGCCGGCCGGAATTAACCGGGGATTGAGCATCGGTGTCCTCTGCTCCGACAGCATTTTGGCCGCTTGATAACCCGGCCACCGACCGGTTCCGCTTCGAACCGCCACGTCGAATGCCCCCGGGGGCAGTAACTCCTGCGTGGCGTCCAAGGCAATCGCGTCGGCGCCGGAGAGCGCGTGATACGCAGTCAGCCGGGGCACCAGCCAACGCGTCGCAAAGGTCGGAGCACAGGTGACGCGCAATGGATGCCTGATACGCCGGAAGTCATCCACGGCCGAATTGATGAGCGCCAATGCGTGCTCGACCCGCTGGCCCAGCGCTCTGCCGCGAGCGGTAGTGGTCAACCTCGGCCCATGACGCCGGAAAAGCTTCGCACCGAGGCGGTCCTCGAGCGCGCGCATTCGCTGGCTGACGGCGGTCGGTGTGATGCGTAGCTCGGCGGCGGCCTTGGAGAAATTGCCATGACGCACACAAGCGCTGAGCACGCGCAATGAGTCCAAGGGCGGAGGACTTTTTCTCATGCTAATTTGAAGTTTACCTTCAAATGACAATTAAAACTTCTCGCTATAGGATCCGCCGGGCGCGACTTAGACTCCGCAAGAGCTGAAAGGACAGAAGCCATGTTGAGCGCACCAATTCGCAATACGAGTATTCTATTTGCGGTAGTCCTGTTCTCCGCCAATGGCAGCAGCCAGGGCGCATCTAGTGCAGACAAACCGAAGCGGCCGCTACCCCCGGGATTTTCGACCTCGGTTACTGGAAGCAAGCATGACTTTGACTATCTGGCCGGCGCGTGGACCACGCGGCAGAAACGTCTCAAGGTGCTCGCCGCGGGCAGCAGCGATTGGGTCGAGGCCCCGGCCAATCGGCACTGCGCGCGGACATACCTGAGTGATGGGGTGATCGTGGAGCAGAGTCAGTTTCCAAATAATGTTCCCGCAGGGCTGTTTCTCTACACCTTCAATCCGGCCAAACAGCAGTGGGCAATCCGCTGGGTGAATGGCAAGACCGGAGAACTCGAGCCGCCGTATGTCGGCGGCTTCCAGGGTACCCGGGGCGAGTTTTACGGAGATGACGATTATAATGGGCGACCGATCAGGGTTCGCATCATCTGGACGAATCCGGATCGCGACCATGCCAGATGGGAACAGTCGTTCTCATTTGACGACCGGACCTGGGAAATCAATTGGATCAGCGATTTCACGCGCGGCGATCCCGCTGTCATCTGCCCCCCGGGCTAAGATAGGCGTAAATCCGCTCAATAGGAGTTGCGGCGTGCATTCCATCAGGTATGGCTCTTTGACTGTATTGAAGGCGACGATCATCCTTGCGGCGATACTGTGTGCGTTGGGCGCTCAAGCCGCGCCGATGCCCGTTTTGAAGGACGGTTCTCGTGACTTCGATTTCCTGATTGGCGATTGGAAGGCGCACGTTCGCGTACTGCCGGACCGCCTCGATGGTTCTACCACCTGGGTGGAATACAACGGCATTTCCAATCACAAGAAGCTCCTCGATAGCAATGCCAATTTCGAGGAATTCGACGCCTACAGCGAGCAGTTGAAAAAACGCAACAAAGGCCAAACGCTGCGGCTTTACAACCCAACGACTCATCAGTGGTCGATCTATCTGGTCGATCTTGACAAAGGCACGCTTGATCTACCCCCCGTGATCGGCGAATTCACGGGTAACCGCGGCCAGTTTTACAACCAAGACACCTACAAGGGCCGTGCGATCTACGTGCGCTATGTGTGGCTCAATATCTCGCCGAAATCCGCTCGGATGGAACAATCCTGGTCGGCGGACGGTGGCACGACGTGGGAAGTCAACTGGATCTGCGAACTTTCGCGATGAGGATTGGGCCGGTCGGCCGTCGACATCACCGTTATGCAGCGGCCGACTCTAGTCGTCGCTTCGACGCCCCCGGGAAGTGCGGCGCTCGGCAGCCTGCTTGCTTACATTGGGTGATATGCCGGAACCGCTGCCCCGTCTTGGCTTATTGCGCCGGTCATCGTGATGCTTGTAGGTGCACGGGCAGCTTGCGCGTTTTGTGCACTCCGTCAGCGGCAAAATCGGCGCTTCCTTCGACAAGAACCTTTTCTTACGCAACTCGTGCGACGCCGCGCAACTCAAAGCCTTCGATTCCACGCTTATCGCATGCCATTTTTTCGGTATGCTTGCCGGTCTTGCGCTGCTACTGCCCGCCCCCGCCCCGGATTGGCCGATAATGCGCTTCAAGCTCGAGTTGCTCGGCACGGAATGCGCGTTTTGTCGTCGAAACATGGAGCCACCGTTTTTTTCCAGAATTGCCTCGTCTCTGCGAGACAAAGCAGTTAGTGACTATATTTCTACCAAACCCCGCGGCCAGTCTGTTGGCCGGCTGTCAGCAACGCGAACTCGCTTTAGCTTTTTCCCATGGAAAAGTGATTCACGTCACATTGGCTCCCTGCCCTCGCCAGGCTCGCCGCCGGCGCCATGCCGCTCGCCTGAACGCGCCAGTTCCGCTTTTTAGGCCTTCAGCCGCCCGATCAATGCGGCGATCTTATGCCACGTTTCCCCGGCCACGATCAATTCGCACTCTTCAACCTCGTGCGCTCGCAGATCCAGAGCTTCCGAACTTCCGTTCGCAACTATCGTGAGTCTGGCGATCCCTGGGCGGGTTTCGATGCCCCCGGAAATACACCGAATGGATTGCGCTGCAATGCTCACGCGGTCCAACTCTTCCCGCACGTGATTGATGATTTTAAGCTTGCCCAGCTCGAAAGAAGTGAGTGCCAATGTTGCTCCGGTCCGATCCGTTGCGACATCCTGTCGCAAATTGCACTCCACCGCCACCCTGAGCCGCTCCGCGGCGGCCATCACCCTGCTCCGCCCCGTCGAGCAATGACGGCAATGCGAATGCCCTATAGGATTTCGTCGGTGTATTTCGATGGAAGGTCAAGTTTGCGCGCCAAGTCGCGCAATTTTGCGGCATAGTCCCGATTGCTTTCTGCCGCATCCGGTGCGGCGGCAAGGTTGAAGCACAATGCTGGGATGCTCGAACCGTCGACAAGCTCGGTCAGCACCGCCTCAGGGCGGTACACGCGAACGCTGGACTCGGAATACAGCTCGTCGATCTCATCGTGAGTGAGTTCCATCAGCATGCCGTAGGCGCGTGCCCCCGGATTGCGCGTTAGCGTCGGGCGCTCACCTACGGAAGAGTTCTATGGGTTCCACCCGGATGAAGACTGCTGCGCTTGCGGTGAGCAACGATAGTCGGTCGAGCAAAACACTCCCGAGGGCTTTAAGTAGAGCCCGTTCATTTGCTTTGACGCGTACGAGCCATTCATCAGCAGTGTTGGATCGACGTCACCTTCGCTGTACTTCAGGGTTCGAATGCCGTAATGAGGTTCAGAAAGCTGCGACACGTAATCGGTCGCGCACGCCGACAGCCCGAAGCAAACGATTAAGGTTGAGATGAGCCTCATGGTCCGACTCCAAAATTGCACTACCCGTCCGAGTGCTAGGTAAATAGCACGATCGTAGAAGGGATGCAATGGAAGAGATCAATGCAGTGTTTCCGCATATTCTCGAATTTGTTCTCGCTCAACCTGGTTGGCAACCCACGTCACCTGGTGATGCGCGCAACTCGAAGAAAACTTTAGCTCCCGCTTCGTGGCAAGCGCCCTTACAATGGTGCTCCGGTTGGATATCACCAAATACTCCTGACAACAGCATGGGCAAGAGACAGGAAAGCGAATAGTCGATTTGTCCATCGTGTACCTCCAACTGATGGTTCGGGATTTTGCTATGAATCGTGCGAAAGACAATCTGCTTTGCGGCACGGCGTGACGGGGACAGAGCACGGTGCATCCGTAGTTTCACGTATGCGCCGCGGAAAGCAAACTGACGACAATCAGCGACACCTTGAGAAATTTCGTTGCGCAACGCATCAGCGCAATCCGCGTCGCGTCTTTCTAAATTAAGGAACGTTAACGTGTGTCGCGATATCAGCGCTCAAGGGGTCAGCGCCCGTGGGCAATCTGCGCTGCCTCCATGCGGGGAGCCCCTCGCTCGGGGCTCCCCGCTTTCGACGCTCAATTGCTCAGTAGGATTGTGATGCGCTGCGCCGTGAAAGTATTGTTGCTGGCGTCGAAAGTTCCTTCCGCCGTCAGCCGCAGCGCGGTCGTGCTGCCGCTCAGATCGGCGGAGAGCGCCGCCTCAAAATCAGCGAATGAGCCAAAGCTGTCGATCTCCCGGCCGTTGCCGCGGTTAATCGCAAACAGGCTCATGGCGGAGCCGGTTCCTACGATAGATACATCCGCACCGAGTGACCTGATATCGACTGTTTGCGAGAGCATTTCTATTTCGTGATCGTTGCCAATACTGGAATTGGTCGCGTCAAGAGTCAAGCCCGTCGGCGTGAGCGATTTGAACGGCTGAGCGGAGCCGGGATTGCTCCAATCGATATCCAATTCCGCTGACGCTGCACTGTTGCCGCAATTATTGTTGCCGCCGTTCGTACTGCACATGCAGTTATTGTTGCCACCGCCGTCGCCGTTGCACATGCAGTTGTTGTTGCCATCGCCGTCGCCATTGCACATGCAGTTATTGCTGCCGCTGCCGCCGCCGCCGCCGCCGCTATTGCCGTTGCACATGCAGTTGTTGTTGCCATCGCCGTCGCCATTGCACATGCAGTTATTGCTGCCGCTGCCGCCGCTATTGCCGTTGCAATTATTGACATCGTTATCACCCATCATGACGCTCGCGACAGTGACCGCATTGAAGTCCGGTGGGGCCGCACCAAAGGGACTGACGAAACCGACGCCCAACAGCGCCTGACCTGCCGAGAACTGACTGAGGTCAAGAGGGCCTGTGGTCACCAGGTATTTGGTTGGATTGGAATCCGCGCCACCGGCGGAGCCGGTGCCCGCAAAATTGAATAGCGCAATCGGCTGACGATCGATCGATCGCAAATTGAGCGTGACGTTGCCGTCGGCGCTAGCGCCCAATGAGCCCTGAACTCGGGTCAGATCCAGTCTGATTCTGCCCGATGTTGCGTCCAAGGTGACCTTGCCCGAACTGTCCTTGCTCGCGTTGCCGAAAGCGTCGATGAGCGATCCGACTGAGATTTCCGCAATAGTATGCGCAGGCGTCGCGGCGGACTGCGCTTCAGCCGTGACGGCCGTCGCCGCCGCAATATTGATCGTCGAATTGGCGGCGATGAAGTCATCGTCGCCACCGCGGCCATCCATTCGCGCGCCGTGGATCGTCAAGGTGTTGCCATTGCGGGCAATGACACTGCCGAAGATATGGTCGAATCCGCCGCCTTCGGCGCTGCTGCCGGCAAGGACTGAAGCTGCGGTGAAAAACTGATCGCTGCCTACCAAACTGCCCAGCGCGACCGCTGTGGTGCCGGCGGGCAAGGTTGCGAGCTGCGCCAATCCGGCGGCACCTGCAAAGGGCTGGCCATTGATTTCGAAAGTAGTGGCGTCGGTGGTATGAACGAGCAGAGGGCTGAGTCTGTCGCCGTCATGATCGTGGAACGGATCGACGTTGACGGTGTAGTCGCTGTTACCAGTGTCCACGGCCGAGATGCCGCCGCGCACGCGAATCATCTTGTTATCAACGGGCACGACACTGGCCACCAAGGTGGGGCTTACGGTGTCCGTCTTGGCTGTCAGGTTGACGACGTTCGACGCGAGAAGATTGAAGTCGAATGCGATCCGCGACGCTGTCGCCGCGCTGACCTTGAGATCATTTTTGTTGTCGAGCTGCACCGTCAATTGCAATTGGCCGAGGGCTGCTCCAGTGGAATCGACCGGCATCACGGCAACGCCAGTTCCCGTGCCGTCATCCACCATGATGGTGGCATTGGTAAAATCGACCGTGACTTGAGCGGCAACGTACTCGCCGTCTGGAATTTGCCGGGCACTGAGAATTTCCGTGAGATCGATCAGCTGCACGAAATCAACCGCTGTCGTTGCAGGCAAAGTTTCGACCAACGTGCCGTCAGATTTTTTGAGCTGCAACGAAACCAGATTGACTTTATAGGAGAGAAAATCTCCCGCGGCGTCGGTGAGAGTCATCATCGCCATTCCACACGTCGAGGTGGAACAGGACGCCGCCGCGCCTGACGGCGGCGGCGCCGCTGGCGCTGCCGGGGCGGACGGCGAGGACATGTAATTCGACATCGACGAGCCCCCGCCGCAGGCGCTTACAGCCGCTATCAGCACGGCGCAGGTGGCGGCCGCGATCCAGCGGCATGCATATGGAGTCCTTGGCTGATTCAAACGCTGCATGGAAGTGCTCCCTATTGGACAATCGTTGTAAGAGTGAGTACGCAGCCCCGAAAGCCTGGTTACACCTCCGCCCGTCCTCGAGAGCCAAAAAACGACTCGGCATCCAGAGCGTGGTTGTTCAGGTATTTGCGGAGGTCTCCCGCAAACGCATTGCCCGTCAAAGCCTCAATTGTTCCCGGGGCGAGGCCCGTTCAAGCCGCGCTCAATGGCAGGTAATTTTCGAGGCCTCTCGATGGCAGGCGCCCGGCCAACCGAAGCGATCCCAGTAGGCTTCGAGGCCCATCTTTCGAGTGAATTCACCGAATGCCGGGTCGCGACGTACCGCGGCAGCGTCCACCGAAAACAACAGCTCCAGATAATTGATGTCGCTGCTCGGCAGCGCGGCGAACGCGCGCAGAGCGCGCGCGGGGGATTCAAGCAAAACCATCAAGCCAAAGTAGATGCGCGTGGAAATGCCCCCGGCGGCCAAAGTGCGGTCCAGCAGTTGGACTGCGGCCGGGCGCTTTTCCGAATGCCGATAAGCGTCAATGGTTGGTTGAACCCAGTCATCCGATCGGTGCAGGGCTCCCTCCAAATGCCGCAGGCCATCCGCGGCGTCCGCGTCATCATGCTGATGCAGTTCAAGTAGAATTCTTGTCTCCGGATAGGAGATTTCGTCAAGGCCCAACTCGCGGGCAAGCGCCCTATCGTTCGCGGCGTCTGCATCTTGTCCAAGCCATAGCTGCAAAATACCCAAGCGGTCTGCGACGACGGGCGCGAGTGGGTCAATCTCCTGAGCCATGCGAACCTGCGTGAGTGCGGCGTCGATGCGTCCGACCGCAGCGAGCAACTGAGAATACATTTGCCGCACATCCGGATTGTTGGGGTCGGCAACGATCGCCGTACGGAATGCCGTTTCCGCTTCGATCCACTGTCCGCGCATGAAGTCGAGATAGGCCCGCGCTCCGGCACCTTCAGTTCGGCTGTGCGACAAGCGATCGGCGCTCGCCAGCGCCTTTTCGGCGAGTGCGTCCATTTCGACGGGGTCTTCGTTGGAATAGCTGGGCAGGAGCACGTAGGCAAACGCGAGACCAACCTGCGCGCGGGCATATGTGGGATCTCGCCGCGCGGCGGCAGAGAACAGATCCACGGCCCTGCGTAATGAATCCTCGCCGCGCAGTCGAACCTGATGGGCGCCGCGCAGATATAGTTGATAGGCCTGCGGGTCGTGCGAATTCTGTTCGGCGACCGGCACTCCGGCGAGCCCTTCTGGGTTCAGTAAACCGAGCAGTTCGCGAACGACCGCCGCCGCGATACTATTTTGGGCGGCGAAGATATCTGTGTCCTGGCGCACGTAGGCACCGCTCCACAGCACACGGGCGTCTTTCGACGCCGTCAGCCGCGCCGTCACCTTAAGCTGTCCGGAAGCTTCCGCGACCTCGCCGTTGAGCACGGCATCGACGCCCAGCTTGCGCGCCGCTTCCACCGCGCTCGTGTGCTCGGCCGCAACCGAGTAGGCCGAGGTCCGGCCGGAAATTTGCAATCGCTCTACATGCGCCAGCGAATCGGCGATTTCATCTGCAACTTCGCCGCCCACGTCCCGACCAAGACGCTCCCCGCCGGCATCAAATGGCAGCACCAGGAGATGGGTGACGAGTGGCGGCGGCGCATCCACGTTCGAATGTACCGGGCGAAAAGCATAGGTAAGCGCAAATGCGACGATGAGAGCGAGGCAGGCGACGCCCACTACGATCAAACGCGCGCGCCCGTCCCGCAAGCGCACAGATCGGAGAACTTTTGCAACCGGTAACTTGGCCTCGATGGGCTTTGCGGTCACCACCGGCCCGGCGGAGCGGGTTGCCGAGGCGTCCGTCGCGTCCTCGGCACCCGCCGCCAACCGCTCTGGAATGGGCACCAGCGTGTAACCGATTCTGGCGATGGTGCGAATGAAGCGAGGTTCACGCGAGTCATCAGCCAAGACGTGCCGCAGCAAGGAGATGCAGCGCGATAAGGCTTCGTCGGAAACCACACGTCCGCCCCAGACTTCGGCGCAGAGTTCATCTCGAGTCACAACCTCCCCGACGTGGCGCGCGAGGCAGGTCAGCACGGCCATTACCCGGGGTTCGATCCGCACGGGATCCGCGGCGTGTTGGTCGCGGCGCAGCAAGGTTCCGTGCCGGGGACGGATCTCCCAGTTGGCTAAAATGAACCCGCTCTCAATCCATGACCCGTGAGGCATTCTAGTGCGCGCCTCGCGTGTCGGGCTGCATGTGTTCCGTAACGGGACTCTTTGACAGCCGGGCGATCGAAGCATCGAGTCCCTTTTGCGTGATCTCCTCGTCCGTATCGTCGCGGTAAATCCGCACGTACGACACGCCGTCGACCGTCACGTCAAAGATTTTCCAACCTTCAGCCGTCTGCCGCATTCGAAAATCGACGGAAACAATCTCATGATGCGAGTTCGTCACTAGGGTGTGCACGGTCACTTGCAACGCCTCGGGATCCGCGCGCAGGGGCAACAGCTTGAACCGATCCGGGGTCCAGTCGGCTACCGCACCGGCGTAAGTCCGAAGCAGCCTTTGGTACAGCACAACCCCAAATTGTCGGCGCTGCTCGGGCGTGGCGCCGCGCCAGTGCAGTCCGAGCACCATACGCGCCGCGTATTCCATGTCGAAATGAGGAGACAACAGGCCATCTACCAGCGGCAGAATCTTGTCCGAATTGTGCCGGGTCTTGTCTGATTCTTTGCCGAGCGTTGCGAAAAGACGAATCGACAGGTCCGACATGAGTTCTTGGGGCCCCGGCAATCGCGCCAAACCGCTCGGCGGCTCGGCAGCTCGGGCGGAAGCGGTAACGAACCCTGAGGCGGCCGCGATTATGACGAACGCCTGGATTACTGCGATTGCGCTAGTTCTCATAGACCGCACTGGAAAGGTCCCCGCAAGCCGCTCGCTCCCCGTCCGGAGCCGCATCCTCGCCTGTAACCATCCCCCACACAACTGCCGGACAGTACCACTTTGGGGTGGCACGCCGCTCAATTTACATGAATGACCGGCTCGGAGGTTCATCTCAGCGCGGCCACTACGGATTCATCAGCACTTCATCAGAAAACAATTAGCGATCCGGGGAAAAACATCATGCACCCGAGGCAGCGCCGGCCGCAGGATGCTTAACATGATTCTTGATGACGTTCTCTTCGCGATCATCCTCGCGGGCATCGGACTCTCGGGCGCCTACCTCCGTGCCGAACTGGTCGTGCACCGAAGGGTCACTGCGGTCGAGCGCAGAAGAGAACTCGTGCGGCGCGAATTGCACTGCGTGAGAGTTGCGCAACCTCATGCACCTTTTGCAGCCCGAAAGCTCTTCCGCAGCGGGCGAGCATGTGCCGCTGGCGCCATCACTCGCTCCCGGGATGCGTGTTCGAATTGCGGCACCTGAGATATCTCCCGGCAACTGGCTGCGGTCTGGAAGTTCTAGGGTTTGGCCGGCAGTTTCGGCCCACGACAAACTTGAAATGGCAAATTTGGACTGAAAAAGAGCCACGAACTTGCAACATTAGTAAAATGCTGCTCATGAATGAACAATCCCTGGCGTGGAGCCGGCAAAATTTCATCCGCACGGCCAGTGCCGATACCGAAATCGAACTTTTGGCGCAAGAAACGCACCTGCCGCGCGAGCTTGTGGCGAAGATCTACACCAGCGAACGTGCAAGATTGGAGCGGACGGCCCGCATCAAGACTTATGTCCCCGTGCTGATCCATCGCCAGGTCAAAGCCCTGCTGCGGGAGCACCAGCGCGCTTAACGCAAGCCCTCATAGCCTGCGAGGAATAGGGTCACCACCTTGTGCGCCCACGCATCCAACTCCGCCGCCGTCATGGGTGTGCCAAATCCAAGTGCGCGCCGCTGCGGCAAGGTCACCACCATATAAATGAATTGATCGGCGGCAAATCGCTGGTCGTCGATGGCAATTTTGACATTGCGTTGCTCGCGCGCCAGCAATCCTGCGATCAGATCCGTCGCTTCGCTTTGACGACCTTCGGTCTCCACCGCCAGGGCCAACTCCGGAAAGCGGCTGGATTCCCCGGTCACCAACCGGTGTAATGCGAGGGCTTGCGGCGACAACGCGGCGGCCAAGATGAGGCCCGCGAGACGTTGCAGAATCTGCGACAGGCTCGCGCCGGCAAGCAGGGGCACATCCGCGGGGGGGCGGATCTGCTCGATGATGTAATGAACCACGGCAGCGAAAAGCGCGGCCTTATCGTCGAATCGATCGTAAAAGGTGCGCTTGGAGATGCCGGCGCGCGCAGCCACTGCCTCAATCGACGTCGTTCCGTATCCCCCGACCAAAAACAGTTCCGTGGCGGCCCTTAGAATTCGCTCGCGCAACTTGAGCGAATCAGCCTGCGGCGGGCGGCCACTCTTTCTGACGACCTTTGCAGGTTTGACCGATACCTTCTTACCTGCGCGGATACGAGTTGCCACGCGACCGATAATACCCGTGACCGTAATAGCCCGGGCGTCCGCCATAGTAGGCGCGCGGAGCGTAAGCTGCGCGGGGAGCCGCATAGAATCCCGGATACGGCGCGTAGTAGGAGCGCGGCGCGTAAACGACCGGAGGTGCATAGCCATACGCGGGAGGCGCATATCGGGGAGTTGCATACCCGGGAGTTGCGTATCCGGATGACGGATACGGCGCGACCGCGTCGCTCACGCCGGCCACCACATTCGATGCAATCACCAGCGGCAAAGTGGCGAGCGCAACTGCGGCGCCCAGCAGCCCGTGTCCGATCCCAAACGGATGCAACGGTCGAAAGCCATGACCGCCGGCCATCGCTGGCGCGATCGGCATCAGCACGATTGCCGCAGTCGCAGCGACTCCTAAGATTGTTTGTCTGACTTTGAGCATGGCTCGCTCCTCAATAAGTTTGTACAGCAACAGTACACTTCCCATAAATGCAACGCAACCGTACCGTTCCTTTCTTAATATCTTTCAAATGGGCGCGGATCAGCCAGCTGCTTACCCGTTTCGCCTGCCGGGCCGGCCGCGCATACTAGAAACCGAAACCGGGCAGATCACTCGAACCCCTGTTACCGGCATCGAGCTTGATGCGCAACTCGAGATTCACTCGCGTGTGCGGCGGCCCCACAAAAGGCCCAACACGTCGGCGGATGGCGAAGTTCGCCTGTCGGTCAAATCTGGCGTTGACTGCCGTCGCCGTGTCATTTACTACGGTGTTTGTCGCTGCTATTAATGCCCTTCACGATCGAGCCCTCACATATGCAGCTTTTACACGTTAGATTCATAATTGGAACACTGATTTTGGTCGCATCTCTTGGATCAGGAGGCTGTGCCGACGAGGTGCAGAGGTCCGACACCCTTAGCGCAACAGTTGCGGCACTGCCCTCAGACAGTGACCAGCAACTTGCCGACAAAGTGCAGGCTGCGTTGCATGCCGATCCTTATTTCTACGATAGGCACGTTACGGTTTCAATCGAACACGACAATGTAGTTCTGCGAGGGTTTGTCGCGAGTGCATGGGATTTGATCCGTGCCAAGAAAATTGCCGCCAAGGCTGCGAGCGGGAGACATGTGATCGATGACTTGTCGATCAACCCGATTGAAGAACCAACCACAGGAGTCCGGCGCTGACAGTGATTGCGGAGCGGAATTGCTGCCCCGCCGCAACCGTTGGCGGAGAAATTCACTCAGGAACCGCGTCACGCGACAGGTTGCTAACATATTGCAAATGCGGTCGCGACTCGTACGCGGGCCTCCATGCCAGAAGCCACGGATAATAAGGACCTGATACCCGGCAGCATGAGGCGATAGTCAGGGTGTCCGTTGGCAGCAAGTCGCACGCACGGATGCGTGCGCATCCTTGCCCGCCCTTAAGAAAATTGGCTGATCGGAAGCATGGAGTTCTCAGCACTGGCGCATCGCTTCAAGGCTCGCCGCCATTCAACTCAAAGGAAAAGGCTATGAAATCGATACCGGTCGGCGTCATGGGCTCCTTCACTCTTGTCGTCGCGCCTGAGCATCTTGCCAACCGCTTCAAGGATGTGACGCTGCCCCCGGTCCTGGCAACGCCCATCATGATCATGATGATGGAGAACGCCGCGCTCAATGCCATCAAGCCTTATCTCGACACGGGCGAAAGTGCGCTCGGCACGCGCGTCGACGTGCGGCATCTAGCGGCGACGCCGGCTGGCCGACACGTCACCAGCGAGGCGAAAGTGACCCGCGCTGATGGGCGGCGAATTGAGTTTTCGGTTCGCGCGGCTGACGGCGACGAGGAAATTGGAGTTGGTACGCACGAACGCGTGGTCGTACAGCTGTCGAGGTTATCGGAACGGTTAAAGGCCAAATTTGGCTAACGCGCTGGTAATTCGGATATGTTTTTTGATAAGAAATGAAGCATTGTAAAAATGCCGTGCGCTAAACTGCCATGGATTGGCTCGCTCCCATCGGAAATCGGAGAACGCAGATGGACGAAGAAACCCTAAATTTAAGCATCCGCAAATTCCTAAAGGCGGTGGGCATCAACTCCCAGCGCGCGATCGAGCAGGCGGTGGCCAAAGCCGTCGCGGCGAACGGGATTGCGGGAACAGAATCCTTTCCCGCCAGGATGACGCTCGAGATCGCCGGACTCCAGGTGAAGGTCGAGTTCAATGGCGACATCGCGCTTCAATAGGACATCCTTTTTGAGTCAGCTCAAGCAGATGATTGCCGCCCGCAGATGGCGCGGAAACACCGCGCCGAAGGCAAGTTGGCGCGATTCGGAACGCCGATCAGCCAACACTGTGTTCCGACCTTAGTTCACTTCGGCTTCTTAAAGCGGAACAAAAACTGGTCCGTGTGACCTCGAACAGAGGGGTCGAACACATTTTTAGTGTGATCGTCCTCCTTGTTGGCAAGAATCGCGCTCTCTGCATCCAATTTGAAGCCTGCCGCCAAAACGTCTGCCTTGACTCTTGCCGGATCGATGCGATGAAGGGTATCGGTTGCGCTAATACCTGAGCCCGCGGCGGCTGCGTGGTCCAAGATTACATAGACACCGCCCGGCTTGAGGGCCGCGAACACTGCCTTGTTGAACGCAGGTACGTCTGCCGGTCCCATGAACTTGTCGTAGAGATCATGATAATTCTGCCGAATGAACACTGCATCAAGCCCTGCCGGCAGCGGCGAGGCGATCGGGTCGTCGCTGACCACGACATTGGGTGACTGCGCCGCCAACGCTTTCATCCTCTCCATTATTTTGGGGTGATCCTTCACGATCTCGGCGGTTTCGACCGCATAAACCTTACCGGAAGGACCAACGGCCTCCGCCAGCGGTGCCGTTAGACGCCCCCCAATGATATCGGCCACCTTCTCGCCCTTCTTCAGGCCGATGAAGGCAATGACCTCCGGCACTTTCCAAGCGGGATCGAGCGCCGGTGCGGCGGACTGTGGGGACTGCGACCAAGCACTCGTGGCAGCGCTGATCGATATTGCCGTCAAAAAAGCAAGTGCGATTTTCCCCATTTGTCACCCGTTCTGTTGTTTAGATTGACTCGCAGCCGCCGGCGCGAATGCATAAGCTAGCATGCGAATCGCGCCTTGAAAACTCCGCTCATGATCGACCAAGGACCTTACGTGCCGCTTCGATTTGCTCTTCGGCGACGAGCAATTGCACACCGGCGGCTCCTCCTTCCAGGTCGGTTCCTACGCCGACGACCACTGCGGCAATCCCCGCGGCAGCCAATGCGATCTTGGCGACTTCGGCGTCCACCCTCGTAGAATAAGTCTTGACGGTCTTCATGATGTCATTCCCTGATAACGAGCGGAAATCTCAAGGCTTGTCCCAATAGTTGAACCAATAGTTGATGCCGATCCTGACGATATTCGCCGTGAAGGCGCCATGGGTACTCTCGAGTGAGAGGCCGGCGAATCCAGCGCATGCGGCGGCACTTCCAGTGCATGTTGTGATCGAGCTGGCGCCTTTGCCCAAACTCACATGCAGATATTCTGCCGAAATTGACCATGCGCCGTTTAGCCCAATTTCAGCGCCGGCGCCTGCGGCCCACCCCGTCGAAGTGAAATTCTTACCGCCGCCAAATGAAGCAACGGGTGCCGTCGCGCCGGTTGGCGTGTAATTGTCAACGAGGCTTCGCGATCCGGTAGTGACCACGCCACCCGCTCTGAGGTAGGGGAATATCAGGTTGCCGCCATACCCAATCCGCGCGCCGAGGATGGCAAAATCGCTTGGACTGAGCTTTCCCGAGAAGGAATACGTGCCGGGCGGCGGCGCTTCGCTCGTGAATCGCACCGTCGAGTCGGCTCCTTTTGCGCGCGAAAACACCACATCGGCGCCGATTCCCACCACCAGCCGGTTGAATTGAAAGTTCTCGCCAAATTGCATTCCACCGGCAAGGCCGCTGCCACTGCAGTTAGCAAAAGTCGTGTCGAGCGTCGGATCGATGGCCGCGCCCTTGAGAGTCGAAGTGCCGCAGGCCTTGCTGGACATGCCACCGAGGCTGGCTCCAAGGTAGAAACCGTCCCAAGCCGTGTTGCTCTCAGCGGATGCGACCCTTGCCAACAAAACCAACGCCACCAGAGCCGGGACGCGCGTGCACCTTATTCTTGAATATGTTTCGACCATTTGTTGAAGCCATGAAGATCACTGAGACTTAGTATGACCTACTCGCGGTTTCCAAATCTAACGCGTTTGCCTTATTGCCAGTCGTCCCCTCTTGTATTGCCAGCCGGCTCTGAAATCGGGCAAGCCTGAGACCCGATACCCTGCAAGCGCTGATCCATGCAGCCTGGCATTTGTTCTATGGTGCAGACTGCGGGCGGTTAACGGTGCGGCCAAGTCGTTATCGGAACGCGGTTGTTCCTCACATCTATGTCGACGGCGCAGCAGCCGGCATCGACTTTTATAAGCGAGCTTTCGGGGCGATCGAGCTTTTCCGAATCGCTCGTCCAAACGGCAGGGTTTTGCATGCCGAATTGTCGATTTGCGACTCAGTCGTGATGATAGGCGATCCCGACGACAGGCTTTACGGCGAGCCAAGGGTGCTCGGGGGCTGTTCCGTCGGGCTGCATCTTTTTCTGGACGACAACAAGGCTTTATTGCGGCGTGCGGTTGATGCAGGTGCAGAAGAAATTCAAGCGCCCCCAGAGATGTTTTACGGCGCCAACTCTGCCAGCGTGCGCGACCCGTTCGGTCATATTTGGGTTCTTTTGATGTGGAAGGAGGATCTCGACCCGAACGAGATGGAACGTCGTGGGAAGGCGCTGTTGGGGGGATGACTATGGCCAAGTGGCTCCGCTCAACCCGAGCAGACATTTCTTGGGGCGCGCTTCCCTTGACACAACTTTTCAAGAAAACCCCCGGGGCGACGCGCCTCAATGATTGTTGGTACGGCGCTCACAAAGGAATAGAGTATTGATCGGCGCCGCGGAGCGCGAGGCCGTTTTAGTGTCGAGCGGTAGTCCCCCTGCCTCTCCAGCGACTGTTTCGCCTCCGCGGATGCCACCATCACCGGGCGCGCCGCGTTGCCGCCAAATAAGATGATCTACGACAACGCCAAGTCTATGCCGTCGCCGATGGGATGCGCTTCGCGACGACATAATGCAGCAGGCCAGTCTGAGCCCGCTGAATAGCAATTGGAAACGGTCCAATACACGGCCAAAGCGGAACAAAACTTGAGCGCGGCAACGGCAGCCAATATGCTGGGGACCAAAATGAGCATCAACCGCATTTGGTCTGGCAGGTCGGGATTCGCCATCATTACGAGAGCCGTGGTGAGCCCCGCCAACAGCGCGCCCAAAACGCTGCGCCAATCCATGACAGTCACATCGTGCTCTGGGTAGAGCTTCATCATTCGTTGCGCGTAGACTTGCGGGTCATTGCCGTATTTCGCCTTTAGGCTCGCGAGCTCCGGCTGTAGCCTCAGCATTTTCTTTTGTCGAATAGCGCCGCGAAACGCAATGCGCCAGGAAATCGGCAGCAGCGCCGTTCGAAACAGCAAGGTCAGCGTGACGATGGCCAAACCTGTCCCCAGCCCTACCTGCGAAGACAAGAAAGTCAGCAAGCCATCAATGGCACCAAGCCAGTACGTCCAGAGCTCCATCCGCGCACCTCCAGTGATTCGACGCATTTTAGTAGAATTTGCCCTTGGCAATAGACTCCAATTTGCCGGACAACTCGCTGCTTTCGGTGTGGCCCTTTGCGCGTAAGCGCTTGATTTTGCGATTATTCATTGACGACTGTCGGCCTTGCCTGTTTAATACGCCGCTCGCATCGGCCAGGTAGCTCAGTTGGTAGAGCAGCGGACTGAAAATCCGCGTGTCGGGGGTTCAATTCCCTCCCTGGCCACCACTTACCGGTTTTATATCGACCGTCCCCACGGGCAGACGCGCAACGCCTTGCAGCCACTTCCACCGGATCCTCATCGTTTCTATCCTAAAAATGCGCGCCCCGAGGATCATCTATGGCACCGCCTGGAAAAAAGCCGACACCGCGCGGCTGGTAACCCTCGCCATTCAGAGCGGTTTTCGCGGCATTGACACGGCGTGCCAACCCAAGCACTACGATGAAGCCGGCGTGGGCGCAGGCCTCATCGCCAGTTTCGGTTCGGGACTGAGCCGCGCCGGGCTCTACCTGCAAACAAAATTTACTCCGCTTTCTGGGCAAGATCCGGATCGGATCCCCTACGATCGAAACGCGCCGCTGCCGCGGCAAGTCGCCCAATCCGTCGCGGTGTCCTTGATGAATTTGCGGACCGACTACCTCGACTGCGTGCTGCTGCATTCTCCGATGCCGACATTGGCGCAAACCCAAGCTGCTTGGCGCGCCCTCGAGGCGTGCGTCGATACGGGCTGCGTTCGCCAGCTCGGCATCAGCAACTGCTATCGACTGGACGACCTTAAAGGCCTGTTCGACGGCGCACGAATCAAGCCGACCTTTGTTCAAAATCGCTTCTATGCGGACACGAACTACGACCGCGAGGTCCGGGCCTATTGCAACCAGCAGCAAATCACCTATCAAAGCTTTTGGACACTGAGCGCCAATCCCCAGTTGCTGACGCACCAGACCCTGACCCAGATTGCCGCAACTCACAAGCGAACCCCTGCCCAAATCCTGTTTCGTTATCTCACCCAAATCGGCGTGCTGCCCCTCACGGGGACTAGATCCGAATTGCATATGCGCGAGGACCTGAGCATCTTTGATTTTGAATTGAGCGACGTAGAACGCCATACCATCGATGCGATGCTCTAGTTTTCCGGGGAAGCTCCGGTTTAAATCACGCCCAATGGCAGCGCGAATCGGCACAGCTCCGCGGCAAAATGAATGAACCGTCGTGTCCCTCAAGCCTCCCCGACGTATCGATTCGGCTGCGTGGGCTCAGCACAGAAGAAGATCAGGACCATCCAGCCGATTACCGGAAAGAAATATAGAAGCTGCCACCATCCGCTTCGGTCAATGTCATGCAGCCGGCGTGCGGTCACCGCAATGCTGGGCAGAAAAGTTGCAAATGAAAATACCGCGGCCAGGTTATAGCTGAGGGTCCGAAGCGCTGCGGTCACGACCAGCGTGAATACGAACCACCACCAAAACTCAGAACGCGACGCGCAGCCATCGAATTTGGCATAATTGCGGAAACAAGCGCGGACCGCCTCAATGAAGGTCATGAAGCCTCGATCTTATTCACCTCATCCGTCCGTTCCGCTTCAACACCTGCAGTTTAGCCTTTCTAGATCTAGGGTTGTCCCAAGGGCACATACAGTGCGCTCGGATGCGCCTTGTCGTGAAACACCGTCACGGTGACCGTGCGCGCGTCGCTCATGGTTTGCTCGGCCACCGGCTTGGCCGCATTGTAGTTTTTCTCAGTAAAGATGGAATTGATCGGCGCAATCGTCAGCCGCAGGCGGCTGCCCTTGCCAACCTGGCGCGATACGAAGGTGAAGTGCTCGAAGTCATAGCGCAGCGGTGTGTGCGTCGTGACCAGCTTGGGCTCACGCGGACCTTCTCGATAGCGCGCTCTAATTGCATCGTTGGTCAGCGCGATGCTGCGGCCGTCGGGGCGAATCTCGGAAATGCTCACGGCAAAATCCGTATCCGCCTGGTCGATCGCAATCCAGGCGGACAGCTTGAAGAAGCCGCTGATCTCGGTATTTTTCTCGAAAGGTGCGGTGTGATAAACGAGCAGCTTGCCGCGCTGCGCGTAGTCTTCGCGCTGATCGGTCAGGTCCGCGGAATCCGAGTTCGCCTCGTCGGCAGCGAAACTCAGGTCGTGCGGATCGGAAATATAGTGATCAGGCCTTCCGCCGCCCGGCTGCGGCCCTAGCGCACCGGACGACAGCACATCGGCCGCATTGCTGTTCGAATCCAGGAAGTACGGCTGCATCTGGCGGGTGATTGCCTCCAAAGTGTCGGCATAGCGCCACTGCTCCGCACCCATGACGTAGTAGGCGACTGGTTTTTGCAGGAATTGCGGCTTTGGACCGCCTTGCATGGTCCACGCGTACCATTCCAAATGCAGGCGCGGAAGATCTACGAGACTGGCCGGTCCAAACTTCAAACCGCCGATCTCCGTCCGCGGGGTGCGGGTCGCGGCGTGATCCCACGGTCCGATAATGAGGTAGTGGCGTGCCCGACCCTCAGCGGATGCATGCTTCATGTACTCGCGATAGTGCGTCAGCGCGCCGGGCTGATCGCCGTCGTAAGAGCCGGTGATGGTCAGAATCGGAATGCTGATGCGCGCATACTGCTCGGCGCTCGGATTGTAGGCATCCCAAAAGGCATCTGGTTGAGGGTGCTGAATCCAGCGCTGAAAGATGGCCGAGGGGGCGCCAATTTGAGTGTCGAAGTCCTTGAACGGCGTGCCCGATTCGAACCAGCGGCGGTCCTTGCTCTTCCAGAACGCTTCGTCGCCAAAAATCTTGTCCTGCGAGGTGTGGCCGCTGGTGAATGTGAGCCACTGCACGTCATAGGGAGAAAAGATGTTGTTTTGCATCGGGAAATCAACACCCGCGTAAGGCGCAGCGACAGGCACGATAGTGGCCAGATGCGGGGGAAATTCTTTCGCGGTCGCCCATTGGTCGTAGCCCGCATAGGAGCCGCCCCACATGGAGACTTTGCCGTTGCAATAGGGCTGTTTCGCCAACCACTCCACCACGTCGTATCCGTCATTTGCTTCCTGCAGCAACGGATCGTACTGCCCTTCGGAGTTGCCGCGGCCACGCACATCCACGGTGAGAAACGGGAAACCATGGGCGGCAAAATAGACGCCGCGATCGTGATAGCTCTGCCCGATGTAGGGCGTGAGAGTGAACAGACAAGGCGCCGGCACCTTTTGATCGCGCGGCGTGTACACGGTCGCGCTTAAGTGCACGCCATCCCGCAGTGGAATTTTCTGATCCCAGCGAAAATCTACGTTGGCCGCGTCGGGAACGGAGGGCACCTCGTTCGCACTCGGCAAGGCGTCGTGCGCACGCGCCACGCTGCCCGCGAGTGCGACTAACGCTACCGCGCCGCATAGCCGATTTAAGATTGAATGCTTCATATCGAAAACCCCCGTTTTATGGCGCTAATCTACAATCTATTTATCCGTATTGGCAACAAATTTTCCAGAGAGAGAATTCTGATCAGAATGAGACTGGCGCTCGGCGGTTTTTCGGTGCCCAGGATCACGACGGTTCGGACTGGTTTCCTCGAGGCGGCATGCAAATAATGTGGGCGCCTCCCACCGGTACCCAAATACAGGCGCCAAGTGGATCTTGACCGGGGGTGGCCGAATTCTTTTCAATGAGCGCGAAATACATCACCCGCGGCCTGTGCCCACAGCATGCAGCAATTGGCACATCATTGCCGATAACGCGTACGGCGGGATTGATTCATTGAATGCGACGGTGGAGCGCTGTGTCGGACGAGGGCCGGTGAAGCGAACAATTTGAACCTGAAAAAAAACGAAACGGATTTTTGGGCTAGATTTGGACGTTTAATCGATCGCTCTAAAATTGCGAAGCTTCTTGTATTTTCAATTCCGTTGTTCGCCGTCCTCGTTGCAGCGCAACTACTAATTCAAGTCGTCGGACATGAGCTGCCGCGCTCGACGCGGCCGCTTTGGATGATGGCGACAAAATGCCTCTATGCCGTTGCCATGCTGTGGCTCTACTCACTCCTGGTCCGCTATTTCGAACGCCGCCAGATTACCGAGCTGGCGCCGCGTGATGCTGCCTTGCGCGTGACTACTGGTGTTGTCGTGGGGTTCGTGCTGTTCAGCTCGGTCTTGGCCTGCCTGTATCTGGGCGGATTTGTGCATCAGGTACGATTCAATGGTTTCGCCGACCTCGCTACGCTGGCGAGTGCATCGCTCGCGGCAGCGGTCGGCGAAGAGTTGCTGTTTCGCGGCGCGATTTTTCGGATCACCGAAGAATGGCTGGGAACGGCCGCCGCCCTGATCATCTCCGCAGTGCTATTTGGGGCGGCGCATGGGCTCAATGCCGGCGCGACGCCGGTAGGGGTCATCGCCATTGGCCTGGAAGCGGGCGTGCTGCTGGGCGTCGCTTATTCTGCGTCCCGCAGTTTGTGGCTCCCGATCGGAATGCATTTTGGTTGGAATTTTACCGAAGGAGGACTCTTTGGCACCGCTGTTTCGGGCAACCGCTCCCACGGATTGGTAACAATAACATTGCAAGGCCCCGCGCAATTGACCGGCGGTGTTTTTGGTCCCGAAGCATCGATAATTGCAGTCACGCTCTGCCTCATCGTGGCCACTATCCTGGGCATTTACAGCATGCGCCGCGGCCGCTGGCAGCCGCGGCTGCGCCGGTCCGTCGCCTGAGTGCATCGAAGAGTTTCCGCGGCTGCTTCCAAGGTCATCGCGCCTTGCCGACCCCCACTTGGCGCAGAACGCCGAGGAATCTTGCATCCGATTTCACCTGATCAAAGGCGGGCTCGACCGCGATTTCCGTGATGCTGAGCTGTCGTTGCGTGAATGCGAGTTGCAGCAATTCAATTGCTCGATCATTTTTACCGAGCCGCGCGTACAGGATGGCCGCGCCATAGCTGTTGTCATAGCCCTCGGGAGCGTTGATTCCCGCTTGTGACAACTCCAAAACCTTCTCCCAATAGCCCTGCTGGCCCTTGGAGGCAAGCGCCGAACGCAGCTCATCCCCGCGATTGAGCGCTTCGCGAGGGCTCAGACCCGACAACAGCCACGCCTTGGTCTCTTCGGCGATGGAATCGTCAAATCGATCGAGGTACGTGTAGAGATGCGCCAGCCGCACGTGATTGAGCGCGAAATTCGGGAAGCGCTGCAGCGATTGTTGCAAATGCGTGAGCGCATCGCTGTAGCGCCTTGCCCAGAGGTAGGTGCGGCCCATGAAGGAATCGACCGGCGCCGAGAGCGGGTCGAGCCGAATGGCGATCTTCATCTCCGCAATGGCCTCGTCATGCCGACCCAGTGGCGACAACAGGCTATTGGAGTAAAAAAGATGTGCATAAGCGTCGTTGGCGTTGAGCTCGATTCCGCGGCGAAACTCTCTTTCCGCGGCCGGCCAGTCAAACTCGAAGTGCGCATGAATGAACCCGAGGGTGGTATGCGCGGCCGCAACGCTGTCGTCAATCTGAACTGCCTTGAGCGCCGCATCGCGCGCCTTCGTCATCATGTCGATTGGCGATCCTAGTCCCACCACGGTACCGAGGCTGTAGGTACGGGCGAGTTCCGCGTAGGCACGCGCATATTGAGGTTCAAGATCAATGGCGCGATTAAAGGCGGCGATGGCGCGCTCAAAGGCTTGTTTGGTGCGCTGATTCTCCGCATCCAACCCTTCCAGGAAGGCTTCATGAGCCTGCGGGCTGAGGCTCGGTGAGCGGCTCAAGCGCGCGGCGGTTTCCTGCGGAAGCGCAAGCCGGATCTTGTCCGCGATGGCGCGCGCGACCTCGCTTTGCAGTCTCAACACATCGCTCGACTCGCGATCAAAGCTCTGTGCCCAGATATGGGTCTGATCGCGGCTCTGGATGAGCTGGGCGGTAACGCGAATCCGCTCTTTCGAACCGCGTATGCTGCCTTCGAGCACGTAGTTCACACCGAGCTCACGGGCTATTTGCGCCACATCTTTGTGCGCACCCTTGTATTGCATGGCGGAGGTGCGCGCAATCACGCCGAGATGCTCCGGATCGAGGCTGCCGAGCTGGGTAATCAGCTCCTCCGTCATCCCGTCAGAGAAGTACTCCTGACCCGCATCGCCGCTGAGATTCTCAAACGGCAGCACCACGAGCATGGGCTTGTGCGGCCTGGAAACGACAAAGTATCCGGTTGCCAGCAACGCGATCAGCGCCGCGGCTAACCCAAAGATCCACGACCAACGCCGTTTTCGGGCAGGCAGCACCGGCGCGCGTCTATCCCCAACGATACCGGGCGCCTGCAATTCCTGAGGCGCGGCATCCACCCACTGGACCGGCGCCACGAGGCGATAGCCGCGCCGCAGAACATTCGCAATGTAAGTCGGATCTTTCGTATTATCGCCGAGTACTCGACGTAACGCAGCCACCGCGTGATACACCGAGTTGGGCGTGACCACGACGTCCTTCCAAACTTCATCGAGCACTTGCTCGACACTGACCACTTGGCCTGCGCGTTCGGCCAGGCATACCAGCAAACGCATCGTGCGCGGTTCGAGCTTAATGGACGTGCCGTCCTTGGAAATCTCATCGAGCGCTGGGTCGACGCGCCACTCTCCGACCCGCAGTCCCTTGATATTCCGCGAATCCATCAGCGCAACCTACGGTTCGAAGCCAGACAGGCACCGGGGGGCAATGAGGCAATGAGGGCGCAGTATACCGAAGGGTGGGAACACCGTCCGTCCCCGCCCGAACGCTGCCAAACCTGAGATTTTCGGTACACCCAGGGCGATTTCAGAGCCTCTTGTGTGCATCTTCAGGCCGCCATCAGGCCTTCCTCATTACCGCAGGCCAGGCGGGGGGCACAGTCCGCCCCGTGATCAACCCATCACGAAATAACATCTAAACAGGAGCTCAATATGAACTTAAAGCTTGCCAGCCTTTCCGCGAAATCTCTGATCTGTCTTACCGCTCTCGGCGCGTGCGCCTTGACGAGCTCACTGCAGGCGGCCGAGCCGGACTATGGGCACGAGCACGATAGATATGTCTGCACGCTCGAGACTCTCAGGGGGGACTATGGATTCACGATTACCGGCATACGGCCGACCGGACCCAACACCCCCCAGGTGGCGGTGGTCGGCACCGCGCTAACAACGTTTCATGGCGACGGAACCCTCGACCAGCACGACAATCTCAACGTCAACTCACCCGCGGTTCCGCTCAATCCCGACCGCTACGGCAGTGGCAGCTACACCCTGGACGCTGACTGCCACGGGACCATGACTCTGACCGCGGGCGGGATGACTCTCGCGTTGGCGATCGTGGTGGTGGATCACGGGCGAGAAATTCGCACCGCCGTCATGACGAGCAATGTTCTCGTGACCAGCAACGGGAGGAAGATCGATTAGATTGACCCCTCGATCGACTGAGTAAGGTCTCTGCGTCCCGGGGTGAGAGAAGATCTCCGGGACGCAGCGGTGCAACGCGTTGCGATCAGAGGAATTACATTCCTCCGGGTGAAAGCTACCTCGCCGCGGCGCAGCTGTTAGCATGGCGCCAAAGTTTATCCGGGGAATGGCATGGGGAAGGGAGCCAAAGTCGTACTGGTGACCGGTGCAAGTTCCGGTCTTGGGCTGGCAATCGCCAAGGCGCTCGCCGCCAAGAACCACCGTGTCTTCGGAACCGCGCGCGTCGCGCGCGACGCAGCGAGTGATGGGTTCACCATCCTTTCGCTGGATGTCACACAGGATGAGTCGGTGGCTGCCTGCATTGCTGAAATCATGAGTTCCGCCGGTCGGATTGACGTCCTCATCAACAATGCGGGGTTTGGAATCGCCGGAGCGATCGAGGACACCACGCCGGCCGAAGCACGATCGCAATTCGAGACCAACTTCTTCGGCACACACCGCGTCTGCCGGGCGGTTCTGCCCCACCTGCGAGCGCAAGGCGCCGGCATTATCATTAATATGAGTTCACTCGCTGGGCGGATTCCGTTGCCCTTTCAAGGATTCTATAGTGCTACAAAGTTTGCGATTGAGGCGTATACCGAGGCGCTGCGCATGGAAGTCCGCCCTCTCGGGATTGGCGTTGCAATGATCGAACCCGGCGACTTCGCGACCTCCTTCACGGCGAACCGCCGCATGACTTCGGAGAGTACGCCCGCCTCGCCCTACTACGAATCGGCGTCGCGCGCCATCGCCATCATGGCGCGCGACGAGCAAGCCAATCCGGACCTCTCTCCGGTGATCGAGGCCGTTGAAACGATTCTCGAATGCCGTCGCCCTGCCCTACGCTATCCGCGCGCGAACGTGCTGCAGCGAACCTTCAACGCTCTGCGCCCCTTCCTGCCGCAGGCCATCGCGGAATCGTTGATTCGGACCACTTATGGTTTGAACACCGAGGCTCGGGCGCGAAAGGACATGCATCCGTCTTGAGTATCCCCATCAGGAGCAGCTATGACCACATCCCCTGCCGCACTGGTGCCGCCGTTTACATCCGACACGGCCACCAAGAAGATCCGCCTCGCCGAGGATAACTGGAACTCGCGGGACCCCGCCAAGGTTGTGCTCGGCTACAGTCAACAGAGCCGCTGGCGCAATCGATCGGAATTCATCGTGGGCCGCGAACAGATTGTCGCTTTTCTGGTGCGCAAGTGGCAGAAGGAACTCGACTACCGGCTGATTAAGGAATTGTGGGCACACAACGATAGGTTCATCGCGGTCCGATTTGCCTATGAGTGGCACGACGCTGCCGGTAACTGGTTCCGCTCCTTCGGAAACGAAAACTGGGAATTCGATGCCAATGGCTTGATGGCAGTGAGGCACGCCAGCATCAACGACGTTGCCATCGCCGAGGCCGATCGTAAATGCACTTGGCCGCTCGGCCGACGCCCGGATGATTACCCTGGGCTGAGCGCCTTCGGCTTCTAAAATGGACCCCATAGAGCCGCCATCACAGCAAGGCGCGCAGTTTCACATAGCCCGAACGGCTGATCGGCAACTCCGTTTTGTCGCGGAGAACGGCTACGCGGCTGTCCTTTTCACACAGTTCGATTTTGGCCAAGCGCGAAACATTTAAAATGTAGCGCCTGTGGATGCGCAAGAATCCCTTGGCCGCGAGCTGTACCTCCAGTTCGCCGAGCGTTTGTTCTTTCAAGTAGCTGCGCCCGGCCGCGTGAATCGATACGTAGTCATCCTGCGCTTCGACGTAGTCGATTTGCTCCACCGGGATCACGTGAACATGGGAACGATCCCGAATGAGCAGCCGATCAACGGCGCCGCCGTCGCGATGGGTTTCGAGCAGCTCGCGCGCCGGAATAGGCTGCTGCCGGCTGAGGCGCGATCGCGCGAGTTGCAGCGATTCGGCGAAACGCTCGGCTCCGAACGGCTTGAGCAGATAATCAACCGCGTGCACCTCGAATGCGCGTAATGCGTATTCGTCGTACGCCGTTGTGAAAACCACGCAGGCTGCATCCCGGCCAATTAAATCCAGAACCTCGAATCCGTCCAACTTCGGCATTTGAATATCGAGGAACAAAAGATCCGGCTTCAATTCATTCGCCGCCTTCACCGCCTCGAGACCGTTGCTGCATTCGGCCACGATCTGCACGTCGGCATGCTGCCCTAGATATTCACTGATCAGGGCGCGTGCCGGCGCTTCATCATCGACAATCACGACCCTCAGCGGCTTAGGCGTGAGCATTGGCGCTCCCTTCGGCAGACTCAAACGGCAGACTGAGCGTCGCGGTAAATTCGCCGCGCTCCTCGGCAGTTTCCAGCTGCCCGGCAAGGCCAAACTGCGACTGCAGCCTCTGACGCACCAAGGAAAGTCCGAAGCCGCCGCGCTTGTGGCGCGGACGATGCGGATCGCAGGGATTGGTCACCCGCACAACCAGCATCGCATGCTCTTTTTGCGCCCGGATGGCGACGGTGCCCCCTTCCAGCAAGTGCGAGATGCCATGTAGTACTGCGTTCTCGGCGAGCGGCTGAAGGATGAGCGCAGGTACCTTGGCGCTGAGCGCCTCCGCGCTTGTTTCCTTGAACACATTGAGTCGGGCGCCGAGCCGCACCTGCTCTATGGAGAGATAGCGCTCCACGATGGTGAGTTCCTCCTGCATCGAAATCCTCTGCGCGGCTCCGAGCCGCAGGGTGTCGCGCAGAAAATCCGCGAGCAACAGGCACATTTTGCGCGCGGCGGAGGGATCATGCGCGGTTAGCGAACTGATCGAATTTAAGCTGTTGAATAAAAAGTGAGGGTCCAGCTGTGCCCGCAAAGTCTTCAGCTCTGCTTCGCGTGCCAGCAGGCCCGCCTCGAGCGAGCGCCGTTCGGCATGTTGAGACGCATTTGATGCGATCAAAACGTAGTGAAAAGCCGTGGCCAGCCAGAAGAGCAGCGCGCCCACAACGAAGAGCAGCCAAGGCTGAGCCAAATACACCTGGGGCTGCAAACCGATGTTGACGGACTCCATCAAGCGGGCCCAGCCGTATGCCAGAGCAACGCATAACCCCCCCACCGTGGCGGCCGCACTGACATGGGCAGGCACCGCCCGCCAGGTCCGCTCCTCCCGGCTAATCGGAAAGGCGCGGCACAAGTAGTAGGCGGATAGTCCGATAAAAGCGTAGATCAGCATCAACGGCAAAAAGAACACGGCCGCAGTCACCCATGCGCCTTGACGGCCCAATCCGATGATCAACACGATGCCGATGGGGAGACAGCCCAGTAAATAGAGTCCGAGCTGTTTGGGATCGGCGAGGATCGGGTGCATTCAATTACTAATTTCGACGCCGCCCATGACCACCGTGCCGCGCACCAAAAGATGTTGCGCCGGATTGGAGGGTACCGAGTGCGTCTTGTCATGCACTCCGCCCATGAGGGGCACGACTTCCTGCGAAACGGTCCAATGAGGCGGAACAAAAATGGTCACGCCGCCCATGATGACGAACACGTCGACTACCGCAAGCTCGCCGGTGCTCATCAACGCATCGCGCAAGTCGAGTTCACATCCGCCCATAAATGCCGTCGTCTCTGCGGCGCGGAAGATGGACTTGCCCCAACGGCGTTTGCTGCTGCTGAGTAACGAAAAAAGCGAGGCATGCACCGGTTCGGCAGAACCGACCGGCGCCGCATCGAAACCGCCCGGACCTTGAGCCGCCGGGGGACTGCCCGCTGCGGGGCCGACACCCGGCTGATCCTGCGGGGCGCCGGGGCGGGAACCATGATTGTGCATCATGATTCTCGCGCCGAAGAACACCAGCAACAGGGGTACGAAAAACTCCCATATGTCGAGGCTCACCAGGCCCAGTGTGTTGAGCAATAGCCAACCGCCGACGACAATCAGCACCAAAGCGCGCAAGGCACTGTGCCTCTCTCCACGCGACAACATGACCAAGCCGATCAGAATCAGCGCGGCCGGCCAGAAGCGCAGCAGATGATTGGCGTAGAGCAGGCCGAGCTGGTCCAGAGCCAGCACGACCCCCACGAGGACAAGACAGACGCCGATGATGAATTTCGGCGTGAGGTTGTGATTAGTGGGTGGCACGGTGTTCCTCGTCCATATTTTCGCTGTGATCGCGCAAGCCGCGAATGATCGTCGTCAAACCCAATGCGGCCAATAGCACCGGCACGCTGAACTGGATATAGGCCCAATCCGTCATGGTATTGGCGAGCAACCAATTCCCCGCCAACAGCAGGCCCCAGCCTTGTTGATGGCGCTCCTTTATCGTGACAACCATCTGTGCGAAGGCTAGCACAACGATGAACAGAGGCCAGCTTTGAGCAAGATCGACAGAGTGGGGAAGGCCCACCGAAGAACGCATCAGCAATACCCCCGCCGTGACCAGCGCAACGCCGATTGCCAGGCAGGCGCTGAAGGGATCAGTAGATCGCGAGCTCATCTGCGGGCGCTCCATTCGTTGTTCCATGGCGGAATGGTGGCCCAGCGGCGTCCAGGCATCACCCGATATTCGGCCAACTGCCGCCAATTCCCGGTGAACGACGCCCGAATCGGTGCACCGGCTCCGGCGATTCCGGCAATCGATGCCACGCCACTGCATCGTCATCTGTCTGATCGCCGATTGGCCGAAAATCCTACGATCCCCACGGTTGCCCGCTGGCTTACGCATCAATCAATTTCCCGCACGCTGCTTGCCAGCCCCGCGTGCCAGCTCAGTTCCGGAAAACCGAGAGGAAAGACTATGAATATGACGCCGACCAACACCGCCATCTTCGCGGTTCTGCTGATTGCCCTGGTAATCGCAGTCGTCGCGTGGCTGATCGTGCAACGTCAGCGCTCATTGCGTCTGAAACGACGCTTCGGGCCGGAATACGACCTGACGGTATCCGAGTTTCGCAGCCAGGCCAAGGCCGAAGCGGAATTGCTCACACGCGAAAAACGCGTCGCTCATTTGCAAATCGTGCCATTGACCCCGGCGGATGCGTTCAGATTCTCCCAGGCATGGAATTCGCTTCAAGGCCGCTTCATCGACAGCCCAAAAGGCGTCGTCAGTGAGGCAGATCACTTGGTGCGGGAATTGATGGCCAAGCGCGGCTATCCCATGGGTGATTTCGAGAGTATGGCCGCGGATATCTCCGTCGATCACCCGACCGTTGTCAGCACCTATCGGGCCGCGCAAGCGATTGCCGCTCGTGACGAACGTGGCGAGGCTGACACCGAGGAGCTGCGAAAGGCCGTGATCTACTACCGTACGCTGTTTGATGAGCTGCTCGGGGTCGCACCCGAAAAGATCGCCAACTTGCCGACCGCGCGCCGCATTCCGGTGCACCAATGAGCCCCCAGATGAACGGTGAACCGCGCGATGCAGCGAGTGATGCAGCGAGTACTGCGGAGCTTGGATCCACCGCCGACAGGACGCCCGCCTCGATTCCAGGCGATCGGCCCCTCCTCCAACCGGTCAGTACCGATGCTGTGACCCAGACGACGGCTACCAAGGAAGACACGACACTCGCGCCGCTCTTCACCCAAGAGGTCGCGACCGACTTTCGCTCGCGCTGGGACTTGGTGCAACGAAGCTTCGTCGATAATCCTCAAGAGGCCGTACACGCCGGTGATGAATTAGTCGCACAGGTGATCCAGAGTCTGGCGGAGACGTTTTCCGAACAGCGAGCGCAACTCGAAGTTAGCCAAACCGAACAGTCGTCTACGGAGAATCTGCGGCTGGCACTACGCCGCTATCGCTCTTTTTTTGAACGCTTACTGTCGATTTAGACCGCGCAACCGTCACCGGCCTCCCGCTCATGGGGGCGATGCCCACACTGTGGCCCACGCACTCCGACCATCGAGGTAGACTGCGAATACTTCCATCAAATTCAATCGACCTGCGTGCTCTATGCCCGAACTCAGTGATTCGCATGAAGGTGATGTCGGCAAGGAGGAATTGACCGCCCGCCTCAATGAACTGCTCGAAGCGGAACGGGCCGGCGCACGCGTTACGCTCGAGAGCGCGCGCGCGGCTGAGACCGAGGTTCTTCGGGGACTGCTTAGGATCATTCAGCAGGATGAAGCGCGCTGGTGCGCAATGCTTGCCGGACACATCAAATCGCTTGGCGCGAGACCCACTGCGCAAACCGGCGCCTTTTACGGCAAGGCGATGGCTATCGCCGATCTTCGTGATCGCATCGACTTTCTGAATCGGGGCCAGGGCTGGGTGGTGCGGAAGTTACGCGACCTGTTGCCGCGCGTGCATGACGAGCAATTGCATGCGGATCTCGCAGAGATGTTACGTTCGCATGAAATTAACATCGCGCGGGCCAATGAGGCGGTCAAATAGTCTGCTTCGGGGAGCGATTCACGGCAAAGGCGCGGATGACTTGCAAAGGCGCAGTCCTGCTGCACTCGCACGGGTTGACAACCGCAGAGCGCCGGTTTCTTATTCCACCGCATTGACGGCCATGAAGGATCCAAAATGAGCGATGCCTCAGAACCGGTCGGTTCTGTTCAGGTTGCCTTGGGGCATGCCGCGCGCTTACTGGAGAGCAGTCCGGTTCTCGCGGCTGAACAGGCCAGCGAGATTTTGAAGGCAGTCCCGAATCATCCGCTCGCCACGCTATTACTCGGCGTCGCGCGCCGCGCCGGCGGCGATGCGGCGGCTGCGTTGGACGTGCTGGATCCGCTGGCAGCCGCGCATCCCCAATGGGCGCTTGCACACTACGAACTGGCCCTGGCGCTCAGCGGCTTGGACAGGGGCGGCGCTGCAATATCGGCCCTGCGGTGCGCCGTTACGCTCAAACCCGACATGGCGGACGCGTGGCGCGCGCTCGGCGACGAGCTGATGAGCGCCGGTGATGCGGCGGGTGCCGATTCTGCCTACGCGCGAAGCATCAAAGCGTCGACCAAGGACCCGCGCCTGCTCACAGCGGCGGCCGCCCTGTGCGAGAACAATATCCCGCAAGCAGAAGCCCTGCTGCGCGCACATCTGAATAAATACCCGACCGATGTCGCCGCACTGCGCATGCTGGCGGAGGTCGCCGCGCGATTGCGCCGCTACGCCGATGCGGAGTCGCTGCTGGCGCGCTGCCTTGAACTGGCGCCGAGTTTCACGGCCGCCCGGCATCAGCACGCCATCGTTCTACACCGTCAAAATAAGCCGGCCGCCGCCCTGCGAGCGGTGAATGCCCTGCTGGAAAAAGATCCGCGCAATCCCAGCTACAGCAATTTGAAGGCTGCCGTCCTGGCGCGCATCGGCGAACTGAATGACTCCATCGCGATCTACCACGGCGTACTCGCAGAGTATCCGGCGCAGCCAAAAATATGGCTGAGCTATGGCCATGCGCTCAAAACGCACGGCCGCGAATCCGACAGCATCGATGCCTACAAAAAGAGCATCGAGTTGCAGCCCAGCCTGGGCGAGGCTTACTGGAGTCTGGCCAATCTTAAAACTGTCCAATTCAACGAGAACCAGATCCAGGCGATGCGCTTACAGCTGGAGCGTGCGGATCTCGCGGCGGATGATCGACTGCACCTGCATTTTGCCCTCGGCAAAGCCTTGGAAGACAACCGCGATTATGCCGCCTCATTTGAGCACTATGCGGCGGGAAATCAGTTACGGCGCGGCCAGATGGACTACCGTCCCGAAGAAATGAGCACGCACGTGGCCCGAGTCAAATCACTGTTCGACGCGCAGTTCTTCGCCGACCGCAACGGTTACGGCGCGGCTGCACCCGATCCAATCTTCATTGTCGGTCTGCCACGCGCCGGTTCAACGCTCCTGGAGCAGATACTATCGAGTCACTCGCAAGTCGAGGGCACCATGGAACTGCCCGATCTTGCGGGAATTGCCCGATCTTTGTTTGACAAGGGCAAGCAGTCGCAGACTCCGGGTTATTCGGCGGTGCTGGCGACGTTGGACGCGGATCAGTGTCGGGAATTGGGTGAGCGATACCTGTCGCAAACGCGCATTCAGCGGAAAACGGCGGCGCCCTTCTTCATCGACAAAATGCCCAACAACTTTGCGCATATTGATTTGATTCAACTGGCGCTGCCGCGCGCGAAAATTATCGACGCGCGTCGCCATCCGCTTGGTTGCTGCTTTTCCGGGTTTAAGCAGCACTTCGCGCGCGGCCAGGGGTTCACCTACAGCTTGGAGGATATCGGCCGGTATTACCGTGACTACGTGGAGTTGATGGCCTTTTTCGACGAGGTGCTGCCGGGGCGGATCCATCGAGTGATATATGAAGCAATGATAGAAGATACCGAGGGCGAAGTTCGCAGACTGCTTGACTATTGCGGTTTGCCCTTCGAGGATGGGTGCCTGCGTTTCTATGAAAACGAGCGCGATGTGCGCACCGCGAGTTCGCAGCAAGTTCGTAAACCGATTTTTCGCGAGGCGGTGGACCACTGGCGCCACTTTGAACCCTGGCTCGATCCCCTGAATAAATCCCTCGGAACTGTATTGGATAGGTATCCCGCTGTCCCAACATTTTGACTTTTTGCCGTAATGGCTTAGTCTGCTGCCAAGACTGATCTAAAAGATATAAGGGGATGATATGACGCGGGCTCGGCAGCGAAAACTCAAGCGTATTGCACCTAAAACTGCCAGCCAGCTGGGGTGGCGGGTGATGCCCCTGGCATCGGCGCTCCTGGCGTGCCTGCACCCCGCACATGCGGCAGACACGAGTGAGCCGGTACTGGAAGAGATCACCGTCACTGCGCAGAAGCGCGCGGAAAATCTGCAAGACGTCCCGCTCAGCATCCAGGCCTTCGACACCCGGCGTCTCGATGAGCTGCATATCGACAATTTTGATGATTACGCCAAATTTCTGCCCAGTGTTTCGTTCCAAAAGGTCGGGAGCCCGAGCTTCGAGCACACTTACATGCGCGGCGTTTCCAGTGGCGGCGACGGCAACCATTCCGGTTCGCAGCCGAGCGTGGGCATGTATCTGGACGAGCAGCCGATTACGACCATCGACGGCAATCTCAATCTGCATTTGTACGATATTGAGCGCGTCGAAGCGCTGGCGGGTCCTCAGGGTACCCTCTACGGCGCGAGCTCGCAGGCGGGCACGATTCGCATCATCTCGAATAAGCCGGATCCCACCGGATTCAAGGCCGGTTACGATTTGGACCTGAACACCGTGAGTCATGGCGGCGTCGGCTACGACATCGAAGCCTATGTCAATCTGCCGCTGAGCAGCACCGCCGCGGTGCGCCTGGTGGGCTGGGATGAGCACGACGCCGGCTACATCAACAATGTTCACGGCACCGTGACGTTTCCCAGTTCCGGCGCGGTGTTCGATAACGCAGCTCAGGTCAAGAAAGACTACAACACCGTTGAAACCAAGGGCGGCCGGGCCGCGCTCAAGGTCGATCTGGGCGACAATTGGACCATCTTACCCACCATGATGGGCCAGGTGCAGCAGACCGACGGGGATTTCGCCTTCAATCCTGCGATTGGCGATCTCGAGGTGCAGCATTGGTTTCCACAAAACGTGCACGATTCGTGGGTCCAATCCGCCCTGACGGTTGAAGGCAAAATCAGTAATTTCGACATTGTTTACTCGGGCGCCTATCTCACGCGCAATACTCATGAGCAGTCCGACTACACCGACTATTCGCTGTTCTACGACAAGAGCTACGGTTCGGGCGCGTATTTCTTGGACAACGCCGGCAATCTCGTCAATCCTGCGCAAACCATTGTCGGCCGCGATCACTACAGCAAGTACAGCAATGAGTTGCGAGTGTCGTCGCCGAAGGAGTATCCGTTCAGATTCGTGGGTGGATTATTTCAAGAGCGTCAGGTGCATGAGATCCTGCAAGACTATGTGGTCGACAACGGCGGCGACCCATTGGGTTCGATTCCGCCCAACAATATTTCCGTTCCAGGCTGGCCGGGCACGATCTGGTTGACCAACCAGGAGCGAGTGGACCGCGACAAGGCGATATTCGGTGAGTTCTCCTATGACTTCATCCCGGACCACTTGACCGCCAGCGCCGGCCTTCGTCACTTCACCTACGATAATTCACTGCAGGGATTCTACGGATTTAACTCGACCTACAGTTCTCACGAAGGTATCGCAACCTGCTTCATGCCGTTCGTGCCGTTTCACGGCGCGCCCTGCAGCGATCTGGACCGCGGTACCTCGGGCTCCGGCAATTCGCCTAAGCTCAATGTGACTTATAAGTTCGATCCAAATCGCATGATCTATGCGACCTACTCGAAGGGCTTCCGTCCAGGCGGTGTCAATCGCAACGGCGGCGGCACGATTCCGCCCTATCAGCCGGACTATCTCAATAACTATGAGGTCGGTTGGAAAACCATGTGGCTGGAAAACCGTCTGCGTTTCAACGGTGCGGTTTTTGTTGAGAAGTGGTCGAACTTTCAATTTTCCTATTTAGGACCCAACGCGCTCACCATCATCACCAACGCAGGACAGGCGGAGATGAAGGGATTGGAAACCGACGTGGAGTTTGCCGCTACGCAGAATCTCACCTTGTTCGGCGGTTTTACGGCGCTGGACGCTAAATTGACGCAGAACTTTTGCGGCGATGTAAGTATGTGCGGTACGGCGGGATACGAGCAAGAAGCGCCGTCCGGCACGCGCCTGCCGGTCACGCCGAAATTCAAGGGCAACCTGACGGCGCGCTATACCTTTCCGGTCGGCAGCTACAAGGGAGACATCCAAGGTACCGGCGTCTATGTGGGCTCGCGCACCGTCGATTTGCGTGAACCGGCCCAGGCACTTTTTGGTGATGAACCGGCTTATTTCATCGCCGACTTCTCGGCCGGCGTCGAAATGAAGAGCATTCACTACCAGATCTATGTCAACAACGCCTTCGACAAGCGCGCCATCCTAAATCGATATGCCGAATGCGACATCTCCAAGTGCGGCGCGATCGCCACCTACGATGTGCCCAACCAGCCGCGTACGATTGGCGTCAAATTTGGGCAGAAGTTCTAAGACAATCGCTGCAAGAGTTTCGATAAATTGAAGCGCAGCAACTGTGCTGCGCTTCAATTTCCGGCTGGCTGCGGGCGCTGCGGCGGTCTTTGCAGCCTTCATGAATTTGACCATTACGCGCTGCCCTATCAGGAAAGGAGCGTTGCCGGCCGAGACGACCACCTCGACCACCCGCTCGTCGCTCGCTTCATTCGCGCTATCCGATTTCAGCTTGCGCGAGCCGAAGGTCGCGGCAATACGAATGACGTGGCCGGTCCAGACCTTGCTCGAGTCGATCTCTGGAATAATCTGCGCCTCCTGGCCTACGAACACGTCCGGTATCGCGCTCTCGACGATCTCCGCGCGAATGATGTGCGGGAGAGCGGGCTCCAGATCGAACATGTTCGAGACATTGAGGGTGGAAGCACCGGCGCCGGGATTGGCATAACGCCGAATGATCTTGCCGTCCATCGGGGCGCGAATATTCGTTAGTTCCTCGTTGTACTCGGCCTGTGCCAGCTGCGCCTGAGCGGATTGGATCGCCGACTGCTGAATGCCCAGCTGAGCTTGTGCTGTAGCCACGGCATCCCGAGCCTGGTCCAACTGCTGGACGGCGACGGCATTGGAAGATGCGAGTTTCGCAAGGCGGTCGTACTCGCGTTGCGCGGTCCTAAGGTTCACTTCCGTCAGCACAAGCTGGCTCTGCGATTGAGCCACCGTTGCGCGCGCGCTGTTGATCGCCAGGATCGAATCCTGATCTTCCTGGCGCGCAAGTATCTGACCCTTGTGGACCACATCACCCTCGTGCACGAGCACATCTTTGATGACGCCGAAGCGACGCGCCGCCACCTCAATCACGCCCCCTTCGATATCGACCTTGCCATTGGCAATGGTCGCATACGGTGAAGGAGGCCCGGCGCCGGCGGCGTTGCCGTGTGTGCCGGCTCCGCTCTTCGAACAACCGCTCAAACAGAGCTCGACGAATACGAGGGCGAAGAGGACGGCGACTTGGGTTCGGCACTTCATGCGCACACTGCCGTGCGTGGAGCGGGGATGTCCGCCGGTTGCGTCACCATGCGATCGCTCAGGATTTTGCCGTCCTCCATGTGAATGATGCGATCCGCATGCGCCTCCAGGCGCGCGTCGTGAGTTACCACGACCACCGCGGCGCCCCGCTCCTTCGCTGCCTGATGCAGCAACTGAATGACAATTTGACCGTTGGCTGAATCCAGTGCCGAGGTTGGCTCGTCCGCAAATATGAGCGCGGGGGACTTGGCCAGAGCACGCGCAATCGCGACCCGTTGTTTCTCGCCGCCGGACAGTTCGGCGGGCTTTTGGTGCAGGCGCCCACCGAGACCGACTGATTCCAGCACGGCGATGGCGCGTAGTCGCGATTCGCGCCTGCTGGTGCCGCAGTACCGCAGTATCTGCGCGACCTGGGAAATCGCATCCAACGCCGGGAACAGGTTGAAGCCCTGAAAAATGAAACCGCAGTGATTCAATCTGAATCTGTCGATCTTGCCATCGCTCTTTTCCCACAGACTCTCGCCCATCGCCATGACGCTGCCCTCGTCAGGCCTCATCAGGCCCGACAATGCAGCGATCAAAGTTGACTTGCCCGATCCCGAAGGGCCCATAACCATGGTCACTTGCCCATGGTACGCCGTAAAGTCCACCTTCCTGAGCACCTGTTGCCGGGTTTTGCCTATCCGGTAGGCTTTGCTCAGCCCACTGGCCGCGAGTGCGAGGGAACTCATCGCAAAAGATCCGCCGGCTGACTCTTTTTGAGCACCCCGAGGGACAACGCGCCGGACGCGAGGGCAATGATCAGAAGCGCGGCCGCCACGGGCACATCGACGAACAGCGGAAAGTCCATGGGCACGCCAAAGCTTTGACCCAACAACCATACTGTTGCGGTAATCGAAGCTGCGAGCAGCATGCCGGCCGCGCCGACCCACAAGCTCAATTCCAGCACGATTAGCCGGAGTGCGCGCATCGAAACACCCAGCGCGCGGAGGCTCGCGAATTCCTTGATATTGGCGAGAATTGCGCCTTGCAATGTCTGCCAGGTAATGACGATGCCGATGAAGGTACCGACGACGACCGCGAATCCAATCATGACGCTGATGCCTCCCTCCTTGAGCATCGATTTCTGACTTGACTCGGACAAATCCTGACGCGACCAGGCTTTGTAACGCCCTTCGCTCGCGGCATTGAGTTCAGCCGCGACTTGCTGCGCGCGCGCAGGATCGCGGATCTTCACAATCAGCGGCCCGACGCGTGGACCCTCGTTCAACAGGCTGAGCAATTTCCCAGTTTGGCGCGACATGAATACCATGGCGTTAAACATGGACGGGTAGCTATGCGTCTCGCCGCGGACCGAGACGGTGAGGCCATTGATTTTGGCCTTATCGCCCAGCTGCACGCCCAGTTTGTTCAAGCTTGATTCATCAACCACCACTGAATACGGCTCCTGGAGGGCTTGCACGAGGTCATCCCCAAAATCATTCGGCAGCGTGACCGCGCCGGGAAGAGGATCAACCATGATGATTTGCACGCCCTCCGCCTTCGTGACCTGGCCTTCTTTCGGAAAATTGGACCAGAAAGCGAAATTAAAATTCAGCGCTTGAACCTCCACGACGCTTGGGTTGCCGTAGATCTTCGGGATGATGCGGCGCGGTTGACCGGAATTATTGGAAAATAAGCTCTCTGCCTGCGGCGCCAATATCATCACTTCGCCGGGGGACCGGTCTACCGTTGCGGTAAATGATTTACTGACCCCCATGAACATGCCGGTCATGGATAAGACCAGCACCGCGGCCACCGCCAGTGCAATGACGGCGGCCAGGTAACGACGCCACTCGTATATCAAAGTAGACAGTGCTAGCGACAAAGGACCGCGCCATCCGTCACCGATCCCGCAATTTGCGGGCGGCGCACTCCTGCCGGGACTTCCATGACGCCTGTCTCCATCAGCGAGGATTCTAGCCTACCCAAGACATTGAGGCATCTCGCCGGACGCGGCGCAGCTCGGATACGAGCAAAGTTGTGCAAAGAGGGGAAAATCTGCAGATTGGAGCGACAATTCAGCGCTCCGATGTCAGGATGGAAAGAATTCGGCATGAACACGCCCGGCAAACGACAAGCGCTTTGTGCTAAACGTTTTTCACTGGCTTTCCGAGACGCACCGAACAAAGTCAAATTAACCGGCTGACCAACTGCACAAGCCCTTGAAACCATCCTTCGTTTTCATCGCCCTTGCCCTCGCCGCCATCTTTTACGCCGCGCTGTGCCTGGTCCTTTTTCTGGTTCAGCGCTCTTTCATTTACTACCCGCAGCCCAAATCCGCATCCGGCGACGCCGCCGCTTTCACTCTCATAGTCGACAATGCAGCCGTGCAGGTTAGCACCCACCCACAGTCGGGTCCCGAGGCGGTCCTCTACTTTGGCGGCAATGCCGAGGATGTCTCTTACGCGCTGCCAACTCTGGCAGAGGCGTTCCCGGAACGCGCGCTTTATGCGCTTCACTACCGCGGATACGGCGGCAGCAGCGGCAAACCTTCGGAAACTACCCTGATTGCCGACGCGCTCGTCCTGTTTGATCGCGTGCGCTTGGATCATTCTCGGATTACTGTCATCGGCCGCAGCCTGGGCAGCGGCGTCGCCATCCACATTGCGAGTGAGCGTCCTGTCGAACGCCTCGTTCTCGTCACGCCCTACGACAGCCTGGTTACAATCGCGGCAGCCCAGTTCCGTTACTTCCCTTTAAGCTGGCTGATGCTCGATAAATTCGAATCCTGGCGCTATGCGTCCAAGATAACGGCTCCCACTCAATTGATTGCCGCGCAGAATGACGAAGTCATCCCTCTTTCAAGCACCGAGGCACTCTTGAGACGCCTGCCTCAATCGCTGGCGACATTGACCATCATTCCGGGTGTTGGTCACAACACCCTCTCCGGGAGCCCGCTATACATACCTCTCTTACGTGGAACGCCTGGCATTTAGCAGCATCCGAATATCACCCATCTCAAAGCCTGAGGAAATACGGAATGGCCATGAGCGCAACTCCGATTACAACCAACAAAATATTGTTTGAGACAAAGTAAGGAAAGACCATTAACGCCAGGCCGCACAGCAAGGGTACGACCGCCCGCTGTTTTCGACCGTAAATCAGGAATCCCAACCCGATAGATCCGAATAGCACTCCCCAAAGTAGCGACGAGGTATTCAATTGTCAGGCGGCTATGAGGGCGGCAGGCGATTCAATTCCGCCCAATACGATCCAGCCTGCGCGACGAGTTGGGTGAATTCAGCGAAATCGACCGGTTTCACAAGATAGCTGCTTACGCCTACCTGGTAACTTTCGATGATATCTCTATCTTCCCCCGATGAACTGAGCACCACCACCGGAATGAGTTTGGTGCGTTCATCCGCCTTCAGGCGTCGCAGAACTTCGATCCCACCGAGTCTCGGCATTTTCATATCAAGCAGAACGAGTTTCGGATTGCCACCCGGCCGCTCGAGAAACTCGCCCTCGCGGAACAGGTATTCCAGGGCCTCGACCCCGTCACGGACCCTCACGACCTTGTTCAGGATATTGCCCTTCAGGGCCCTTAGGGCCAATTCGGCGTCCGTATCGCTGTCTTCGGCCAGCAGAATGTCAGCGCCTGCCAATCGATTGGCTGCCAATTCATTCACTCGTACCACCTGAGCACCCGCAGCGCCCGGAGCGTGTTCCACCGGCTCGGCTCGCCCACCGACTCGCCAAACTTGAAGGGGAGCGCTTCGGCGTGCGCCCTATCGAGGAGCCATCGCCCGTCAGCCTGGCGCCGCCGCTCGATAACGCGTATGGCCTCCGCCATGCGAGAATCGGGCTCCACGCCGGCGGCTCTGAGATAGTCGAGTGCGCGGAGAATGTCGTAATGGTAGCGAGGCGGAAATGCCAAATCCAGAAACTCAGTATTCGCGACCTCGCCGCTCGAACGCCTTCGAAAAAGTCCTCGCTCGAGCAAATACTCCTCGCCTCGCCGCCTCGCTGCCGCAATCTCCGGCGCTGACCCAACGGCACGCTCATATTCAAGCAGACCTTCCAGGACGCAGATGGTGGTATGAAACGAGGAGCGCGCGCTCTTGGGCGCCTCGCAGTTCCAACCACCATCCTTGAGTTGCTCGCTGACCAGACGCTGCGCGAGTTTGTCGGCCGGGCGCCCAAAGTAGGCGCCGAGCGCCAGCGTGCCGCCATTGATGCACGGTTCCACCTCGCCCTCGAAAAACGGCTTCTTGCCGAAAGCCTCATCCCAGCGAAACCCGGCCTCCAGGCGCGCCATGGCCGAGTCGACAATCGGATCTGCGTGGTCGGCGCCGGCCGCCCGCAGGAAAATCATCGTGAACAGGGTCGGCAGCCAGTCGGGTGCATCGGTTCGATGCCACGCGCCGTCCGATCCCTGGCACGCCAGAATTTCGGCACCCACCCCTTCGCGCGGCACGCGAGCGCGCTCCTCGGCGATCGCCTGCGGCGAGGCGCCCGCAAGATCGCGCATCGCCTGCCAGCGGATGGCGGGGTCCGAGTCGAGCAGCCAGTCGATGGTTTCCATGGCGTGATATTACAATCGAAGATCCAGCAATTGAAGCCGAGGGGACAACATGTATAGCGCAGCCGCCGATCGCTACAATCAAATGCCTTACGCCCGCTGCGGTCGAAGCGGCCTGCAATTGCCGCGCATATCGTTGGGGCTTTGGCAAAACTTTGGCGCTGCGAGTTCCTTCGATAACGCCCGCGACATGATTCTGCGGTCGTTCGATCATGGCATCACGCATTTCGACCTGGCCAACAACTACGGCCCGCCCGCCGGATCCGCCGAGGAGAACTTTGGCCGCGTCGTCGCCACCGATTTGGCGCCGTATCGCGACGAGCTCATCATCAGCACCAAGGCCGGCTACTTCATGTGGCCCGGCCCGTATGGAGAGTGGGGGTCGCGCAAATATCTGCTCAGCAGCCTGGATCAAAGCCTGATGCGTTTGGGGATTGAGTATGTCGATATCTTCTACTCACACCGCTTTGATCCCCAAACCCCGCTGGAGGAAACCCTGGGCGCGCTCGCAGCGGCGGTGCGCAGCGGCAAAGCACTTTACGTCGGCATCTCCTCATATGGACCGCAGAAGACCCGGGAAGCGGCGGCCATTCTGCGCGATCTCGGGACGCCCTGTGTGATCCATCAGCCTTCCTACTCGATGTTCAATCGCTGGGTGGAAGAGGGATTGCTCGACGTTCTTGAAGAAGAGGCCATCGGGTGTATTGCCTTCTCGCCGCTCGCCCAGGGGCTGCTCACCGGCAAGTATCTGCAGGGCATCCCGGCGACTTCGCGCGCCGCCAAAGACAGTTCGTTTCGGCAGAGCATGCTCACCGAGGCCAATCTCGCGAATGTGCGCGCCCTCAACCGGATTGCGCAGCAGCGCGGACAAACTCTCGCTCAAATGGCGATTGCCTGGGTGCTGGCCAAGCCGCAGATCACGAGCGCCCTGATCGGCGCGAGCAGCTGGGCGCAGATCGAAGAATGTTTGGGCGCATCGCAGAATTCGGTGTTTAGTGCCGGTGAAATCGCTTCCATCGACCGCTGCGCTCGCGATGGCGGCCTCAATATCTGGGCCGCGTCGAGCCAGTCCGCCTAAAGACCCTGTGAGAGACTGCTTCTAAGATGCCGCCGATACCGTCGGTGATCGGCTCCGCCGAAAGCGCGCGTCCTCCGCGCGCTTGATGGCCACGCTTTCAAACGGTGCGGTGCAAATCGACAGAATTTTGCAGCGCTCTTTGCCCACGGCGACGTAGGCGTGCGCCATGCCACTGTCAAAATACACTGAATCTCCGGGTTGCAGCCGCAGCGGCGTGTAGCTTTCGCTGTGCAATTCCAGCTCCCCGCTCACCACGAAAATGAATTCCTCGCCGGCATGACGGTGAAATTCGCCCGCCTCCTCGAGAGAGTGCGCCTTGATTTCGCCGATGATCGGCGCAAATTGCTTGTTCGTCAGGTCTACGCTGAGATAGCCTAGCGATTGCATCGGCGTATCGAGAATCTGTCCCTCGCCCGCGCGGTTGACGCTGCGACGCGCGGTCTGCACGGGCTTGGCGTCTTCCATGTCGCCCGACAAGAGCTGCGCCATATCGACATTGAGACCCACGCTGAGTTTGCTCAGTTGGTCATAGGTGGGAGAAATTTGATCGGTCTCAATGCGCGACAATGTCGAAACGGGCAAGCCTGTCCTCTGGCTTACTTCGGCCAAGGTCCAGCCCTGTTTACGGCGAAACGCACGCAGCACGGCGCCAGGCTTGGCGACCGATGCTCTGAACAATGGCACCGCTACTTCTTCGCCGGCAGACCGATGGCCAGTCGCTCGATGCGGCCGGCAACCTTGGAAACACCGACATCCTTGCCGATGGCGTTGGACAGCACGGCGACGGTCGTTTTGTCATCCGGAAATTCGGACAGGGAAGAGCTAAAGCCATATATCCCCCCGCCATGATCGATTTTTCGGTGACCCTCGTCATCCGACAAAAACAGGGCGTAACCGTATTCATGTTTGGCACTCGCCGGTGCTCCCGCCGCCGCCATCATTTTTGCCATTGCCGTGCCTGCGTACTCGCCATTGCTGAGCTTGCCCGGCGTCAGCATTGCAGAGAGCGAGGCCGGCTTGAGAATCTTGCCGCCATACAGCGCGGCATTCCATTTGGCGAGGTCGCCGGCAGTCGAACGCACGGACCCGGCCCCGCCCGGAATCGACATGGATATGAAGGGTGCATTGGTGAACTTTCCCGGACCCGCGCCCGAATAACCTCGGGCGCGGCCGTCCACGATTTCGGTTTCATCATCGAGTGCGCTATGCGTCATGCCGAGAGGCGTGAAAAACCGGGTCTTGAAGACTTTTGCCAGAGGCTCGCCCGAGGCCTTCTCGATCACGCCTCCCAAAATGAAATAAGCCGAATTGCTGTAGGACCAATTCGTGCCCGGTTCGAAATCCTGGGTTTTGGGCAGCTTGCCAATGAACTCCACCATTTCGTCCGTGCTGCGGTGGATCATGCCGTCAACCGCAAAGTTCGGCGCGGAGGTGTAATTGAAGATGCCGCTGGTGTGATGAAGCATTTCATCCAGAGTGATGTCGTTGGCCCGCGGAAAATTCGGATAGTATTTCGACAGCTTGTCCTGCACGGACACCTTTCCCTCCTCGACCAGCAACATCAGCGCCGCAGCGGTAAATTGCTTGGTGACGGAACCGATGCGGAACACGCTGTTATTGTTGACCGGAACGTGTTGCTCCAGATTGGCGGAGCCGTAGCTCTTCACCAACACGGCCTTGCCATTTTTGAACACCGCGACCTCGAGGCCGGGGCTCTCACCCGCGGCGACTGCGGCCGCCGCCGCCTTGTCGATCGATGCGGCGAGATTTTTGTCGGCGGCTGTTTGTGCGAGCGCCGCGGATCCCAGAAATGCCGAAACCACGGTGGCGGCGAAAAACCCTTTCATTGAATTATTAATGTGCTTCCCCTGGCGCAGAAAAACGTGATGCGCGGACTATCTCATTTTTGCATATATTCCGAAAGTGGAAAATTATCCCATATATGCAAAAACAGGGTCAGGCGGGCGGCCGATCGATCACCACGACGTCCGAGCGCGCCTGCGCGCGCTCTACGATCGCTTCAGTTCCGTCGGCGGAAAGGTCGAAATCTCGAACATCGAATTCCGCCGGCATGTGGGTCAGCTGTTGCAGCGCGCCGGTCTGAAGATCGACCGTCCAGAGATTCTTATGCTGAATTTCGCCCTGCAGGAAAACCAGTTTGCGCCCTCCCGGAAGCAGCGCGAGATGGCGCGCGCCGCGCGTGAGAACCAGATCCGGCAAAGCGTGCTCGACCCCCTCGGCGCTGACGGCTTTGACCGCGAACTTCGTGCCGATGTCGGGTCCTGAATAAATCACGAATTGACCATCCGGCGACCAGATCGGATCGACGGAATAAGCGCCGATGAATGCCGAAGGCGCTTCCCTTTCGAGCGGAATGCGGAACAAGTGCGGCACTCCCCTGTCCTCCGCCGCCGAAATAATCGATTTTCCGTCCGGCGCCCAGGCAGGCGCGCCGCGCAACTCGAGAGCGTCCGTCACGATATGCGCCCGCGAACCGTCCGATGCCATTGCGTACAGCTGCGTCTGGCCCCGCTGCCGCACTGAGAAGGCGATGAGGTGTCCGTCGGCGGAGATGGCCGGAGCGCCAATGATTCTTGCGTCGCTTCCGGCCCACAATTGCATGGCCGCCGTACCCGAGATCTTCCAGATGCTCTCGCCCGTGCCCGCCGAAGCCACGTGCAGCAAATAATTCGGTCCCACGCGTGGCGTGAACCCCGTGCCGGTGGTGAGCGCAATTCGTACCGGAGTGGATTCACTCAAAGTTGGATCGGTGATAGGCACCCGCCACAGTGTCCGCTGCGGCGTCGACACCGTGGCGATGACGCGATGCCCGTCCGCGCTCGCGGCGAGGGAGGTGTATTGCTCGACACCGGCGGTCAGCCGGTGTTCCACCCGGCGCTCCACGTCCATTCCATAGACCCAGGGACCCGAGCCATCCGGCGCGCTCGCCAGGTAAAGCAAGGTGCGCTGATTGAGCAGCACCGGGTATGTTACGCGGGTCGAGTGAAAGGTGATGCGTTCGAGATCCTTGCCCTGCGGGTCGATGCGCCAGACATCCAACTGGTCCGGAAGGCTGCCCTTGGAAAAATAGATCAGGTTTCCGGGTCCCCAAACCGGGAAATGGCTATGCAGTCCGGATGGTGCGATCAAGATCGGTGCGTTGCGGGACAGGCCTTTGCCGTCGCCAATGAACAGTGGATCTCCGGGCAACGTGGTGTGATACGCGAGCCGGTTGCCCTCGGGCGACCAGGTCACCTCGGCCGCCCCTTGCAGGTAGGGCCTCGGTTCACCGCCCAGCGTCGGTACCGCCCAGATACTGATGTCTTCTCCCGGCGGACCCGCCCGCCTGCGCAGCCAAAACGTGACCAGTGAACCGTCGGGCGAAAAACCGAGTTCGCGTATCGAGGGATTGACCAGTTCTCCCTCGAGACCTTTGGTGAGGTTGTGAAACCGGCCCGATCCGACCTGCGTAACCCAGACATCGGTGCGTCCGCCGCGATCCGACAGGAACGCGATGAACTGGCCATCACGCGAAACGGCGGCCGCCTCGTTGCGGCCATCGAAGCCGGTGACGGACTGAAAGACCGCTCCTGCGAAAGGGTTTCGCCAGAAATGATCGCTGCGCTCGAACCAGACCAGTGCTGCGATGGCCAGGGTCCCGAGCGCACCGGCTACGGCGATGGCGGGCCACCGAATTCGAAAGCCCGCGCCGGCGCTGGAAGCAAGCTCGGTTACGCCGAGCGGCGCTTGACCGCTCCGACGCTGCATCCAGGCATCGAGCTCTGACTGGAACGCATACACCGACCCCATTTTGTCGTGCAGGTGGCGATGCACGGGCATCCCCTCCCGTTTTTCCCAGCGTTGCACCGTCGTTATGTCGCGTTTCAGATAAACCGCGATTTTCTTCCACGAATCGAGGCGACCCTCATTCGGTCCATTCGGCAACTCACGCGATGGCTTGTCCATTGAGCACGCATTCTATGCTCTACGAGCCTCCCCCTCCCAGCCGCAGCAAAGGACGGCATTTGACGGTAGTGCGCGGATACCGCGCATTGCGGTTTGACCCGATTGCCTGCGCATCCGATTGTTCCCAAGCGCCTCAGGCGCGAAGTTGCCGGGGTGCTCTAGGCTCGGCGGATCAGCAGTTATGAAACGGGAGGCTTTTCGATGAAGAACAAAGCGTTGAGATGGATCGTGCACGACCTCGCGATCCTATCGGTGGCGATGGGTCTCGGCGGACTCACAGCGGCCCTGGCTGGCGACCGCGAGGAACGGGGGCCGGTGCACTACAGCGGCCTGATCAACGACTACACGCCCTCGGCTGCCGTGGTGAAGGGCGGTCCGTATGAAATGCACGGCCGATGGTCGCTAGACGTGGATGAACGACGGGGCAAGGCCAGGTTTTCCGCCGTCATGAACATGGAGACCTCCGACTACGGTATCGTGCAGGGCACGGTGGACAAGGACGGGATCGATCCGACCAAAACGCGCGGCGCACACACGCATCACATCCTGATGACCGAAGGCACCCTGGGTTCGCCAACCGATTGGGCCACCCAATGCCCAAAATTTGCGCAGCCGGTGAGCGGCGGCTTTGTGGTGACGGGTCCGGCTTACATCACCGTAAACGGTGGCGCTACGCCATTTGCCAACCCCTCGACGGTGACGATATGCGTGCTCGGGGGCAGCGAAGTCACGTTCTCGAACTTCACCATGACAATCGGGACACCGGCAAGCGGCCATTTCGGGACGCAAGCGATCCATGGCGTGGTGGCTCGGTGCGCGGGGCCTTGGGACCATGATTCGGAGGATTGCTCGGTCCAAGTTGCAGAATAGGAAAAGGCACTCATAGGCAATGACGGCGCAGCCAAGGGCCTCGCCTTGGCTGCGCGCCGTCGCGTCCACGCGACATCGACGCCCGCGTTGCGGAGGCCGTGCAGGGCTTTAGATCACGCGACATGGTGGTGTTTTCTGACATACACCGGAGGCAGCGAAACTCTAACCTGTCGATATGAATCTATCTCCGGACTTCGGCTGCTCGCGCAATCTACTGAGCACTGGTTCGGGGGGACTTCGGCGGTTGCTGCATGCGCACTTGAACGGCCAACTCAGCGATGCTGAGTTTGTAGGAGCGATTCGCGGCACCTGTACCCAAAGTGAGTTCCTTGCTGCGATCTCCATGCAGATCAATGCCGAACCGCAGTCGCTGCCGCGCGTCCTGGCGTTGATCAATCGACTGAGTGGTCGCGGCGATATTCCGGCGGATCTGGTGCGCTTGCTCGAATCAAGACTCTCCGGCGGCCAAGCGCTCACTGCCAGTGACGGCATCACCGTTGATCTTGGTGAAGACGCCGGCATCGGCGCCTGTATTGTCGATCGATGGCCTGCCGCGCAGCGCATTGAGATCGGTCGCGTGCTTCGGGATCGATATGAGATTGAGGAGTGCCTGGGCACCGGAGGCAAGGGAACCGTTTTCAGGGCCTTGGATCGGTATCGCTCGAGCCTGCCACTGTCGCAGCGTCATGTAGCAATTAAGATACTTCACGAGGCCGCAGAAAATCGCGCCCAGTCGATCGAGGCGCTGCGACGTGAGTTGCAATGTGCGCAAACGCTCTCGCACCCGAATATCGTCAAAGTGTATGACGTCGATCGCGACGGAGATGTCGACTTCTTCACGATGGAGCTGCTGGAAGGCGAACTCTTGAGCAGTCTCATGCGCCGATTTCAGCCCCTGCCCATGCCACGTCCCCACGCCTGGTCGATCATTCGGCAAATCGCCTCCGGCTTGGAACACGCACACGCGCGCAAAATCGTGCACGCGGACTTGAAACCGCAAAACATCATGATCACGCATTCGGGAGAGGTTCGCATACTGGATTTCGGTTCGTCGTACCGATTGGCCAAGGACGTACAAGGCGAGCCGGCCTGGCGCGACTCGACATCGGCGACGCCGGCGTATGCCTGCTGCGAGCTATTGGACGGCCGTATTCCGGATCCGCGCGACGATCTCTACGCCGTGGCGTGCATCGCATACGAGTTGCTCAGCGGAGCGCACCCCTTTCAACGTCGGCGCTCCAGCGAGGCGCGCGATTTCGGTGTCGTCGCCGCGCGGCCCGCAGGGCTCGGACGCCGCCAGTGGCAGACTCTTTCGAAGGGTCTATCGTGGCACCGGGCAGGCAGATCGATCTCGGTGGCCGACTGGTTCAAGGGACTGAAACCCAATTCGGACTTCACTCAGCCTTTGGCCGTTATGGGCGAGCTGCGGCTCTCGCCCGCTTTGAAGGCCGCGGATATTGTCGCTCATCGCCCGCCTCCCATGAGGCCTTTCGCCATCTTCAGCGTAATGCTTTGCATCGCTGCGATCTCCTTGCTGTTTGTCCGCCTGGCGCCGGGCGGCAGAGTAAGCGGCGCAGCGCTGTCCGCATCGGCAATCCGCGATAAGGCCGCTCGCACAGCAGAGATCCGCGGGGCGCGGGGCACGCACGCGCCGAACCTACCGGCAGCGTATGCGGCGCCGGTCCAATCGCCTGCAAATCATCTCGCGCCCATTCTTCCGACCGAGTACGAGGTAAAACCCGGCCAGCATTTCGCGGAGATCCGGGTGCACCGGCCCGCTCACGCCGGCACCCATCCAACCTTGACCTGGTGGACGGAGCCTGCTTCGGCGAAGCCCGGTGTCGATTATGTGAGCCAGGGAAAAGTGTCTCAAGCATTCCCTAAAGGCCGAGACTCGATGAGCGTCTTTGTGAAACTCCTGCCAAAGGTCGATAGGACTAAACCGGAGGTGTTTTACGTTGCGTCCGCCGATAAGGGCGATAAGCATGCCGACGAAATCACGCACACTGCGGTGCGCTTGCCCTCCGGTAAAGCCTCGTTCTAATTTATTATCAATAAGTTACAATCGATAATTAATGTCAAAGACTATGTCCATTGCGCAGGCTCGGTCGATTTAACGCAATTTAAGGCAAATGAGCTATGAATCATGTGCAGCCTGAGGAGGTCTGGTAAGGTTCCCTTTGGCTAAAGCAATGAGTGCTTTGGAAACGACTGTGAGAGTGAACTCTGAAAGGCAGACGTTGATACTGGCCGGTGAGCCGGTGCCGCAGCGTTTCGCCTACAACGCTTCGCCGTCACAGCCTCCGCTGACCCTGGTCGCGACTTCCATCGATGATCCCAAGCTGATTGTCCAAGCCGGCTTCGAAGGGCTCACGCCGCCATTCAGCGCATCGCCTCGAAACCTGGTTCCCTCCGATCGACGCGCTGATCGCGGCGGCGCTCATGGCGCGGTCGCGGCTTATGCCCATACGGCCCAGTTCTCGGCCGGCAACGCGCGCACTGCGATTATCGATACCTACGCCTAGCGGGCTTCTGCGCCGCTCTTTCCAGCAACAGACTCTTCAGAGCATCGCTATCAATGAACTCTGCGAGGCTGAAGCACTGCAGCCCCAAAAATGCCGCGGAGCCCTTCATCATGGGATTCATGCCCAAATCCCGCGCCGCTTCCAGAATGTCCTCATCGGAGGCGTCGATGAGTTCTCGGTCCAATTGATCCAGGATTCGCCCGAGCGCCGCAGCCGGCGTAGTCCGCGTCAATTTAGTCCGCATGTCAGCCCCTCTCGCAGCAACGCACGACGCATGCGCTTGCGCGCCGAGTCATACACGGTTTTGGTGATTCTCATGCCGGCCCGAATCTGCGCCGCCGAACGGCCTTCCGCCAGCCCGGCGATAATCCCCAGCGCCACCGGGTCGCCGGCGAAAAGCCGTTCGATGGCCTCGATTTGTTCGCGGGCGAGCAAAGCTTGTTCAAGATCTGATCCGGGGTCGCGAAGCTCGACCGCTTGCGACAGATCGCGCTGATGATCGATGCGCAAAGTTTGATTGGACCCAGGTCCGCCGCGCGCCCGGCGCCAATGTTCAGCTCGAAGGCTGCGCATGATGCCGGCCAGGAACACAACCATGGCCACGCCTTGCGGTTTGCGCCGCGAGCCAACCATCGCACGCGTAAAGGCTTCCTGCAGCAAGTCGTCCCAGCTGACATCGGGCGGCAGTCCGCGCGCATGCAGGCGGGCAATCGCCTTCAGGCGCAAAAAATCCATGCGGCTGATGATATTGAGCGCCAGCGCGACTTGGGCGGGCGTCAAAATTCGCTGATCGGCCAGTTTCGGTATCTGGGGCATGCGGGCTGTCTCTGTTCTCATCGATGTATGCGCTGTTCTGACCCCTCTTCGGACAGCCCGCGATAAATATTGTTTGACTTAAACTGCATCCGCATCTGTGCTTGCCCAGTCAAAACGGAAGATGGGCCCGTTCCAGCGCGCATCCTGCAGGTCCAGCTCCTGAAATCGAGAGCATTTGGAGGAACGGGTGATTGTCCTGCGCCAGAACTCCTGCGCATGCGTGTTCTTTCGCGCCACGGCGACCTCCCATAGCCCGGCTTGCCGCGAAAAAATGATCTGGGCGGCGCGTTGGCTGACGCCACGGCCGCGGTGCTTTCGCAATATGAAGAACTCGGCCATATTCCGCTGGGCCGCAAGGCCGGAGTGAGTGCGGTCGTTGATGAGGCAAAATCCGGCCAACACACGGTCGCACCAAATCAGCATCGCCGCCCAATTGGCCAAAGACCAGTAGTCATGCAGCGGGTAGGGCTCGAATAAACCCAGCGCATTCAGATCGCCCCGTGATGTGCCGCCCCAGAACTCCGAGAAATCGTGTGTGTAGAGCTGCATGAGGTTTTGAATGATCGGCGCCTGGGCCGGCTCGGCGCCGGCCACCGATACTGAATCTGGCTCGTGCATGTAGGACTCTGGCTGACGATCGCTGTAGACGCGCAGTACTGTACCGAAGGCACTTCCCGCGCGCATTCTTTTGCCGCAAAGAGCGCGCCGGCGCAAAGGAATGACCATGAAATCACTCATGACGCTTCTGCTCGCAGCCTGCGTGACCGGATGCCTGGGCAACGGCAGCAATGTTCCGCACGAGGACAGCGCGGGGGCAACACCGCACAACGAAGGGGCACCCTTGTGCCATGACGGCACTCCGCCGCCCTGCGTGATTCGCAATTAAGTTCAGGGGTGCGCGGCCGGAACGATTATGGCTCTCGCCCGGGCGACTTTCTTTACGACGCCGAGGCTACCGCCAACGCCCAGGCTGATCGAAGCGTTGTGCGTATAGGTTTGGGATCCTACTCCCGTTCCAATCGCAACCGGGTCCGAATCAGAGAAATCCTCCAGCAACAGGCCGTTTGCGCCAAGCGCGGCCGCTTGCGCCCGCATCGTCTCTATCATCTTCGCGATGGCCCGCTCACCCCCGGCGCTGGAGACGCTTTTCCTCGAGGCGCCCAAAATCGCGATCTCCTCGAAAGCGTCCGGCGCCCGGGTGTAAATCCGCACTGCCGCCGGCGATAGCGGCGAACGAGGCGCGCCGGTCAGCACCTGCGATGAGGTTGCGCACCCTACGAGCGAAACCAAAGCCAGCGTCCAGATCGGGAGTCGCGTCAGGCGCACTTGGATTCCGCCCTGAGCCGTCCTTATTTCGGCGGCGGCGTGCTCCCCGCGGCAGCGCTCGGCGCCGGCGGCGCGGAATCGCCCTTTGTGGTGCGTTTGGTGAATCGCCAGCCATCCTTGGTCTTGATGAGGCTGTCGGTGTAGGTCCCCGTCGTCAGAATACTGGCGGGCTTGGTGCTGAAATCGACCAGCATCAAATACACAAAGGCTGTGGCTTCCTTGGAGTTTCCGGTGATTTGCAGGTTGTTGTTCCAATGTTTGCGCGCGGCGCCGTTGAGTTTTTCACGCCAGGTTTTAACGAAATTGACCAGCGCGTCATGGCCGCTGAACGTGTTAAAGACGCCATCCGGGGTGAACGTCGCGGCCCATCCCTCTGCGTCGCCGCTGTCGATGGCAATATTGTATCGAGCGTAGAGCTGTTGTATTTCAAAGTAGTCCTGAGCGCTCAATCCACCCGCCGCAGTGCAGGTTCCCGCGAACATGATTCCGGCGGCCAGAGCGGAAATTAATATTTTTTTCATGATGATCCCCGTTGATTTCCAATTCTTACTTGGCCGGATTGACCAGCGCCTGATATGTCAAAGCACGCGACAAATTCTCCACATCGGGGGCGCCGGGCGCCATCAGCCAGCGCTGCACGATTCCCACGAATACCACATCGTTGGTCGGATCGATCCAAAACCAGGTTCCGGCAACGCCATCCCACAGGAAGGTGCCCTTGCCGGCGGTGCTGCCGAGCTTCAAAGGATCTTCAAGAATCGCAAAGTCATAGCCGAACCCCAGGCCCGGTTGCATTTGATACAGGCCAATCCCAAATTTACGGGCATTCTTCACGTCTTCGGAAATATGATTGGTGCGCATCAGTTCGATCGAGCTCGGCGCGACGAGCCGCACGCCGTTGAGTTCTCCGCCATTCAAAACCATCTGCGCGAAACGCAAATAATCTCCTGCGGTGGAATATAAACCGCCGCCGCCCGAGGGCGCGCCGGGCGGCTGACTGATGCCCGGGTCGCGCGGCATGGCGGTTGCGCCCGGATTGGCGTCGGTTTGATAAATGGCCGCGAGGCGATCGAGCTTGTCCGCCGGAACGAAGAATCCCGTGTCCTTCATGCCCAACGGCACGAAGATGCGCTCGCGCAGAAAATCCGCAAACGGCTTGCCCGAAAGTTTCTCGACCAGATAGCCTTGAATATCGACCGAAACGCTGTAAACCCAGCCTTCCCCGGGCTGATAGAGCAGCGGCAATTGCGCGACGCGTCCGATGAATTCTTGCAGTGTGGGCGCATTCAACAGATCCGCATCGCGGTACATCTTGTCGACGGGAGTCGATCCGAAAAAGCCGTAGGTAAACCCGGCGCTATGCGACATCAACTCACCCATGGTTGGAGCATGTCCGGGTTTATCGAGGACGGGTTTCCCATCCTTATCGACGCCCGAATAGACCTTCAAATCGCGAAACTCGGGGATGTAGCGCGCGATCGGATCGCTCGGTTTCCATTTCCCCTCCTCGTACAACATCATCATGGCAATGCCGGTGATCGGCTTCGTCATCGAGTAGATGCGAACGATGGTGTCCTTCTGCATCGGCTTCTGGCCTGCGACATCGGCGTAGCCATAGGTCTTTTCTTCCACAATTTTGCCGTGGCGCGAAAGGACGGTGACCATGCCGGCGATTTTCTTGGAGTCGACCAACGATTTCATCGCGCTGTCGAGCCTGGTGAGGCGCTCGGCTGAGAATCCCACCGATTCGGGCTTGGCCTCCGGGATCTCCCCGCCGGCGGGCGCCGCGCGCGCCGATTTCGCCGCCTGCGCGCCAACCTGGCTCGTCGCGGCGAGCATCAGCATCATGACCCCAAGGACGCTGCGCATTAACATACGATTCTCCCCCGTTCTTTTTTGGCGTCCCGATCATGCCACGAGCCCAACTCAAGAGACAGGGCATATCAGGCCGGCGCCGCGGTGCCGGCTTCGCCAGAATGAGTGCATTCGTCTAGAATGGCGCCAGACCCGTCATTCGCGGGCACGAAAAACTACTGGAACGGACGGGATGAGCGATTCAAGCGACCAAGGCGTGGGGGCCGATCGGGCCACGCTGCTCAATCAGTTGCGTATCGATCGCAGTGAGCCGCCCTCCTCGGGCGGTCATGGCAAATGGTGGGCCACGGGCATCGTGCTCATCATTATCGCCGCTTCCGCCATCTGGTACTTGATGCGCCCGAGCGGCGTGCCGATTACCACGGCCGTGGCGCAGGCTGTGGCGGGCGGCGCGTCGAGTAGCGCCGGCCCCTCTTTGCTGGACGCCTCCGGTTACATCGTGGCGCGGCGTCAGGCGACCGTGTCTTCAAAAGTCACCGGCAAAGTGGTCAAGGTGATGCTCGAGGAGGGACAGCGCGTCGAGGCGGGACAGGTTATCGCTCTCCTGGATGACTCCAATTGGCGCGCGGCACTCGACCAGAGCAAGGCCCAGCTGCAGCAAGCCGAGGCCAATGTCGCGTCCGCGCAGACGGCCTTCGATGACGCAAAACCCATATTCGAACGCGCCGGAAAGCAGAAGGTGGCCGCCGTCATCAGCGCGGAAAGTTATGATGAATCGCGCGCCCAATTCGACGTGGCGCACCACAACCTGTTGATTGCGCAAAGCGGGCTCGAGGCCGCGCGCGCCGGCGTCGAGGTGGCGCAACGCGCTCTCGCCGATACGGTCATCCGCGCGCCGTTCGCCGGAATTGTGACCGAAAAGACGGCGCAGCCCGGCGAGATGGTCTCGCCGGTATCCGCCGGCGGCGGCTTCACGCGCACCGGCATCGGCACCATCGTCGATATGGACTCGCTTGAAGTCGAGGTCGACGTGAGCGAAAACTTCATCAACCGCGTGCGGCCGCAACAGCCTGTGACCATCAAGCTCAATGCCTATCCGGACTGGGATATTCCCGGATCGGTCATCGCCACGATCCCGACCGCCGATCGCGCCAAGGCGACCGTCAAGGTGCGAATCGCCATCAAGCAAAAAGACGCCCGCATCATTCCTGAAATGGGCGCCCGCGTCGCTTTTTTGAGCGACAATGAGCCCGCGACGGGCGCCGCAAAGCCTGAGCAGGCAGGCGTGGTGATTCCCGCCGATGCCGTCGCCGCCAGCGGCACCGCCAGCATCGTTTTTGTCGTGCATGGATCTACAGTGGAGCGGCGCGCGGTCCGTCTCGGCGGCAAAACCAATGCCGGCCAGGTTGTCAGCGCCGGACTCGAGCCTGGAAACACCGTGGCGCTCGGCGACCTGAGCAAACTGAGCGACGGCACGCGCGTCCGCATTGAAAAGCAGTAAGGAGCTGACGATGAGCACCCTGATCTCTCTCAACAATGTCGTGAAGCGCTATCAGCGCGGCAAGCAGTCGGTCGAGGTGCTGCACGGCGTGAACCTGTCGATCGATCAGGGAGAGTTTCTGGCGCTCATGGGGCCTTCTGGTTCGGGCAAGACGACGCTGCTCAATCTGATCGCCGGCCTGGATCAGCCCAGCGAGGGCGAGGTGACGGTCGCCGGCGAGCGCATCGACCGCTTGTCGGGAAGCAAGCTCGCCAAATGGCGCGCCCGGCACGTCGGTTTCGTGTTTCAGTTTTACAACTTGCTTCCGGTGCTGACCGCGGCACGCAATGTCGAGGTACCGCTGCTGTTGACCAATCTGTCCGGGGCGCAACGCAGGCAAAATGTGCGGGCGGTTCTCGAGCTCGTCGGCCTCTCCGATCGCGCAACTCACAAGCCGAGCGAGCTGTCCGGCGGGCAGCAGCAACGGGTTTCCATCGCCCGCGCGCTCGTCGCCGATCCCACTTTGCTGGTGTGCGACGAGCCCACGGGCGATCTCGACCGCGAGAACGCGGAGGAAATTTTGGGGCTTCTGCAGATGCTGAACCGCCAGCAAGGCAAGACCATCATCATGGTGACCCACGATCCGCTCGCGGCCGATCACGCCTCGCGGATACTGCATTTGGACAAGGGCCGCCTGGTCGACTCGCCCGCACGAAGCGCCGCATGAAATATTTCATGCTCATTTGGGCCGGCCTGTGGCGCAAGAAAACGCGCACCATCCTGACCATGCTGTCGATCGTCGTGGCGTTCCTGCTGTTCGGCCTGCTGCAGGGAATCAATCAGGGGATCAAGGCGGGGCTCAGCGACTCGCGCAACAATCGTCTGTGGACCACCAGCCGCATGAGCGCCATCAATTCAATTCCGGAAAGCCTCATGGACCGCATGCTGACCGTGAAGGGTGTGCGCAACATCGCACACTTGAGTTTCTTCGGCGGATACTTTCAAGATGCAAAAAATGCCATACCTGCGTTTGCCACCAACATAGACAAGCTCGCGATCATCTATCCGGAACTCAATATCACCCCCTCTCAGATCGCCGCCATGAAGGCGAGGCGACCGGGCGCGCTCATCGGGCGCCCGCTGGCAAAAAAATACGGCTGGAAAGTCGGCGACAAGGTTCCGTTGGGCACCACGATTTGGACCAACAATGACGGCAGCAACAGCTGGGCCTTCGACATCGTCGGGATATTCGACCCGTTGCCCGGGTCGAGCGGGAATCCCCTCGCCTCCGCTTTCTGGATCAATTACGACTATTGGGACGAAGCGCGGAAATTCGACAAGCATCGGGTGCATCAATTCATCATTCAGGTCGACGACCCGGCGCATTCCGCGGCCATTTCATCGCAAATCGACAAGCTGTCGGAGAATTCGTTTGATGAGACCCGCACGCAAACCGAAAACGCGGCGTTGCAATCGAGACTTAAGCAGCTTGGCGACATCAATTTCATCGCCAACTCCATTGTCGGCGCAGTGATGTTCACATTGTTGTTTCTCACCGCCAATACGATGATGCAATCCGTGCGCGAGCGAATTCCTGAGTTGGCCGTGTTGAAAACACTGGGATTCACCGGCGGCAAGGTCTCCGTGCTGGTCCTCATCGAGTCCCTCATGCTCTGCCTGTTTGCCGCCGTCGTCGGCTTAATCCTTTCTGCGGGTGCCATGAAGATCGTGGGCGCCGTCCTGGGCCCTGCCAGACTGCTGCCCGTCGTGGTCATTTTCGGGCTGGTGATCGCCGTCGCACTCGCGGTCATCAGCGGATTGCCGCCGGCACTGCGTGCCCAGCGGCTCAACATTGTCGATGCACTCGCAGGTCGATAGGTAACGCAATGAGCGTGTTGAGACAAATTGCCTCAGTGTCTGCGATAAACATTCGCAGCTTGCCGCAGCGTATCGGCACCTCTTCCGTGGTCGTCATCGGCATTGCCGGTGTCGTGGCCGTTTTGATCTCGGTGCTCGCCATGTCGACCGGCTTCATCAAGACGCTGCAAAGGACCGGGCCGGACCATCGCGCCGTCGTCGTGCGAACTGGTTCCAGCGCGGAAATTGTCAGTGTCTTGACCAATGACGCGGCACTGACCATTGCGAACGCGCCCGGCATCAAGAAAGGCCGCGACGGTCGACCGCTGGTCTCTCCGGAAACCCTGTTGATTGTGAATCTGACCAAGAAAGACGGCGATTATGCGACCGCGCCGTTTCGCGGCTTTACGCAGGATGGCTTCGCGGTGCATCCCGAGATAAAGATGCTCAGCGGCCGCCCCTTTTCGCCCGGGCTGACGGAAATGATTGTCGGTAAATCCGCGCAACGTCTCTACATAGGGCTTGAGCTTGGCGCACAGATCAAACTACGCGGCGCTACCTGGACTGTGGTCGGCGTCTTTGACGGCGGCGGTTCATCGCACGATTCGGAGCTCATAGCCGATAAGCAAACATTGAACTCCGCGTATCAGCGCGGAAATGGGGAACAGAGCGTTTGGGTCGTGCTCGACTCGCAAGCCGCTTTCCAAGCCTTCAAGGATGCGATCACCGCGGATCCGCAGCTGCAGGTGGACGTCTCCACGGAAGAGGATTTCGCCGCGCAACAGTCCTCCGTAATCAGCACCATTCTCAAGATCGTGGCCTATGTCGTCGGCGGAATCATGGCGATCGGCGCTATCTTCGGCGCGCTCAATACCATGTACTCGGCCGTGAGCACGCGTTCGCGAGAAATTGCGACCCTGCGCGCCATCGGTTTTGGACCCGCCCCGGTGGTGATCTCGGTATTTGTTGAAGCGCTGCTTCTGGCGCTCATCGGCGGTTCGATCGGAGCGCTGATCGCCTGGGTGCTCTTCAATGGCTATTCCGTCAACTCGGTAGGCGGCGGCTTCGGCGGACAGCTGATCTTCGATTTGGCGGTAACGCCTGCGCTGGTGGGCCTCGGCATCATCTGGGCCTGCGCCATTGGTGTCGTCGGCGGACTGTTCCCCGCCATTCGAGCCGCCAGGCTGCCGGTGGCGACGGCCCTGCGGGCGATATAGCGGCGGCGCCGCAGACGCGATTCTCGCGACGCCTCGCTAGGCCAACAGCGCGCGCATCGCCGCGACCAGCGCCAACGGCTGGTCCACGGGTACGTGATGATAGGCGGATGGAATCACGATGGGTCCACGCCCGTTGCGCAAAGCCTCACCAATACGCTGCGCGAGGGCCGGCGGCACGACTTCGCTGAATTCCCCGGCGATAAAATCCATCGGCAACTCGATGTCCTTGAGCAATTCCCCCTCCGCCACCTGCTCCCAACCGACACTGCCGATCGGCTTTTCATCGAATTTCCAAACAAAGCCGACGGCCTGGGGCTTGATCGAATGCACGGCAAGATGCTGCATGATGCGCGGCAAAATGGGCGGCTCGTCCGGTACAAAGCGGAAACGCGCGCATGCGGTTGCCAAGTCCGGATAGACCTTTTTCGGCCGCTGCATGAAGCGTGTCCGCAGCGGCTGATCCGCAAATCCGATGTTGGTGTCGATGATGAGCGCGCGCTTGAGGAGCTGCGGATATTCGTGAGCGGCAAATACGGCGATGCGACCGCCGAAGCTATGCCCGACAAGCGTCACCTCTTTGGGACCGATCATCTTCAGCGCCGCCAGCACTTCGCCAACGAAATCGACGCGGCTGTACTTGAGTCTGGCACTGCTGTCGCCCATGCCGCCAAAATCGATGGCGATCACGCGGTAATCCTTGGCAAACCACGGCGCGACAAAATCCCACCAGTGTGCGTGGCCGCGAAAACCGTGCAGCAACAGCAAAACTCGCGGGTTCGAGGGCTCGCCCCACTCCAGGTAGTGCGTCACGTGATCGCCGCTCGTCAAGCGGCCGGACCGTCCGGGTGAGTCAATCATTCGCTGCACCCAGTCATCAGCGACTGGCGCTCGGGTCTCTGCAAAGCTCAAACGGGATACTCCAGCGCCGATGGGGCTTGGAACATTATGCCAGCTAGCCGTGGCTCCGGTAGAATCGGGATTCCTCATTGGAGAGCGCCATGCTGAAATCCGTTCCTGCCGGCGGCGACGCCGCTGCGCGTTTCTCGCCGGAAGAGTGGGCAATTCGCGTCGACCTGGCGGCCGCCTATCGGCTGGTCGCGCACTTCCACTGGGATGACCTCGTCTTCACCCACATCACCGCCCGGGTGCCCGGACCCGAGCATCACTTCCTGATCAATCCTTACGGCATGATGTTCGACGAGATCACCGCGTCCAGCCTGGTGAAGATCGACATGCAGGGCAAAAAAGTGGGCGACAGCCCCTGGCCGATCAATCCGGCAGGCTTCACGATTCACAGCGCCATCCACGGCGCACGCCATGACATCGAGTGCGTGCTGCATACCCACACGCTGAATGGCGTCGCCGTATCGGCGCAGAAGCACGGCGTCCTGCCCCTCTCGCAGCAATCCATTTTCGTTCTGCAGAGCCTGGCTTACCACGATTATGAGGGCGTCGCGCTGCGCGATGACGAGAAGCCGCGCTTGGTCGCGGACATGGGCAAGAAGAGCTATCTGATGTTGCGCAACCACGGCCTGCTGACCGTCGGCCGAAGCGTCGCAGAAGCCTTCCAGCTGATGTATACCTTCGAGGCCACCTGCGCCATCCAGGTGCGGGCGCAGGCCGGCGGCGGCGAGCTCATTGCGATTCAGCAGGGCATCATCGATACGGCGATGGAACAGGCGCGCATGGTGTCGAACAATCAGGGTCCGCACATGCTGGTGTGGCCGGGGCTGTTGCGCCGCCTGGATCGAATCGATCCCTCCTTCAGAACCTGAAGCCCAAGCGCGTGCCATCAGCGCGCAAATCGCACCGCCATTAAAAAAGGCCCTCTTTTTAGGGAGGGCCTTTGCAACATCGACGATCCGGGATTCTATTGATCCCTTAGATAGGGTTTACTTCAAGCGGTACTGCACTTCCACGCCGTAGGTGCGCGGCGGCGTCAAGCCCAAGCGTTGGTCGCAATAGTATGGCGACGGCGCTCATTGAAGCCGCAGGCCTGGGTGCCCGGCGCAGCGGCGTTAATTCCGAATGCACCGACGCCGTCGTAGCCCAGCTTGTTCTGCAGGTTCTTGATGTAGCCGAAGATCGTGAAGCGATCGGCGGTATCGTTCCACGACAGGCGCATGTCCACCTGCGTGTACGACGGGCGCAACGAAGTAGTCTTCGTCTGAAGATGCTGTCGTGCGTCTTGTCCTTCCAGACATAGCTCACCGAATAATTCAACGAACCCGGCTGAAAGCGCCAGGTGTAGTTGGCGTTCGCCGCTATCTTGCTGCGCGGCGATTCCGGCACGGTATTGCCGTTGACATTCTCGAACTGTCCGCTCACCGCGTTCTGCGCACTGTAGCGGCTGGGTCGCACGCAATCGTTGCACTCATGATAGGTCAGTAGTCGAGCAAAAATTGCATGTTCGCCCACGGCTGCCAGATCGTTTCGAACTCGGCGCCGTAGGAATGCACCTTCGGCAGGTTGATGATGCTCGAAACGTTCGGCGCGCCGTTGACGCCGGGGAGGGTCAACGGAATCTGCAGATCTTTGTAGTTGTAATAGTACAAAGCACCGTTGATTTGGAGCTCTTTGTTGAGACACTTCCTTGCCGCCCAATTCGAAGGCATCGATATGCTCGGCCTGCGACTCAGGGCTGACCGATATCGTGCTGGCATTGAAACCGCCGGACTTATAACCCCGGCTGTACTTCAAGTATCCCAAAGTATTCTCGTTCGGTGTCCACTCGAGCCCGACGGTGCCCGTGGGCGAGTGCCAGCTGGCGCCCAAGTCGCGTTTCCAATTGCCGTTGGCAAGAAGATAAGGGAGGCCCTTGACGCCGGGATACGAGCATCCGACGCCATTGAAGCAATTAGCAATGCCCGGGTTGAAGCCGGAGTTGGTAATGTCAGTGACCGGCGTGGCTACGCCCAACAATGCTGGACGCAGGCGCCGGCAACGCCAGGCAGAGTTGGCAATCCGAAGCACAATTCGCTGAATTGTTCGCTGCCCCGGGTCTCGTCGTAGGTGAAGCGCAATCCAGTCGTGAGTTTCCAGGTCGGCGCGAATTTCCAGTCGGTCTGACCGAATGCCGCGTAGGAATTGGAGTGCATGTCCTGTTGTTGAGTGTAAATGGCATTGTTCGGATTCGGTGCCGCCAGGCGCCGTCGCGGTGAGATTGAACGGCGTTGCGACTTGCGGCTGATTCGGAGCGTACAAGGTGCCCGGCGTTTGGAAAATTCGCTCGTTGTACTGGAACAGACCGAGGATCCATTGCAGCGACGAATCGCTGTGCGATGTGAGGTTGATTTCGTTGCTGAAGTACTTCTTGGTCTCGACGTAGTGCGAAAATACCCGCGGAAACACCGTCAGCGGCGGGCAATCGAAACCCGCCGCAGACCGGCAATGCGGGCCTCAAGGGAATCACCGGAAATACATATGATCTCGAGCGTCGGTGCCGTCGTTGTCGCCGTACAGGCTGTAGTAGTAGGTGGTGTAAGCAGCCCAGGTATTTGAGGTCCGCGGCCCAGGGCGTATGCCATGTCAGCTGCGGGGTAACTTGGTAGGTGCTGCTCAACTTCGCCGTCGCACCATCGTCAGTACTGAAGTTATTGATATTGTTGTTGGCTGGATTCGTGCAATCGGCGAATTCGGCCGGCGACGTCACGCCGCCAGGTACCGCTAGCTAGCAGCGCCAAATGCGGCGCCCGGGAAAAGCGCAAAGTAGCCCGGATACGGCGAATAGTCATACGAACCAAGTGTGGCCGGCGGCACACGATACGAATTGGTATAGCCCAATTGATCGAATTTCAACCAAAATTCCACATCGGGCGTGATGTCCCATTCGAACTGCCCTTCCCAATAAAAGGCATTGCCTTGCTGCCCTGGCTGCCTTCAGTCGTTGCCGTTGGAGATGTTTTTGTAGTAGCCCACGCCCTGATAATTCCGGTAGCCGCCGAATTTGAATCGCATGGTATCGGTGATCGGACCGGACACATAACCTTCGAAATCGCGGGTTTGGAAATTGCCGAGCTTGACTCGCACCTCGGCCGTCCAGTCTGGCGTCGGCCGCTTTGAAATGGAGTTGATCGTGCCGGCAATGGCGTTGCGTCCGTACAAAGTCCCTTGCGGACCGCGCAGATACTTCGATCCGATCTTCGAACATCGAATCGCCGGAGGCGGCGACGACGCTGGAGTTGTAGACGCTGTCGGCGTAGGTTGCGACACCCGGCTGCGTGGAAAGATTGTTGGTTTCGCGTCCGACGCCGCGGATGAAGGCGCGGTCGAGCGACGTCGAATAGGCCAGGCCTGGCGTGAAGTTCGTCATGTCCTGAATCGTTTCGATACCAATCAGGTCGCGTGTCTTGGCGGTGTACGCCGAGATGGCGACCGGTACCGTCTCCAGGTTCTCGTTGCGTTTTTCCGCCGTGACGACGATTTCGGCAATTGCATTTTCGTCGCTGGAGGATGCCGGGGCCGCAGCGGCTGGAGCCGGTGCCGGGGCGGGTTCTGAAAAAGCTGCAAGTGAGAATGCCACCGACACTGCGCTGGAAAGCAACAGTGCCACTGTTCTTGTCGTCATTGTTTGATCCCCCTGAAACGGTTAGTAGACCGTTTGTCCATTAGAAACCACCCCATCCGTTCGTGATCGCGGCATTCCCGCCGTCACGCGGCTTTAGCGTGCAACCCCATCGCTTCAGCCTTTTTAGATGCTAGTCCCGGCCTCAATTCGGTGCGCTAAGTATTTTCAAAGTCGCACCGCGGCACGCATTATTCGACTAGTTGATATCGTAATGTCAATAGCGCGCGATCAAATGCTGTTGGCGCGTAGCGCAAACACCACGAGGGCGTATGAAGGTGTTTTCCATATGTCGGTTCGGATCGTAGAGACGCGCGCAATATCGGATGCGTTGCCACCGCCTCAAGGACTCGAGCCAATTGATATATCACGCGTTCTTGTGCGCGTCAGCAGGCCAGGGTGCAACCAACTGATGGAGGTTCGCCCGGCGCCGCCGGCCTGCCTCAAATCAGTGCGGCTTCGAGGCACCCTGCAGTCGCTGACTCACTTCTTCCGCTTTGCCCAGCACACGTAAAAGATTTTCACCCGCCAGTTTGGCAATGTCCGCATCGCTCCAGCCTCGGCGCATCAATTCTTCCAGCAGCGCAGGGTAGCGATCCACACCCTCGAGCCCGACCGGCGCGTCTGGGATGCCATCGAAGTCGGACCCGATGCCGACGTGATCGATGCCGGCGACTTGACGAATGTGTTCGACGTGATCGGCGACTTGCGCGAGCGTCGTGACGGGCATGGGATGCTGCGCCTCCCATTCAGTGAGCGCCGCCTTGGCCCGCTCCGGCTGGCCGATATAAAGGCCGGCATAGGGAGGGCTGTCGAAGCGGGTCCGCTCCGCCGCGTGGTCGGCCTCCCAGCGGTTGCGCGCCGCCGAAACATAGGGCGGCGCGAAATTCACCATCACGATGCCGCCGTTCGCGGCCACCGCGTGCAGCACATCGTCGGGAACATTGCGCGGATGATCGTCGAGCGCCCGTGCAGAGGAATGGGAAAAGATAATCGGCGCCTGGCTCGCGGCCAGCGCCGCTCTCATCGTATCCGGCGAAACATGGCTCAAGTCCACCAGCATTCCAATCCGGTTCATTTCCTTCACGACCTCGATGCCAAAGGGCGTGAGGCCGTGGTGCGCGGGTGCATCGGTGGCCGAGTCGGCCCACGGCGTGTTGGTCGTGTGGGTCAGCGTCATGTAGCGTGCTCCGGCGTCGTACATCTGGCGCAGCACCGCCAACGAATTATTGATCTGGTGGCCGCCCTCGATGCCGATGAGCGAAGCGATCTTGTGGCTTTTGTGGATGCGGCGGATATCCGCGGCGCTGTAGGCCATCGCAAAATCCGCCGGATATTGCGCCGCCATGCGTTTGACCAGATCGATCTGTTCCAAGGTCATTTGCACCGCCTCGAAGCCCTGGGTGCTCACCGGTATCCACACCGACCAGAACTGAGCACCGACATGGCCGGCACGCAACCGCGGTATATCCGTCATCAACGCAGCCTGTCCCGCCTGCAAGGGCAGGTGGCGGGTGTCCGCGGCCAGATTGACCGCGGCCACATCGCCCTTGAAGCGCTCGCGGATTTCCCAGGGCAAATCGTTATGCCCGTCGATGAGCGGTGTTTGCGAGAGCACGTGCTCGATGCGATGTTGATAATCTTCAGCGGCCCAAGTCGTGAGCGGCAGACACAGCATCAGGCAGAGAACGCGAAGCATGGGCATGAAGGTTTACTCTTTAAAGGTTATTTCTATGGGATCGATCCCCGCAATACTCCCGCGCACCGACTGACCGCGCTTGATCGGGCCGACACCTGCGGGAGTGCCGGTAAATATCAAATCGCCGGGAGCCAGCTCTACATAGGTGGAGAGCGCGGCGATAATTTCCGCGACGCTCCAGATCATGTCCTTAAGATTGCCGTTCTGGCGCACCTCACCGTCGATGCTCAAGGAGATGGCGCCCGACGCAGGTGGAATTCCCATCGCCAAGGCTCCGATCGGCGCCGAATGATCAAATCCTTTGGCCATGTCCCACGGGCGTCCGTTTTTCTTTGCCTCGGCCTGCAAATCGCGCCGCGTGAGATCGATGCCCACTGCGTGTCCAAAAATCAGGGCGGCGGCGTCGCTGAGGCCGACATTGGCGCCGCGCCGATGCAGCGCGACCACCAATTCAACTTCATGATGCAGTTCGGCGGTCTGGGGCGGAAACGGCAGCACCCGCCCGCTGCCGACCACCGCGTCCGGCGGCTTGCTGAAAAAAAACGGCAGATCCTTTCTCGGATCGTTGCCCATCTCGCGCACATGCTCGGCGTAATTTCGGCCGACGCAGTAGATGCGGCGAACTGGGAATCGCTGCTCCGACCCGGTGATAGCAATGGTGGGTACGGAGAGCTGGGGAACCGTGGACATCGGTGCGCATTATGCCAACGCGTGCGGCGATTGTCGGCGTATCGCTTAGGCTAGCCGATTGCAGATGAAGGCTTTCGCGAGTATTATTCCGTATCCCATTGAGTTTTAAGTTTTTCGTCGGTTCGGACATCCATTACTGACTTGACGATATAGACAATCTAGACATAGTCTGTCTATACTAATTCAGTGAACATAATCCCGCCCCGCCCTGCCGCCGAACCGGAATCGCGCCTCTGCGCGGTACTGGATGCGGCTGTCGGTGTATTCGCCCGCTACGGCTACCGCAAAACCTCCATGGAAGATGTGGCCCGCGCGGCAGGCGTGTCGCGTCAGGGGCTGTACCTTTCTTTCGCCAATAAAGAAGAACTTTTTCGCCGCGCCCTGGAACATTCATTGAGCGATCAGTTGGCCTGCGCCATCACTGCCCTGTCGCGCGCGGAGGATGGCTTGGAGACCCGCTTGGTCGCGGCTTGCAAGGAATGGGCCGGACGATTCGTCGGCTCCCTCGGCGCGGATGCCGCCGATCTCATGTGTGCAAGCACCTCATTGGCGGGCGAGACGCTGGCGGAATACGAATGGCAATTTGAGCAAGCGCTGGCTAATGCCATTGGCGGCACGCCCGTGGCCGAGCGCTGCGCGGCTGCCGGTTTGAACATTGCCGACTTTACGCGTGCGCTGCATGCGACGGCGCGCGGTCTCAAACAGACTTGCAAGACTCAAGAAGACTTTGTGAAGTGTATGACGGCTGCAACCCGAATGGCGTGCATGCCATTCAACCAGCAGCGCCAGCTTAAGGGGTTTGCACCATGACGACAGCGATTAAATTTGGCCGACGTTCCACCGCCGATCAAGTATTGGCCGGCATTGATCTGACCGGCAAACACATCATTGTCACCGGATGCAATTCAGGCCTGGGGCTTGAAACGATGAATGCCTTTGCGGCCAACGGTGCAGCGGTGATCGGATTGGCGCGGGGCATCGAGGTCGCAGCGCGGGCCTGCGCACAGGCGAGTCCGGTCTGCATTCCGGTCGGCTGCGATCTGTCGAATTTCGATTCGATTTCCGCCGCAATCGATGCAATCCGCGCACTTGCGGTGCCGCTCGACGCCATTGTCGCCAATGCCGCCGCCGCGAACCTGCCGTCTTTGGAGGTTCGCTACGGCATCGAGAGGCAGTTTCTCACCAACCACATCGGCCATTTCATGCTGGTGAACGGGATTACGGATTTATTGCGCGATGGCAGCGCGCGCGTTGTGGTGGTCAGCAGCGCCGCAAGCATCGGCCGCACCCGAGGCGATGGAATCATGTTCGACAATCTCGACGGCCATCAATTTTACGACCCGTCCAGGTTTTACGCGCAGTCAAAATTGGCAAACGCCCTGTACGCCAAGGAACTGTCGCGCCGCTTGACGCCACGTGGCATTGCCGCCAACTCGGTCGATCCGGGCGCCGCGCGCACGCGGATTCGCACAGGATTTTTCGGGCGGCTGTTCGCGAAGACGGCGGCTCAGGCGGCCGCGACCCAGGCACTGCTGGCCGCAAGCCCGCAGGTATCGGGCATCACGGGCGAGTATTGGTCGAATTGCAAAATCGCCCAAGGCAACGATCTTCTGGAAAACACTATGCTGGCGCGGCGCCTGTGGGATGTTTCTCAGGAGATTCTCGAGGGCGGCCGCCGCAGCGGCAGCGCGGCTTTGCAGCGCGCTGCTTAATCCAAACGATTAATCCCCGGCGAGCCGGGCGTATTCCGCCGATGAAGCCAAAGGCGCTATCATCCAGCCCATGTCCCGACGTGAAGCCCTACCTGCGGCGCATGGCGCCTGCACCTGCGGCAGCCTGCGCAAGGCCTCGCGGCGCATTTCGCAGTTCTACGATGCGGCACTCGCCCCCGTGGGCATCAAATCCACGCAATTTTCCATACTTGCGGAGGTGGCACGCGGCACCATCGACGGCCCGCTCACGATGTGTGAATTGGCGACTGCCATGGTCATGGACCGCTCGACGCTTGGGCATAATTTGCGGCCCTTGGAGCGCGACGACTTGCTGAGTCTCGAACTCGCTATGACAGATCGTCGCAAGCGCTACGTGATGTTGACCAAGAAGGGCAAGGCAACCTTGCAGCAGGCGCGCCGGCTGTGGCGCACCGCCGAGGGGCGCTTCGAGAAAATCTTTGGTAAACGTCACGCCGCAGACCTTCGCGCCGTGCTCCTGAATATTGCGGGGAACGATGAATTGAATTCCCTGCCGTTGCGCTGAATTCGGTGTTCAATTGTCAATTGACTTGCCCAGATATATCACTTACATTCTTCGGCCTTTACGGGCATATGCCCGTATCCAATCATAGGTAGCACATCGTTTGCCCGCGCTTGTTTCATTGGCGCTTGAATTCCATCGCTTTGCCAAACCGCGCTGCCCGGTGCAGAGAGTAATGGGTCCGGTTCGCCTCGGAGCGCAGCATGTGGATCGTTAGACTAGCCTTACAGCGGCCCTACACCTTCATCATGCTGGCGGTGTTGATCGTGCTGCTCGGCGGCTACGCGATCTTGAAAACCGCGACGGATATTTTCCCCAACATCAAAATTCCGATTGCCGCGGTCATCTGGCGCTACAACGGCATCCTGCCGGAGGAGATCGCCAACCGAATCGTGTTGTTTTCGGAGCGCACGGCGCAAACGGTGGTCAACGACGTCGAACACACCGAGTCGCAGTCGGTCGTCGGCACCTCGATTGTGAAATACTTCTTCCAGCCGGGCGTCGATCAGGACCTGTCGGTTGCGCAGATTACCGCAGTCTCGCAGTCGCAAATTGCGTTCTCGCCGCCGGGCACGACCTCGCCCTTCATCTTGTCGTATAACGCCTCCAGCGTGCCGATTTTGCAGCTCGCGCTCAGCAGCCCTACTTTGAGCGAAGCGCGTTTGTTCGATTTGGCCAACACCATCTTGCGCACCCAGCTATCGACGGTACAGGGCGCCTCGATGCCCTGGCCTTACGGCGGCAAGCAGCGCCAGGTGGAGGTCGATCTTAACCCGCAAGCTTTGAGCGCTCACGGCTTGTCAGGCAGCGATGTGGTCGCGGCGATCGGCGCGCAAAATCTGATTCTGCCCGCGGGCACTGAAAAGATCGGCGCTCTGGAATATTTCATCAAGGTGAATTCCAGTCCGCTGGCGATCGATGATTTGAACAACCTGCCGATTCGCGCGCACAACGGCACGGTGACGTATGTGCGGGACGTCGCGCATGTGCGGGATGGTTATGCGCCGCAGACCAATATCGTACGCTTGGGGGGAAGGCGCGCACTGTTGGAAACTGTGTTGAAGACCGGCAAGGCTTCGACGATCGACATCATCAACAATATCAACGCGAAGCTGCCGCAGATCCGCGCGATCATGCCGCCGGACCTCCGAATCGAGGCGCTCAGCGACCAGTCGGTGTTCGTGCGCGCCGCCATTTCCGGCGTGATACGCGAGGCTGTGATTGCCGGCGCGCTGACCGGATTGTTGATCCTGCTGTTTCTGGGCAGCTGGCGCAGCACCGTGATCATTACCATTTCGATTCCCCTATCGATTCTCGCTTCGGTCTGTTGTCTGTCGGCATTGGGCGAAACCATCAACATCATGACCTTGGGCGGCCTGGCGCTTGCGGTGGGCATTCTGGTTGACGATGCGACCGTGACCATCGAAAACATCAACTATCACCTTGAGCAGGGCAAGGATGTCGAAGCCGCCATTCTCGATGGCGCGCATCAGATTGCCCTGCCGGCGCTCGTCTCTACCCTCTCCATTTGCATCGTATTCGTGCCGATGTTTTTGTTGGCCGGAATCGCCAGATTTCTATTCATCCCCTTGGCGGAAGCCGTGGTATTCGCGATGCTGGCTTCCTACCTGCTGTCGCGCACCTTGGTGCCGACGCTCGCGAAATTCTGGCTCAAAAAACACGATGCCAAGCGCAAGCAGCCGGGAGTCTTGGGCCGCTTTCAACTGCGATTCGAGCGCGGCTTCGAACGTTTTCGCGAGCACTACCACTCGCTGCTCGGTACGGCGCTCAACAGCGGGCCGCGCTTTGCCGCTATTTTCCTGGGCGCAATGATCGCCACCGCGATCCTGGCTTTTCCCATTGGGCCGCTGCCGGGCTTGGGGCAGGACTTCTTCCCGTCGGTCGACGGTGGCCAGATCAAGCTGCATTTCCGAGCGCGAACCGGGACACGCATCGAGGAAACCGCCGCACTCGCCGATCGCGTCGAGGCAACGATCCGCGAAATCATTCCCGCCAAGCAAATCAGCAGCATCGTCGATAACCTGGGTCTGCCCTATAGCGGAATTAATCTTTCCTATAGCACTTCGGCCCCGGTGGGTCCCGGGGATGCGGATGTGTATGTCAACCTCACAGAAGATCACACGCCCACGGTGCGATTCGTTCGCGCCCTGCGCAAGAAATTGACCGCCACCTATCCGTCCACTCAATTTGCGTTTCTGCCGGCCGACATGATCGGACAAATCTTAAACTTCGGACTCCCCGCACCGATCGATATCCAGATCGTCGGCGAAAACGTCCACGCCAATCACGAGTTTGCCAACGTGCTGTTGCAAAAACTGCACGCCGTAGCGGGTGCGGTGGATCTGCGCATTCAACAATCGGGCGATTATCCGCAAATAAACGTGGATGTCGACCGGACCAAGGCTCAGTTGGTGGGCCTGACCGAGCAGAGCGTGGCCGGCAACATGCTGGTGTCGCTGTCGGGCAGCTTCCAGACAGCGCCCAGTTTCTGGATCGACCCTCAATCCGGAACTCAATACAACGTTGCGACCCAAACGCCGCAATACCGCCTCGAAACCCTCAATGATCTCGGCAATACCCCGTTGAGCGGCGCGGCGGGCGGAGGATCGCAGCTGCTTGCGAATGTTGCCAGCATTCATCGCAGCGTCGCCCCGGCGGTGGTGAGCCACTACAATGCGACCCCGGTACTCGATATTTTCGGCTCGGTGGACGGCACCGACCTGGGTTATGTCTCCGCGCAAATCGATAAAATCATCGCCGGCGCGAAAAAAGACCTGCCGCACGGATCGACCATTGTCGTGCGCGGCCAGGTCCAAACCATGAAAGCATCTTTCGACGGGCTGCTGATCGGCTTGATCGGCGCCATCGTTCTGGTCTACATGCTGATCGTCGTCAATTTTCAGTCTCTGCTCGATCCTTTCATCATCATTACCGCCCTGCCCGCTGCTCTTGCGGGAATCGTCTGGATGCTGTTTCTCACGCACACGACCGTCAGCGTTCCCGCCCTCACCGGCGCCATCATGTGCATGGGCGTGGCGACTGCCAACAGCGTGCTGGTGATCAGTTTTGCACGCGAACGCATGAACGCCGGCGACACGGCCATGGAAGCCGCTCTTCAGGCAGGTTTCACGCGTTTGCGTCCCGTTCTGATGACCGCGCTGGCAATGATAATCGGCATGATTCCGATGGCGTTGGGGCTGGGGGATGGCGGCGAGCAGAATGCGCCCTTGGGACGCGCGGTCATCGGCGGTCTGATTTTTGCCACTGTCGCCACGTTGTTTTTCGTGCCGACGGTGTTTTCGATGATTCACGGGCGAAGCTCGCTGCAGCCGCTCGAGCCCGCGGAGACTGCCCATGTCTGATAAGAAAATCCGCCGTTATGCCTGGATTGCGCTGATTGTCGCCATTGCGCTCGGCGTTTGGGGCGAGGTCAGCCGGGTGCTGGCCCGCTCGGAGCTCCTGAAGCAAAACGCGGACGCGGCCATACCCACCGTGACGACCACTACGGCCGAAGCCAGTGCCGCCGGCGAGGAATTGGTTCTGCCCGGCGCCGTGCAGGCGTTCATGGAGGCGCCGATCTATGCACGCACCAGCGGCTACCTCAAATCCTGGAATACCGACATCGGCACGCGAGTCACCAAAGGACAGGTGATGGCGCAGATCGAAACCCCTGAAATCGACCAACAACTGACCCAGGCGCAAGCAGATCTCGCGACCGCCCGCGCGAATGAGAACCTGTCGAAGAGCACCAATGCGCGGTGGCAGGGACTGCTTGCCACCCAATCCGTCTCCAAACAGGACGCGGATGAAAAGGCCGGCGACCTGGCGGCGAAAACGGCCGCCGCCGAATCAGCCGCGGCCAATGTCGCGCGGCTGCGCGATTTGGAATCATTCAAGCGCGTGGTTGCTCCCTTCGCCGGCGTCATTACCGCGCGCAACACGGACGTTGGGGCATTGATCAACGCCGGCCAAAGCAGCGGCACGGAACTGTTTCGTGTTGCCGACACGCACGCGCTGCGCATTTACGTCAGTGTGCCGGAACCCTTCGCAGCAGCCACCAAGCCGGGGCTCGAAGCCACGTTGCGTTTTGCCGAGCACCCCAACAGCAGCTTTCCTGCGAAGGTCGTGCGGACCTCGAATTCCCTGGACCCGACGCTGCGCACCTTGCAGGTTGAACTTCAATTGGACAATGCCAAGGGTGAGATCTTCCCCGGCGCCTATGCAGAGGTCCATTTCAAACTTCCTCCCAGCGCCGAAACCATGCGTCTTCCCGCCAATACCGTGTTGTTCCGCTCTGCCGGCCTGCAGGTCGCCACTCTCGACAGCCAACAGCGCATCAAGCTCAAGAGCATTGTTCAGGGCCGCGATTTCGGCACGTCGATCGAGGTGCTGTCGGGTCTCGCGCCGCACGAAACGGTCGTGCTCAATCCCCCGGATTCCATCGCCGATGGCGTTCAGGTTCGAATCGCGCAGCCCGACACCGCCGCGCCAAAGGCCGATGGAAAAACCTGATGACAGCCCGACTGGCGGCAATCAGCGCGATACTGACCTTAAGCGGCTGTTCATTTGCGCCCCGCTACAAAACTCCCGACAGCGCTCCGCCGACGGCCGCCTACAAGGAAGTCGGCGATTGGAAGACGGCAGAACCTGCGGACTCGCAGTCGCGCGGTGCATGGTGGCTGATTTTTCAAGATCCTCCGCTCGAGACCCTCGAGGCGCAGGTTGCCGACGCCAACCAAGACCTCAAGGCGGCCTATGCGAGACTGCTGCAGGCACGTGCGGCAACTCGCATCGCGCGCGCAGATTTATTTCCAACACTGAGCGTCGGATCCTCAGCGACGAGATCGCGCAGCTCGGTCAATTCGCCCACCTTTCCACCCGGCGCGGAACCGGTCGGAAACAATTTCAGCCTCGAAGCTGACCTGTCCTACGAGATCGACGTATGGGGTCGCGTGCGCAATGCCGTCGCTGCGGCGCGCGCCAACCAGCAGGCAAGCGCCGCGGATCTCGCGACGCTCAACCTGAGCATTCACGCCGAACTGGCGAGCGACTACTTCTCGCTGCGCTCGCAGGATACGCAGCAGCAACTGCTGGACAAGACCGTTGAGGATTACATCAGGGCCCTGGAACTCACCCAAAATCTATACAACGGCGGCGCCGCTGCGCTGACCGACGTCGCCCAGGCGCAGGCGCAGTTGGAAACCGCCCGCACGCAGGCAGCCGATATCCGCCTGCAACGCGCGCAGACCGAGCACGCGATTGCGGTGCTGTTGGGAAAAAATCCTTCGGCATTCCACCTGGATCCGAGTCCCATGCTGATCTCCGCCGCTCCGCCACCCGTCGATCCAGGATTGCCTTCGTCGCTGTTGGAGCGCCGTCCCGACGTTGCGGCGGCCGAGCGCCGCATCGCTGCAGCCAACGCGCAAATCGGCGTGGCGCGCGCGGCTTACTTCCCGGTTTTCAGTCTGGCTGCGGCCGCGGGCTTCGACAGCGCCCATGCCTCGAACTGGCTCACCGCGCCCAGCCGAATGTGGTCGGTGGGGCCGGCAGCCGGTGTCCTGACCGTATTCGATGCCGGGCGGCATCGGGCCCAATCGGCGCAGGCGAAGGCCGCATACGATGAACAGGTGGCGGACTACCGGACCACCGTGCTGACCGCCTACCGAGAGGTCGAGGATAACCTTGCCGCACTCCGGCAATTGCAGCAAGAGAGCGTCAGCGAGGCGGCGGCCGTCAAGGCCACTGCCACGGCGCTCGAGCAGGCGCAATATCGGTACAAAGCGGGTCTCGTGACTTATCTGGAAGTTGCCGCCGCGGAAAATACCGCGCTGCAGGCCCAACTTGCGAATGTATCGATTCAACTTAGGCGCCTGAGCGCCAGTGTTCTCCTGGTCAAGGCGCTTGGCGGCGGTTGGCGCAGCGGCGATTTGTCCGCCGACGAGGCCATGCCGCCGCGCTGACGGCACGCGCCGTTATCCGCTGAGATTTTCGGCCGCAAAACCCCAGTTCGCGAGTTTCTCGATCAGGGCATTGACGTAGTCCACGCGTCGATTCTGATAGTCCAAATAGTACGCGTGTTCCCAAACATCGATCGTCAACAGCGGTTTCGGCCCGTCGGCCAAAGGTGTCTTCGCGTCGGGGGTCTTGAGAATCTTGAGCTTCGCGCCGTCCTGCACCAGCCACGCCCAGCCGCTGCCGAACTGTCCCACGGCCGCCTTGGACAATTCCTTCTTGCATTGATCTACGCCGCCGAACGACGATTCCATCAAGCCTTTGAGCGAAGCCGGTGGTTCTCCCCCGCCTTTCGGCTTCAGGCTCTTCCAGTAAAAGCTGTGATTCCACGCCTGCGCGGCGTTGTTGAATATGGCGCTCTGATCCGCATGGCCGGAGGTGGCCTTGACGATGTTTTCCAGAGGCATATCGGCGAACTCCGTGCCGACGATCAATTTATTCAAGGTCTCAACGTAAGTCTTGTGATGTTTGCCGTAGTGAAAATTCAGGGTGTTGGCCGATATGACCGGCGCCAGTGAGCCCTGATCGAAGGGAAGCGGCGGGAGAGGAATCGGGTGAGACAAAACAGCGGCTGTGTTCATAGGCACTCCTTCGGTGTTGCCCGGCATCCGGGGAAACGAGCGTTCACCCTATCGAACGTTCGATTCCCTGGGTACCGGCCGCTGCCAGCAGGCCGCGTAGGCTTAGGCTGACCCCGCGAAGGTAGGATTTAGTCTATTTCTTCGCGCACAAGTGCACTTCGCCGCTATTGCTCCTGAGATGAATGCGAGCGGAAGTGTCGCCCGTCTTGAAGGTCAGGCGCTTGCCGGGCCCATAGCGGGGTTCGACCGGCTTTGGGCCGAAACAATTTTCAATGTCGCCGCTCAGGGTTTGCACGTCGAAATCCGCCGCCGGCTCGCTTGAGAAATCCAGCTTGATCTCGCCGCTGATGGACTCACCGTCGATCTGCGCATCGGAAGCCGCGCCCAGCGTTGCCGAAATGTCGCCTGACACGGTCTTGAATCGGGCCCGCGACACGGTCCCCAGCGTCAAGCGCGCATCGCCGCTCACGGTGCCGGCCTCGATGTCGGCGTTCCCGCCGGCCAGCACGATGCTGCCGCTGATCGACTTTGCCTCGATCCTCTTGGCCGCCGTCGCCGTGAAGTGAATATCTCCGCTGACATCATTGATGCGCAGATCACCGCCGCCATCGCCGCTGATCGAGCCGCTCACCGTCCGCAACTCCAGGTTGCCGCGGACTCCAGAAACCTTCAGATCGGAACTCACCAGCGAGGTGGAGACCGAGCTGTTGGTGGGGACGTGAACCACCAGATGCGCATCGCCCTCATGCACGCCCCAATGCATGCCCTGCGGCAGCACGACGCGAACAGACGTGCGGTTGTTGTCGCCCGTGACCTCGACGCGCTCGACATCCTTGCCGATTGTGCCGGTTACAGCGACCTCAGGCTTGTCCCATCCCTGCACATCGATTGAGCCGGCGACATTGTCGATCTCGACCGCACCCTGAGGGTTCGCCGGGCGGTGCTCATCGACCGCGGTCGATGCCCGCGCAAGCGACCAGGCGGAGGCCAGCAGCGCGAGCGCGCCCAGGCGGATGAGGCTCTTCAAGTGATTCTTCGATTGAACGGGTGCCATGATCAGATCCTTGTCATAGGGGGTTGGGTGGCCTGAACAACGCGGTCATAGAGGTCAAATTCATCGTGCCAGGTGCTTTCCCAAAGCTGTTCGAGCAGCGGGCTTTGCGGATCGGCGGCCAGCTCTTTGCGGATGTCTTCGTGCGCCTTTTGAATGACCGCCAAACTGGATTCGATTTTTGCCCGAGTTGCAGGCTCGAGCATGCTGAGCCGCTCGCGAAAGGTCTTTTCCACCGCGTCGCGTGCCTGTATGTATTTCGGATCCCGCGGCTCCTCAAAGGAATTTCTCGGGACCGCGGCTTGAACGACTTGCGGCACCGTCTGGCTCTTGAGAACCGCCCAGGTAAAGAAGCTGGCGAGACCCGCTGCGGCAATCGCAATGGCCGCAGCCAATGCCATGGGCGGCGGCGTGCGCCGCGTTCTGCCCGACAGCCGCACGGCGATGCCCGGCCACAAATTGGCGGGCGGCGCGATGTCTTTTGGCAAATTCGCGATCAGCCTGTCAAGGGATTCCTGGCGATCGTTCATGATGGCTCCACTCCAAGAGTTGAACTCAGCAGTTGCCGCGCACGGTGCAGCTGAGCCTTGCAGGTTCCTTCCGCAACGCCCAGCGCGCTCGCGGCTTCCGCATGGCTAAATCCATAAATTCCGACCAGTACGAGGACGTGGCGCGCGCCATCGGGCAACGCGGCGATGGCGCGTTCAACATCGAGGGGCGGAGCGCCGCCGGCGGGGTCGGCTCGATCGGGCAAACCCTGCGGAGGCTCGGCAACCTCGTATTCGGCCCTTAAGCCTTTGCGTCTCGATAGCACGCAATTGACGGCGATCTTGTGCAGCCAGGTGGAAAAGCGGCTGCGGCGCTCAAAACGGCCCAAGGCACGCCAGGCCGCAACGAAGGACTCCTGCATACAATCCTCGGCTGCCTCCCGCTGCCCGGTGAGCCTGAGGCACAGACCGTAGATGCGGGGCGAGAATTGACGATATAGGCGCTCGAACGCGGCCATATCCCCGGCAGCGGCCGCCGCGATCGTATCCAACGGCTCACTGCTGGAATCCATGGCAAAAGCTCGCTGCAGCGTGTGAATCATGCCGGATTAGAGGAACAGAGCGGCTCAAAGGTTTAAAGTCGAGTCCTCATAGTTCGGCGACGTCGATCATGTTGTCATCGGCAATCCGGTCGATCAGCTTGTTGTAAGGGTCAATGCCGGCGCGAGTCGGTCGCTCATCCACCACGATGGTAAAGGTCTGGTGCTCGCGGGTGATTTTTTCCCTCTTCATGTAAAGCGGCTTCTCCTCGTCCTTTTTTCCGCTGAACACGCCGATATCGATGAAATCGGCCAGCGGCATGGGCGTTTCAGCACCGTTCGCGTCGGCCTGCGCCTTGCGCGCCTCGACATTCAGCGTCACCTCGTATTTTCCGTCCGCCGTCTTTTTCGAGGTGGCCGACAGCGCCTTGTTGTCATATAGCACGATGCGGTTGAATCCGTCGTCGATGAGATATTGGAGCTCCGGCGGAGTTTGCTCGCGAAGTGCCGCGACCAGCAGCCGGGTATCCGGGTACGGCTGATTTTCGGCAGCCGTGCCGGTTTCTTGTTGAACCGCGTCGGTCTGATTGTGTGCGTTCGCATAGCGATGCTGCATCAAGAAGTTGTGCAGGGCCAGATTGATTTTATCCTCACCGACATAGTCGGCCAGGGTGTACATGATTTGACCGCCCTTTTCATACCACACGTAGGCCTCGCGCTGCACCAGGGCCAGCGGCCGCTCGCCGCGCACTTCTCCCGCCCGGCCGCGAAGATACCGGTCCAGGTAATGACGCATGATGCGGTGCATATAATCCTTACCGTATCGATGCTGCATCACCATGTACGCGGAATACTGCGCCAAGGTCTCCGCCATCATGTTCGAGCCTTGAACCAATCCGCCGATCAGCTGATGTCCCCACCACTGATGACCCAGTTCGTGCGCCGTGACAAACAGGGTCAGATCGACATCCGTCGGCTTGAGCACGCGGCTGATGAACCCGATCGATTCCGAGTAAGGCACGGTATTGGGAAATGACTGGGCAAAGGTTCGATAGCGAGGAAATTCCAGGACACGGTATTGATTGAATTGATACGGACTGAAATTCTTCTCGAAGTATTCGAGTCCCGCGCGCGATCCGGCCAGCATCTCATCAATATTGAACGTATGCGCCGGATCGTAGTAGACCTCCAGGCTGATCGGGCCGCTCGCGCCGGCGTACTGCTCCTTGCGCACCGCGTAGCGGGCCGACATATAGGCGAAGAAATCCAGTATATGGGTCGAACCCATGCTGTATTCATAATAGCGGCGCCCGTCCTTTTGCCAGGAGCGCACCAAATATCCGGGCGCGATGGCCATCTGATCATCGGACGTGCTCACCACCGTATGATAGGTAATCCAATCGGAATTGGCCGTGAACAGGTTGATCCGCGAGGCGCGCGCATCACCTCGTTCGGGCATTTCTTCGAGCGCCCCCAAGTGCTCTTCGCGGCGCCGGCGCGGGTCATCGATTTCGATTTGTGGATCGTAGCCGATGGTGGGGAAGAACTCCTGACCGAAGAAACTGCCGTTGTACGCGAATTCCGCGCGCTCGTTGCCGTCGCGAAAGCCCTTCGAGGTGTGCGAGACGGCGAAATTCAAGGTCATCACCTCCCCGACCTGAAGCGGGCGCTCGAGCGCGTAAATACTGTACAGATTCCGTGGCGACGCGCTCACACGGTGAAACGGCCGGTCGAACTGCACCTGTGTGACGCTTTCAAATTGATCGGTAAGGTGCACTTCAGAAATCGGATGATCGCTCTTATTCTGCAGCGTATAGCGGCCCGCACCGCTGAACGATCTTCGCGCCGGAAAAATATCGATTGCGGTATCGACGGCCGTGAGCTTGGGCTGATCCAGTTTCTCGTATTTTTTAAACTGCCTCTCATAGTCAGCCAGATGATGACGCCGGTCCGCAGCGGTGACGTATTCGTTGAGCACGTGGGCGTTGTAGTAGTACCAGCCGCCGGCACCGACAGCCAGCAACGCAACCGCCGCCATCGCGGCGGACAATGCCGGCATGCGCGCCCGCGCCAGGCGGCTGCGCGCGCGCAGCGAGTCCTCGGCGCCGCGCCGCGCGTACGCCATGGAAATGAGTCCCAAGAATGCGAAAATAGCCCACCAATACGTGGTGGCCCAAACAATGGATGGGACGAAATGGCCGTAGCCGTTCATGTCGGAATAGGTGTATTGCGGCACGTTGCCTGGAATCAGCAGCGAATTTTCCCAGCCCCAGCTGCTCAGCACCGATTGCAGCACGAACACGCCGATAACGATGCCATGGCCGATGAATTTGTTCGACACCATGGTCTGCACGAACATGGCGAACATCGTAAAGCCCATGATTTGCGGGAAGATGATGAAGAATAATTCTTTGACGTACTGCCAAACTTCGAAGTGATAGTAGCCGGCGAGCGCCTGCATCAGCATGCCGACCAGCATCGTGATGACGAGCAGAATGCATTCGACGAAGGCGACGGCCGTCAATTTCGACAACCAATCACCGGACTCGCCGATCGGCAGCGCGTCGTGAATGCCGTCGAAATGCGTATCCCGCTCGCGCCATATGAGTTCTGCGGCGTAGAGGCCTGCAACGATGAAGAAGAACAGCGTCGCCGAACCCTCGACCGCCTGCACCATCAAGTACGTCACCGGCCAGACGTCGACGCCGCCGACCCGGCCGGCAAAATGTCCGTTGTTGACGGCGAATACGATCAGCAGGCCAACGATCGCCCAGAACGGCACTTCCTTGAGGATCAAGTGGATTCTCAGGCCGCTGAGCGCGAGATATTGCCGAAACGCGGTTCCCGGGCCGAACAGCTGACGGACTTTCGGCAATCGCACGGCCACGAAAGAGCGCTTGCCCTGAGCGCTCACCTCCTCGTCCTGGCGCGCGCGCGCCGCGCGCTTTCCCTGCGAGCGGGCGGTCAGCGCCTCAACCGACATGGGGAACAGCGCCCAGGCGGCGGTCAGAGCCGCCGCGCCGACGCAGATCCAGAGCAGCCGGTTGATGAGAAATACGCCCGGCGAATAGCCGGAAAAATCCCACGGAAACAGCTGGGTATTTTTCTCGATGACGCTCCAATAACGCGAAACCGCGCTATTCAGCAGCAAGCCCACCGGATCGAGGATGCCGGACCAAAAATGTTCCAAGGAGCGTGTTGCAGAAAACGCAGTCAGGCCGACCAGGTAAACCATGAACAGCGCCACGCCCTGCAGGTAGACGATGAATATCTTGCGCGTGAGGGCCGCCACTGCAAAAAAGAGCGAGCCGGTAAAAAATATCTGAATGACGACAATGGAAAAAAACGGCTCGAGATACCAGCGCAGGTGATTCGGACCAATTCGAGCATGATCCGCCCAAGGAGCGAAGGTTCCCAGGTACGCGCCGATCAGCAATCCGCCGAATACCAGAACCGTCGTTACAAATGATCCGGCCCAACGTCCGCCGAGGTAGGCGAACTTTGAGACCGGCTTGGTGAAGAGAATCTGATAGGTATCGCGTTGAAAATCCCGCAGCATCGAGGTGCCAAAAATGGCGGCGATTATGATGAGGCCGAACAGGCACGCTGCTTGATCATTTAAGGTAATGCCCCAGGGACCGTTCAGCAAAACCTTGCCGTTGCTGTTGCCCACCGGTCCGAAGTTCTCCGAGGCCACGCACAGGAACGAGAATGCCGTCCACAACAGGAAGTAAATATAGGTCGACGGACTCTTCGCCCGAAAGCGCAGCTCGAATGTAAAGAACTCCCAAAACATGCTCATGATGCTTCCCTGACGACGCCTTAATGCTTTAAGTGGCGCGACAAATTCAAAAAATAAACGTCTTCGAGGCCCGAGGGCGCCGCATGAAACTCGGCGCCCGGAGAATTCGGCGAAAACACACGGATTTCATGCTGACCGCCGACCAGATGGGTGCTGACGATATTCAACTGGGCCTCCAGAGCCCGCAGTTCCTCGTCGGTCGACACCACGCGCGACCAGATCTGACCGTCGAGAGCGGCCAGCGCCTCGGCGGGCGAGCCCTCCAGCAGTACCTGTCCCGAAGCAATGATGGCCATGCGTGGGCAGAGCTCGCGGACATCATCGACGATATGGGTTGAGAGAATGACCGTGACGTCGCGCCCAATCGAGGACAACAAGTTGAGGAAGCGGTTGCGTTCGGCCGGATCGAGACCGGCGGTCGGCTCATCCACGATGATCAGTCTTGGATTCGCGAGCAGTGCTTGGGCAATTCCGAAGCGCTGCTTCATTCCTCCGGAATAGGTGGAAAGAGCCTTCTTGCGTGCGTCCCAAAGATTGGTCTGGTGCAGCAGCGCTTCGACCATGTCCTTGCGCTCGCCCGCACTGAGCACTCCCTTCAAGACCGCCAGGTGCTGCAGCATGTCGGAGGCCGACATCTTCGGGTACACACCGAACTCTTGCGGCAGGTAGCCGAGAATTTTCCGGATCTCGTTCTTCTGCGTGAGAACGTTGATGCCATCCAGGTCAATGCTGCCCGAATCAGGGTCCTGCAGCGTTGCAATGGTGCGCATCAGAGAACTTTTGCCGGCGCCATTGGGACCGAGCAGGCCGAACATGTTATTGCCCACTGACAGCGAGAGATTCTTCAGCGCGCATACGCCGTTCGGATATGTTTTCGACAGTCCGCTGATGGTCAGCGCCATGAGGGTGGTTCCTATTGGTTGGTTTGTTGCTTAGCCAGAAGACGCAGGTCCGCTGAACAGGCCGGCAATGGTATTGAGCGCACGTTCCGCTTCACCGCGGTCCGGTATGGCAGTGTCGTCATTGAAGCCGTAATAGTCGTCCTCGCCGACCACTTGAAAAACCAGGCCGTCGCGCCGCGGCACGAAACCGACCCCCTGGTAATAAATCCCATAATTGACTTCAGGTTGCGGGATCGCGCGGGCCAATTGTCCGCGCACCGGCGTCAGCGACTCATCGCCGAATAGGGCGCGCGCGCCGTAGCCGGTTGCATTGATCAGGGTTTTCTCGCGCAGCTTGGCGAAATCGTCCGGCGTGTGAAATTCGGCAATTTCGATCCTGCCCCCGTTGGCCGCAAAATCGCCGAGCAGCAGCCGCGAGTACGCGGTCAGATTGAACATCATCATGGAACTTCGCCGCAAATACCGGGACCCCAGCGAATGGCTGCCGGGTGCGAAGTCCACGCCCTGCGTCAGCAGGTCCGGCAACAGTTCGCGCTGCAAATCGGCGAACCGCGGTCGGCCATTGTCAAGGGCGCGGCGGCGTGCCGCTGCCGGTTTGTCGGATACAAAGTAATTATCGATGAATTCGACCGGTGTGCCGCTCAGTCCCAGGAAATTCTGATAAGTCTGGTACGAACTCCTCGCCATCTGTTCCCAAAGCTGCTTGAACGCCGGCGTTGCATTCTCTTCGAGGCAGATGCGCGAATCCGGCGTCCACAGTCCGGTGGCCAGCGAGGATCTCACATTCGGCGGCAACTCCTTGGCATAAATGGTGACCCTGGCACCGGCTCGCTGCAGCAGCAACGCCGAGGTCAACCCCAAGGCCCCACAACCAATCACGGCGATGTCGCGTTCGCCGCTCGCCATGGCCTTGCGGACGGCAATGCCGCTCGATCCCCAGGACAACGACCAGCCGCTGCCCCCGTGTCCATAGTTATGGACCACCAGCTTTGAACCGATCTGCTCGGTGTCCAATCGAGGCCCCTGCGCTCGAAACGGCCGGGTGCAGACTGTGATGCGCGTTATCCGATCGGTGCCCGCGCGGATCGGGACGAGTTGCAGCGGTGCAGGCTTTGGGGCACTCCTGGCGCTCAAGGCCGCGCAACCCTCGAGGCCGCCGAGTAATAGCGCCGCGCCTGTTCCGGTCAATAGCCGACGGCGCCCGATCGATGCCTGCATCCCTCATCCCCTAACTGAACATTGGTGCGGATTGTAAACAGGAATACACCGCTCAGCGCCAAAATTGCGAAGATAGCGGCCTCGCCGCATGTTAATTTCACTGCAGCCCCACTTTTGGAGAAAGGCCATGAGTTCAATAAGAGTCTTCGCGGGCATCATAGCCGCGTTCCTGATGGCCGCGCTGTTCCGCGCCGACGCCGCTTCTGTGCGCAATGAAAAAGTGTACCAGGCTGCGGAAGCCAACCGTGACGGCGCGCTCGAACTGCTCAAAGAGATTGTCAATATCGATTCTGGAACCGGCGATGCGCAGGGCGGCACCAAGGTCGAGACCGTGCTGCGAGCGCGGCTGCTGCAGTTGGGCGCCGAGGTGCGAACCGAGCCGGCCGAGGCGCCCGGACTGCCGGACAACCTGGTTGCCGTTTTTCATGGCACGGGAAAGGGCAAGATTCTCATCATCGCTCACATCGACACGGTATTCGGGCCCGGTACCGCGGCTGCGCGCCCGTTCAGCACGGACCAGCAACGCGCGCACGGACCTGGCGTGGGCGATGAAAAGGCGGGGGTGGTGAATGCCTTTACCGCGCTGAAGATTTTGCACGATATGGGCTTCAAAAATTTCGGCACGATCACTTTTCTCCTCGATGACAGCGAAGAGCGCGGCTCGCCCGGCTCGACTCAATTGATCAAACGCCTCGCCCGCGAGCATGATGTGGAATTCAACATGGAACCGGGTGATCCTCCCGATGCGCTGACGGTCTGGCGCAAAGGCTCCGCCAATATCCGCATTCAAGTCAAAGGCCGGGCTGCGCACGCCGGTATGGCGCCGCAGGACGGCCGCAACGCTGCGGTCGAACTCATGCATCAACTGAGCGCCCTGCAGGGTGTCTTCCCCACGACCGGCAGTGGTATCACGGTCAATCTCACCCTGTTGCGCGCCGGGGACCGCGCCAACATCATTCCCGATCAGGCCGAAGCGACACTCAATGTCCGCTACCGCAAGGCCGAAGAGTTCGACTCAATCCTCGCACGAGTTGAGGCGGGAACGCATAACACTCAGATTCCGGACACGACCGTGACTGTGGCGCACGACCCTGCCTTCCCCCCCTTGACCGAGAATGCGCAGATCGATGCGCTGGCGGCCCGCGCGCGCTCCATCTACGCCGAAATCGGCAAGACGGTCGAATTATCCGGCAACGGCGGTGCATCGGAGTCGGCGCTTGCGATGTCGGTTGGAACTCCGGCGCTCGACGGTCTCGGTTACGTGGGCGGGGATTTCCATACCGATCACGAATGGATCGACCTGAATAGCGTCATCCCACGATTGTATCTGTTCACCCGGCTGCTCATGGAGACAGGCGCCAAGCCGCGCTGAAGTTGAGGCGCCTTCAAGTTCTCTTACGGAGGAAGCCGGCCAACGGGAGACAGTCGCCTCGAGGCAACCCGCGTAGCATTCGTGCTTTGAACCCGGGATCATCCCGCTTCCGCAAGGAGTGATTCATGGCCCAGCGATCCTTATGGCGCGGCGCGATATCGTTCGGTCTGATCTATGTACCGATCGAAATGTATTCGGCGTCCAAGGAACACGCTTTGAGTTTGCATTTCCTGGACAGCCGAGATTTTGCGCCGGTCGGTTATGAGCGCATCAACAAGAGCACCGGCAAAAGCGTCGACTGGCAGCACATCGTCAAGGGATACGAATACGAGAAAGGACAGTACGTCGCCCTGTCCGATGCAGACTTCAAGCATGCGAATCTAAAGGCTTCGGAAACAATCGAGATTTCGAGCTTTACCGAAGCCGCCGACATTTCGCCGGTTTACTACCAGACCCCGTACTACTTGCTGCCGGGAAAGGGGGGCGAGAAAGTCTACGCGCTGCTGGCCGAGGCGTTGCAATCGAGCCGCAAAGTCGCGGTCGCCACCTTTGTCATGCGCGGCCGTGAGCATCTCTGCGTGATCACGCCCGTGCAAGGTTCCTTGATGTTGATCACCTTACGATTCGCGACCGAAATTCTGCCCGCGATCAAACCCGCGGCCCCGAAATCGGCAAAGCCAAAAGAAGCGGAAATCGCCATGGCGCGCAAGTTGGTCGAGGAAATGAGTGCCGAATGGAATCCTCAGGCATTTCACGACAGCTATCGCGAGGACCTGATGCGCCGCATCCGCGGCAAGATCGAGAGAAATGAAACTCATGTACTTGGCGCCGCGCCCAGGAAGGCACCGCGCCCCAAAGCCGAAGTGGTCGATCTGATGGATGCACTGAAAAACAGTCTCAAGTTGCGCGGCAAGCAGCGCTTGCGGGCTGAGCCGAAAGCCGCGCGCGAACGAAAACGCGCCTGAGCGATTTCGCGGCACACTGTCCGGCAAACGCCTACAGGGGGACGCGCTCAAGGCCGCTGTGACGCGCAGCGTCATGCCGTTCTAATCCCGCAATAAACCACACGGAGATTGCCATGGGCTTCGACCTGGACCGATCGGAAGTGTCTGAACCGACCCCAATGCCGCGGGACCGGTCAGTTTTCAACCGGGCGTTGTCGCGAAATCTCCTTGCGGAGAGATTCGCCATCGATGCCTATCGGAAGATCGCCGCCGGCGGTCAGAACTATGACCAGGCCACGCTGCGGCTGGTAAAGGTCGCTCTTGCCGTCGAGGAGGAGCACGCAGAGATCTTATCGGCAATCATCGAAAATCTGCGCAATCTAAACGGGGCATTGGCCGGCTAATGCAGGGCTTCAGATTAGTCCAGGGGGTAATTTTGACACATCGCATCGGCGGATTCTGACACCCGGCGTAGCCGGCTGGCGACATCGACCGCGAGCCATGTCGGCTAGAGTGTCTCATGGAAACGGAGGCAATCAATACCGCGGAACTCCTGCAAGCCGCATTGGAGTCGGCGGGCATGGGGAGCTGGGAGCTTTACCTCTCGACCGGAGCCGTGCATCGCACCCCCCGGCACGACCAGATTTTCGGGTATCCCGGAATTCAGCCTTTTTGGGACTTGGAGACGACCTTCGAACACATTGTGGACGAGGATCGGGCCGCAGTCCGCCAGGCCTTTTTCCAAGCAGAACTCACCGGGGCGATCGACGTGGAGGCGCGAACCCGCTGCGGCGGCGGCGAGACCCGATGGGTGCACTTGCGCGGACGAACTTCCTATCTCCACGACATACCGACGCGCATCGTCGGAGTCATCGCCGACGCCACCCAGCGGCGGGCCGTGGAGGATCGGTTGCGCCAGGCGCAAAAGATCGAAGCGCTCGGCCAGCTCACGGGCGGCGTTGCCCACGATTTCAACAATCTCCTGCAGGTCATTTCCAGCGGTCTACAGGTGATCGGCCGTCAAAACGACCCCGCGCGCCGCGAACAGATCTTCGCGGCCATGCGGCAGGCGGTTGATCGCGGCGCCAGCCTGTGCCGGCAGCTGCTGTCCTTCTCCAGGCGCCAGGCGCTGAAGCCGGAAGCAGTGAATCTTGAGCGGCTGGCCGGCGACATGCGGGAGTTGCTGAATCGAAGCCTGCGCGGCGACATACAGATTCGAACTTCCTTCGCCGAGCGCTTGTGGTGCGTCGAAGTCGATCCGGGCGAACTCGAACTGGTCATTCTCAATCTGGCCTTGAATGCCCGCGACGCCATGCCAGGCGGCGGCACGATAGAAATTAGCGCGACAAACATGCCGGCGCTGGTCGAACACGATCTGGTCGGGGATTTTGTGCGTCTCGACATCGCCGACTCGGGGCTGGGCATGTCGCCCGATGTCCTCGCGCACGCTTTCGAGCCCTTTTTCACCACCAAGGAAGTCGGCAGCGGGTCGGGACTGGGACTCGCGCAAGCTCATGGGTTCGCGAAGGCTTCGGGCGGCGCGGTACGGATCGAGAGCACGCCGGGCCGCGGCACCTTGGTGAGCCTATTCCTGCCGCGTACGCTGAAGAGCCCGGCGTATACTCCGGAGTTGGTGCTACAGGCCGCCGACAACCGGGCGGCCGATGCAGCGCAAGTGCTGGTGGTCGAAGACGACGATGAGGTGGCTGCATTGACCGTGGAAATGATCAATCAACTCGGCTACGGCACAACGCGCGTCGCAAGCGCCGAGGCCGCTCTGGGCGCCCTCGCCGATCGCCGATCGGTAGATATTGTTTTCTCTGACGTGATGATGCCGGGACAGATGAACGGCGTTGAACTGGCGCAGGAAATTCGCCGGCGCCGGCCCAATCTGCCCGTGCTGTTGACCAGCGGCTTCGCGGAGGCGGCGCGGCGCAAGGCGGGATCCCAGGCCGTCAAGATTATCCCCAAACCCTATCGGATCGATGAATTGCGCGACGCCTTGGCGGCCGTGAGGCAAGATACTCGGAAGTCCATCCGAGAACATTGAACGTGGTTATCGTTTGTCCGTCGTGTGACCTGGCACACCGGGTTGGTACGGCACCGGCAGATGGGGGAACCCGATGCAGCCGTTGCCGCGCGCTGCTGCAGCGTCCTGAAAATGGCAATATCGACACGGCAATCGCCCTCGCCACCTGTGCGCTCGTGCTTTTTTTCCTCAGCAACGCCTATCCACTGGTGGAAATCCACGCCAACGGCACGACGCGCGCAACCACTCTACTGGGAGCGGCCCTGGGACTCTACGCTCAGAGTCACGCGGGTCTCGCCGCGCTGGTGTTGATAACCACCGTAGTCGGACCATTTCTACAGATTGCCAGCCTCCTCTATTTGCTGATTCCTCTGCGGCGCGCGCGCGAAGCGCCGGGCCAGGACACGATTTTTCGCCTGTTGGCGCAAGTGCGACCCTGGACATTCGTCGAAGTCTTCATGCTGGGTGTCCTGGTGGCCTTGGTGCGGCTCTCTGCCTACGCACGCGTCATCCCGGGGGTTTCGCTTTGGTCCTGCGGACTGCTCATGCTCACGCTGGCCGCATTGACCAGCCGCACCACGCCCGGGCAGTTTTGGCGTTGGGTTGACCGGGGCCGCACGTGAGTGCGGCGCCGACCGGACGAAGCCTGGGTCTGCTGGTTTGCTTACAGTGCCGCGCCACCGTTCGGGCGCTGCAAGTCGCCTATCCTCGCTGCCCCCGCTGCTACGCGCATCTCTATCAACGCAAGCCCCACAGTCTCGGGCTCACGGCCGCCCTGCTCCTCTGCGCAGCAATTCTGTACATACCGGCCAATCTGCTGCCGGTGATGTATACACGCACGATCTTCGATGAGGAGCAGGATACGATCATGAGCGGAGTATTGGTGTTGCTGCACTCCGGATCCTGGCCCATCGCAATTCTGGTGTTCGTTGCCAGCATTGTCGTGCCGCTCTTGAAGATCCTTTCGCTCGCCGTGGTACTCTTTTCGGCCTGGCGCCGCTCGCCCCGCTTTAGATCGCAGCAAAGCGAACTGTTCCGCATGGTCGAATACATAGGACGCTGGTCGATGCTCGATGTTTATGCCATCTCGATGCTGGTGGCACTGGTGCAAATCAGATCGTTGGCGTTTGTCGCCGTCGGCTGGGGGGCGCTCGCTTTCGGCGCCGTCGTGGTCCTGACCATGTTCGCAGCGCGCACCTTCGATGAGCGGTTGCTTTGGGATGCGCCGCCGTGAGCGAGGGAGCGCATTCGAGTCTTGAGGAGCTGCCCGCAGCGGTGCCGGCGCGGTCCCTTTGGGGGCGCCTGCCGCTGGTGTGGATGCTGCCCGCGGTGGTGGTTCTGGTTGGCGCGTTCGTCGTCGTCAAAGAAAAAATTGCGCAGGGTACCTCGATCGAAATCCGTTTTGAAAACGCCGAGGGCCTCGAGGTCAACAAGACAAAAGTGCGCTACAAGGATGTCGATATCGGCGAGGTTCGGGACATTCTAGTCGGCGATGATCGCAAGGAAGTCATCGTCACCGCGGATATCCATCGCAATGCCAAGGCCTATCTGGTCGACGACACGCGCTTTTGGGTGGTACGCCCGCGAATTTCCGGCGCCGGCGTGTCGGGGTTGGCCACGCTGGTGTCGGGCGCCTACATCAGCGTGGATGTGGGGCACTCGACGGTAAAGCGCGACCACTTCGTCGGCTTGGAAGTGCCGCCCATCGTGACCGCGGACCTGCCGGGTCGCGAATTCATACTGCACGCGGATGATCTGGGATCCTTGGACATAGGTTCTTCGGTGTTCTATCGCCACATCATCGCAGGCCAGCTCGTGGGCTACAGTTTGGACCCGGGCGGCACGGGAGTGATCATCAAGGTGTTCATCAATGCGCCATTTGATGTTTACGTCACCGGTGAGACGCGATTTTGGCAGGCGAGCGGCATCGACATGTCCGTGAACGCGGACGGCGTGAAGCTGCGGACCGAATCGATCGCCTCGATTCTCGAGGGCGGCGTCGCGTTTGGAACACCGCCGGGTCCGCCGGCGGCGCGGGTTGCCGCGGACACGGTGTTTACGCTTTTCAACGACCAAGATCGCGCGATGCGGCCCTCGGAAACTGAAATTCAAACCTTCGTCATGTATTTCGGGGGCTCACTGCGCGGATTGTCTGCGGGCGCGCCGGTGGATTTGCAGGGCATTACGGTGGGCGAAGTGAAGAGTCTCGACGTAGAGTACGACGAACGCTCGAAACAACTGGCTTTTCCGGTGCTGGTGGAGCTGTATCCGCAAAGACTGCGCGGCCGGGCTCGGCGCGCCGCAGCCGCCGCTCCGGCGCAGCCGCCTTCAGGAATCGACAGCCGCGTATTGATCGACAGCCTGGTTGCGCACGGTTTGCGCGCGGAATTGAAAACCGGCAATCTACTGACCGGACAAAAATTCGTGTCCTTAGGACTGCACCGCGACGTTCCCAGGGAAAAGGTCGTGTGGCATGAGGAGCCGGCGATTTTTCCGACGATCTCCGGCAGTCTCGACGATATTCAAGACTCCGTCGGAGTGATCGCGAAGAAGCTCAGCAAAGTGCCGTTCGATAAGTTATCGGCGCGCTTGCTGAACGCCATGAATTCGCTCGATCAGACCCTCAAGAGCGCGGACCAGCTCTTGCACAATGTCGACAGCAACCTGGCACCGCAAGTCCAGAGCACCCTGGCTGAAGCGCAGGCGGCGCTGAAAAACGCCAAAGAGTTGCTGGGCCAGGATGCACCTTTGGAAAATGATCTGGGTTCGACCTTGCTGCAGGTCTCGCGTGCCGCGAAATCCATCAGCGCCCTGGTCGACTATCTCGAACGCCATCCCGAGTCCTTGCTACGCGGCAAACCGGCAGGTTCACCATGAAATCGCTTGCCCTAGGTTTCGCCGTGCTTCTTTTTGCCGGATGCGTGACGCGCCAGCAGGATCATTTCTATACTCTCAATCCCCTGCCCGCGGCAGTTGCCGCCCCATCGCAGTTCAATCGCCAAGTGACCGTGCGGGTCACGATACCTTCGATGCTCGATCGGGGCGAAATGGTTCTTGCATCCCCGGCCGGGGTGACGATGCAGGATCACGAACGCTGGGCCGCGCCGCTGGCGGATATGATCAACGGCGCGCTGAGCCAGGATATCGAACGCCGCCGAGGCGATGTGGTGGTACTGCACAGAAGCGCGGATAAAGCCGGCATACCGCTCGTCAGCATCGCGGTCGAAATCGACCAAGTCAGCGCACGCCTCAACGATCACTTGAGCATTGAGACGCACTGGCGCGTCACCGATGCGCGCACGGGCAAGGAATCCCTGGGCCGCGACACATTCGTCAGCCCGCAGCAACCGCAGAGCTATGCCGAAATCGCCGCGGCCTTCAGTGCCTGCCTCGCTCTCTTGGCCGATCGGTTAACAGCGGAAATCCCCGGCGGATAACCAGCGGCAGCCGCCCTAAAGGCCCACACAAAAGCGGGCACCTTTTCAAAGTGCCCGCACGTCGCGATTCGTCAATCTTGACGACTACGGTTCGATGGAAATGTCGTTGTGAACCGAATTGACGCCTTCCGTGTTCTTGGCAATCATCGCTGCCAGGTCACTCGCGTCCTTGGTCGGCGCTCGCCCGCTCAGCCACACCACGCCGTCCGCATCAGTATCGACTTTGATTCGCGTCAATGTCGACAAATGCTTCGCGGCCAACTTTGCTTTCACCTTGGTGGTGATCGCTGAATCCTTGACGAAATGATGCTGCGTGCCCGTAGCTTCGTCGGCCATCGCCAATGGTGCACATGCCACGCCGAGCGCGATCATGCCGCATAAAATAACGTGCTTCTTCATCGTTCCTCCTGGTTTTATGTAGCCTGTCGGCCTTACTAGTTCTCGGATGCCATGGTGCGCGATGCGCCGCGTCATATCTGTAGGTCATAAATGGGACCGGCTGACGGTCATATCCCACAAGCATAATGCGGCGCAATTTCAGGCATGGGCGGCGGGGCGCTCGCCGCGAGCGGTGGCGCGTTGCGCCGTCTTCTCCGGTATGGACAGCAATCTCGCGGTATTGACCAGCGACATGTGCGTCAGCGCCTGAGGAAAATTGCCGAGCATGCGCTTGGCGCGTGGATCGAATTCTTCGGCAAACAAACCGACGTCGTTGCCCAGGGCGAGCAGGCGCTCAAAAAGCGCCTCGGCCTCTGCGCGTCGTCCCGTAAGGGTATAACAATCCGCCAGCCAAAAAGAACACGCGAGGAATGTGCCCTCGCCGGCCGGCAGCGCATCCACTCGAGTCGCGGTCGAGTAACGCAGCAGCAGGCCGCTGACCAATAAATGCTTTTCGACGGCCACAATCGTGCCGAGCACCCGCGGATCATCCGCGGGGAGAAATCCCACCTGGGGAATCAACAGCAAGCTTGCATCCAAGAAATTGCTTTCATAAGACTGTACGAAGCTGTTCTGGACGCGATCGAATCCCTTGGCGCAAACCTGCGCATGAATGCTGTCGCGCACGCGCCGCCAACGCGCCAGGGGAGCGCGCAGGTTTTCCTTCCGTGCATCCTTGATGGCGCGATCGAACGCAACCCACGCCATGATTTTCGAATGCGTAAAATGTCTGCGCTGCCCGCGAACCTCCCAGATACCTTCATCCGGATCCTTCCAATGAGCCTCGAGGAACTCGAGCAGCGCCAACTGTACATTCCAAGCCTCGGGATGAGGCTTGATATCGGCGGCCCGGGCCAGGTGCAAAGAGTCCATGACCTCGCCGTACACGTCGAGCTGAAATTGCGTCGACGCCGCGTTGCCGATCCGCACCGGCTGCGACTTCTTGTGGCCCGGCAGCCACGGCAACTCGATCTCATCGAGCCGCCGCACGCCGGTCACCCCATAAACGATCTGCAAGTCTTTGGGCGAGCCGGCGATGGCACGCAGCAGCCACTCGCGCCATGCGGCGGCCTCTTCGTTATAGCCGGCCAGCAGCAGGCTATTCAGGGTGAAGGTCGCATCGCGCAGCCAACAATACCGATAATCCCAATTGCGCACGCCCCCCAACTTTTCAGGCAACGAGGTTGTCGGCGCCGCGACCAAGCCGCCCGTTGGCTTATAGGTCAGGGCCTTCAGTGTAATCAATGAACGGAGTACCGCCGCGCGCCAACGTCCGCGGTAACGGCAGCGCGCCGACCAGCGGCGCCAGTATGAGGCAGCGCGCTTCAACGCCTTTGCGGGGTCGATGCTCGGCCGGGTTGGAAAGTGAGACGGACGGTAATTGAGCACGAAAGACTCGCGCTGGCCTTTGCGCACGGAGAACGCCGCCACGGTTTTCAGGTTCCTGCCCCGAACCTTCACCGAAGTCGCCAATTCGAGCGTGTCGGGTCCGGCGGTCAGCAGCAACAGTCCGTCCACGCGGCGTACCCACGGCACAATGGAACCGTAGTCGAACCGCACGATCAATTCCATGTTCATCGCCACCGTGCCGCTCACTCCCTCGACAATTCGCACCACGTCCCAGCGTTCATCTGAAACGGGCATGAAATCAATCACCCGAACACAGCCGCGCGCGGTACTGAACTCTGTCTCGAGAACCAGGGAGTCATTCAGGTATTGGCGCCGGGCGCTCTTTATCTTCGCCGCAGGCGCGAGCAGCCAACGTCCATGTTCAGCTCCTCCCAGCAGCGCGGCAAAGCAGGCGGGCGAATCAAATCGAGGAAAACAAAGCCAGTCGATGGAGCCATTGTTGCCAACCAAAGCGGCCGTGTGGCAATCGCCGATTAGCGCATAGTCCTCGATCGACAGCTGGGAGGCCCGTGTGCCGCGTTTCTTCACCGCTTGATTTTTTTCAAGGATCTCTCGCGCACTTCATTGGGATTGGTCGGATCCGGCGGGTCATTCCGGAAGCCTCCCGGCTTGGATGCCGGCTTCGCCCTGCTTTCCTCCTCCGCCTGTCGCTCGTCCTTGGATTTGCCGCTATCAATCGATTTGCCCTTGTCTGGGCCGGGCCTCGACGGCTCCGCCGTCGATAGCAGCGTATTGAGCAAGCGAAGATCCTCGTCAGAGTTCCCCGCACCATTCACGAAAGCGAGTGAAGCGTGCATATGATACCTCAGGAGTTACTACGCTGATGGCAGCTTGCGCGAGCTTTGGGCACAAGAATAGGCCCGGGCGCCGAATCGCATGCAGGAGGATTCTGACTGCAGCCGTTGGCGCAGCCGACTTGTCCATCGACCGGAGGCCGCATAGCGTTCACTCCATGGAAGACGACTCGCCCGACCACGATGAACGGCTGAAGGATTTCTTTGCACGCCATGGTGGTCCGGGGCCCCGCGGCATCCGCAGAGGTCAGTCGGCGGGCGGCGTGCAAGGCTGGTCGGAGGCGCACGCCGGCGATGGATATGTCCTGCGTTGCGACTGGTCGACCTTCGGAACTCGCGACGAAATGAAATATTCAGAAATCGCTCCGAAAACGTAAGAGCCGATCTTTGAGGAGACACGATGATCCGCAAAATCAGCACCGGTGAATACCGCCTGTACTCGCGCAAGGTCAACCCGAAGACCAAGCGCCGGCGAAATCTGGGTACTTTTAAGACGCGTGCCGCCGCTGTTCGGCACGAGCGGGAAGTGCAGTATTTCAAGAGACACTAGCGGATAAGCGCCACGCCGCCTCGGGTGAGCGGCGTTTTTAACGTCGCCGTACTTTGCCTGCGCCGCACCCGCCGCCTTGTTGGCCGCGCCTTTGGCCTGCTGCGTGCTGCCGGCCGTCTGACCCAAACTACCAGGGAATTGCAGTATCCTTACGCACCGCGCTCAACCAAGGATGCCCATGCTATCTCGACGTGTCTTTTTGCAAGGTGCCGCCGCCGCGCCTGTCCTGGCCGCCGGCTCTGCGTTTACCCGCGATTCGTCCGCCCCGACGCTCAAGTCATTGACCGCCGATGCCAAGCCAATTTCCGCGGACGAACGTCACGCGCGGATCGGCAAGGCGCAATCGCTCATGGCACAGCGCAAAGTCGCCGCGCTATTGGTTGAATCGGGCTCGAGCCTTGAATATTTCACCGGAATCCGCTGGCACCGGAGTGAACGCACTACTCTGGCGATCATTCCGGCTTCCGGAGAAGTGCTCGTCGTGACTCCCGCGTTCGAAGAACCGTCCGTCCGGGAAACCCTGCAGGTGGGCGGCGATGTCAGGCCCTGGGACGAACATGAGAATCCCTTTGAAAAGGTGGTACAGGGGCTAAAGGATCGCGGCATCAATTCAGGGGTGCTGGCCGCCGAGTCGACGATTCGTTTCTTCATCGTGGCCGGCATCCGCCAGGCATCCGGTGCCTATGAAATCATCCCTGCCGATCCCATCGTGCGGGCGTGCCGTCTGATCAAGTCCCCCGCCGAATTGGCTTTGATGCAGCTGGCGAACGATGTGACCATCGAGGCCCTGCGCCACGTACATGCGCAGGTTGTCCTGGGCATGAGCGGACCGGACATCGGCGCGTTAATGGATCATGCGACGATATCGCTGGGAGGCTCGCCCGAATTCTCGCTGGTGCTGCTCAATGAGGCCTCCGCCTACCCGCACGGCTCGGTGAAGCTGCAGAAAGTACGGGAGGGATCGGTGATTCTCATGGACTGCGGTTGCGCAGTGCACGGCTATGAATCCGATATCTCGCGAACATGGGTGTTTGGCCAGGCGAATGCCCGGCAGCGCAAGGTGTGGGATACCGTCAAGCGCGGCCAGGAAATTGCCCTGGAAACCGCCAAGATCAATGTGCCGGTCGGCACCATCGACGATACGGTGCGCAAGTACTATGAAAGCCAAGGCTGGGGTCCCGGGTATCGATTGCCAGGTCTTCCGCATCGCACCGGACACGGCATCGGTCTCGATGGCCACGAACCTCCTTACCTCGTGCATGGCGACGCGACTCCGCTGGAGGCGGGCATGTGCTTTTCAGACGAACCGGGAATCTACATACCAGGCGAATTCGGCATTCGACTGGAGGACTGCTGGCACATGACCACCTCCGGACCCAAGCTCTTTACTCCCTTGGCGAAATCGCTGGAACAACCGATCTGATCTAAGCACGCCTGCCATGGTCGCGCTGTTGTCGTTGTGCGCGTGGATTTATCTGTTCTTCGCGCACGGTGCGTTTTGGCGCTCGCGTCCGCAATTGCCGGCCGCGACGCCGGAGGATTTTCCCGGCGTCGATATCATCGTTCCCGCCCGCGATGAAGTGCAGACGATTCGAGCGGCAATCGGATCGCTGCTGGCGCAGGAATATGGCGGCGACTTTAGCGTCATTTTGGTTGACGACAATTCGACCGACGGCACGGCGGAGCTGGCCGGATGCTCCCCCAGGCTCAAGATCATCCGCTTGGACTCGAAACCCCCGGGCTGGTCGGGAAAGCTGTGGGCCCTGCACCAAGGAATTGCCGCCGGCCGCTCAGCTCTGGTGCTGCTGACTGATGCCGACATCGTTCACCAGCCGGCGCATCTCGCGTCGTTGGTCGCGAAGCTGCAGGGTGCGCAGCTGGATTTGGTCAGTGAAATGGTGAGGCTCAACTGCAGCAGTGCGGCCGAGCGGATGATGGTCCCGGCCTTTGTCTATTTCTTCCAGATGTTGTATCCCTTCGCCAAGGTCAACGACACGCACTCCGCTGCCGCCGCCGCCGCGGGAGGTACGATCCTCGTGCGCCGCGAAGCGCTCGAGCGCATTGGCGGGGTCGAGACCATCAAGGATGCCCTCATTGATGATGTGGCCCTGGCGAAGGCGGTGAAGCGAGGCGGCCCGATTTATCTCGCCCACTCCGAACTCGCCGCCTCGATCCGACGCTATCCGAAGGTCTCAGATCTCTGGCACATGATTTCACGAACCGCCTTCACCCAGTTGCGCTATTCGACCGCGCTATTAATCCTTACCATGGCCGCGCTCACCCTCGTCTGGCTGGTGCCGCCCTGGCAGGCGGTTTTTGGCAGCGGCTGGCGCCTAGGCTGCGGGCTCGCCGCCTGCGCGCTTGCCGCTGTGAGCTACATACCCACGCTGATCCGGTATCGCCGCAATCCGCTTTGGGCACTCGCGCTGCCGCTGATTGCCGCGTTCTACATGGCCGCAACTGCCGCCTCAGCCGTGAACTATTGGCGCGGCAAAGGCGCGAATTGGAAAAATCGCGACTATCCGCGCTAATCCTCGAGCCTCTTGCATCGAGGCTCGCCGCGCTGCGCCGGGCTAGCGCTTTGCCTCAACCGGAGCCGCCAGCGGCTTGAGCGCCTCGGCCTTGACCGAAAAGTCGTCGATGTTCACCTGGTAGGGGACGCAGTCGGTGCGGTAGTTCATATTGCGCAGGCTGAAGTTCTTGGAAATGATGTCCTTCAACTCATCGACCAGCTCGCAATCGCCGTGAGCCATGAAATACGGGTGAGTGGAACTCACCAGCACGGGCGTCCAGTGAGCCTGCACGACATTGGCCGCGTTGGCATCGGCGCTCGGCGCCAGCGAATAGAAGTCCAGATCGACGAGGGCGTTGCGGCCCGGAACGCTCGGCCCGCGGGGACATCCTCTGGCGTTCACCTTGAGATCCTCCTTGCGTGCTCCCAAGTGCAACAGCAATGCACGGATATTGTCTTCGAGCCCGTCGCAGCTGTAGCGCGCGGTAATGCCCCAATAGGTGAAGTTCGCGTGATGATGTTCCCAGGTCCCTGCAACCGCCTGCGCCGGAGACGGGGTGGCGTCTGCTGCGCGGACCAGCGGCAGCACTGTCAAGGTGAGAAAAGCGGCCACTGCGGCCGAGATCAAGATCCGTTTGCTGTGTTGCATGGCGTTCCCCCAAAATAAATCGAAACCACAAGATTCTCGAGTCTGGCATACCAATTTGCGGTGCTGCTTCAATAGACCCCGGAATGATGGCGCAGTTCAGCCCCCTAAGCCGGCCGGCGGTGCGCCGACCGCGTCGCGGTTGATTAAGAGTGGCGGCTCGCCGCAGCGCCCGGCTAGCGGGACGAGTTCTTGGCGACTTGCAGCGCCTTGTTCGCATCGACGACGGTAATCGCGGTCATGTTGACCAGGCGACGCACCGTTGCGGCCGGGGTGAGAATGTGCGCAGCCGCGGCGCAGCCTAGCAGAATGGGACCCACGGCGACATTGTGACCGGCCGCGGACTTCAGCAGATTGTAAGCAATGCTGGCACTGTCCAAATTGGGGCACACCAGCAGGTTTGCGGTGCCTTGCAATGTGCTGCGCTCGAGGATGGCGCGTCGAGCCGCCTCGTCGAGGGCGGCATCGCCATGCATTTCGCCATCCACCTCGAGCTCCGGCAGTTTCGCGCGCAACAGGGCCAGGGCCGTGCGCATCTTCTGCGCCGACGCGGCATTGCTGGAGCCGAAATTGGAGTGCGATAACAAGGCCACTTTCGGCACCAGCCCGAACGCCGACAACTGTTCGGCCGCGAGCTGCGTCAATTCCGCCAGCTGTTCCGCGGTCGGGTCAAGGTTCACGTGGGTATCGACCATAAAGACCTGCCGACCGGGAAGAATCACGCCCGTCATGGCACCGTAAACGCTCGCACCCGCTCGATGCCCGATCACCTGATCGATATAGTGCAAATGCCGCGCGGTGGTGCTGATGGTGCCGCAGATCATTCCATCCGCCTCACCCTTTTTCAACAGCATCGCGCCGATCAGCGTCGTACGGCGCCGCATTTCGAGCCGGGCATATTGCGCGGTGACGCCGCTGCGCTCGGTCAGCCGGTGATATGCCTGCCAGTATTCCCGAAAGCGTTCGTCTTGCTCGGGGTTGACGATCGTGACATTTTCACCGATGCGCAAGCGCAGGCCATGCCGCTTCAGCGCACGCTCAATCACGGCAGGTCGGCCGATCAAAATCGGGGTGGCCAGCTTTTCGTCCACGACGATTTGCACGGCGCGCAGCACCCGCTCATCCTCGCCCTCCGCATAAACCACGCGGCTGCGTTCCGAAGCAACGTGGCGGGCTGCCACGAAAATCGGTTGCATGAGCGTTCCGCTGTGATAGACAAATTGCAGCAGCCGCTGGCCGTAAGCCTCCAAATCCCGGATGGGACGCATCGCCACGCCGGATTCCATCGCCGCCTTGGCGACCGCGGGAGCGATTTTCACGATTAGACGAGGATCAAACGGCTTCGGGATCAGGTATTCGGGGCCGAACGCCAGGTCCTCGATGCCGCGATAGGCGGCCGCGACGATGTCGCTTTGCTCCTGCCTTGCCAATTCGGCGATGGCATGTACCGTCGCGATTTCCATTTGCCGCGTGATCGTTGTGGCACCCACATCCAGCGCGCCGCGAAAAATAAATGGAAAGCACAACACGTTGTTGACTTGGTTGGGATAGTCGCTGCGTCCGGTGGCGATGACGGCGTCGTCGCGCACCGCCCTGACTTCCTCAGGCAGAATCTCCGGGGTGGGATTCGCAAGGGCCAGGATGAGCGGCTTCGCGGCCATGGCCCGGACCATGTCCTGGGTCAGCACGCCGCCCGCGCTCAATCCCAGAAACACATCCGCTTCGCCGATCACCTCGGCCAGGGTGCGCGCGGAGGTGGGCTGCGCGAAGCGCGCCTTTTCCGGATCCATCAGCTCTCGTCGTCCCTCGTAGACGACTCCTGCTAGATCGGTCAACCACACGTTGGCGCGCACGAGCCCCAGATCCAACAGCAGGTCCACGCACGCCAGAGCCGCCGCACCGGCGCCGCTGACCACCATTTTGACCTGGGAAATGGGCTTGCCGACAACCTGCAGGCCGTTGAGGCAGGCCGCCGCAACAATAATCGCGGTCCCATGCTGATCATCGTGGAACACCGGAATCTTCATGCGGCGGCGCAGTTCGCGCTCGACGATGAAGCATTCCGGCGCCTTGATATCCTCCAGATTGATGGCACCGAACGTCGGCTCGAGCGCCGCGATCACCTCAATCAGCTTGTGCGGATCGCGTTGTTCGACTTCGATGTCGAAAACATCGATGCCGGCAAATTTCTTGAACAAGACGGCCTTGCCTTCCATTACGGGCTTGGCCGCCAATGGACCGATTGCCCCGAGCCCCAGCACGGCCGTGCCGTTGCTGATCACCCCGACCAAATTTCCCCGCGCCGTGAACCGAAACACATTCAACGGATCTTCGACAATCGCCTCGCAGGCGGCCGCGACTCCGGGTGAATAAGCGAGCGCCAGATCGCTCTGGTTGAGCAACTGCTTGGTGGCGGTGACCGATAATTTCCCGGGTACCGGGAACTCGTGATAGTCGAGCGCTTGCTTTCTAAGCGCTTCCTTGATTTCGTCTCGCTTCATAGATCGAATTGCGGGGCACCGGTGGGTCGAGGCGCATTATAGCTACTCAGCGCTGCGGATGCGCGAGTCTGGACCGCGATCCCGCCCGATAGGTAAACACGTGCGTGAACTCCGCGCCGAGCAAGAAGATTTGGGCGGAATAATAGATCCAAAGGAGCAGCACCATGATTGAACCCGCCGCGCCATACGCGGAGCTGAATGAGCTGCGCCCCAGGTACTGCCCGATCAGCAGTTTGCCCACGGAAAACAGGCAAGCCGTTACCAGAGCTCCAATCCACACGTCTCCCCACGCTATCTTTTCACGCGGCACGTACTTGTAGATCATCGCGAAAAGGACGGTCGTGAGGCCCAAGCTCAAAATCAGATCGACGGCCGGGAGAATCACGCTCCATTGCACCATGAACGTACCGAGCCACGCGCCCAAGGCCGCCAGTGCCGCGCTAATGACCAGCGAAACCATCAATAGAAAACCGACGCCCAATATCAGCCCGACCGACAAAATCCGCGAGCGCACGATCCGCCACCACGCCATGCTGTTCTTATCCGGCGATTTCCAGATGTAGTCGAGGGTGTTTTGCAGCTCGCCGAATACGCTGGTTGCCCCGATCAGCAGGGTCACAACCCCAATTGCCGCGGCTATCCCCTTAAGGCCGCTTTGATGCGCGCTTGCAAGCAGGCTTTTGACGGCGGCGGCGCCGGCGTCGCCCAGCAGCGCGCGCATCTGATCGAGCACATGGGCTTCGGCAACATGCGGCCCGAAAAGAGACCCAGCAACCGCCATCGCAATGACGAGAATCGGCGCGATGGAAAAGAGCGTGTAGAACGACAGCGCTGCGCCCAGGCTCGAGGCGTTATGCCTGATCCATTCAGATACTGTATCCCTAACCACGTCCCACAAGACGCGCATGGGCCGCGCCTCGCGCCGCATGACGGATCGCGCCCACATGTGTTAACCGGGCACGCTGACTACTGCCGGGTCTGTTCGCCCGCTCTGTCGGCAGTGCGCCGCGACTCCGCCGAACCGCCCCGCTCCATCCATGCGGCGTCGCCCGAGTCGAAACACAGCAAGCGCATATAGTTGTTCTGGCACGGGAACAAACCGAAACCGGTACCGCTTCGAACCAACGACTTGGCCCTGGGCAGCGGTCGTCCGCGCAAGCGCGGCGGGCAAAGATGGTCGACAATGGCGGCGCCGGTGAGCGTGACGGCGCCGCCGGACGGAAACGTCGATGACGACCATTGTGCGCTATGGAGAGCATCAATCAAGGTGGCCGCGCCCACAACTTGCGCGATGGAACTCCAGGCACCGGCCTCGAAGCCGACTCGTTCAGGCGAGACACCATGTACTGCCGACTCGGCCCGCACCAGCAACTCAAAGATTTTCGTGGCGTGTTTGCGAATGCCCGGCCCTATCTCGGCGGCGGCCAGTCGGTCACGCACGGATGTCCAGCCTGCCGGTTCTTGCGGAAACGCGAGCGGTATGTGTCCAAAATATTTGACGAAAGGCTCGATCTCGAATCGGCGTCCGATCACATCGTACTCAGAATGCGAGACGAGAGAACAGATTACCGGATAGGGAGCGTCCAACGCGTCGATCGTGCTGATGACACGCTGCTCGAAGTGCGGGAATGCATCGAGCACGGCCGCAATGAACATGTCGCCCGTCAAGCCGCCGGAAAGATTAAGGTGCAGTTTCAATGTCGACCCCTTTGACCACTCCCGGCCGAGACTACGTCAAAGGCATGTCGGCATCAGTGCCCGGGCTCCTAAAAGCGGGTAGGAAGAGTCCTATGCGTGCGTCGCTGCGCGAGCTTCATTCCTGTCAAGGCGGCCGCCGCCGCGGCGATGCCGGCGGCACGGTAGGGCGAATTTCGCACCAGCCAATCCGCCCTCTGCCGCCAGTTTGCGCTGTCATGACGAATTTCGGCTTTCAAATCGGCCGCAAGCAATTTGACGATGCTCACTCCAACCACAAAATTTGCCGCCCTCTTGAGAAATGTCGCCATGTCCATGGGACGGTCAGGCCTATTGCTGTTGTGCAGCCGGCCGGCAAATCGGATGGAGCTCGACCACGTTGGCCAGGCGGCGCGGCGAGGAGGAAGCAAGGACACCGGTTTGATTCGCTGCGCGCCGCGTATCGTCCACGTTGAAATAGTATTGCAGGTGATGGTGCGTGCGGACAAACAAAAACAGGCTGCCGCGGGCGGACAATTGCTTGAGCATGAGCACGATATACCCTTCCCGCTTCATGCCGGTCTGTCATCCGCGCTGCTGATTCGTTGTAGGACAGGTTGACGGCGCGGCGCGCCGCCTGCTGTGCTTTCTTGACGCAAAAACGCGAGCACCAGCGTTTCGGCCTTTCGAGCAGAAGCCGCCGTCAGTTTGCCGTCGATATTCTCGTGAATGCTGCCCGATCGCCAGCTGTCAAAAATCGCCGGATTGATATACGACTTGCGGCAGACCGCGGGCGTGTTGCGCAGCTCGGCGGCGACTTGCTTGACGACCTCGGCAATCTGCTTTTTGAAGGCGTGCTCGCTCTGCGATTCAGGAATCGGCGTGCGCGCGAGCAGACTGATGGCGTGCAGCGTCGCACCCCAGGTACGGAAATCCTTGGCGGTGAAGTCGTTGCCCATCGCTTCGCGCAGATAGTCGTTGACCTGACCTGAATCGATGGGACAGCGCTGAGCATCGTCATTGATATATTGGAACAAATGCTGGCCCGGGATCTCCTGGCAGCGGCGCACGATTTTCGCGATGCGCTTGTCGTCGATCAGAATTTCGTGCGGCACACCGCCCTTGCCGCGGAAATTGAGCACGGCGCGGCCGTCGCGGATGAAAGTGACATGCCGGTTGCGCAGCGTCGTCAGGCCGAAGCTTTTGTTGTCGCGTGCGTACTCGGAATTGCCGACGCGGATGCGCGTGGCATCAAGCAGGCTCACCACCACTGCCAGCACTTTCTCGCGCGGCAAGCCGGGTAGTGCCATGTCGCGCTTCAGGACACGCCGCAACTTCGACAGCTGCTCGCCGAAGGCGACCATGCGCTCGAATTTTGCACTGTCGCGCAATTCGCGCCATTCCGTGTGGTAGCGGTATTGTTTGCGTCCGCGCGCATCCCGGCCGGTCGCCTGCAAGTGACCGCGCGGCTTCATGCTGATCCACACGTCGCGATAGGCGGGCGGGATCGCCAGGCTCGCGATGCGTTTCAAATCCTTCTCGGCTTCCAGCCGGCGGTTCTCAGGCGTGACATAGCGGAATCCTCTGCCAACGCGCAAACGGCGGATGCCAGGCTCGGTATCCGATACATAAATGAGTCCGGCTTCAATGGCCATTTGCGCAGCTTCAGCCGCGCTGCCGCTGAGTTTGTCGCCGTCCGGTGCCGTTTTGAGAGTCATAGCGAATGGCTTTTAGCAGGTCACCTGCCGCGAGACTATGGAGGAACTCCGACGGCGTGTAGGACCTTGGGCCTGCATTTGCAATCTGCGACGCAGTTCAAGCGCGGAGTGTGACGCTCTCGGCTAAGTGGCGACGCGAGCATCATCGAAGTTGGCATAACGTCTATAAATTCTTAATTTACATAACGTTACGCATTGATGCGTTCGCGCTGCAATTTTTCGCAGCGTTCAGACATGGAGTTTTGCGCCGCTTTTCCTACGTAGGATCGCGCCACTGACAACTCGCGCAGGCAATTGTCTTCGGCAAAACTTCTGCCGGTGAACACACAGTTGCCCGGTTAATCAGGAGAAGAAAATGAAAGGTACTTTTTTCGCGCTCATGCTGAGCTTGCCGGCGGTTGCAATGGCGGCATCGACTCCGGACGCATCCTTTTATAAGCATGCAGCCGAAGGCGGTATCGCCGAAGTGGATGCCGGTCACCTCGCCCAGGACAAGGGCAATAGCCAGCAGGTTAAGGATTTCGGCGCCATGATGGTCAAGGATCATTCAGCCGCCAACGAGAAGCTGCAGGCGCTCGCCTCCTCGAAGAGCATAACGCTGCCCACCAGCGCGAGCGTGGGTCAGATGGCGGCCAAGGCCAAGCTCGATGTCCTGTCCGGTGCAACCTTTGACAAGTCCTACGTCAAGGGCCAGATCAGCGCGCACCGTCAGACCATTGCCCTGTTCCGCAAGGAAATCAGTTCCGGGCAAGATGCCGATGCCAAGGCATTTGCCAAGGCGACTCTGCCCACGGTCAGGGCGCATCTCAAGGCAATCGACGCGATCGCCACCGACATGGGAATCAAGACGCAGTAGGGCAAACAGCGCACCGCCCCGCGCCGAGCGGTGCGCTCACCTGGCGCGTGCGCGCGGCGCGGCGTGCACCAGTCCTATTTCGCGCTTACCGACCTCCGTCAATCGCAGGCCGCGTCCCTCGACGTCCTGCGTCATCCACTTTCTGCCCAACGCCAGTTTTAGCAGCGCCGCGCCAAGGGCTCCGCCGATATGCGGCCGGCGTTCGCTCCAATCCAGACAGGCAAAGGCAAAACGGCGGCGCATCGAGCGCACCGCTTCGACATTGATGCCCAGATGGTTCAGCCCTTCGGCGCCGGCGCGGGTCAACTCATAGAGATTGTCGCCGGCCGGGGCGCGCTGCAGCCAACCCAGCTCCTGCACGCGATCGTGAAGCGCCACGGCGATCTCGCCCGCCATGTGATCGTAACAAGTGCGCGCCGTGCGCAACCGGCTCGGTGTATTCGGTACGAATCCAGCGGTGCTGCCGCCTGCCACCACGCTCAAGGCCTCGAGCGCTTGCGCCACATGCGAGTCTTTCAGGCTGTAGTAACGATGCTTGCCCTGAGCATAAACCTTGACCAGTTGATAGTCTTTGAGGCGCGCCAAATGCACGCTGGCAGTTGAAGCACTGACCTCCGCGACGATTCCGAGCTCGGTGCTCGTGCGCGCGTGACCGTCCAGCAGGCAATAAAGCATTCGCGCCCGCGCAGGTTCGCCGATCGAGGCGGCAATTCCCGATACCTGCGCGTCCAAATGTTCGACATCCATACTTTCATGCTAGACGAAGTGTTGTTGCAACGCAAGCGTACACTTGGCCGCCATGCTGACCCGCTTCATTCGCTACGAAATCGATGCCGAACAACGCGACGCCTTCAGGCTCTGCGCCGAAACGTGGGCCCCGATCATTCCGCGTTGCGGCGGTCACCTGTTGGGATACTCGCGGGGAGCCTCGATCGACCGCCGCAGCCCGCATAGCTCGCCGGGGGCGTAGGCGCAATCCCACGGTATTAGAGGGGCCCGCACTCTACATTTGCGCGCCGTACAACCGTATCGTCTAGGCGTCACAAATAGGCGTAAGGCCTCGGCGCTATCCAACTACACTCGAATATTAAGGAAATCCCCATGCTTCATTATGCCGTCGTATTCCTGGTCATTGCCCTGATTGCAGCCGTGTTCGGCTTTGGCGGAATTGCCGCCGGCGCCGCGGGCATCGCAAAAATTCTGTTCGTCGTTTTCCTGATCGGCGCGATTGTAACGTTCTTGTTGAACGGCCGATCGCGGGTCTAGTCACTGGCGGCGGCGCGGCAACGCGCCGCCGCGCCGGGCTGCCGTCGGCTCAGATTCATCTCAGCTGAGCGCGAAGCTCATCACTTCTTCCGCCATCAAATCGAGTACCTGACCCACTCGCGGCACCAGGCACCGCCCCTCCTCGTCAAATACGCTTTCCGCCGAATTAATGGCGGCGCCGAGCGGCGTCGGCCAGCCGCGCAACGCGTGGACGATGTCGCGCAAGGCGCTCAAGGTATTGATGGCGCCGGGCCAGCCGCCGGCGGTGGCGATGCATCCGACCGCCCGGCCGCTGAAGTAAGGACGCGCATCGGTGCGCAAGTCTTCAGCATAGTCCAGGGCGTTCTTGACCAGGCCGGAAATGCTGCCGTGGTATCCGGGGGAACCGATGATGATGCCGTCCGCCAGCGCGAGTTCCGCCACCAGGAGTCGCGCGCCCTCGCCGCGCTCCGGATTTTCCGGTTGATACAGCGGCAATTGCAGCAAGGGGCCGCTGATCAGCTTGATGCGCGCGCCGCATCGCTCCGACGCGTTCAACACGTGGCGCATCGCCCACTCGGTCGAGGAATTGGGACGCAGCGTTCCGCCGATGGCGACAATATAAGGCGAGGTCACAGCCGTGATCCTACACGTAATTCATTTTTGAATCAGCGTGCCGGATTCGCGGCACGCGCGCCGAACGGCGGTTTTGAGAACCAGATGACGGGGACCAGCGTCAGGAAAATCAAGCCCATCAAATTGAAAACATCATTGACGCCCAAAGTCGACGACTGGCTGGTAATGAGCTGATTTACGAATTCCGAAGCGCCCACGCCGGCGACATGGTGCGCGCCAAGTTGAGCCTGGTACGAGGACCACGCCTGGGAGGAATTGTTGATGTGCTCCGCCAGCACCGCGTGATGGTAGTCGCTGCGTTGATTCCAAATCCATACCGTGACAGCGGTGGAAAAACTGCCGGACATGGTGCGCACGAAGTTGCTGACTCCGGAAGCGGAGGCCAGTTCGTTCGAAGTGATGCCGGACATCAGGATTTGATTCAACGGCAGGAAGAAAAATGCCATTCCCAGGCCTTGCAGGAATCGCGGCGTCGCAAATTGAAAATAACTGGCGGTCTCGTTCAGCGTCGCGGTCCAGAATACCGAGAAACCAAAAATACAGAATGCAAAGCTGGCCGCAAGGCGCAGATTGAGCCGCGCCATGTTGCGGCCGACGATGGGCGCAATGATCAGGCCCAAGAGTCCCACCGGCGCAACCGCCAATCCCGCCCACGTGGCGGTGTATCCCACAGTGGTTTGCAGCCACAAAGGAAAAACAATGTTGACGCCCGAGAAAGCAAAGAATGCCAGGGCCAGGGTGCAGGTGCCGACGCGAAAGTTGCGCTTGGCGAACAAGTGCAGGTCCACCACCGGATGCTTGTCGGTGAGTTCCCAGGGAATGAGAAAGGCAACCGCCATGACGGCCGTCACGGCAGCGCTCAAAATCACCGGAGAATTGAACCAATCCTTCTCGTTGCCGTTGTCCAGCATGAATTGCAGGCTGCCGACGCCGATCACGAGCAGCGCGAGACCGACAGCATCGATGGGCAGCTTTACGATGTTCGACTCGCGGCGGCGCAGCAGCGACCAGCTCGCAATCGCCGAAAAGGCGCCCACCGGCAGGTTGATATAAAACAACCATGGCCAGGAAAGATTATCCGTGATCCAACCGCCGATGATGGGACCGAAAATCGGGGCGATCATGATGACCATGGACCAAAGCCCAAGCGCCAGACCGCGCTTGTCGATGGGATAGTTTCGCAGCAAAATCGCCTGCGCGACCGACATCATGGGACCTGACACAAAACCTTGCACCAGGCGCGCGCCGACCAGCATCGGAAGGCTGGTGGCCATGCCGCACACCGCTGAGAACACCATGAACAATAAAATCGACGTGACGAAGGTTCTCACTTCGCCGAAACGCCGTGCGATCCAGCCGGACAACGGCTGCATGATGGCGGCGGCAAGCATGTAAGAACTCACCGCCCAGGTTCCCTCCGAGGGCGTGACGCCGAGGCTCCCGGAAATAGAAGGCACCGAGACATTGACGATGGTCATGTCAAGGATCTCCATGAAGGAGGCGGTCGCGATCGCGACGGTCAGGAAAAACAATTTTCCGCCGTGCAAAGGCGGGTATTCGCCGGCGACCGCCGGCTGCGCCATTTCAGCCATGGGCGGACAGGCTCCTAGCTAGTGTTCGATCCCAAGATTTCGCCGCACCACGGCGTCCGCCTCGGCGTTGGCCTTTTCCAAATCCTGTGTGTACACCTCCGTGTCGCCCACCGGCTTGCCGCTGGCCTGCATGGCGAGGACTGGACCGTTGCGCGAGGTCGTATCCACCGTCACCGTTGCGGAAAGCCCGACGCGCAGCGGCGATTTGATCAGGTCGTTCTCGTCGATGAGAATTCGTACCGGCACGCGCTGCACCACCTTGATCCAATTGCCCGAGGCATTTTGCGGCGGCAGCAATGAAAATGCGGCCCCGGTACCCGCCGACATTCCCTGCACATGGCCGTGAAAAATGAACGAGCCCCCATAGAGGTCGCTGCGCACTTCGGCCTTCTGGCCAATACGCAGATTCCGCAGCTGCACTTCTTTGAAGTTGGCGTCGACCCACAGCGAGTGAAGCGGGATCACGGTCATGAGGGCTTCACCGGCCTGGATGTGCTGGCCCAGCTGCACGCTGCGCTCGGCGACATATCCCGACACCGGTGCAACAACCGCATTGCGCTGCGCCGCAATCCACGCATCTCGATAAGCATCCTTGGCCTGCAGGACGGTCGGATTGCTCTCGATGGGCGTGCCGTCGACGAGCGCATGCGCGGCCAGCGACTGACGTTGCGCCTGTGCCAGGGCGGCACGCGCCAATTGCACGCTGTCCTGCGCGTGCCGTACCTCTTCCCCGGCGATGGCCTGATCGGCCACCAGCGGTTCGCGCTTTGCCAGGTCGACTTGCGCGCGCGAGAGCTCCAGTTCGCGCGACGCGATTTCCGAGTCGTATTGCCCTGCCGTAGCCCTTTGCTGGCGCACCTGCCGCACCGCCTGGGCCAGCGCGCTGGCCGTGCGGCTCAACGCGGATTGCGCATCGGTGGGATCAAGCTTCGCCAATATTTGTCCGGCGTTGACGAGCTGGGTGTCGTCCGCCAATACCGCGACGACCGTGCCGGAAACCTGCGCCGAGATGACGACCCGGTTGCCGTTGACGTAGGCGTCGTCGGTTTTTTCGCGCTTTTCGAGCACCAGCACGAAGTACGCGGCCCAGAGCGCGCCGATCACGATGAAAATCACCGCGATGAGCAGCAGTATCCTGCGCCGCTTGCCGTTGGGAGGATTGCTTGCCGGTGTTTCGATATTTGCGTTCATGGTGCCATTGTCGTTGAAGAGGAACTCGCAAGCTTTTGCGGGCTTGCGTAGCCGCCGCCGAGCGCGCGCTGCAGGGCGATGTCTGCCGAAAGCGCTGCGGAATCGAGCTGCAGCAGGCCGTCGCGCTGATCGATCCATGCCTCGGTCGCCATCAATTCGCTACGCGAGTCGCTCAAGCCCTGACGCACGCGTGCCGCCGCGGCCTTTTTCATTCGCAACGCCGCGTCGACCTGCTTCGCGCGCTGCATGCGTTGCGCTTCGATCTGGGCGCGGGTCGTTGCTTGCGTGGCCACATCGCGTGCTGCGTCAATAACCGTGTCCTGATAGTTGGAGACTGCCGACTCGATCGCCGCCTGCGCGCCGCCGTATCGTGCCTTGAGCCGGCCCGCATCGAAGATCGGCAGGTGAATGGCTGCACTGACCTGCGGCACGCGGCTGCCGTACTCGAGCAACTTGCCCACATCGAGACTGGCGACGCCGAGCAGCGCATTGACGGTAATGTCCGGAAAGAACTCGGCACGGGCGGAAGCCAGGCTGCGTTCCGCCGACTCGACCCGCCAGCGGCTTGCGGTGATATCGGCGCGGCGCGCTATCAGGTCGATTTTCACATTGTCGGGCAAGCTCCCGGGCAATGACGGCAGCGGCTTCGGCGCCATGGGCGGCAGTTCGCTGATGGGCCGTCCCACCAGCGCGGCCAAAACCACCATGCGCAGTTTCGCGGACCCTTCCAGCATCGCGATCTGCTCGCGCGCAGCCGCCACCGCAAGGTCCGCGCTGTTCAGCTCATCCGCCGAGTCCAGGTCCGCGCGCACGCGCGCGCCGCTCACCCTGGCCTGCAGCTCGACGGCGGCTTCCTTCTCTCTCGCGAGCTGCAAACGATTTTGATCGGATTGCCAGCCAAAATAGGCATCGGCAATGGAACTCGCGAGCATCAGCGCGGCCGCGCTGCGATCCGCCAGCGCCGCATGCGCTTGGTCCATCGCCGCCTCCACCGCAGAGCGCTGCTTGCCCCACCAATCAAAGGTGTAGCTGGCCTGCAATCCCAAGTCGAACTGGTTGTACCACGTGAATCCCAGAAGCTGCGGCGGAAACAAACCGTTGTCGCTGAGCCGCTGCCGGTCCGCGTCGGCGTTGGCCTGCAGATGTGCGCCCGACTCGGCTGCCGCCAGGCGAACCGATTGGCGCGCGGAGTCGTAACGCGCATGCGCGCTCGCCAGGCTCGGTGAGTTGGCTCCGCCGAGATCGATCAACCGATCCAGCGTGGGATCCTGGTAGCGCTTCCACCATTCCGGCGCCGGCCACTCTCCGCCGCCCGTGGCTGCGATCCCGTCGAGCGGCACCGCTTCGGACAATTGAACGGGCTGGTGCTTGGGCGGCAATCCGGCGCAGCCCGCGAGCATCGCAAACATGACAGCCAGTGCAGCTCGATCTCGACTCATTGCGCCGTCTCGGCCACCGGCGGCCTGCTGAGTTGCTCCAATTCACAACCCAGCCTCTTCAGCTGCGCGGCCAGCTGGCGCTGCTCGGCTTCGGGAAAATCCTTCAGCATCCTGCGCAGCGGCACGTGCAAAATCGGCAGCAGTTGCCGCACGAATTCTTCGCCCTCTGCCGTGATGTGCAGCACCATGCGCCGGCGATCATGAATGCTCGGCACGCGCGTGATGAGGCCGCGGCTTACCAGTGAATCGCTGATGCGGGACATATTGGCGGGACTCTGCGAGGCCCGCGCGCACAAATCGCTGGGATGCGCGACCCCATCGGGCTGCGAGAATAGCGTTGTCAGAACGCGAAACTCCGCTTCGGCCAGGCCGAAGGGCTTGATCTGCTGTTCGAATCTCGCCGCCATTTCCCGGCCGATATGCAGCAGCAGCCGGCACAGCAGTATTCCGGAGACGGGCAAGTCGGGCATGCGGCGCTTCAAGTTCTGGAGGTTGTCCTCCATCAGGGCAAATTGAGGCGGCGTATTATTCATTTGCAATCTAACTATTTAATACAATATATTTTAGCAAGTGAATATATAGTCCGCAAATATCGCCCTTGCAATTAAAAACGACACATGTCATTTTCAGGCAATGCTTGACTCCCCACTGCCTCGCGCCCAGCCACCCAAGCGCGGAAGGCCGCGTCGCGGCACGGAAATTGCGCGGACGGCGGCGCTTATCAATGCTGCAACGCGTGTGTTTCTGCGCGAAGGTTACGGCCTGGCAAGCATCGACAAGGTTGCGGCCGAGGCCGGCGTCTCCACCCGAACGATCTACGAGCGTTACAAGAACAAGGCGGATCTCTTGGGCGCGGTGATCAGCAGGCTGGTCGATAGGATGTCCACGATGCTGGCCACCGCGGATCTGAACCGGCTCGCGCCCCGGGCTGCCCTTGGGGTCATCGCCGAAACCATCAGCAGCCGCGCGCGCGACCCCGATGCCGCGGCGCTGTTTCGCATCGTCGCGACCGAATCGCACCGGTTTCCGGAGCTCGCGGCAAAAATGCGCGCGAACAACAAGCTGTGCGTCGACAATGTGGTGGCCAATTATCTTCGCGCGCAAGTCGCAGGCGGCGCGCTGCAGCTCGCCGATTCGGACCGGGCGGCAACCCTGTTTCTGCAAATGATTTGCTCCGAGCTGCACGAAAGTCTACTGTTCGGCGGCGAGGCCGCGGTGGCCCGGCTCGATTGCAAATCACACGTTGAGCATGTGATCGATATCTTTTTGCTCGGCGCGACCCCACGTAAATGATTCGCCATACTTTCATCGCATGCAGCGCTGCGTTGGCCTGTTTTCTCAGCGCCTGCGCGGTCGGCCCAAATTTCAAGACGCCGGAGGCGCCAAAAACGGCCGGCTTTGCGCCGTCCGGCGATATTCCTGCGCAGCTGGGGGCCGGCGCTTCGCCCAACCCCGCGCAACGCTTTGTCGATGGACTCGACATCCCCGGCCAATGGTGGACGCTGTTCCAATCCCCGGCGCTCAATGCCTTGATTGAGCGCGCGCTGGCCAACAATCCAACGCTGGAAGCGGCGACCGCAGCCTTGCGGCAGGCCAATGAGACTCTGGCCGCGGAACGCGGCAGCTATTTTCCGAGCGTATCGGCAACGGCGGGCGTGCAACGGCAAAAGGTGCCGGGTGCGGCGCTCGGTGCGCCCCAGGTACCATCGGTCATCTATACGCTCAACAATGCGACCTTGAATGTCTCCTACACCCTGGATGCATTCGGCGGCGTCCGCCGCAAAGTTGAATCGCTGGGCGCGCAGGCGGAATACGAACGCTATGCGCTGGAAGCCGCATATTTGAGTCTGACCGCCAACCTGGTCACCGCCGCAATCACGGAAGCCTCGCTGCGGTCGCAACTCGCCGCCACCCAGGACATCGCCGACTCGCAGCGCCGGCAGTTGGATATTACGCAGCGCCGCTTCAACGCGGGCGGGGCATCGCGCGCGGATATTCTGCAGCAGCAGGCGGTTTTGCAGGGCACCCTGGGCACTCTGCCAGCGCTGCGCACGCAGCTCGCGCAGCAGCGGAATCTGCTGGCCACCTACGTCGGCGCGTTGCCGGCGGACTACTCGGGGCCTGAATTCACGCTCGACACGCTGACCTTGCCGGTTGAGCTGCCGCTGAGTGTGCCGTCGAAGTTCGTTGAGCAAAGGCCGGACGTGCGCGAATTTTCCGAGCTGCTGCACGAGGCCACCGCGGAAATCGGGGTCGCGACGGCGAACATGCTGCCGCAGATCACCCTGTCGGGCAGCTATGGCGGAGAGGCGACGAGTTTCTCGAATGTGTTCTCCCCCGCGTCCGTGGTCTGGAGCCTGGCGGCCTCCGCGACCCAGCCGATATTCAAGGGTGGGCAGCTGCTGCATCAGCGCCGCGCCGCCGTGGCAGCGGCACAGCAGGCGGCCGCCAATTACCGCGCCACCGTCATCACCGCCTTTCAGAATGTCTCCGACACCTTGTATGCGCTCAAAGGCGATGCGGACGCACTCGAAGCGCAGGCGCTCGCGGAGCGCACCGCGGCGCAAAGCCTGGACCTGGTGCAGGTGCAGTACAAGAGCGGCGCCGTCAGCTATCTGCAGGTATTGAGCGCCGAACAAACCTACCAATCGGCCGCCGTCGCTCTCGTCAAGGCGAGAGCGCAGCGCTACGCCGATACGGCCGCGCTGTTTCAGGCGCTCGGCGGCGGCTGGTGGAATCGCAATGATGTCGCCGCCAATTCAACCGATTCGCGCAAGGAACCTTAAGTGAGCACCATGGAAACCGCTAAACCCAGGGCGATGATCAAGCCGATCCTGATCATGCTGCTCGCCGTGATTGTGGTGTTGGGTGCGGTATTTGCCTGGCAGAGAATCGGCGCCTCGTTCGGCAAGAAATACATGGATGCCGCCGCTCACGCGCCGCAGACGGTATCGACCATTGAAGCCGCCACTTCCGACTGGCAGCCTTTCATTCAATCGACCGGGACGCTGCGGGCGGTGCGCGGTGCCGATCTGTCCGCGCAGGCCTCGGGAGTGGTTGACGAAATTGCCTTTGATTCCGGCAATGATGTCGCGGCGGGCAAAGTGCTGTTGCGTCTCAAACCCAACGACGACTATGCCAAGCTGCAGCAATTGCAGGCAGCGGCCGAACTTGCGGCGCAGACCTACAAGCGCGACCAGGAGCAGTTCGCCGCGCAGGCGATCAGCCAGGCGAGCATCGACATCGATGTATCGACGTTGAAGTCAGCGCGCGCGCAAGTTGCCGCGCAGCAAGCGCTGATCGATGAGAAAATTGTCAAGGCGCCCTTTGCCGGCCGTTTGGGCATTCGGCAAGTCGACATCGGCCAGTACCTCACCGCCGGCACGGCAGTCGTCACACTGCAGTCGCTCGACCCCATCCTGGTCGACTTCTATGTACCTCAGCAGGCATTGGCGCAGATGAAGATCGGGCAGCCGGTTTCGGTGACCGTGGACACCTACTCGACAGCAGACATTCAGCGGAACCGTCGAATCCATCAACTCCAAGGTCGATGCGAGCAGCCGCAATGTCCAGGTGCGCGCCACCCTTCACAATCTGGAGCGGCGCCTGGTTCCGGGAATGTTCGCCAACGTGCGCATTCAGTTGGGCGAGAAAACCGCTCTGATCACCCTGCCGCAGACGGTCGTCACATACAACCCCTTCGGCGACACCGTTTTTGTGGTGGAGAAAAGCGGCGTCGACGATGGCGGCAATCCGCGCTTAACGGTGCAACAGCGCTTCGTCAAATTGGGCGACACGCGCGGCGATCAGGTTGCGATCCTGAGCGGCGTCAAGGCGGGTGAGATCGTGGTGAGCGGCGGCCAGATGAAGCTGCGCAACGGCACGGTGGTCAGCGTCAACAACGCCACGGTCCCGCCGAACAATCCCAACCCGCATCCGCCGAACGAATAGGCTGAAGGTTACTCGTGCATTTCACCGACATATTCATTCGGCGTCCGGTATTGGCGTCTGTCGTCAGCCTCGTCATCATGGTGCTGGGCCTGCGCTCGTTCGGCGCACTGCAGGTGCTCGCCTACCCCAAGACCGAGAACGGCATCGTCACCATCTCAACGGCCTATCCGGGTGCGGACCCCGAATCCATCGCCGGATTCATCACCACTCCAATCGAGACGGCCGTGGCGCAGGCAAACGGCATCGACTACATGACCTCCGTCAGCCAAAGCGGCGTCAGCACCATCACGGTCAACCTTCGGCAGAATTACGATACCGCAAAGGCCGCGAGCGAGATCAACATCAAGGTCAATTCGATCTTGAATCAGCTGCCCTCAGGCGCGCTGCAGCCGACCATCACCGTCAAGGTCGGGCAGACGACCGATGCCATGTATATCGGTTTTCGCAGCCAGACGCTCGCCTCGAACCAAATCACCGATTACCTGACCCGCGTCGTCGTGCCGCAATTACAGGCGGTCCCGGGTGTGCAGACTGCGGAAATCATCGGCGGCCAAACATTCTCGCTGCGCGCGTGGCTCGACCCGAAGAAGCTGGCCTCTTACGGGCTGACGGCGACCGACATCTACGCGGCCCTCGGCAACAACGACTATATATCCGCGGTCGGCAATACCAAAGGCGAAATGGTGCAGGTGACCCTGACCTCCACCAGCAACCTGCATTCACTGAAGGAATTTCAGGATCTGATCGTCAAGCAGATCGACGGCAGCAACATCCGCTTGAGCGACGTCGCCGAGGTGACGCTGGGGGCGGACAGCTACGAATCCAAAGTGCGCTTTGACGGCAAGAACGGCGTTTTCATCGGCATCCAGATCGCCCCCACCGCGAACCTGCTGACGGTCATCCAAGGCGCCAGGGCAAAGCTTCCCGAAATCAGCTCGCAGCTGCCTGAGGGCCTGGAGGTCAACATCGCCTATGATTCGACCATATTCGTCAACGCCTCCATACACGAGGTGGCGGTCACGTTGATCGAAGCCCTGATCATCGTGATGTGCGTTATTTTCGCGTTTTTGGGCTCGCCCCGCTCGGTGCTGATTCCGGTTGTGGCCATTCCCCTGTCGTTGGTCGGCACGCTCGCCATCATGCTGGCACTCGGCTTCTCCATCAACCTGCTCACCTTGCTCGCGCTGGTGCTGGCGATCGGCTTGGTCGTCGATGACGCCATTATCGTGGTCGAGAATGTGAATCGGCACCTGGAGGACGGCACGCCGCCGGTCGCCGCGGCCATGCAGGCCGCGCGCGAACTCGCCAGCCCCATCGTGGCCATGACCGTTGTGCTGCTGGCGGTCTACATTCCGATCGGCTTTCAGGGCGGACTCACCGGAGCGCTGTTTACCGAGTTCGCCTTTACCTTGGCCGGCGCCGTGACGGTTTCCGCCATTATTGCCCTGACGCTCTCGCCCATGATGTGCTCACGGCTGCTGCATCCGCATCGCGCCGACAAGCAAGACTGGGAAACCCGCGTCGTTAAATTCATCGACACACGCTTCGAGCGCTTCCGCGCAGGCTATCAGCGCCGCCTCGAGTCCAGTCTGCGCTACACCCCGGTCACCGCGTTATTCGTGGTCATCATCATGCTCAGCATTTTCCTCCTGTATCGGAGCGCACGCAGCGAGCTTGCGCCGCAGGAGGATCAAGGCTTCGTGCTGGCGCAGCCAACCTCGGCGCCCGATGCGACCCTGCAAAGCAAACTTGTTTCCGGCAATCAAGTGTTCGACGTCGTGAAATCGCAGCCGGGGATGATGTCAATATTTCAAATTGACGCGCCCGGCCAATCCTTCATCGGCATACCGCTGGTGCCGCGCGGCCAGCGCAAGCTTGGGGCGACGGAGATCCAAAACGTCCTGCAGCAGAAGCTCAACAAATTGCCGGCGCAAAAATTCGGCGTTTTCCAGCAGCCCTCGCTCCCGGGCGCCTTCGGGCTGCCGGTGCAATTCGCAATCAAGACCACCGAACCCGCGGCGCGCTTGAACGAGGTATCGCGCGCGTTTCTCGATACCGTCATGAAAAGCGGCATGTTCATGTTCATCGACAGCGACTTGAAGATCGATGCGCCGCAATCGGTGATCGAGATCGACCGCAATAAGGCAGCCCAGTTGGGATTGACGATGAGCCAGGTGGGAGCAGCGCTCGGCAGCTTGTTGGGCGGCGGCTACGTCAACTACTTCAGCATGCAGACCCGATCGTACAAAGTCATTCCCCAGGTCGACCGGCTGTCGCGCCTGAACCCCGCTCAGCTGCTCAATTATCCCATCGCCACCATCAACGGCATCCCCGTGCCGCTCTCGACAATCGCGACCATCCGACGCGAGACGGTGCCCGAAACGCTGAATCACTTTCAGCAGCTCAATGCCGCGACCTTGGCGGGCGTGCCGACCACGGGGGTATCTCAGGCGGAAGCGCTCAAATATTTACAGGACCTCGCGGCGCGAACCCTGCCGCAAGGCTATTCGGTCGACTACGGCGGTCAGCTGCGCCAATACCTGGCGGAGACCGGCGGCGTCATGGCGACGTTCGGGTTTGCAATCGTCATCGTGTTCCTCGCGCTGGCAGCGTTGTTCGAAAGCTTCCGCGACCCCTTGGTGATTCTGATCTCCGTGCCGCTCTCGATCGCAGGGGCGATGATATTCATCGCCCTCGGGCTGCATGGCGCGTCGTTGAACATCTACACGCAGGTCGGTCTGGTGACGCTCATCGGCCTGATCAGCAAACACGGCATCTTGATCGTCGAGGTTGCCAATGAAGAGCAGCACAGCGGCAAGTCCAAAGCGGCGGCCATCGTCGCAGCGGCGTCGGTGCGGCTGCGCCCGATATTGATGACCACGGCGGCGATGGTGCTCGGCGTCCTGCCGCTGGTGTTCGCCAGCGGCGCCGGCGCCGCGTCCCGTTTCGCGATCGGCTTGGTGATCTCTACCGGTCTTGCCATCGGTACGCTGTTCACGCTGTTCGTGGTTCCCGGGGTGTATATGCTCATCGGGGCTGATCACTCCGCTCACACCCCCGACGAATCAACCGATGCAGCCACCGTTTCAATATAAAAACAATCTAATTCAATAAGATAGAATTGACATGTAATCGCGTTTCTAGAAAACGCCTCTGAATCGCCTCGCAAGCGCAGTGTGGACGCAATTCAAAAGTTTGACAAAATCCGCGTTGCGTTTCCGCGATTGTCTTGTATATTCCAGTCGCAGAGTCTTGATTTAACAAGGCTCCCCGAGGGCCAGAAGCCTCGAAATCACTTTAGGTTTGCGTCTTTGTTCAGAGCGGAGTTTTATGATCACTGCTTGGGAATGTTTCCATTTCGCCACTCTGGAATTGGTGCGATCAACACCCATCAAGCAGCGTTTGATCTCTGCTTACCGACGATACCTTGCCTCGCTGCCCGCCGATGAAATTCCCATGGAACTGCGCGACACCTACGCCCACGTCATGCGCAGCCTTTGCGGAGTGCAGCCTTTGCGCGGCGAGGATGCCGTGGCCGCTTCGGTGCGCAAGATGTCGAATCAGGAGGCCGACGAGTGCGCCGCGCAGATCGTCGAGATTTTTGGTCTCATGTGCAAGGCGCAGCACGCCGGCACGCGCACCGGCACGGTGGTGCAGTTGCATTCGGTGGATCGCCCGTCTGAGGAATTTACGGCCCCGGCGCTCATCGCGAACAACTAGCAACCCGTTGAATTTCGCGCTTCTAAAGACTGCTAATCGAGTTTGAAGTCGATCGTGTCCCAGCGCGTCGTTTCTTGATGGCGTGCCTGGCGGCGCAGCGCGTCAATCAAAGTTCGTTCGTTCCACGCGCTCACCTCATCGGCAAGATCCTTGATGATCTTGGGCAGCGGATCGGTGGAACCAAAATTCTCCATCGCAACGATGGGCTTGTCGGCGGCCTTGCGCGAAGTTCATTTGAAATAGCACCAGATCCGGCGCGACGCGGTACACGGCAGGTAGGACAACGATGACTTCGCAGGGAGCTATTTGCCGGCGCAGATCCTCGCGCTGCGATTCCTTGTCGATCGGCTGCTTGGCCTGCGGCTGGCTGGTGTTGAAATAGTAAAAAGTTCCCGATGCCTCGAGATACTCGAAGACGCGCGTGTAGTCGTCATTTTCCAGCCATGCGTGGGTCACGAACAGGCGGATGGGATTGGCCGACATCCGCCTAGTGTAACTTGACGATGGGCATGCGCGAAGCATCCCGCGCCAGATACAATGCCTGGTGCGATTGCTGATTTACAATATACGTTATGCCACCGGGACCGGGCCCGCCTTCCACCTCCCGGTGCCCGGGGCCGGCTATCTTCGCTCCAGCCGGCATGTGCTATCGCGCATCACCGACTTCATCAAGGACCAGGACCCGGATGTGGTCGGCCTGATCGAGGTCGATACCGGCTCAATTCGGACTGGAATGGTCAATCAGGCGGACTTCATTGCGCGCTCCCTCGGCCACTACTCGACCTACGAGTGCAAATACGGCGTCGCATCCGTCAATCACATGGTGCCGATCGTGCGCAAGCAGGCGAATGCATTTCTGGCCGCGCCGCGGGTGCGCGGCGAACGCTTCCATTATTTCGACACGGGCATCAAGCGTCTGATCATCGAATTGGAACTGGATGACATCGCGATTTTCCTGGTGCATTTGTCCCTAAAATTCAGGCACCGCCAATATCAGCTGCGCTACCTCTATGATCTGGTGCGCAAAACCACCAAGCCGGTGATCGTCGCCGGCGACTTCAACACCTATTGGGGCGATCACGAAATCTATCTATTCACGCAGGCCGCCGGCCTGCGCAGCGCCAATACCGAGGGACTTTTTTCCTACCCGAGCCGCAGTCCCCGCAAGGAGTTGGACTTCATTTTGCATAGCGCGCAGATCCAGGTGAACCGCTTCGAAATACCGGACGTGCAGTTTTCGGACCACCTGCCGCTGGTGTGCGATTTCACGATTCTCGATGGAGCGCAGCAGGCCGCATGAGCAACTGGACTCTGCAGGTCGACAGCGACCGGGTTGCATGGCTGACCGCCGACATGACGGGAAGTTCGGCCAACGTGTTGTCCGGCGACATGGTGCGCGAGCTGGCCGCCAAGCTCTCGGAAATCGCGGCCCTGCGGCCGGTTGGAGCGATCGTAATGTCGGCCAAGTCGAGCGGATTCATCGCCGGCGCCGACATCAAGGAGTTCGTGCAGATCCGCTCGCCCGAGGAAGGCTACGCGCTGGTTCGCGCCGGCCAGTCAGTCATGCAGCAGCTCGAGGAACTTCCCTGTCCGAGCGTGGCCGCCATCCGCGGCTTTGCCTTGGGCGGCGGATTGGAATTGGCCCTGGCGTGCACCTATCGTGTCGGCGCGGACGACGCCGCCTTGTCACTGGGCCTGCCGGAGGTGCTGCTCGGCATTCACCCTGGATTTGGCGGCACGGTACGGAGCGTGCGGCTGATCGGGGTGCGGTCTTCCCTGGAACTCATGCTCAAGGGACGGCCTTTCCGCGCCGAGCAAGCGCTGCGGGTGGGGCTGCTGGATGAACTGGTGGCGCCCGCAGAGCTCGCGGCGCGCGCCAAGTCGCTGCTGCTGCGCCGTCCACGGAAGCAAACCGCGCCATTCGTTGAGCGGCTCATGAACTTGGGCGCCGCGCGGCCCTTCGTCGCCAGACAGACGGTCGCGACCTTGAGAAAGAGCGTGCGACGCGAGCACTATCCCGCCCCCTACGCGATCGTGGATCTCTGGCAGCGGTATGGCGCCACCGGCACCGCTGCCTACGAGGCGGAGGCGCGCTCGATCAGCGAATTGATGTGCTCGCCCGCATCGCGCAACCTGGTGCGTGTTTTTCTGCTGCAGGATCGGCTCAAAGGCCTGGGCGGCGAATCGAACGCCGCTTTCAAGCATGTCCATGTCATCGGCGCCGGGGTCATGGGCGGCGATATCGCAGCCTGGTCGGCGTTTCGCGGCATGACGGTTACATTGCAAGATCGCAGCGCAGACTTGATCGAACCTGCCATGAATCGCGCCAAGGCGTTTTTCGAAAAACGTTTGAAGGATCCCGCGGCCGCAGCCGCGGCGGTTTCGCGCCTCAAGATGGACGTGAAAGGCGAAGGTGTTGCCGACGCCGACGTCGTCATCGAGGCCATATTCGAGGACGCTGCGGCGAAGCGCGCCCTGTATGCGGATCTCGAACCCAGACTCAAGGCCTCGGCCATCCTGGCAACCAACACCTCAAGCATCAAGATCGAAACCCTGAGCCAAAATCTCGCCGACCCCAGCCGCTTGGTGGGAATTCACTTCTTCAACCCGGTGGCGCAGCTGCAGCTCGTGGAAGTGGTGCAAGGGGCAAGCACGCGAAGCCAGGTGGTAACCGACGCGCTGAAATTCACGCGCAAGCTCGATAAGCTGCCGCTGCCCTGCAAAAGCGCGCCCGGGTTCGTGGTGAACCGAATTCTCACACCCTACGTCAACGAGGCCCTGTTCGCGCTCGAGGCCGGCATACCGGCAGAGGTCATTGACCGTGCTGCCGTGCAGTTCGGCATGCCGATGGGACCGATCGAACTGACGGATGTGGTCGGACTGGACGTTTCACTGCACGTCGGGCGGGTGTTGAGCGCCGCCTTTCAGCGTGATATTCCGCAAATCTTGATCAAGCTGGTGGAGCTGAAAAAACTCGGCCGCAAGAGCGGCGAGGGCTTTTACCGCTGGCAGGACGGAAAGGCGCAAAAGCGCAGCGTCGAGGAAAACCCACCCGCGGATCTGCAAGACCGGCTGATTTTGCCGCTGCTCAATGAATCAGTTGCCGTCATTCGCGAGGCGACTGTGCAGGATGCCGATTTGCTGGACGCCGGCGCGATATTTGCGACAGGCTTCGCACCTTTTCGCGGCGGTCCGCTGCACTACGCGAGGCAGCGCGGCATCACGGAGGTGGTCAGTCGTCTGAACGAGCTTGCGGATCGTTACGGCGAGCGCTTCCGCCCGGATGCCGGCTGGAGCCTGATTTCGCAGTAAAACCGATCCGATGTGAACCACTGCGTGGTCGCTGCTACCGCCGCATATGGTAGCATTCGCAGGCAAAATCATAGGGTTGAAAGCCTAGGGGCAGAAGAAATCTTCGATGGACGACCGACCGGTAGACCTTGCTGTATTGAAGACTTTCTCGCCGCTAGACGGCCTGAAGGCCGAAAACCTGCACGCGCTCGCGCGTAAAACGGTGGTTCGAGAATTGGGGGCGGGTCGCTTGCTGTTCAAAGAAGGCGACACCGACAAACGCACCTATTATCTGGTGAGCGGTCAAGTCGAGCTGAGAGCCGACGATCGAGTCATGGGCGTGATCAAGTCCGGCACCGCGGAAGCGCGCGCTGCGCTCGCGCCCGGATTGCCGCGAAAATTCACCGCTCGCGCAGCGATGGACATTGAATTCATCATGATCGACAGCGATCTGCTGGACGTGCTCCTGACCTGGGATCAAACCGGACAATACGAGGTGGCGGAGCTGCGCGGCGACGGCATGGATGTCACCGGCGATTGGATGACGACGCTGCTGCAGACCAAGGCGTTTCACCGCATCCCGCCGGCGAACATTCAAGCCATCTTCATGCGCATGCAGCGCATCAACTACCGCGCCGGCGATATCGTCATCAAACAAGGCACCGAAGGCGACTTCTTCTACGTGGTCGTCGCCGGCAAATGCATCGTCACGCGCGAGACGCCGCTCAACAAGGAAGGCATCAAGCTGGCGGAATTGGGGCCCGGCGACAGCTTCGGCGAGGAAGCGTTGATTGCAGAGGCCAAGCGCAACGCCACCGTCACCATGTCCAGCGACGGCACGCTGATGCGTCTTGGCAAGAATGACTTTCAGACGCTGCTCAACGAGCCGCTGCTGCAGTGGGTCGATCAGCAAAAGGCGCGGGAAATCGTCGCCGCCGGCGGCAAGTGGCTGGACGTGCGGCTACCCAGTGAATTCCAGAATTTCCGCATCGATGATGCGGTCAACATTCCGCTGTATTTCATCCGCCTGAAGATCAATGCGCTCGACAAGAACACGCAGTACGTCGTGTGCTGCGACACCGGCCGGCGCAGCTCCGCCGCGGCGTACATTTTGAGCGAACGCGGCTTCGAGGCCTATGTTCTAAAAGGCGGACTCGCGGCCAGCGAAACTGCGCGCTCGCGCAGTGGCTGAACCGGCGCCCGGCCCGGGCGAAGACGAGGGCCGAACAGCTACGCCCCCAAACCGCGCTTCGAATACCACGCGCCATCGTTCCTGTGGGAACACCGCTACCTGTTGATCATCTTCATGCTCGCGCTGATCGTCGCGACGGTGCTGCTGTTCCGCGCACCGCATCGGCGCTACAAGATTGACCCGCCGCCGCCTCCGCCTGTCTACATTGAGCCGATTCCGGAAGCGCCCTGTTCCGAGCGATCGCTAGGAGCCCGAAAGGCTCCCTGGCCTCACATGGTGTGCGTGGGCTTGTCTCCGCCGAGAGCCCCGGCGAGATAGTTTTCGATTTTCTTCTGGGTGTTGCCGCGATCCTGATCGCTGAATTGGACGCCGATGCCCGCGGTTCGCTTGCCCTGCGCGCCCTTTGGGAGTCATCCAGATGACACGGCCGGCGACCGGCAGTTTTTCTTCCTCGCCCATGAGATTCAGCAGCATGAACACTTCGTCGCCCAACCGGTAATTGCTGTTCGTGGGAATGAACAATCCACCGTTCTTGACGAACGGCATGTAGGCGAGATACAGCGCGCTCTTGTCCTTGATGGTAAGCGTCAGCAGACCGGGTTTATTGCTTGGACTTCTCAATTCCTCGATTCCCACGATGACTCTCACTTCCCCAACGCTGCTCGACCGCCGACCAACAAGGCCTCGAGAGCCAGTTGCTGATTCATACCGGTCGACGCGAGACGCCTGATGTCGCGCGCGGCGTCCAGCAGCTCGAATAGGGCCCTTATCTTGGGCTTAAGTAAAGCGGCAGGCAAGCGGACGGGTTCCGCAGTTTGATGCGAAGTCGCGCTTCCCAGTGCTGCTTGTACGCGCTGTGTGATCCAGTTCTCAAGCCAAGTGATACGCACGCCCGGATTGGATCGCACCCATCTTTCGCTAAGCAGCGTGATATCCACCGAGCCCTCCGATAGTTCGGCAATGCTTTGGCGCATGTCGGCATCGAGGGCGGACAAGCCCTCTGCGTCCAATTGCAGCGCCAGAAGCGGTGCCCCGCCCGCGAGCGCCAGCGCCGCACTCCACGGCTTGGCTGCCGATGAATTCGCCTCGAGCCATTCGATGGCGGCCTCGGTCGACGGCGGCCTCACACTGAGGCGCAGGCAACGGCTGGCAATGGTCGCCGGCAAGCGGTGACTGGGGCGCGCAATCAGGATGAGCATGGTGCGCGGCGCGGGTTCCTCCAAGGTCTTCAAGAAGGCATTGGCGCCATTGGCATTCAACGCCTCGGCGCCCTCGATGATGCCGACCTTGTAGCCGCCGCGATAACTCTTGAGCGTCAAGGATTCGATCAATTCGCGGACCTGATCGATCTTGATCTGCTGCGCGTCCTCCTCGAGGCGCACGGCATGCACGTCGGGATGCGTGTCGGAGCGCAGCAAGCGGCAGGAGGCGCAGGCATCGCAAGGCCGCTCTGCCGGCGACTCGCACAAGGCCAAGGCGGTCATCCAATGCGCCAGTTGTTCTGACCCTAAGCCCGGCGCGCTCAACAGCAACAGCGAATGCGGCAAGCGGCCGGCTGTAATGGCTGTGCGCATGCGCCGCTGCGGATCCTCGAGCCAGGGCAGAGAATCAGCGCTCAAGAAATCCATGAGCGCTCCTTGAGCTCAGCGAGAACTCGCGCGCTGACTTCATCGACGCTTTGCATCGCATCCACCAGCGCGATGCGCTCCGGTTCGGCCGCCGCGCGGGCCAGGTACGCATTTCTGACCCGCTCGAAAAATTCACTCCGCTCACGTTCAAAACGGTCCGCCGCGGCCCCGGCATTGCGCGCTGCGGCGCGCGCCAGGGCGCCGCCAACCGGCGCGTCCAGCAAGATCGTGAGATCCGGCCGCCGAGTTCCTTGCACCATGCGCTCCAATTCGCGGATGGGCTCCGCGCTCAACTGGCGTCCGCCTCCTTGATAGGCGTAGGTCGCATCGGTGAACCGGTCGCAGATCACCCACCGGCCGGCCCGAAGATTGGGTTCGATGTGATTCGCAAGATGCACGGCGCGCGCCGCGAACATCAGCAGCAGTTCCGCGGTCGGCGGCATGGTTTCATCGCGCGCCGTCAGCACAACTTGGCGGATGCTCTCGGCCAACGGCGTGCCGCCGGGTTCGCGGGTCACCACATGTGCGAGACCCCGCGAGTTCAAGGCTGCCGACAGGCGCGCGACTTGCGTGGTCTTGCCGACGCCTTCGATTCCCTCGAACGTCACGAACCGCCCTGCCGTGCTCATCGCGCGGAGTCCTGCGATGCTTTGCGCTGGTGGGCGACATACGCCGCCACCGCTGCGTTGTGCTGCTCGAGCGTCGCAGAAAACACGTGGCTGCCGTCGCCCTTGGTGGAGGCAACAAAATAGAGCGCGTCGGTTTTTTCCGGGCGCGCGGTCGCGCGAATCGCCGCCGCGCCGGCCAGCGCGATGGGCGTCGGCGGCAGCCCCACGCGGGTGTAGGTGTTATAAGGCCCGTCGGTTTGCAAATCCACGCTGTGAATATTTCCATCGTAGCGCTCGCCCAGCCCATAGATGACGGTGGGATCGGCCTGCAGCCGCATGCCTATTCCCAAGCGATGCAGATACAACCCGGCAATCTTGGGCAATTCCTGCGGCAAGCCGCTTTCCTTCTGGACAATGGACGCCATGATCAGGAGCTCATAAGAATTGCGCAGCGGCAAGTCCGGGCTGCGATCCGCCCAGGCCGCGTCCAGTTCGTGCAACAGCGCCGCATGCGCCTGGCGCAGCAACTCCACATCCGGGGTGCCGCCGATGAAGCGATAGGTCTCGGGCAAAAATTGTCCTTCCGCATCCGTGCCCGGAGCCTTGAGCTTCGCCATGATGTCTGCGGTTTGCGCGGCGAAACCCGCCTGCGCCGGCAACGTTACGGCAACATCCGGATTGCGCCGCAGCGCGTCGAGCATATCCTGCACGCGCCAGCCGTCCACGATCGTGAATGAATGCAGCAGGACCTGGCCGTTCACCATTTTCGTCAGCAGCTCGCGCGGCGTCGTGCCGGGCTGGATTTCGTATTCCCCGGCCTTGACCGCCGGCGCCAAGCCCTTTATTCGCGCATACAGAGTCCAAATTCTTGGGCTGGGGACGACACCCTGGGCGGCCAATTCGCCGGCGACGTGCGCGAAGCTCGCTCCGGAGGCCACCTTGAAGCGCAGCGGCGCCGTGAGCCGCAACGGCGTATCGAGACTGCGGACGCTTAAGACTAGCGTCGCGGCCGCGGCTGCGGCCAGCAGCAACACAACCAGCGAAACGACTATACGGCTCAAAGCCGGCGGAAAATCAACGAACCGTTGGTGCCACCGAAGCCAAAAGAATTGGAGAGGGTGTAATTGAGCGACATGGGACGCGCCGTGTTCGGCACGTAGTCAAGGTCGCAGCCCTCTCCCGGCTGGTGGAGATTGATGGTCGGCGGCGCGACTTGGTCGCGCAATGCCAGCACCGAGAATATCGCCTCGACCGCGCCCGCTGCGCCGAGCAAGTGTCCGGTCATGGACTTCGTCGAACTCACCGCAAGCTGATCTGCAGCGTTGCCAAACGCGCGCCGGATCGCCAGCGTTTCGGCGCGATCGCCGAGTTCCGTCGAGGTCGCGTGGGCATTGACGTATTGCACCTGCGCGGGATTCAGCTGCGCATCGGTCAAGGCGCCCGCCATGGCCTTGCGCGCGCCTTCGCCGTCTGCCGGCGGCGCGGTTACATGGTACGCATCGCCACTCATTCCGAATCCGACCACCTCGGCGTAAATCCTGGCGCCGCGCGCCTTGGCGTGTTCGTATTCCTCGAGCATCATGGCGCCGGCGCCGTCGCCCATCACGAAGCCGTCGCGATCCTTGTCCCATGGACGGCTCGCGGCTTGAGGATCATCGTTGCGTTGCGAGAGTGCTTTCGCCTGGGCAAAGCCGCTCATGCCCGTGACGCACGTGGCCATTTCCGAACCGCCCGCCAGCATGGCGTCCACCTCGCCCCACTGGATCATACGCATCGCCAACCCGATTGCATGCGTCGAAGTGGTGCACGCCGTGGCGACGGCGAGATTGGGGCCGGTGATCTTGAAAATGATGGACAAATGTCCGCCGACCAAATTGATGATGCTGGCCGGGATGAAAAACGGCGATACCTTTTTTGGAGAGTGCGTGTCCATGTATCGATCGTAGGCCTCCTCGATGGATTCGAGGCCGCCCATGCCCGATCCCATCATGATCCCGACCCGCTGCGTGTTGGCCTCGGTGATTTCAAGTCCGGAATCGCGCACGGCCTGAATGCCCGCCACCACGCCGTACTGCATGAAGGCGTCCATGCGGCGCGCATCCTTCGGCGACATGTAGGGCTCCAAATCCAGCTTTCTGATTTCCCCGCCGAAGTGGGTGGAAAAGTTGGCGGTGTCGAACCGTTCTATCGGCGCGATGCCGCTGCGGCCGGCGAGGATATTGGCCCAAGCGGTCGCAACATCATTGCCGACCGGCGAGACGATGCCCAGACCCGTAATGACGACGCGCCGTTTGCTCACTGCCCAATCCTATGAAAAGAGCCAAGGGGCGCGGAGCGGGATCGACAGGGCTTCAGGCCTTGCCCTTGTGCGAATTGATATAGTCGATTGCCTGCTGCACCGTGGTGATCTTTTCGGCATCTTCATCAGGAATTTCCGTTTCGAATTCTTCCTCGAGCGCCATCACCAATTCCACCGTGTCCAATGAGTCGGCCCCCAAATCGTCGACGAACGAGGCATCATTGGTCACTTCTTCTTCTTTCACACCCAACTGCTCGGCCACGATCTTTTTAACCTGCTGCTCAACAGTACTCATCGTTATGGTGTCCTCTCGGAATTGCTATTCATGCGGCTTTATTCAACCCCTGCGCCCAGTGGCATCGACCGGGCGCGTATTTTATGTGAACGCGGCGACTACGGCTACCATGGCGGCATATTTGATGGCCGGCCCCACCCGTCTGCCTTGACAAAACACGGCAACTGAGGGCCCATAGCCCTCACGGCATGTACATGCCGCCATTCACGTGCAACGTCTCGCCCGTGATGTAGGCCCCGTCGGACGAGCATAAAAAGGCCACGGCGGCGCCGATATCGGCCGGTTGGCCCAGTCTTCCCAGGGGAATTTGGGCATTGAGCGCCTCGTGCTGCGCCTCGCTCAACGCGCGCGTCATGTCGGTGTCGATAAACCCCGGGGCGATGGCGTTGACCGTGATCCCGCGCGAGCCGACCTCCCGGGCCAGCGATTTAGTGAATCCGAGGATGCCCGCCTTGGCCGCGGCGTAATTGGCCTGGCCCGGATTGCCGGTAAGTCCCACCACAGACGTGATGCTGATGATGCGGCCCTTGCGGGCCTTCATCATCCCGCGCAACACCGCCTTGGAGAGTCGAAAAACGGAAGCCAGATTCGTTTGGATCACGGCCTCCCAATCGTCCGGCTTCATTCGCAGCAGCAGGGTGTCGCGGGTAATACCGGCATTGTTGCAAAGAATACCGATCGCGCCCTCCTTTGCCTCAATGTCCGCGACCAGTGCATCGATCGATTCCTGGCTGGTCACGTTGAGCACCGCGCCGCGGCCGCCGCGAGCCCCGAGGCGCTCAGTGATGCGGGACGCCCCCTCCGCGGTCGTGGCCGTGCCGACCACCCGGGCGCCCTCGGCGGCCAGACGATCGGCAATCGCAGCGCCGATGCCGCGCGATGCTCCACTGACCAAGGCTATCTCTCCGTTCAACATACGTTAAGCCACCACGGCCAGCGCGTCATCGAAAGCCTGCGGATCTTCCAGCGCCAGCATTTTAAGATCCCGATTTTTGTCTATGCGCCGATTCAGCGCCGTCAGCACTTTACCGGGGCCGCACTCAATGATTTGCGTCGCCCCGGCGGAAATCATCGTGCGCACAGTAGCCGCCCAATACACCGGTGTCGGCAACTGCTTCACCAGGCCTGAGCGAACATCGTTGGCGCTCGCGTGAATCTTGCAATCCACACCGTAAACCTTGATTTCCGACCGCTCCGCCACGGGCGTGCCGTCGAGCCGAATCCGCAACTTCTCGGCCGCCGGCTTCATCAGCGAGCTATGTGCGGGAACGCTCATGGGGAGCGCCATGGCGCGGCGCGCGCCTTTTGCAGTTGCAATCTCGATCGCTCGGGCCACGGCGGTCGCGAGACCCGCAATCACCACCTGTCCCGGCGCGTTGAAATTGACCGCCTCCACTACTTCGCCCTGCGAGGCTTCCTGGCACGCAGCCTCGACGTCCGTATCCTCGAGTCCCAAGATGGCGGCAATGCCGCCTTGGCCGTTCGGCACCGCTGCTTGCATGAGTTCACCGCGGTACTTCACCAAGTCCAGCGCGTTTTTGAAATCAAGGTAATCGGCCGCCACCAGCGCGCTCCATTCCCCAAGACTATGGCCTGCCATCATGGTCGGCGCCGCGCCGCCCCGTTCGCGCCACAGCCGATACGTGGCCACGCCCGCGGTCAACATCGCAGGCTGAGTACATTCGGTGGAATTGAGCAATTCCGCGGGGCCTTCCTGGCATCGCTGCCAGAGATCGTATCCCAGCACGCCGCTGGCCTCGGCAAAAGTGGCCGTAATGATCGGAGATACCCGCGCCAGACCGCTCATCATGCCGATGGACTGGGAGGCCTGACCGGGAAACACAAAGGCGAGCGACATGTATTTTATTGTCCTTAAGCTGACCGCCTGCGAATTATAGCGGTCCGCCACGACAGTGCGGCGCCTACCGCAAATCCGCAGGCTGCCCCATACAAATGGGCGTCAACGACCACCATGGGAGTGGGATTTCCGCCCCACTGCTCCCACGCCAATTTGACGCACAACCCCACCAGCAGCAGCCATCGATCCCAGGCACGCGTGACAAGGTGGTTGGCGGTTCCGGCCGCCATGACCGTATGCAGCACACCCGAAGCGCCCACATACCAGGTGACGTGGGGACTCAGCCACCACAGCCCCGAGCTGATCGCCAACGCGCCGCTCAAAACGATCGCGCACCACTCCTCCGCGAGGTAGTCCTGGGCGAACAATGACCACATCAACACCAGGCCCAATTCATTGAGAATCAGATGATGTGCATCGAGATGCACGATGTGGGCGGTAAGCAACCGCCACCAGCCCCCCGCCGCAATAGCGCTGCGATCATAGCGCAGCAGCGCGCCGACGCTGTCGCCAAGACCCAACACGGCGTCCAGCAGCAACAAAATAAGAAGCAACCAAATCCAGCGGCCGCGATCCCACTGTAGTGCCGCTGCAATCGGCGCGAAGCGGTCTGCGGCCTTACGAGGCATCGATGTTCTCTATTTTGCTATGATCCGAGGAATTTCCGAGGTCACTATGCGTCATCGCCAAAGCGGTTTTACCCTTATTGAGATCATGGTCGTCGTGGTCATTCTGGCAGTGCTGGGCGCACTCGTGGTGCCAAATATCTTGGGCAAGGTCGATACGGCCCGCATAACGGCGGCCAAGACCGATATCCGCTCCATCGGCACCGCCTTGGATTTGTACCGTCTCGATAATTTCAAATACCCGACGACCGAGCAAGGACTGCAGGCCCTGGTCAAACAGCCCGCCGATCCGACCATCACCAACTATCCCGCCAACGGCTATCTGAAGCAGGTTCCCAAGGATCCCTGGGGCAATCCCTATCTCTATACGAGCCCGGGCGCCGATGGACGCGAATACGACATCATGTCGTACGGGCGCGACGGCAAACCCGGCGGCGAAGGCCCGGACGCGGATATTACGAGCTATTCGCTCGATCAGAAATAAGCCAGGGTGCCTGCCTGAACAGGCGATGGCCGGCCATGCGCAGCAAGGGCTTTACTCTCGTAGAAATCCTGGTGGTGATCTTGATCATCGTCGTGATCGTCTCGCTCACGGTGCTCTCCGTGACATCCACCGGGCGGGACAGCCAGCTCGATGAGGAGAGCCGCCGCATCGAGGGCCTGGTCGGACTGCTGCATGAACGCGCGCTCCTGGAGGGCCGCGATTTCGGCTTGCGCATCGAACCCACGGCTTACGAGTTCGTCGTCTACGACACGCGCCGCGATCGCTGGCTGATGCTCGATCAGGAACGCGAATTCCGGCATCGCGAGCTGCCCAAGGGCGTCAGCTTTCAGCTGCAGCTCGACTCGCAAACCGTCGTCATCAAACCCGTCGATCGGAACCTGTCCAACGGCGCGCCGCCCAATCCACAGATCGCGATCGCCGCGAGCGGCGAAGGCACGCCATTTCGGCTCATCTTGCTGCGCGATGCCACGCAGGCCAAGGCCGCGGTCGATGGCGACGCGCTCGGAAAAATCTCGCGCGAGAACTCCAACCAAGTGGACAAGCACAGTTGAGCCACTCACATGGCTTCCGCGGCTTTACGTTGGTCGAGGTGCTCGTCGCCCTCGTCGTGGTCGCACTCGGATTGACCGCGCTGATGGTGGCGGTGAACGGCACGGCGCGCACCAGCGGCTTTCTGCGCGACAAATCGCTGGCGCAGTGGATTGCGCTCAATCGCCTCTCAGAGGTGCGCCTCAACGTCACGAAATTTGGGCAAAACACCGATACCGGAGAGCTGGATTTCGGCAACCGCAAATGGCATTACGACACGCGCTACTTCAACACCAGCATTGCCAGCATGAGGCGCGTGGTGGTGCGCGTATATCTGGGCGACGCCAAAACCAAGGGCAATCCGCTGGCGCAGGCCGTCGGCTTTCTCGGCGGCTCGTTGGCGACGCCGGGATCGACGACGGTTGATTGGACGGCCGGCATCGTGACGGCCACCGTCGGCGGCACGCCCAACCCCGCGCAACCCGGGACCGGCACGCCGCCGACCGGCATCCCGATTGCGCCCACGCCGCCACCCACTCCGCCGACGCGGCCAACGCCATGAGCAATCGGCGCCTGAAATCACGCCATGGCTCGCGCGGCTTCACCCTGGTGGAAATCCTGGTGGCATTGCTGATCCTGGCCATCATGGCGGGGCTGGGCTATTCGACTTACCGCGCCGCGCGAATTTCTGCGGAACGCACCCAGGATTCGCTCAAGCGTTCGCGCGAAATCGAATTCGGCATGCGCATTATGGTTGCCGATTTCGCGCAGCTCGTGCCGCGGCCCGTGCGCGACATCCTGGGACAGAGCAGGCTGCCCGCCTTGCGCGGCACGCCGGGCGCCGGCAGCGTGACCGTCACCTCGGCGAGCCTGGGCGCCAATTCCAGCGCCAGCGGCAGCTCCAGCTCCGGCTTGAGTTCCAATTCCGGCACCAGCACGACGCCCGGCTTGAGCTTCAATTCCAGCTCGAGCTTCGGATCGACGACCGATCCCAACGCGGTCTCGATGGTCGATCTGACTCGTGCGGGTTGGTCGAACACCGCTGGGCAGCAGCGCAGCACCTTGCAGCGAGTCTCCTACGCGCTGGTGGGCGATGTGCTCAAGCGCAGTTATCAGATCAATTTGGACACGGTGCAGGGGAACAAGCCCATGGTGCAGGACCTTTTGACGGGCGTGAAGGGCGTGCAGCTTCGTTACCTGGACAGCAATCAAGCATGGCAAAACCAATGGCCGGAAAGCACGACCATTCAAAACGGCTCAGTGGTCGACTGGCAGTCGCGGCCGGTGGCGGTTGAAATCATCATCCAATTCAAGGACTGGGGCGCCATACGCCGCCTGGTCGAGGTGGCGGGATGAAGAGATTTAGCGGCGCCCGACAGCAGCAGCGCGGCGTCGCGTTGATCATTGCCCTCATCCTGGTCGCGCTCGCAACGGTGCTGGCGACGAAATTGAGCTTCGATGGCTTTCTGGAATTGCGGCGGACCACCGGCATGATGGCCGCGGAGCAGGCGGTGCATTTCGGCCTGGGCGCCGAAGCGCTGGCCGCGGATGTGCTCATGCAGGATGCGCAGACCAGCCCGCAGTTCACGACCTTGGCGGGGCCCTGGGCGCAGGCGACGCAGCCGCTGCCCATCACGCCGGATAACAATCCGGAGGGCGAGCCCATCGGCACGATGCAGGGTTCACTGCAGGATTTGCAGGGGCTTTTCAATCTGAACACGCTGGCGCGCTTGGGCACGGATGGCGTCACCGAAGATCCCTTGCCGCTGCAGCAATTCCAGCGACTGCTCGTCTCGGTGGGCGTTGAGCCCAAGTGGGCGGGACTGGCGCGCGATTGGCTCGACCAGGACGATGTGGTGGGCAATCCGGACGGCGCCGAGGATGCGGTTTATACCTCGCAAACGCCGCCCTACCGCACCGGCAACTGGCCCATGATGTCGCCCAGCGAACTCATGAATCTGCCCGGCTTCGGCGCCGACCGCTATCGCAAAATCGCGCCCTATGTCACCGCGCTGCCGAGCGCCAATACCAAGATCAATCTCTGCACGGCGCCGGCGCTGGTTCTCGAGAGCCTGGTGGAAGGTCTGAACGGCGAGTGGTCGAACAGCCCCGCGGTGCTGACGACTGGGCGCAAAACCGGATGCTTCCCCGACGTGGCGACTTTCACCAATGTGGCCACGAGTTTTGGCGGACCGAAAGCGATGGCAGGCCTCGGCACTCTTCTCGGCACCCAAAGTCAATACTTCCAGCTCACCACGCGCGTGGCGCTTGGCACTACGGAGTTCACCTTGTACAGTCTTTTGTTGCGCGGCCCCACCAAGGTCACGCCGCTGCTGCGATCATTTGGGACGCCTTAACACGACATGCCGCAATCATTGCTATTACGCCTTCCCCCGTCGGGCCAAGAAGAGACCGAGTGGCTGATCCTGGATGAGTCCGGGGCGCCGACGCCGACCCGCCAGCGGGGCTCCTTGAGCCTGGCGGCGGCTGTGTGGCGCTCGGGGAAAGTCGTGGTGCTCGCTCCGGCGGCCCAGATCTTATTGGCCGAGCCTGAACTGCCGCCCGGCGGCGGAGCCAAGCTTGCACGCGCGGTTCCGTTTGCGCTCGAGGAACAGTTGACCGAAGACGTCGATCAGTTGAGCTTTGCGATCGGCCATCGTCGACCCAGCGGTGGCACCCCGGTGGCCGTGGTATCGCGTACCGTGCTGCAAGGATGGATCGCCGATTTGAGCGCTGCCGGATTCGATCCTGCCGCGATCTATCCCGACATTTCGCTGATGCCGGAGAATCCCGGCCAGACCATCTTGTGGCTCGAGCGGGATCGTCTGGCGGTGCGACGCCCCGGCGCCATTCCCTTCGCGGTGGAACTGGCGCCCGTAAAGGAGGCGCTGGTGGTGGCGGGCGTGATCGGCGACCCGCTGCAGACGAGCGAGGAAGCGAAGCCGAAGGAAAGCGCGATTTTGTATGTCACTCGTGACGACTGGGCGCGTGTGCAGGAGGATTTTGAGGAGTTGTTGGAGGATTTCGCCTCGCTCAAAGTTCAATTGCTTGCCGACGGGCCTCTGCCCTGGCTGGCGCGCGGGATGCACACAACCGATGCTGTGAATCTGCTGCAGGGCGAGTTTTCGCGCGCCACGGACTACGGCGAGCGCTGGCACCGATGGCGGCTCGCAGCCGCGCTCGCCGCCGCACTGCTCATCGTTCACGTTGCCGCGCAGGCGCTGCAAATTCGCCAAGCCAAGCATGAGTCGGCGGCTCTCGACAGCCAGATCTCACAGGTCTTCTCCTCGGCCATACCGGGCGACGCCTCGGCTGATCCACGCCGGCAGATGCAGTCCAAGCTGGATCGAATCCGCAAATCAGGTGCCGGGCCGCAATACTTTTTGCGCGCCCTGCAAACCTTGAGCGGCGCTTTGGCCGAGACGCCTAAGACCACGATCAGTGCACTGAGTTATCGGGAAAACGCGCTCGACCTGACGGTGAGCGCGCCGAGTCTCGCCGCGCTGTCGCAATTGACGCAATTCGTGGGTAAACAAGGGCTCGCCGCCGAAATACAATCCTCGAATCCGGTGGCAACGGGGGTCGAGGCGCATCTCCACATTCGGGAGTCATCGGCGCGTGCGCAGCGATGAATAAGCTAAGAGCTTGGTATGCCGGTCTGCAGCAGCGCGAGCAGCGCGTGGTGGCGGTGGGCGCTGTGGTCTTGGGCCTGATCATCGTGGTTGGCGGGATTCTTCTGCCATTGCAGGGGGCCGTCTCCAGAGCGATCGAAGGCAACGAAACGCGGCGCGAGGACCTGGCGTGGATGCAAGTGAATGCGCCCGAAATCCGCGCACGCGGCGGCGATATTCCCGCCGACACCGGCGAGGCGCCGGTCGTGCTGGTCGATCGCGTCGGGCGCGAGGTGGGGCTTGCCAGTTCGTTGCGCGGAACGCAGCCCAATACGACCGGGGGAGTGCGCGTGCAGCTGGAAGCCGCATCCTTCGACACCCTGGTCACGTGGCTCGATACCCTGGACCGGCGCTATGGTCTTGCAATCGAATCGATCACGGTGGATCGCACCCCCGCGCCGGGACTGGTCAATGCCAGCATCTCGTTCAGCCAGCCGCGACATTAAGCGCGCGCGCGCGCCGCGGCGCTGGCCGCTCATCCTCCTCGGTCTGATCGTTCTGTCGGGCGCAGTGATCTTCGTGCTGCCGGCCTCCTTCGCCGCGCGCTTCATGCCGGCTCGAGTGAACGCAGAGGATTTCTCCGGCAGCCTGTTGCACGGCGCCGCGGGAAAGATCCGCATCAATTCACGCGATGCCGGTGCGATCGAATGGCAGGTTCATCCGCTTGCATTGCTCCGGCTTGCGATCGTTGCCGACGTTCACTGGGTCAAGGTGAGCTTCCTCATCGACGGCACGGCGGAACTCAAGCCAGGTGGTTTCGCGGCGCACGACATCAGCGGCGGCGGTCCGATCGAAGATCTGCGCGATTTGGGATTCGCCCAGGGCTGGAAGGGAACCGCCAAGCTGGCATTCACCCGCATCAAGGGCAATTTCCAGAAGTTGGAAGCCGCCGTCGGCAAAATCGACGTGGCCAATATCTCATCCGCGACCGTGGCGGCGGGATCGGATCTCGGCAGCTACGAGCTGCAACTGGGGCCGCAGAGCATCGCTCCCGACGGCAGCCTAAGCGCGACGCTCAACGACACCGGCGGACCGGTGGAAGCCCAGGCGCAGATTCGATTCTCTCCTGCTACGCGCACCGGCACGCTGTCCGGCACACTCAAGGAACGCGCCGAGGCCTCCCCGGCCCTTCGCAGTCAATTGAACAACTTAAGCCAGCTCCGCCCTCGCGACGCGTCCGGAAGATTTCCCGTGGAACTCGAATTCACGTTCTAGCCCCCAACGAATACATTCAGCTTGTTGCCGTCCAAATCTCGAAAGTAGCCTGCATAGAAGCTTTCCGAGCGCCTGCCCGGAGCGCCTTCATCCTTGCCGCCCAATTGCAGGGCCTTCTTGTGCACCGCTTTGACCTTGTCCTCGCTGTCGACCGCGAGCGCCACCATGACGCCATTGCCGACCGTGGCGGTTTTCTTGTCGAAGGGCTTGGTCACGCCGAGCCCGGGTTGATCCGGCTTTACCGACCAGGCGATAAAATCTTCGCCCTCCATCATGCGCTTGGCGCCGATTTCACCCAATAGAGCGTCGTAGAAGGCGGCGGCGCGTTTTAAGTCGTTGGTTCCGAGAGTGACGTATCCAATCATGGCAGGCTCCTCTGATGTGTTTGGGGGAACTGTTTATATATCCAGTAGTCCCACTTAGTCAACTCTTTCGTTGGGGGTCCATTCCCGCCATGCGCGCATCAGGGGAAAGTACAGGCCCAGTCGAATCGGCTGCGGTCCTAGGCGTCGCGCCAGGCGCCCATAACGCTCAAGCTGGCCCCGGTATCGCTCGACCTCGCGGTCCAGAAAGGCCTCAAGACCGCCGCCCAAGTGCTGACTGGTTTTGTAATCAATGACCCACCGGACGCCGGCCTCGTCGATGAAGCTGCGATCGAAGACGACGCGCGAGAACTCCCCCTGCCAGTGTCCGGACAAGGCATGCTCGCGCAGGTCATCGCGAAGCCATCTCTTCAGTATCCAACGTCCGCGCGGGTCGCGATGGACGCCGAGCAGCGCGTCGACGACGCGCGCGGTCGCCTGATTCAATCGATCTTCGGGCACACCGTTACGCTCGAGCCATCGACGGAAGTGGCCCTCGCGCGCAGAGATCGCCGCCTCATCGAGGCTCGCGAGGTCCATCTTTTGAAGTTCGGCATGCACCAGGCTGCCCACTCGCCGCGCGGTTTCGCCGGCCCAATCGAATATCGGCGTCTCGTCCCTGCTGATGGGAATGCCGATCGCCCCGCCCGCCAACGACGCAAAGTGGTCCTGCGGCCAGTCCAACGGCAGGCGCTTTAGGGGCCCGCCGCGCGGCGCGTCGTCGGCAGGTTCCGGCGATGCCAGCGGTGCCGTCGGCAGGTCGAATTCGCCGCCGAGCACCGGCCAGAGCGCGCGCAGCAAGCTGGCCGCGGGCGGACGGTATACCCGACGCGGCGCTGCCTCGTCGAGATCATCGGCATTGTCATTCTCGATGACTGCCGTCAGACGCAGCCGGCACTTTGCCCGGGTGCAGGCCACGTACAGCAGACGCTGGGCTTCGAGCACGGCTGCGTCGCGGCGCTGGTAGCGCAGGAAATCGAACAGCAGGTCGGCTTCGCCGCCGACCGGCGGACGGGCCGCCATCACCATGCCGTCGCGTCCCGTGCGCGCGAACTGATGCGACAACAACAATTGGTTGCGATCCGGCGGTACTGCACGATCCAGCGCCGGCAGCACGACCAGGTCGAATTCCAGACCCTTGGCCTTGTGAATGGTCATGATTTCAACGGCGCTCGCGCCGCCGTTATCGGCGAACAGATCCGCAAAAATTTCCGGCAGCTCCGCGGCATCCGGCATGCCGCGCTCCTCGAGGGCGCGTATGCGGGCGAACGCAGCGCTCGCCAGCTGCAGATCTTGCGCGCTCGTCATGCAGCCGGGGCCGCCCAAACTCAGCCAGGTTCTTTCGATCCAGCGAGTCACGCCGGTCTCGTTGCGAACCTCAAACGCGGCCTCGAGCGTCAGCCGCAGGCGCGCACAGCGGGCGCGGCCCTCCTCGCTCAAAGTGAGCAGCAGGGCATCGTTGCGAATCGCATCCCACAGCAGCGAATCGGCGCCGGAGATCTTCAGCATATCGGCCAGGGAGAGTCCCGCCCAAGGAGCACGCAGCACGGCGAACCAGGCGATCCGGTCGCCTCGATGCATCAATGCGCGCGTGAGCATCATGATGTCGCGAACCGCCGCACGATCCTGCAGGGGTTCGATATCGACCGCTCGAAAGGCGATATTCAACGCGCGCAAACTCGCGGCAATCCCGCGGGCGTGGGTTCTGGCGCGCACCAGGACGGCGATATGCCAATCCGGATGCCGTTGGACTTCGCCGGCAATCATCGCGGCAATCGCATTCGATTCGGCGCTGCGGCTCGCGAATGCCTGGCACTGGACGCCGCATTCGGCGGCGCCGGACATAGAAACCGCAGCCTCGCTGGCACGATATGCGATGGCGCCGCGGTCGCGATCATCGATCTGCGGCATGAGACGCGCGAAGCAGCGGTTGGTCCAGTCCACCAGCGGCGGCGCGGAACGAAAATTGCTGCTCAGACGCTGCACGTCGAAGCGCAGCTCGCCGATGCCTTCCTCGGCGAGTTCCAGGAATGCCCGCACCTCCGCCTGGCGAAATCCGTAAATCGACTGCATCGGATCGCCCACGCAAAACACACTGCGGCCGTCGCCCTGCTGCCACCCGCCCGTCAGCAGGCGCACCAGTTCCAATTGCGAGCTGGAGGTGTCTTGAAATTCGTCGACGAGAATGTGCTGCAGCCGGTAATCGAGACGCAAGCTCAAATCGGTTGGCGCATCCACGCTGCCGAGCGCGCGCAACGCCGCAATCGATATCGCCGGGAAATCGACGGCGCCTTGCTCGCGAAACACGCCGTCGAGTTCGGCGGCTGCCAAAACCAGCAACTGCGCCACTTCGCGCACACGCTCCCACGCCGCATCGCTGTAGCAGGGATCCGGCAGCGTGCTCAACTCAACCAACACATCCAAAGTGCGCGAATCTTCAGAGAGTTGGCCCAACAGGCCCAGCATCGATTCCCTCTCGACCGACCCGGCGGGAAACCCCTGCCTTTTATCGACCGTCTTGCGCAGTCCGCGCCGGTCCCCGGTCAGCACCATCGCCGCCATACAGCGCCATCGCGCGGCATCCTCAGGCACAGCGCGCAAAGCGCTGGCATCCTGACGCCACACGCGCAAGGCCGGATCCTCCCGGCGCTGCGCCGCGCCGTGCACGAGCGACGACAGCGCGGCAATCATCTTCCCTTCTGAAGATTTCGCACGCCCGCAGCAAGACCCGGTTGACCAGCAGCCGCAAATCTTCGTCGAAATGCCGGCGCACGTGGGCGAGCTGCGTCTCGTCAATCGCGCTCGCGGCCCGCAGGCGCCCCGCGAGCAAAGGCAGCCAGCGGTCGCGGCTTGGCAGCATCTCCGCAATGAGCTTCACCAGCTTGCGCCAGCGCTGGTCGTCGAGCTCGAGCACCCGGTCGACCGCATGTCCGAATTGATCCTCGCCCTGGTGCGCCAACGCGCGGCGCGCCGCCTCTTGGTAGCTGAGTGCGGCATCCGTGTGCACGCGCAGCCCCGCGCCCGCACCCGAGGCAACCGGCAATTGATTGGCCAGCCAGGCGTTGAAGGCGTCGATGGTTTCGATGCGCAGTCTCGAGGGCTGCGACTGCAAGTCGCAATTCAAGGAGTCCATGCGCCGCTTCGCCGCCGCGGCCAGGCGCCACGTGCGCTGATTCATCCCCTGCGGGCATTCGGTGAGCCCTGCGGCCTTGAGTGCGCCGAGCACGCGTTGCCGCATCTCCTCCGCCGCACGGCGCGTGAAGGTCAGCGCCAAAATACGCTCGGGCGAATCGACCGCGGCCAGAAGGCGCAAATATCGTTGCGCCAGCAAAGTCGTCTTGCCCGAGCCGGCCGGCGCCTGCACCAGCACGGAGCCGTCCGCGGTGATGGCACGCTCGCGGGCGGACGCATCGACCGCGAGCCGCGCGGCCTCACTCATGAAACTCATCCGCCTCTTCGAGCGCCGCCGGCACACGGCACAGACCCTGCAGCTTGCAGCTCTTGCATGCCTCGGTGGTCGGCGCCACCTCTGCGCGCCCGGCGGCGAACTCGCCGGCGATCCGCTCGATGCGCCGCGACCAAACTGGTATGAGCTCGGCGAGAGTCGCCATCCCTTCCAATGCGCTGCGCCGTGTTCGCGGGAAAATGTCGCGCCGTTCGGATTCGGCCACAAAGCCGGTCTCCGCGGCATTCACTTTGGCGTAAGCCACCGCCACCAAGGCGTGCGGAGACAGCAGCGCATAAACCGGCAACTGCGGATTGTCAGGCCGCTCGCCACGCCAATCCGGATCGGCGGCGCCGGTCTTGTAGTCAATCAAGACTCGCGCGCCGTCCGACAGTTGATCGATGCGATCGATGCGCACGCGAAATTCGAGTCCGCCAAAGCGCGCAATTTGATCGCTCCCCTCGAGCGCCTCGACCCTGAACGGCGCCCGCTGCCGTTCGAGCTGCAGCCATTTTCCCAGCAAATTTTGCAGCCGGATGCGTTCACGCAGACGCCAGCGCCGGCCCGGATCGCGGCGCTGGCACACGATCGCGAGGGCGCGGACGCCGGCTTCATCGATCAGACGCTGCTCCGCGTCCGGGGGCAGCGTTCGCAGCGTGTTCGAATCGCGCAGCGCTGTCCACACATGCTGCAGGGCATGGTGCACGAGCTCGCCACGCTCGCGTTCGTTGAATCCCGGTACCGGCTGCTCCAATGGTTGGGCGTCGAGCCGGGTCTCGGCAAACCCCCGAAATGCGCAACGCGATTGGGCCCTCAAGGTGGCAATGCCGCGTGTGCGCTCGCTGCCCCCATGCGCCGGAGCCTGCTCATCCCAAAGCGACAGCAATCCGGGCGCGCCCTCCAGCATCTTGCGCCAGTGAGGTTGGGGAGCGGCGGCCCGCGGCGATTCGACCGCCGTGAGCTTCGGCAGCAGCGGGCTGGGCATGCTCGGTCTGCCCTCGCCCGGATCGGCAAGACTGAACACGCACTGACCCGCGCGCTGCTGCCAGCGGCCCTGCAGGTCGATCGCGAATGCCAGCTGCAATTCCGCACTCGCCGGGATGACGCCGTATTGCCGCTGCACTCTCACGGGGAGCAATGCGACCGGCGTCACCGGCGGGGGCCATTGCTCATCATTGCAGCCGCTCACCCACAGGCCGCCATAGCCCAGCCACGGATCGAGGAGCTGGCCGCTCACCCAGATGGCCGGTACACCGGTCTGCGGTTGGAAGGGCGTTTCGCGCGCCGCCCGGGCGAGAATTCGTTGCGCTGATTCGCGCGAATGCGTTCCGAACACGGCATCGCCCAGACCTAAGCTCGCAAGCACTTCACGGAACCGCTCCGCGGCTTGATATTCGATGCTCGACCAGCGCGCGCGAAACGCCCAGGGACCGATTTGAAGCGCGCCCAGCCATACGGCCACCCACTCGCTGAAGAGCCGCGCGCCGCGCAGTTCCGAGAGCACCTGATGAGCCGCGCGCAGCCGCTGCACGGCTGCGACCGGAGCCATTTGCCCGCCTCGCGCCACCCGGTCCGCCAGATCCAGCCAGCCCGCAAGATCTGCCTCGTTCGATGCACGGCGACGCAAAGCGACGTCCAGTCGCGCCGCGCTGCTGGCCTCAGCGTCGTTGTCCTGAAGTTCAGGCGCGCGCAGCAACGCGCTGAATCGCGGGAACGCAACCCGGCCCAAACTTGCGCCCAGCAATTCCAAGGCCGCGCGCGCGGGCGCGTAGTCGGCAAGCGGCGTGCCGCCGGCCACCGCATAGGGAGGCGTCGCCGCGCCGCCGCGCAGCGCAAATCGTTGCGGCGCCAGCGCCGCATCGAAGGCATCCACCACTTGCGCCCGACGCCGATTCAAATCCGGGACAGCAGATCCAGGCGCGAAATCCTTCCTCCGCCAATCTGGCTCGCGCCCACTCCGCGATTGCAGCGAGCTCCGCCTCGGGCGAGGGCGCGCTCACGAGTGACGGCGTTGGCGGCCGGTGGTGCTGCGGCAGCAGCGCGCGCCCGTGTTGTTCCAGCCGGCGGCGCGCCGCGGGCCGCCAATTCGGGCTCTCGATCCAGTCGGCCTGACCGACGGGCGCGTCCGCGCCGGCCAACAAACTGTCCGCGCTGATGCAGCCCAGCGTGCGGCAACGCAATTCGAATCCGCGGTTCCACTCTAGAAACGCCGCCGTCTCCTCGGAATGCGCAGCATCGAGAGCCTCGATGGGAATGGCGTATTCGAACAGCGTTCGCCGAGCGCGCCGTGCCGCGCGTGCTGCTCCAGCAGGATCAAGAAAATCCAAACCGCTCGCGGCGCCGTCAATGACCATGCGCCAGAGTTCGCGCTCTTCCAGCTCGCTCAACAGGCGCGGCGCGTCGGCCTCCGCGAATAGGCGCTGCACATGCTGCTCGCGCAACCAGCTTGAATAGTCATGCACCCGCGGAGTCGGCCAGACTTCATCGCCGGCATCGCGATGAACGCGCTGCACGGCGTCGAACAATGCGGCGGCGAGTTCCGCATTTGGCGCGAGCACTGTCCGCCCGGCCGCTACGGCCGCCAGCAAGGCGGGAGAAACGGGCTCCACGCTCAGTGCTGCCGGACCTTGGGCTGGGAAGAGATGACCTTAAGCGACGGAGCTTCCGCGGCCTGGGCGTCGAGCAATTCATCGATACGTGAAAATACCGTGGCCAGGACCGGAGGCTCCGGCAAATTGGTGATCCGGAAGGCGTTGCGATAGGCCACGTTGAAGCTCACGCCGGGTGCGACCAGCACGTGCTTCTTCTCCAGCAAGTCGAGCGCAAAGCTTTGGTCGTCGAAGTCCGGCAATACGTCGCTGCGCACTTCCACGAAGGCGTACAAGGCGCCCATCGGCCGCGCCAACTTCAAGTACTTGCTGCGCGCCACCCCGTCGAGAATGGCCTGACGAGATTCATACAAACGGCCGCCCGGACGCGTCAGTTCCTGGATGCTCTGATAGCCGCCAAGGGCGGTTTGCACCGCCCACTGTCCGGGAACATTGCTGCACAGACGCAGCGACGAAAGCAGCTCCAAGCCGCTCAAGTATTCGCTCGCGCCCTCGACATCGCCGGAGAACGATGCCCAACCCACGCGATAGCCGCATGCTCGATAGACCTTGGACAGGCCGCTCATCGTGCAGCACAGAGTGTTGTGCACCAGGGTCGCCATCGGCACGAATTCGGCATCATCGTAGAGTATGTGGTCGTAGATTTCGTCGCATAACACCACCAGGCGATGTTTCTCGGCCAGTTGGGCGATGGCGGTCAAGGTTTCCCGCGGATAGACGGCGCCGGTGGGATTGTTCGGATTCACGACGACGATCGCTCTGGTGCGCTTCGTGATCAGCGATTCGATTTCCTCCGGATCGGGAATGAAGCGCTGCGCTGGATGACAGGGGTAATGCACCGCCCGCCCGGTATTTAGGTTCACCGCGGCTGTCCACAAAGGATAGTCAGGACTCGGCACCAGTACCTCATCGCCGGAATTAAGCAGCGCGCGCAACGTGAGATCGATCAACTCGCTGACGCCGTTGCCGATGAACACCTCTTCGGCGGTGACGCCGCGCACGCCGCGCTCCTGTTGCTGCATGACCACGGCTTCGCGCGCCGGAAAGATGCCCTTCTGGTGAACATATCCTTCGCTGTTGCGCAGGTTCTCAATCATGGCCAGGCGCATCGTCTCGGGGGTGCGGAATCCGAAGGCAAACGGATTGCCGATGTTCAACGATACGATGTCATAGCCCAGACGCTCGAGCGCCAAGGCGCGCCGCGCCAGCTTGCCGCGGATCTCGTAGCGCACATTGGCGAGCCCGTCGCTCGGCCGTACCGGCTTTCGTTGCGTCATGGGTTCCTAGAATACTGGATTCAGCGCCTCGTGCGAACGGTGACAGGCGGCCCAGCGTCCGGGGGCAATTTCCGTGAGCGGCGGATCGGCGGATGCGCACAGCGGCAACGCGTAGGGACAGCGGTCGCGAAACGCGCAGCCCTGGGCGGCCGCGCCGGCCGCAAGAGATCCTTCCGAAGGCGGCACCAATGCGGGCTGCGCGCTTTCCGCCGGAGGAATCCGCGGCACCGCGGACAGCAGCGCACGGGTATAAGGATGCACGGGCGCGGCAAACAGCGTCTCGCAAGCGGCGGCTTCGACCAACTTTCCCAGGTACATCACCATCACGCGATGGCTCAAATGCCGGACGACGGCGAGATTGTGACTGATGAACAGCATCGCCATGCCCATGTCCTGCTGCAGGTCCTGCAACAAATTGATGATCTGTCCCTGTATGGACACATCGAGCGAGCTCACCGCTTCGTCGCAAACCAGGAGTTTCGGGTGCAGCACGGCAGCGCGGGCGATGCCGATTCGCTGGCACTGGCCGCCGCTGAATTCGTGCGGGTAGCGATCCGCCCTGTCGGCGTTTAGGCCCACGCGCCGCAAAATCGCGGCGACTTTCCCGCGCCGCGCGGCCGCAGTCAGTTCGGGCTCGAATATCGTCAACGGTTCGCCGATCGCATCGCCGACCGTCATGCGCGGATTCAGGCTCGCGAGCGGGTCCTGGAAGATCATCTGCAATTCGCGGCGCTGCGACCGCATCACGGCCGGCGTGCTCTTGAGCAAGTCCATCCCCTTGAATTCGACGCTGCCCTGCGCCGGCTGCAACAGGCGCAGCAGCGCTCGCGCCACAGTCGATTTTCCGGCGCCCGATTCGCCGACGAGGCCCACGGTCTCTGCGGAAAACAAGTCGAAATTCACATCACGCACCGCCGGATGCCCGCCGAATTCGACGCACAGACCTCGCACTTTCAGCAGCGGCGGGTTCATGACAGAGGAAAATGACAGGCCACGTGGGCATTCGCGGCGCCCGCCAGCACCGGCGGCTCTATGCGGCAACGCTCCGCGGCCCGCGGGCAGCGCGGCGCGAAGGGGCAGGCCTGCAGCGCTTCGCCGGGTTGCGGCGGCTGACCCGCGAGAGTCGGCATGCGCGCCAGGCGCGGCCCGCTTAACCTCGGCACGCACTTCAACAGCTCGGCGGTGTAAGGATGGCGCGGCCGGCGCAAAAGTTCATCCGCCCTGGCGTTCTCGACGATTCTGCCGGCGTACATGACGAGGATTCGATCGGCGAGGCCGGCGATCACGGCAAGATCGTGGCTGATGAGCGCCAGGGCCATGCCGGTTTCACTGCGCGCCTCGCGCAGCAATTCCATGATCTGTGCCTGCAGCGTGACGTCGAGCGCGGTGGTGGGCTCATCCGCGATCAGCAGATCCGGCTTGCACAACAAACTCATCGCCAGCATGACGCGCTGACGCATCCCGCCCGACAATTCGTATGGATATTGCGCCAGCCGCCGCTTGGCATCCGGCATCCGTACCCGTTCGAGCATGCGGCCGGCGGCAGCGCGCGCCTCGGCCCACGGCAGCCCTGAGTGATGGACCAGAACCTCGGCCAGCTGGGTTCCAATTTTCAAGTGCGGCGTCAATGACGTCATTGGATCCTGAAAAATCATGGTGAGCTTGGACCCGCGGATTCGATTCAGCGCTGCGGGCGCTGCGCCGAGCACTTCGTAGCCCGCGAAGCGAATGCTGCCGCTGACCTGTGCAGCACCCGGCAGCAGTCCCATGGCGGCCAGGAACAACTGAGTCTTTCCGGATCCGGATTCGCCGACGACGCCGACGCACTCCTCAGGCTCGATGTGGAGCGTGGCGCCGGCAACCGCCTCGATGATCCCGAATCGATGCGCGAAGCGGATATTAAGCTCATGGACACTCAAGGTCGGAACCACTTCATGCCTCCTTGACGTCGAGTGCGTCGCGCAGGCCATCGCCGAAAATGTTCAAACAAAGCAGCAATACCGCCAAAAAGCTGCCGGGCACCAGCAGCATCCAGGGAGCGGCTTCCATTTCCCCCACGCCTTCGGCGATCAGCGTGCCCAGGCTCGCGCCGGGTTCCTGGATTCCCAACCCGAGGAAACTCAAAAAGCTTTCAAACAAAATGATCTGCGGCACCGTCAGCGTGGCGTAGACAATGACCGGCCCGATGACGTTGGGCACCACGTGCCTTAAGATGATGCGCCCGGTGCCTGCGCCTGCAGCCACGGCCGCGGTTATGAATTCCTGCCGACGAATGCTCAGTGTCTGACCGCGCACGATCCGCGCCATGGTGAGCCAGCCGACCGCCCCGATCGAAATGAACAACAGGGATTCGCTGCGCCCGAAAATGACAGTCAAGAAAATGACGAAAAAAATCAGCGGCAAACCGCTCAAGATCTCGATGAGGCGCATCATCAGATGATCGATGCGGCCGCCGATGTAGCCCGCGATGGCACCATAGCTGACGCCGACCACGATGCTGATCATGCTCGCCACCAATCCGATGGCGATGCTGACGCGCGCGCCGGCGAGAGTGCGGGCATAAAGATCGCGGCCCAGGCGGTCGGTGCCGAACCAGTGCGCGCTCGCCAGGGTCGGCCGTGCGGCCACATGCAGCCAGTCGAGCGTCTGAGTATTGTTTGGGTTGAGCCATGGACCGAGCAGGGTGATGATCACGATCGCGGCGATGATGAATAGCGCCGGCACCGCAGCCGGACTGGCGCGCAGGCGTCGAATTGCGTCGTCGCCGAACATGCTACAGCCTCACGCGCGGATCGAGCCACGCGTACAGAAGGTCGACCAGCAGCCCCATCAGGATGAGCAAAGTCGAGTAAATGATCACCATGCCGAGCACGAGCGTGTAATCGCGGTTGATCGCGCCCTGCACCAGATATCTGCCGATGCCGGGCAGCCCTGCAATCGATTCCACCACCAATGAGCCGGTCAGGATCGAGGCAACGGCGGGAACCAGGTAGCTCGCCACCGGAGCAAGCGCGGGCCGCAGCGCATGGCGAACAATCACGCTGCGAAGAGGCAGCCCTTTCGCGAATGCGGTTCGAATGTAGTGGCTGCGCAGAACTTCCAGCATGCTGCCGCGGGTCAGGCGTGCGATGTAAGCCAGGGGCGGCAACGCCAGTGCAACGACCGGCAACGCGAGGTGACGCAGCGATCCGTTCTCCCAGCCCGCGACCGGCAACCAGTGAAGATATACGCCGAATAGCAGTCCGAGAAATGGCAGCACTACAAATGAGGGAATGGCGATGCCGATCACGACGAGCGACATCGTGGCGGTGTCGGACGCCGAGTTGTGATGAAGCGCGGCAAACGTTCCCAAGGGGACGCCCAGCACCAAGGCGAGCGCGACGGCCAGGATGCCGAGCTGCAACGTCACGGGAAAGCCCTGACCGATCAGTTCGGTGACCGTAAAATCCTTATATTTGAACGACGGTCCAAAATCTCCGTGCAGCAGCCCCTTGAGGTAGCGACCATATTGAATCCATACCGGCTGATCCAAGCCGTAAGCGCGGTCCAGATTCGCCTTGATCTCGGGCGCCAGCGCCTGCTCTTGATCGAAGGGCCCGCCAGGCGCGGCGCGCATCAAAAAAAATGTAATCGTGATGATAATGAACAGCGTGGGAACAGCGCCGGCAAGCCGCGTAAGGAAGTAGCGCGTCATCTGCACCTCAGTCTACTGACTGACCGCAAGGTGGACAAGAGAAGTATGGCTCCCTAAACTAACGAGTTCACCAATCCCTCGAGGCTTCATGGATTCCACCCGCCCCATCCGCGCGCTGATGCGCGGCCTTGACGCGCTGACTGTTCTTAACTTGCGCGACGGTGCGACGGTTTCGGAAGTGGCCCATGAAATCCGCCTGCCGCGCACCACCGTCTATCGAATCTTGGAAACGCTGTGCAATTCCGGATTCGTTTATCGGGACAGCAGCGACGAGCGCTATCGGCTGACCATTCTGGTACGCGGTTTGAGCGGAGGATTTGATGATGAGGCGTGGGTGAACCAGATCGCCAAACCGCTGATTTACAGCCTGTGCGCCGAAATCGTCTGGCCGGTCAGCATTGCCACCCTGTCAGGCACGAAAATGATGTTGCGCGAGGCCACCGATCACAGCACGCCGCTTGCGATCGAACGCTATTCGGCCGGATTTCAATTGCCGCTGCTGGCCACTGCCACCGGCCGAGCTTACCTGGCGAGCTGCCCGCCGGTGCAGCGCGATGCGCTCATTGAAATATTCGCGCGCTCCAACAAGGAAGAGGACAGGCCGGCGCGCGATCGCGCCGAGCTGCTGCGCGCGCTGGCGGAAATCAAATCGCAGGGTTTTGCCACTGCGACGCGCACACGCCGCCTCGTGGATGAATACAGTCTGAGCGTACCGGTCCCTCTGAACGACCGCACGTTGGCCGTCCTGACCGTGCGCTTCATTGCGTCCGCGCTGCCGCTGAAAGCCGGACTCGAGCGTTTTTTGCCGAAGTTGCGGCAGTGCGCGGCTAAAATCAGCAGCGTATTTGTTGAACAACAAGCCGAGGCCCGCGCGCAGACGGTCCCTCGAGCAATGGTTTAAGGAGCTTTCGTGCAGAAGATCATGGTCTGTATCAAACGCGTCGTTGACTACAACGTGCGCATTCGAGTGAAGCCGGACGGCAGCGGCGTCATGCTCGATGGTGTCAAAATGAGCGTCAACCCGTTTGATGAAATCGCACTCGAAGAGGCGTTGCGCATCAAGGAACGCGGCACCAACATCGAAGTCGTTGCGGTCAGCATCGGAGTTGCCGACACCCAGCAACAATTGCGCACGACGCTGGCCATGGGAGCGGACCGCGCAATTCTGGTGCAAACTGACGCCGTCGTGGAACCCCTGACCGCCGCCAGCGTGTTTCTGGCGCTGGCAAAAAAGGAAAGCCCGGATCTGATCCTGCTCGGCAAACAGGCGATCGATGACGACGCGAATCAGACCGGACAAATGCTGGCGGCGATTTGGGAACGGCCTCAGGCAACATTCGCGTCAAAGGTCGAAATTGCGGCGGACAAAGCCACGGTCACTCGTGAGGTCGATGCGGGGCTGGAGACCATCGAGGTCGACTTGCCCGCGGTGATCACGGTGGATCTGCGCCTGAACGAGCCGCGCTATGTGAAGCTGCCGGACATCATGAAAGCAAAGAAAAAGCCTCTGGATGTCACCTCGCTCGACGCCCTCGGAATCAGCGCTGGAATCCTGCTCAAGAACGTAAAAACCGAGCCCCCGGCGCAGCGCCAAAAAGGCGTGATGGTCAAGGATGTCGCCGAGCTCGTCGATGCGCTCAAGAAAAAAGGTTTGATCTGATGCACAAGATACTCATCGTCGGCGAACACGACGGAAAGGCCTTGAATCCCGCCACCGCAAAATGCGTGACCTGCGCCAAGGGGGTCGCCGACGCAGAAATCAGCATCGTCCTGTTGGGCGGCGACACTGCCGCCGTCGCCGCGCAGGCCGCCGCGCTGGCCGGCGTCAAGTCGGTGGTGCGCGTGGACCGGCCGGAAAACCTGCATCCCCTTGCCGCAGTGTTCGCGCCGCAAATCGCGGCGCTGGCGGCTGACTACTCGCATGTGTTTGGCCCCTCGACCAGTTTCGGCAAGGATTTGATGCCGCGGCTCGCCGCCCTGCTCGCCGTGCCGCAGGTCAGCGACTTGATGGCGGTCGAGAGCGCCTATCGGTTTCGCCGCCCGATCTATGCCGGTAACGCGATTGTGACAGTCGAGGCGGATCCGGGGCGCAAGCTCATCGCGACAGTGCGCGTTGCCTCGTTTCAGGCGGCACCGTCGGGCGGCAGCGCCGCCGTGGAGTCAAAGACCTTGAACGTACCCCTGCCCTCGCACACCCGCTACCTGGGGGCAAAGTCCGGCTCGACCGACCGGCCGGATCTGCAGACCGCCCGGCGGGTGGTATCCGGCGGCCGCGCGCTGGGAAGCGCCGAGAACTTCAAGTTGCTGTTCAGTTTGGCCGATCGGCTCGGTGCCGCCGTGGGCGCATCACGGGCGGCGGTTGATGCAGGCTATGCGCCGAATGAGATGCAGGTCGGTCAGACCGGCAAGATCATCTCTCCGGAGTTGTACATTGCGATCGGCATCTCCGGCGCCATTCAACATCTGACTGGAATCAAGGACGCACGCACCATCGTGGCAATCAACAAGGACGGTGACGCGCCGATATTTGAGGTGGCCGACATCGGGTTGGTCGCGGATCTATTCCAAGCCGTGCCGGAGCTTGAAAAGTTGGCCGCAACCTAGTACCCCGGCACTGTGAATTCGACCGGCACGGGCTCTCGCTACAGCAGAGTAAGCCTAGAGCTGCTTCAAGACATGGTCGGCGGCGGAGACCTTGAATTCACCGGGCGCCTCGACGTTGACGTGAGTCGCAACACCATTTTTGACAATGACGGCGAAGCGCTGGCCGCGCATTCCCATGCCGAACTTGCTGCCATCCATTTCGAGCCCCAAGGCTTTGACGTAAGCGCCATTGCCGTCGGCAAGCATCAAGATCTTGTCGCCCACTCCCCCGTGCTTGCCCCAGGCGTTCATGACGAATACATCGTTCACGGCGGTGCAGGCGATGGTATCGACGCCCTTGGCCTTGATCTGGTCTGCCAGATCCACAAAGCCGGGCAGGTGCTTGGCATCGCAGGTTGGCGTAAACGCGCCCGGCACGGAAAATAGCACCACGGTCTTGCCGGCGAACAACTGCTCCGTCGTCATCTTCTGCGGGCCATCCTTGGTCATGCGCGTGAACGCGCCCTCGGGCATTTTGTCGCCGGCTTTGATTGTCATAATTGCTTCCCTGATCCTTAGGAGCCGAGCTTTTCCGAGTACAGCTCCCACAACTTGAGCACGCGCGGGCTGAGGTTCGGAACGGTCTTGAGCTTTTCAAACGCCTTCTTCGCATCGGCGTTGTTCTTCAATGCCGCCTGAGCGCGGCCCAGATACACATAGGCCTCGTCGAGCTGCTTGATCTGGCCCTTGCCAATTCCGCGGCTGATGGCGGTCGCGGCGTTTTGGTAATCGCCCGCGCCGAAATAAACCTCACCGAGCTTCACGTCGAGTTGTCCCGCCGGATTCTTGCTGGCCTCGGCATCGAGCGCCGGCAAGCCCTTCTTGTCGGCGTCGGCGCGCGTCTTCAGCGCGGTCAACAGACGCTGGGTGCGCTCCTTGTGCTCGTCCTTGAGAATGCCGCTGCTCATCGCCTTCTGAAGAACGGCTTCCGCCTCTCCCGGCAAGCCTGCGTCGCCCAGCAACTGCGCCATTTCAATATAGTCGGTATCCGCGTTCATGGAGTTGGTGTCGAACATGACGCGGTAGATCATCAATGTATTGTGATCGTCGCGCTCATCCTGACGTTCCAACCGGATTAAATTGTTCCAATACGAAGTCTTGTTGGTGAGCCGTACCAAATCGTACAGCCCTGCCTTCATGCCCGCGGTATCGCCCGCATCACTGGCGCACTGCAGCTTGAACTGGAACAGGACCTCTTTGGGGGCTTCATTCGCCCTGCGGTATGCAGCAATCGCCTTGTCGGCCCAAATGGATGAATTCTTGCAGTCCTTTTGCAGGTAATACAACTGCGACATGAGCAAGAAGTCGTTGGGCGTGGCCGTCGACCCTTCGGTGGCGGTCTTGCCATATTCAATCGCCTTGGCATTCTGCTGGTTTTGCGCGGCGACCTGAAACAGCAAGCGGGTGGTTCGGGCCGTTTCTTCCGGCGTATAGCCGCCCGCCGCCAGCGCCGCCTCGTACGCGGTTTCGGCGGCCTTCAAATTATTGAGCTTCACATAGGCGTAGCCCTTGAAGTCGGCGATCTTGGTCTTGTCATAAGCGGTCAGTCCGGACTTGGCTTCGGCAGCTTCGAGATCCTTGAGCATCTCAGACCATTGACTGGCGGCCATCGCCTTTTGCGCCGCATTCATCTCCTTGCCAATGACGCGGCTGATTTCCTGCCCCTTGGGCTTGTCAGCCGCATATGCCGCCGACGCAATGCCCGCAAAGCCCATGAACGCGCACAGGCACAGAACCAGTGGGCGGCGCCGGATATCAAATGTCGAATGACTCATTAGCAGACCTCGCTATATATCAAATTTAGTTGGCGCGGCCTCCAGGCTCGCGCCAGGGCATCTTAAGTAGTTCAAACAAACGGCGCGTATCCCAGCAGGGCTGGACGCGCCGTAAAACCACTCAGGGGTACCTTCTTAGAAGAAATCGTTGTTGACGAATCCTATCTTCTTCAAACCACGATGCTGCAGGTCGGCCAGCGTCTGGGCGACGATTTCGTATTTGGCGAACTTGTCCACCGTGATGTGCACTTCAGGCTGCGGGTCCTTCTGCGCTTCGGTTTCGATGTACCCCTGTAAAGTCTTGCGATCCACCGGGGTCTTGTTCCACAACAATGTGCCGTCAAAATCGATCGTCAGGTCGATCACTTCCGGCGGCGGCGGCGGCACATAGTTGGGCGGCGGCGGCAATGGGTTGTCGATTTTCACCGCGTGCGTTTGGTTCGGCAGCGTGATGATGAAAATGATCAGCAATACCAGCATGACGTCGATCAGCGGCGTCATATTGATTTCGGAATAGGATTGGCCCTCGCCGCTCCCACCTACACTCATGGCCATGTACTAAATCTCCTAGCGTGAAGTGGGGCGATCGGGTTCGGTAATGAAGGCAACCTTGCGAATGCCGATCTTCTGCGTCGCCACCAGCACCTGGCCCACAAATTGGTACCGAACATTCGCGTCGCCGCGGATGTGCACTTCGGGCTGCGGTTCCTGGCGCGCAATGCCGCGCAGCATCGCCAATAACTCGTCCTGGCCCGAGAGCAGTTTGGTATTCCAATAAATGGCGCCCTGCTTATCGACGGCAATGGTGATGTTTTCCGGGCGGGTCTGGGTGATCAGATTGGTCGCCTTGGGCAGCGTCACCGGCACCTGCTGCAGGATGACCCGGATGGTGATGATGAAAATGATGAGCAATACCAACATCACGTCCACCAGGGGCGTGACGTTGATATCCGACATCGCCGAGGCCTCTTCTTCAACTCCTCCAACGTGCAGCGCCATGTCTTAAGTCCTAGCGGGCAACCGCAGCCGCAGGCGGCTTGCCAATCGCGGCCGGGGGCTTGTCCATTCCCAACCCCATCTTGACGCCGGAGATCAGGTAAGCGTGCAACTCGTGCGTGAAGTGGCTGACTCGCTCCTGCACCGTCTTATTGCGTCGCAATAGAACGTTGTAGCCGAGCACGGCCGGCACGGCGACGACCAAGCCGATGGCGGTCATGATCAAAGCTTCACCGACGGGGCCGGCCACCTTTTCGATCGAGCCCTGTCCGGAGACGCCGATCGCGATGAGCGCGTTGTAGATGCCGATCACGGTCCCGAGCAGTCCGACGAACGGCGCAGTCGCACCGACCGAGGCCAGCACCGGCAAGCCCGTTTGCAGACGACTGATGATGGCATCCGCCGTGCGTTGCAGCGACTCGGTGATCCACTCGCTGGTGCCGATCGCACCGGAGAGCCGCGTCTTGTTGACCTCGTGATACTCGTAAGCCTGCTTGCCGGTCTCGGCGAGCGCGCGAAACGGATTGGATCCGCCCTTCAGCTTGCTGATGGCATCGGTCAAAGTGGTGGAAGTCCAGAACTCCTTCTCAGCTTCAATTGCCTGAAGCCGCAGGCGTCGTTGGTCAAAGAATTTGGTGATCATGATGAACCATGTCATCAGCGACATAATCAGCAATACGCCGAGGATCGATCTGCTGACGATATTGCCATTGGCAATCAGCGCACCTAGGCCATATGGGTTTTCAACAACTGTCTCTTGCATTGACCGATTCCCTCTACTTATAAAAGCTTATTAATAATGGTAGCGCTAAAACTCGAGCCGCTCACTTAGGCGGCTACTTTCCCGTTAACTTCCAAACGATCGCAAATGCAAAATGGCCTTCGACCGGCTTGCCGTCATCCATGCCGGGAAGCGCCTTTTGCCCTTTGACGCCTTTCAAACACGCGTCATCCAAGCGCGGGAATCCCGAACTCTGCTGTATTTGCGCATCGAGAATCTGGCCGCTCGCGGCAACATGCGCGAGCACGATGCAGCGGCCTTCCTCGCCGGCGCGCTTCGAGGCGTCCGGATAGTATTCCTCGCCAATGTGAAACGGATGCTTCGGATCCATTCTCGCGCCGACGATATTGTGCTGCACCGGGGCCGCCACGACCGGCGCCGGCGGCGGAGTTTTCGTCTGCGTGACTACGGAAATCGCATTGTTCTCGGGCGGCGCGGCCTGGATGTCGACAAATTCCGGCGGCGGGACGTAGGGTTTGATCTCTTCGAGTTTCGGGGGAGGCGGCGGAGGCTTATCGACATCTTTGGGCTTGTCTATCTGGGCAATTTCGACGGGAGGAATAATTTTTTGCACCAGCTGCCCGGCCAACCCGGTGTAAAATCCCCACACGATCACCACATGAAGAAGTATGACGGCTATGAGGGCGGCGCCCCTTTTGCCGGAGAATAACGAAGGCTGTTCGTAATACATAAGTCTGTGCGGCCCTACCCCTGACTCTTGATCTTGCGCATCGCGCACGCCGTAAACTTGCAGCTAGATTTCCCAGCAGCTTCCCAGCAAGTTCCCTTCGGCGAGTAAGAAGACTGACACATATCCCGCCCGAACTGCAAGCGCGATGTAAGTCCAATATCACCCATGTGAACGTCAGACTTTATGAGGGCTTGGCGGCTTTTGATGGAGTTTCCTCCAGATCCGTAACGGCTCCCAACGAGGCGCTGCTGACTTGCCGCGCGTACTTCGCCAAAGCGCCCCGACGCGCATAAGGGAGCGGCGCGGCCCAAGATTTACGGCGCCGTTTGAGCTCGCCGGAAGGGACATGCAGCCTGATTTCACGGCGTTGCGCGTCAATCGTGATCTCGTCCCCGGTCCTTACCAGGGCCAGCGGGCCGCCGAGAGCCGCTTCCGGCGAGATATGCCCCACCACGAAACCATGACTGCCGCCGGAGAACCGGCCATCGGTGATGAGTGCAACTCGAGAACCCAAGCCCTTGCCCATGATGGCGCTGGTGGGACTTAACATCTCGCGCATGCCCGGACCGCCCTTGGGACCTTCATAGCGAATGACCACGACGTCGCCGGCCTGCACCTTGCCGCTCATGATTCCGTCCAGTGCCTTTTCTTCGCAATCAAATACGCGCGCCTTGCCCTTGAAGCTCAAGCCCTCCTTGCCTGTAATTTTTGCAACTGCGCCCTCGGGCGCGAGGTTTCCATACAAGACCACCAAGTGGCTGTCTTTTTTGATCGGATCGCTCAAGGGCCGCACGATCGCCTGTCCGTGCGGATAAGCGCCCACGCCGCGAAGATTTTCAGCCAGCGTGGTCCCGGTGACCGTGAGGCAATCGCCCTGGAGCAAGCCGGCATCCAACAAGGTTTTCATCAAGGGCTGAATGCCGCCCACCGCCACCAGCTCGGACATCGAATAGCGGCCGCTCGGCCGCAAATCCGCCAGCACGGGCACGCGCTTGCCGATTCGAGTGAAGTCGTCGACTTTCAGTTTGACACCGGCGGAAGAAGCCATCGCCAATAGATGCAGCACAGCATTGGTCGAGCCGCCGAGTGCGATCACCACGGTTATCGCGTTCTCAAATGAAGCACGCGTCATAATTCGGCGGGGGGTGATGCCGTCCCGGATTAGGTTAACGACGGCAGCGCCGGCTCGTAGGCAGTCGTCGCGCTTTTGACTCGAGACGGCATCTTGAGCCGAGCTATTCGGCAAACTCATTCCCATGGCCTCAATCGCCGAAGCCATGGTATTGGCGGTGTACATGCCGGCGCAGGCGCCCGGACCGGGGATCGCGGTGCGCTCGACGAACTTCAGCTGTTGCAGGGATACCGACCCTTGAGCATGCCCGCCGACGGCCTCGAAGACGGAAACAATGTCGCGCTGGTCGGCGCCCGGGCGAATCGTGCCGCCGTACACGAACACCGCGGGACGGTTCAGTCGCGCCATCGCCATCATGCAGCCCGGCATGTTCTTGTCGCAGCCACCGATCGCGACCACGCCATCGAAACCCTGCGCGCCCACAACGGTCTCGATCGAATCGGCGATCACCTCACGGGATACCAGCGAATAGCGCATGCCCGGTGTTCCCATGGAAATCCCGTCGGACACCGTAATCGTACCGAATATGACGGCCTTGGCCCCCGCCCCATCGGCGCCCTCGGCCACCCGGCGCGCGAGTTCGTCGATGTGCATATTGCAGGGCGTCAAATTGCTCCAGGTCGAGGCGACACCCACTTGCGGCTTTTCAAAGTCGGCGTCGCCGAAGCCGACGGCACGCAGCATCGAGCGGCTCGGTGTCTGCTTCAGCCCGTCGACCACCAAGCGTGAGTGGCGGCGCATGTCGACGGCGGCAGATTTCTTGGTCATGCCTTGAAGCTTACGCAATGCCAAAGCGCTCGACCAAGTAACGATAGACACCACGCACTGCCTGGGCCTCGCCGCCGACACCGCGGCCGGGACGGTCCTTGGAATTCCACGCGTACAAATCGATGTGCAGCCACGGCGACTCGGTCACAAAGCGCTTCAGGAACAACGCGCCGAAAATCGCACCGGCGAAAGTCGACGAGGCGACATTGTTCAAATCCGCAATCTTGCTGGCAAGCTCATCTTCATAGCCCGCCCATAGCGGCATCGGCCAGAGCGGATCGTGCTCGGCGGCGGCGGCTCGCGCCAATTCGTGAACCACGCGATCCTCATTGCCGAAGAGAGCCGGAAGCTCAGGTCCGAGCGCGACCCGCGCCGCACCGGTCAGGGTGGCGAAGTCGATGATCAAGGCAGGATGTTCATCATCCGCAAAAGCGAGGGCGTCGCATAAAATCAGCCGGCCCTCCGCGTCGGTGTTCCCCACCTCGACAGTCAGACCTTTGCGGGTCGCAAGCACATCGCCCGGCCGGTACGCATTGCCGCTGATGGAATTTTCCACCGCCGGTACCAACACGCGCAGCTGGGCGCGGATCTTCACGCACATCAGCAAGTGCGCGAGCGACAACGCCACCGCGGCGCCGCCCATGTCTTTCTTCATCAGAGCCATGCCGGAGCTCGATTTGATATCCAGACCACCGCTGTCGAAGCACACTCCCTTGCCGATCAGGGTTACCCGTGGGTACGCGTCCCCTCCGGGAGGAGCCCAGCGCAATTCAAGCAGGCGCGGCGCCTCGCTGCTGGCGCGTCCCACGGCGTGAATCGCCGGAAAATTTGCCGCGAGCAGATCCGGCCCGATCCATTCCTTGAACCCGGCCTGATGGCGATCGGCAAGCTGACGGGCCGCGGCAGCCAGTTGCGGCGGGCCGAAATCGCCCGCCGGCGTATTGATCCAGTCGCGCGCCATGCGCAGCGCCTCCACCGCATGGGCGATGTAGGCCATGTCGGCATTCGGCGGCGGATCCAGGCTCGCCATTTCGTTTTTGGACGAACGGTACCGGTCGAAACGATAGGTGCCGTATGCGAAGCCCAGCGCCAGCTGCGTGGCCTCCGCCGCAGCGAATTCTTGCGCAAGCCGAAAGCGGCGCGCCGGCAATCTTTCCGCCAATCCCGCCGCGTGCCACAGCGACAACTCTCCCTGCCGCTTGCCGAGGCCCGCTGCCGCGCAGCTGATGCCGCCGTCTGAATCCGGCAACAACACGACGCGATGCTTCTCAGCCTTGAAGTTCTGCTCGGCGAGCCATTGGCGTGACAGCGGCGCAAGCCCGGCCCGCCAGCCTTCGATTTCATCTTCGTGCAGCAGCCACAGCGCGATTGAATTATTACTGCCGCGATTCATAGCAACGAGTCCTCACGAGCGCGCGCTGAGCCTTGCATCATAGGAGATTCTGTGGTGCTATCAGATGCTAGTTAACAAAGCGTTTAAGCGCAATTTTTCAAAGATACCCCGCTTAAGACCGCGACAGTCTTTAAGCGGGGTTTCGCGTTTTACGGAGCCGCGATTCGTACGTGCAGGATTCGATGAGGAGATTTGAATAATGCGTTTATATTCCCAAAAGGACGTCGACAAAAAGGCCCTGCGCGGCGCGCGCATCGCGGTGCTCGGCTACGGCAGTCAGGGGCGCGCGCACGCGCTCAACTTACGCGACAGCGGCTACGATGTGGTGGTCGGAGTACGCAAGGGCAACAGCTGGACGAAGGCCAAGAAGGATGGCTTGCGGGTCGCCGAACCCGCCGCGGCCGTCAAAGGAGCGCAATTGGTCGCGATGCTGGTGCCCGATCTGACTCAAAAAGCCCTGTACGCCGAGCTGCGCTCGAGGTTTGAGAAAGGCGCGACGCTGCTGTTCGCCCACGGCTTCAATATTCACTTCAAGCAGATCAAACCGCGCAAGGATCTCGATGTGGTTTTGATCGCGCCGAAAGGTCCGGGAGATCTGGTGAGGCGCCAATATCAACAGGGCCGCGGTGTGCCCTGCCTCCTCGCGGTGGCGCAAAATCCCTCCAAGCACGCCAAATCCAAGGCTCTGGCCTACGCCGACGGCATCGGCGGGACCCGCGGCGGTGTGCTCGAAACCACCTTTGGCGAAGAGACCGAGACTGATTTGTTCGGCGAACAAGCGGTGCTTTGCGGCGGCGCGACCGAGCTGGTGGTGAAGGGCTACGAGACCCTGGTCGAGGCAGGCTATCAACCGGCGGTGGCTTACTATGAGTGCCTGCATGAACTCAAGCTGATCGTCGATCTGCTGCATGAAGGGGGCATTACGAAAATGCACCGCTTCATCAGCGAGACGGCCAAATACGGCGATCTCACCCGCGGGCCCCGTATCGTCAACAAGGCCACCAAGAAAGAGATGCGCAAGATTCTGGCGGAAATTCAGCAGGGAAAATTCGCGCGGCAATGGATCGCGGAAAACCGCAGGGGCCGCCGCAAATATTCAAAACTGCTCAAGGCGGATCTGACCCATTCGATTGAGAAAGTGGGCGCGCAACTGCGCGCCCGCATGCCCTGGCTGGAAGCGGGCTGATCGGAAAGGCACGCATGGCGCCGCGCACGTTGTTCGACAAGGTCTGGTCCGCGCATGAGGTCGTGGCTGAAACGCGCGACACCCCCGCCGTCCTGTACGTCGATTTGCACCTCGTTCACGAGGTGACCACACCGCAGGCATTCAGCATGCTCAGACGGCATGGACTTAAGGTCCGGCGGCCCGATCGCACGCTCGCAACCATGGACCATTCGACCCCGACTTTGAGCTCGCAAGTTTTTGGATCCGTGCCGATCAAGGTCGACGCCGCCGCGAGACAGGTGCGCCAGATGGAAGAGAACTCGGCCGAATTCGGCATCGAGCTGTTCGGCATGCACGATGCGCGGCGCGGCATCGTGCACATCATCGGCCCTGAACTGGGGATGACGCAGCCCGGCATGACGATTGTTTGCGGCGACAGCCACACGAGCACGCATGGGGCCTTCGGGGCCCTGGCTTTCGGGATCGGCACAACCGAAGTCGGCCACGTGTTCGCCACGCAAGCCCTGTTGCAACGCAAGCCCAAAGCCAAAGCGATCAATATCGAAGGCCCGTTGCGGCCGGGCGTCACCGCGAAGGATTTGATCTTAGGCATCATCGGACAGATCGGCGTATCCGGCGGCACAGGCCATGTGCTGGAATATCGCGGCTCGACGGTGCGCGCCCTGTCGATGCACGAGCGCATGACCGTGTGCAATATGTCGATCGAGGCCGGAGCGCGCGCCGGCATGATTGCGCCCGACGAGGTGACGTACGAATACTTGCGGGGCAGGCCGCGGGCACCGCACAGCGAGGATTGGGAGGCCGCCGAAGCGCGCTGGCGCACTTTCGTGTCGGATCCTGCAGCTCGCTTCGACGCCTCGATCGAGGTCGACGCCGGGCGCATTGAGCCGATGATCACTTACGGCACCAACCCGGGGATGGTGCTGCCGATCGGCGCGGTCATTCCGGAAAGGCAAGGCGATGAGGTATTCGACAAGGCCATGCGCTACATGGGATTTCACGGCGGCGAGCCCATGCTGGGCAAAGCTGTGAATGTGGTTTTCATCGGCAGTTGCACCAACGGCAGGCTGGAGGATTTGGAGGCGGCCGCACGGATACTCAAAGGACGCAAGGTTGCGCCCGGGGTGCACTTGCTCATCGTACCGGGCTCGCAACAAATCAAGCGCCAGGCCGAAGCCGCCGGCCTCGCGGATATTTTCAAGGCGGCCGGCGCGGATTGGCGCGAGTCCGGCTGCTCCATGTGCCTTGGCATGAACGGCGACACGGTCGCGGCCGGGCAATATGCTGTGAGCACCAGCAATCGCAATTTCGAAGGCCGACAGGGAAAGGGAGCACGAACGCTGTTGGCGAGTCCCTTGACCGCAGCCGCCAGCGCCATCAAGGGCCGCGTTGCCGATCCGCGCGAGTTGCTGTGATGCAGCCGCTGAGACGCATCACTTCGCGGACCGTCGTCATTGCCTCCACGGATATCGACACCGACCAGATCATACCCGCGCGGTTTTTGACCACCACGACCAAGGAAGGTTTGGGCAGGCAACTGTTCGCCGATTGGCGCTACCAGGAAGATGGCTCGCCAAAGCCGGAATTTGTCTTGAACCGCCCCGAGACTCACGGCGCACAGATTCTGGTGACCGGGCGCAATTTCGGCTGCGGCTCGTCGCGCGAGCATGCGCCTTGGGCGTTGCTGGACTATGGCTTTCGCGCGGTGATCAGCACGGAAATTGCCGATATTTTCCGCGGCAATGCCCTGAAGAACGGCTTTTTGCCCATCATCGTCGACGCAGAGACTTGGCAATGGCTGCTCCAGCATCCGGGCGCCGAGATTGACATCGACCTCGAAGCCATGCGGCTGACCCTGGCGACGGGCGCGTCCATATCCATTGCGCTCGAGCCCTTCGCACGCCATTGCCTGCTGAACGGCTTGGACGAGTTCGGCTACTTGCGCAGCAAGCTTCCGGACATCGCGCGCTTCGAGGCGGCGCAGGGCTGATGCAGGCAAAGCTGGCAGTGCTCGCCGGCGATGGCGTCGGCGCGGAGGTGACCGCCGAAGCGGTGCGGGCACTCGAGGCGGTGGCGGCGCGGTTCGGTCATCAATTCACATTTGAATCAGCGCTGATGGGAGGCGCCGCCATTGATGCAACCGGCGAGCCTCTGCCGGCGGCCACGCTTCGCCTGGCGATGCAGGCGGACGCCGTTCTGTTGGGCGCGGTCGGCGGTCCAAAGTGGTCGGATCCGAATGCCCCGGTCCGTCCGGAACAGGGCCTGTTGCAATTGCGCAAGGCGCTGGGGCTGTTCGCCAATTTGCGGCCCGTGGTGCCCCATCCTGCCGTGCTCGAGGCTTCGCCAATCAAAGCTGAGCTGTTGCGCGGCGTGGACATCATGGTAGTGCGAGAACTTACGGGCGGCATCTATTTCGGCGAGAAATCCCGCACCGCCACGGAAGCGGTCGATGTGTGCCGCTATAGCGTTGCGGAGATCGAACGCGTCGTGCGGCTCGCCGCAGAGCTGGCGCGGGGCCGGCGCCGAAAACTGACCTCCGTGGACAAGGCCAACGTGCTGGAGACCTCGCGACTCTGGCGCGTGACCGTCAATCGCATCATGCCGGCCGAATTTCCCGAGGTGTCGGTCGAGCACATGCTGGTGGACTCGATGGCCATGCATCTTCTGCAGCGGCCGCGCGACTTCGACGTCATCGTGACAGAAAACATGTTCGGCGACATTCTCACCGACGAAGCGTCCATGCTCGCCGGATCCATGGGACTGCTGCCCTCGGCGTCGCTCTCCGCGGATGCACGGGGCGGTGTGTTCGAACCCATTCATGGGTCCGCACCGGATATCGCCGGACGCGGCATCGCCAATCCCTATGCGGCGATCTTGAGCGCGGCGATGCTGTTGCGTTACTCGCTGCGCTTGAACGCCGAAGCGCTGGCGCTGGAGAACGCGGTCGACCGGGCAATCAGCGCCGGCGCGCTGACCGCGGATCTGGCCGTCGCCGGCAGGGCGATTACGACGCGCGCCGCTGGCGACGCGGTGCTGGCTGCGCTTTAGCGGCTCGAGCCAGTCCGGCGCGCAGATCCGCCAGCAGATCCGCCGAGTCTTCGATGCCCACCGAGACGCGCAGCAGTCCGGGACTGATTCCCGCCCGCAGCCGCGCCGATTCCTCCATGCCGGCGTGCGTCATGCTGGCTGGGTGGGCAATGAGACTTTCGACACCACCCAGGGATTCGGCCAGGGTGAAGCACTGCAGTCCGGTGAGAAACGCCTCGATGGCAGGCTCGCCGCCCGCGAGTTCGAAACTCAACATCGCGCCGAAACCGGTTTGTTGCCGGCATGCAATTTCATAGCCCGGATTGTCCGCAAGGCCGGGGTAATGGACGCGCAGCACCTCTGGATGTTGCGTTAGAAACTCAACCACGCTCGCGGCATTCTCGGCATGCACACGCATCCTCGCGTGCAGGCTGCGCACGCCGCGCAGAGTCAGAAAACTGTCGAACGGCGCACCGGTCACGCCGATGGCGTTTGCCCACCATGCCAGGGTTTGATGCAGCTCTTCGGTGGCCGCAATCACCGCGCCGCCGACCACGTCGCTGTGGCCGTTGAGGTACTTGGTAGTCGAATGCATCACATAGTCGGCGCCGAGCGAGATGGGCTGCTGCCAGATCGGCGACAAAAAGGTATTGTCGACCACTGACAAGGCGCCGGCCGCACGCGCGGCGGCCGAGATCGCGGCAATGTCGACCACCCGCAGCAAGGGATTGCTCGGCGTCTCGATCCAGACCAGCAGCGGTTTCGAATCGAGCGCCGCGCGCAGCTCATCCGGATTGCTCTGATCGATGAAATCCACGACGAGGTTTCGTTTCGCATGCAGCGCGGTGAGCAGGCGGTATGTGCCGCCGTAGCAATCGTAGGGCGCGAGCACGCGTGCGCCGGCCGGAAGCGTCGCCAAGATCAAGGTGATGGCGGCCAACCCCGTGCAGGTGACAATTGCGCCCGCACCGCCCTCCAGATCCGCCAGCGCGCAGGCGAGCTGATCGCGCGTCGGATTGCCGGAACGCGTGTAGTCGTATTTGCGCGGCTGCCGGTAGCTCTGAAATGCAAAATTGCTCGACAGGTAGATCGGCGGCACCACCGAACCGTGGTGCAGGTCGGACTCCAGACCGGCGCGAACCGACCGAGTCGCGATGCTTTTAGGGGTCACTTTGCTGCTCATGGCTGCTGCTCCGCAAGCGCGTGCTTGATGATGGGAGTAAGGGCCGCGCCTTCCTTGAGGAAGGCGTCGTGCCCGAAAATTGAATTGATTTCGATCAACTGGCGCGGGCCGTTCAAGCGCGCGGACAGCGCCTGCATGTCGTTGAACGGCACCAACTGATCCTCGCGCACGGCAATCAAGGTCGCCGGCGTATGCACTTGAGTGGCATCCATCTCGTGCAAATCGATCGATTCGCTCAAGGTCAGGAATGATTCGGCGCGGTATTTCTGCACGTAGTCATCGCCGCGCGCGAACAGGTACTCCTCGATCGGAAATCGAAACCGGTCCGCCATGCGTTTCGGCGCCCCGCCGAAGCGGATCGCAAACTCGATGGGACTGCGGTAGGTGGCCATCGCCAACGCGCGCGCCAGCTTCAGGCCCGCCCCGCCGTCGCCGCGCGCAATGGCCTCACGCACGATTTGACGCTGCACGCTGCGCCACGCAGTCGACAGGACCTGTGAACGGTCCGCAGCACTCAACACCACGATGTGGCCGACGAGCTGCGGATAACGTTCGGCAAAGCACAGCGCCACCATTCCACCGTAGGAGGCCCCGACGATGGCATGCAGTGACGCAATCCCGAGGTGCCGGACGATCTGACTCAATATCTTGGCTTGATCATATGAGCTGATGGGAGGAAACGCGCCGCCGACCTCGGGCGTCGAGCTGTCGCCGCGGCCGCCGATATAGTCGATTCCCAGCACCCGATACTGACGGGTATCGATGCCGAGCCCGGGTCCCACCATCTCGGGCCACCAGCCCTCGCCCGGTGCGCCGGTGACGATGCGATGCGCGGAGATTCCGCCGAGCACGACGACGACGGGTCCGTGGCTATTGCCCGCCAGTCGAAAGGACACGCGCGCGTCCGGCAGGGGATCGCCGTAGTGCAGATCGAAAGGCGACAGAGGCAAGGTCTCGTCGATTGGATTGGGGAAATTTTCGGCCACTACCTTTAAGCTCCTTAAGGCAACTACCCCTGGAGCATCGGCTCGTAGCCCATTGAAGTCGCGGAACACCCGCGCAATTGGCTGCCCATCTACCGGTTACGCGCCTTTACGGCACATCCCCGCAGGAGTTGGCACCGTTCCGATTGCCTCTTTTCAAGGAGGCTTATCGTTGGTTGCCCCGGCTTCTAAGGGCCTTTCCCTCAGCCGGTCTAGATAAGCCATTGAATTTTAGGCAGTCGCGGCGGGCACGTCAAGCATTTTGCCCTGCATCCGCTTGCAACGATTATATCAATGTATTAATGTAATAGTGCGTTAATACAGGATTGAACGTAATGCCCATCCGGGGCTCCAGGATTCGACATGAAAACCAATCGGCCCGTGACCCAGCGGCAGGAACAGCAGCACGAACGCGCGTTGTGCACGGCGATTCTGGCGCTGCGTTCGGTTGATGAGTGCCGCAGCTTTTTTCGCGATCTGTGCACGCCGGCCGAGCTGCAGGCCATGGCGGATCGCTGGGCGGTGGTCGAGCTGTTGGAGCGCGGCCTCCCCTACCGTGAAATTCACCGGCAAACCGGCGTGAGCGTCACGACCATCGGCCGGGTCGCGCGCTGCCTGATGTCGGGCAATGGCGGTTATCGCGCCGTCACCGAACGGTTGAAACTCGATGCGTAGTGCCGCGCCGGCCAACGACTCGATGCGCCTCAAGATCGCCGTGCAGAAAAGCGGCCGTCTGACCGACAACTCGCTGGATTTGCTGTCGCGGTGCGGCCTGAAATACAGCCGCGGCAAGGATCAGCTGATGTGCTATGGCGAGAACATGCCGTTGGATGTGTTGTTCGTCCGCGATGACGACATCCCCGATTTGGTGCAGGAAGACGTCTGCGATCTAGGGTTGGTCGGTTTGAACGTCGTCGAAGAAAAACGGCTCGCGTTCGAAGCGCGCGGGCTGGGAGCCTTGTTCGAGACCGTGCAGTTGCTGGATTTCGGGCGTTGCAGGCTGTGCATCGCCGTGCCGGACGGTTTCGATTATCAGGGGCCGCGCTCGCTGCAGGGCAAGCGCATCGCCACGACCTATCCGCATATCCTGGCCCGCTTCCTCAAACAGCATGCCATCGCCGCGGAGGTCGTGGTGCTGTCAGGATCGGTCGAAATTGCACCGCGGCTGGGCCGCGCCGATCTGATCTGCGATCTGGTGTCCACCGGATCGACGCTCGCCGCGAATCATCTGCGCCATGCGCACACGGTCATGGAGAGTCAGGCCGCGCTCATCCGCACACCCATGCCGATTCCGCCTGAGAAACAAGAGTGGACGCGCCGCCTGCTGATGCGCATCGACGGCGTCGAGCAGGTCAAGGGCAGCAAGTACATCATGCTGCATGCGCCCCGCTCCGCCTTGGGGGAAATCGCGAAATTGCTGCCCGGCAGCGAGGCGCCCACCGTCATACCGCTGGAAGGATTGGGAGATCGGGTGGCGGTGCACGCCGTGTGCCGCGAAAATGTGTTCTGGGAGACGCTCGAGGATTTGAAGGGCGCGGGTGCGACCTCGGTGTTGGTTTTGCCGGTCGAGAAAATGCTGGCCTAGGCGAGGATCCACCATGCGAATTCTCGACTGGAACTCATCGTCAAGCGCAGAACGGCGCGCCGCCCTGCAGCGGCCGGCGCTCACCGACGCGCCGCGCATCAGCGCCGCAACGCGCGACATCGTCGAACGCGTGCGCCGCGAGGGCGATGCGGCGCTGCGCGCATACACCGAACAATTCGACGGCGTTCGCCTCGAGACGCTTGCCGTGACAGCCGCGGAATTTGCCGCTGCCGAACGCGCCGTGTCCGCCGAACAGCGCGGCGCGATCGAACGCGCGATCGACAACGTGCGCCGCTTTCATGCGGCGCAAGCCACACTGCCGCTGCGGGTCGAGACCTCGCCCGGCGTCATTTGCGAGCGCTTCAGTGTGCCTATCCGTGCGGTAGGCCTGTACGTGCCGGCGGGCTCGGCCCCCTTGCCGTCCACGGCCGTTATGCTGGGGGTGCCTGCTGCGCTGGCGGCATGCCCGGTTAAGCTGATGTGCACGCCGCCCGATCGCAGCGGCAGCGCAAATCCCGCGGTGCTGGTTGCGGCGCGTGAAGCCGGCGTCGAACAGCTATTCAAAGTCGGCGGCGCCCAGGCCGTCGCGGCCATGGCCTACGGCAGCGAGTCCATACCGAAATGCGACAAGATTTTTGGACCCGGCAATGCCTACGTGACCGCGGCGAAGATGCTGGTGGCGCAACACGCCGGCGGTGCGGCGCTCGATTTGCCGGCCGGGGCGACCGAAGTCATGGTCATCGCGGATGACGAGGCGCGCGCAGAGTTCGTCGCCGCCGACCTGCTGGCGCAAGCCGAACACAGCCCCGATGCACAGGCCGTTCTGGTGACCACGCATGCGCCTTTGGCCGCGGCGGTATTTTCCGAAGTACGGCGCCAGCGTGCACTGCTGTCGCGCACGGCGATTCTGGCGGAATCGATTGAATCGATGCGTTTGATTGTGGTCGATACGCTGCAGGCCGCATTCGACATCGCCAATGATTACGCGCCGGAACATCTGATATTGGAGATTCGCGAGGCGCGCAGCTGGTTGCCCAAGGTGAGCAGCGCAGGCGCGGTGTTCCTCGGACATTGGTCGCCGGAGTCGCTGGGAGACTACTGCAGCGGCCCGAATCACACGCTGCCCACCTACGGCTATGCCCGTTCTTACAGCGGCCTGTCGCTCGAGGACTTTCAGAGGCGCATCACTGTCCAGGAACTCACGCCGTCGGGGCTTCAAGGATTGGGGCCGACCGCGCGCATCCTGGCCGGACTTGAAGGCTTGGATGCGCATGCGGCGTCGGTGAGCATTCGGCTCGAGGCGCTGCAATGAGTCCCCTGCTTTCCCTGGCACGCCCGGAAATTGTATCTCTGAAACCCTATGCGCATGCGGCGTGGTTGCCCTCGCTCACGCGCATGCACGCGAATGAGGCACCCTGGAGGCCCACCGGCGACAACACCGTCGCCGGTCTCAACCGCTACCCTGAACCGCAACCGCAGGCGCTGATCGAGCGCCTGGCATCGCTGTACGGGGTAACCGCCGCACAGGTGCTTGCGACGCGCGGCGCCGACGAAGCCATCGATGTGCTGTCGCGTATTTACCTGCGGGCCGGCAGCGATGCGATTCTGCAATGTGGTCCGACCTTCGGCATGTACCAGCTTGCCGCGCGCATCCAGGGCGCGGCGGTGATCGAGCTCCCCCTTGACCGCGAGCAAGGCTGGGGCATCGACGCGGAGCGGATTCTGGCCGCCTGGCATCCCAATATCAAACTGGTGTACCTGTGCTCCCCCAACAATCCCACGGCCAATCTCATGAGCGAAGCGGCTCTCGAGCGCGTGTGCGCCGCGCTCGACGGCAAGGCCATCATCGTCATCGATGAGGCCTACATCGAATGGTCCCGCTCCTCAAGCCTGGCCGCTTGGTTGACGCGTTTTCAAACGCTCGCCATTCTGCGCACCTTGTCGAAGGCGCATGCGCTTGCCGGCGCGCGCCTCGGCGCCCTGCTCGCGGCACCGGAGCTCATTCAAATTGCGCGGCGGGTGATTCCACCCTATGCGCTCGCGCAGCCGACGATTGAAGCGGCGCTGCGCGCGCTCGAGCCCGAAGAACTCGCCGCCTCACAGGCCAGACTGGAAGCATTGCTCATGGAAAAAGACTATCTGCGCCGCGGCCTCGAGCTATCCCCCCTGGTGGCGAAGGTGTGGCCCAGCGACACGAATTTCCTGCTGATCGATTGCCGCGACGCGGATCGATTCATGCACAACAGCATCGCCGGCGGCTTGATCGTTCGGGATGTGCGCGCTCATCCGGCCCTGGCCTGCTCGTTGCGGGTCTCGGTGGGCACGCGCGCGCAAAACGATGCATTGCTGCGCTCTTTGGAACCCGCATGAGCGCCCGGCGGATCCTGTTTCTCGATCGTGACGGCACACTCAACGAAGAGGTCGCCGATGAACAGATCGACAGTTTGGCGAAGATCCGCCTGATGCCGGGCGTCATTCCGGCGCTGCTGGAATTGAAACGCGCCGGCTTCGCCTTCGTGATGGTCACCAATCAAGACGGACTGGGGACGCCAAGCTTTCCGCGCGAGACCTTCGACGTTGCACAGCGCTTTATTTTGGACCTGTTCAGCTCACAGGGGATCGAATTCGAAGCGGTATTTCTCTGCCCTCATTTCAAGCGCGAGGAGTGTCCGTGCCGCAAGCCAAAACTGGGCATGGTTCAGTCATTCCTGGAGACAAATGACATCGACAAAGGGAACAGCTTCATGATCGGCGACCGCGAAACCGACCTCGAATTCGCGGCCAATCTCGGCGTTTCGGGCTTGCGCATCACGCTGGGCGGCAGCGGGGAGGAAACCTGGCCGGGCATTGCCGCGCGCATTCTAGGGTCCGCCCGGCGCGCCCGTCTGCATCGCAGAACCAAGGAAACCGACGTCAGCGTCGAAGTTGACCTGTCGCGCGAGGGCCCGAACGAGATCGCCACCGGCCTGGGATTCTTTGATCATATGCTCGAACAGATCGCCAAACACGGCGGCTTTTCCCTGAATCTCAAATGCAGCGGGGATTTGCAGATCGACGAACATCACACCGTCGAGGACTGCGCGCTCACGTTGGGCGCTGCGCTGCGCGAGGCGCTCGGCGACAAGCGCGGCATTGCACGCTACGGCTTTCTGTTGGCCATGGATGAGGCGGAAGCGCAGGTCGCCCTCGACCTGAGCGGCCGCCCCTACTTCAAGTGGGAGGGAAAATTCAACCGTGAACGCGTCGGCGAACTGCCCACCGAACTGGTGCCGCATTTTTTCAGGTCGCTGGCCGAATCGCTGGGAGCGGCGTTGCATATCGCGGTGCGCGGCGACAACTCGCACCACATGATCGAGGCCTGCTTCAAAGGGGTGGGCCGCAGCCTGCGCCAGGCGATTCGTCTCGACAGCGAGGGCATACCCAGCAGCAAGGGAACGCTTTGAGCGCGGGCAATGTCGTGATCGTTGCCAGCGGCGGAGCGAATATTGCGTCGCTGCAGTTTGCATTGCAGCGTCTCGGCACGACCTCGGCGGTGTCGGCCAACGCGCGCCGGATTCGCGAGGCGAGCCACATCATATTGCCCGGTGTGGGCGCCGCGGCGCACGCCATGTCCCGCCTGCGGCAAAACAATCTCGACGCGTTGATCTGTTCGCTGCAGCAGCCGGTGCTCGGCATTTGCCTCGGAATGCAGCTGCTGTTCGAAGCGTCCGAGGAAGATGAGGCCGAATGTCTCGGCATCATTCCCGGACGCGCGGCACGTTTGCCGTGCGACTCAGGCCATCCGGTGCCGCACATGGGATGGAACACGCTCAAGATCGATCGTCCGGGCGGCCTGCTGGAGGGCCTGCAGCAGGACGACTACGCCTACTTCGTGCACAGCTATGCGCTGCCTCCCAACCCGGCAACGATAGCGAGCAGCGACTACGGACTACCCTTCAGTGCCTGCGTGCAGTGGCGCAATTTTTTCGGTGCTCAATTCCATCCCGAACGCTCCGCCAGCGTCGGCGCCCGGTTGTTGCGGAATTTCCTGAGCCTGTAGCCTGGTATGAGACTCATTCCCGCCATCGATTTGAGAGCCGGGCATTGCGTGCGCTTGCTGCATGGCGACTTTCAAGCCGAGACGCGCTATCCGGTGCATCCTGATTCGCTGCTGACCCGGTATCGCGAGGCCGGCGCGGACTGGCTGCACATCGTCGATTTGGACGGCGCACGCGACGGCGCAGGCGACTGCGCACCTGGCAATCGCGCGATCATCGTCGAGCTCGCGGCGCGCAAAGCGGTAAATCTGCAGGTGGGCGGCGGCTTGCGCAACACGGCCGCGCTCGCACAAATGCTCGACGCCGGCGTCGCCCGTGCGGTGATCGGCAGTGCCGCGATCTCACAGGTCGAGCAGGTGCAATCGTGGCTTGCACATTTCGGCGCGGAGCGCCTGACGCTGGCGTTCGACGTGTCCATCGACGACGGCGGCTGCCCTAAGGTCATGACCCATGGGTGGCAACGGCAATCCGAATGCGCGCTGTGGGACGCTTTGGACAACTACTCCGCATCGCCGCTCAAGCATGTGCTGTGCACCGATGTGGGCCGGGACGGAGCTTTGACCGGTCCCAACGTCGGGCTGTATCGCGAAGCGGTGCGGCGCTATCCGCAAATCGAATGGCAGGCCTCGGGCGGCATTCGCAACGCGCAGGATTTACATGCCTTGTCCGCCGCGGGCGTCGCAGCCGCCATCAGCGGCAAGGCTTTGCTGGAAAACCTGATCCCGCTCGAGGAATTGCAGCCATTCTTGCCAAACGTCTGATTCCCTGTCTCGACGTGCGCAACGGCCAGGTGGTCAAGGGCGTGCGGTTTCGCGATCACCGCATTGTCGGCGATATATTGGAACTGGCCGCCCGCTATCGCGATGAAGGCGCCGATGAATTGGTGTTCTATGATATTTCCGCGAGTCCCCAAGGCCGCACGGTTGATCGAAACTGGGTCTCGCGTGTGGCGCGAACGCTGGATATCCCGTTTTGCGTTGCGGGAGGAATTCGTTCGGTGGAAGAAGCTGAGGAAGTGTTGGCGGCCGGCGCCGAAAAAATTTCCGTGAATTCACCCGCGCTCGAGGATCCGGAACTTATCGATGCACTGAGCGATCGATTCGGCGCACAATGCGTGGTTGTAGGCATTGACAGTCAAACCATCGACGGTGAATACCACGTGCAGCAATACAGCGGCGACCTGGCACGCAGCCGCGACGCGGGGCGAGGCACCCTCGATTGGGCGATAGAAGTGCAGAAACGCGGCGCCGGAGAGATTGTTCTCAATTGCATGGCGAGCGATGGCGTGCGCGGGGGCTATGACATAGCGCAGTTGAGTGCGGTGCGGGAATGCTGCCGTGTACCGTTGGTGGCCTCCGGCGGCGCCGGCGCAGCCGAACATTTCGTCGAAGTCTTTCGTGGTGCGCGCGTCGATGCGGCGCTGGCGGCGAGCGTATTTCACTCCGGCGAGATTGCAATTCCAGACCTGCGGCGCGAATTGCGCGCCCGGGGCATCGAGGTACGCCCTTGAAATTGCCGATGCTCGAGTGGGAAAAAATGAACGGCCTCATTCCGGCCGTCGTTCAAGATGCGAGCACCGGCGCCGTGCTGATGCTCGGTTACATGAATCACGAGGCCCTGGCGGCCACCGAAAGCAGCGGACGCGTCACTTTTTGGAGCCGCGGCAAGGGCCGCCTGTGGACCAAGGGCGAAACTTCAGGCCACTTCCTCGAAGTTTGCAGCATCAGCGTGGATTGCGATCACGACGCCCTGCTGATCCTGGCACAGCCCGAGGGGCCGGCCTGTCACCTGGGTACGGCCACCTGCTGGGGCGCCGACGCGCCGCGTTCGCTGGCGCACCGTCTGGAGTTTCTGGGCAGACTGGAACAAATCATTGCGCAGCGCATCGCGGACCCGCCAACGGGCAGCTATACCGCAAATCTGGTCGAGCAGGGTTTGACTCGCATCGCGCAGAAGGTGGGCGAAGAAGGCGTCGAGCTCGCCCTGGCGGCCGTCGCGCAAGATGATGAGGCGGTGATCGGCGAGACGGCTGATCTTGTGTATCACATTGCGTTGCTGCTCAAGGCCAAAGGGTTGTCATTGGCTCAAGTTGCCGCCGAACTGGAGTCTCGTCACGCCGAGCGCGTCGCCGATTAGCCTGTCGGCGCACGAGAGTTCCGGCGCAACGCGTAAAACGCAATTCCCATCCACACGATATTGAGCGCCACCGACGGCCAGGCATTGTTATAGGCGCAGTTGATGATGAATCCGGCGGCGCCCACGATGTTCATCGCCTGATAGACCCAGGAGCCAGGATGGATCTTGCCGAAGGAAAGCAAGCCGTAGGCACCGAGAATAAGCAATGCCGCGATCCATCCGGCCACCGACACAAAGGTTTGCAGCGTCATGCTTCAATCTCCTAGTGCAGGCACCGCCGCCGGCGCGGCGCTGAGACGCAGCCTCAATTCCCTCCGAACCAGCCACAGACTGAATACTGCCTGGGAGGCGACGCTGGCGACCGACACGTACCAAACCTGGATCATTGCAAAATGCGGCTGGGCCGACAGCCACAGCACGGGCAGCACAAAGCTCACCAGCCTGCTGGCCGAACTGATCACCGCGGGCACCGTGTTGCCCAGGCCCTGGAACACCGCGGAGCAGGTGAACACGAATCCCGACGCGACAAAGTTCCAGGAAATAATCTGCAGATATTGCGTCCCAACGCTGATCGCGGTGGGATCCTTGCTGAACCCGCCGATCACCCACGCCGATCCCCACTGACAGAACAACGTCATGACCACCATGATGCAGCTGCCGATGAGGGTTGAAAGGGCAAAAGTTTCCCGCACCCGGACAAATCTACCGGCGGCAAAGTTTTGGCCGACGATGGGGGCCGCGGCGAACGCCACCGCCATGGCCGGCAGGAACATGCTTTGCATGATGCGCATGCCGATTCCAAAACCCGCCTGCGCATCGGCTCCGAACGGCCGCAGAACCCAGTACAGGACCGCCATCAGCACGAACATGAGCAAAAATTCTCCGCCCGCGGGCAATCCAACGCGCAGCAACCGGCGCCAAACCGCCATTTGCGGCCGCCATTGGGCGCGCACGAAGCCCACGTACTTTTCGAGCCGGTGAAAGTACAAGGCGAGCATCACAACGCCGACCGCCAGCGACGCGGAACTGGCCAGGCCCGCGCCGGCCACCCCCATGGGGTGCCCGGTGCCCCAACCGGCGATGAGCACCGGTGCGAGGATGGCGTTCAACACCACCGTCAGCACCTGAACAATCATGGTCGGCTTTACGATCCCGGTGCCGCGCAGCGCCGATCCCATCGAGACCACCGCAAATTGCAGCGCCAGACTCGGCAGAAACCAGTGAAGGTATTGAATTCCCGCGGCCACTGTCGCGGGACTCGCGCCCAGCGTGCGCACATAGTAGGGTCCGGCAAAAAACCCCAGCAACATGGTGATCACGGCGCAGCTCGCCGCCATCGCCAGACTTTGATTGAACACCAGATTCGCGTCTGCCTGATCCTTGCGCCCGGCGGCATGAGAAATCAGAGTCACCGTGCCGACACCCAGCACCTGCGTGACCGCAAACACCACAAACATCACATTGCCGGCGGCGCCGACGCCGGCAATCGCGGCGTCTCCCAACCCTGCGACAAAATACAGGTCAATGAGAAAATACAGGGTCTGAAAGAACATGCCCGCCGCAATGGGCAGCGCCATCTGCAAAATGTTCTTGACGATGGAACTATCGGTCAAATCCTTCATAAATCCCTCTGCCCTTCAAGATCTCGCCAACGAGGCGGCATCCCGCGCCAGCGCCTCGATTCCCGCCCAATCGGACTGCAGCAGCAAAGCTTGCGGAACCACCCAGCTTCCCGCAACGCACGGCACATTTGCCAATGACAGATAGTGTGTGGCGTTGCTCCGTGTGACGCCGCCGCCGGCGCAAAACGACACATCGGGAAATGCCGCTGCAAATCCGCGCAAAATGCCGACGCCCCCCGCCTGCTCCGCCGGAAAGAGCTTTAGCACAGTAAAGGCCGAATTGCGCGCGGCAATCAGCTCGGTGGGCGTCATCACCCCCGGCATCACTGCAAATCGCGCGCCGCGCGAAGCGGCGGCAAGCTCCGGCGTCAAGCCCGGGGTCACACCGAATTGCGCGCCCGCGCGATCCGCCGCGGCAAAATCGACGGCGCGCGTCAGGAGTCCCGCCCCGACGATGGCATCCGGCAACCCCTTGCGAATTGTCTCGATGCAGGCAGCGCCGACAGCGGTCCGCAGGCTGATCTCCATCACGCGCAGGCCGCCGGCGCACAGCGCGCGCGCCACGGGCAGCGCCGCTGCAACGTCGGCGAACGCCAGCTCGGGTATGACCGGCGCCAAGGCGACAATATCGCGGATATTCATCGGCATGGCTCATTGTGCCATAGCGCTTCAGGCTTACTAGAACGCGCGCGCAAATGTTACGCTGCGGCGATGAAGGTACTTCCTGATTTCGATATGTTGCTGTTCGGCGGCACCGGCGATCTGGTCACGCGCAAATTGTTGCCGGCGCTGTACCGGCGCTTTGCGGCAGGTCAGGTGTCGGCGCAGTCGCGCATCTTCGGCGTGGCAAGATCGCCGCTATCGCGCAGCGCTTACGCCGCGCAAGCGGAAGCCGCCTGCCGTGAATTTCTCGGCAAGGAATTCGATGCCGCGCAGTGGCAGGGATTCAGCCGTCTGCTCGACTATCTTAAGATCGATGCCGGCGCCGCGCCGGACTATGCGGCGCTGCCCGCCTTGTTCAAGGATCGCGAACCCGTCGTACGGGTATTCTTCTTTTCCACCGCCTCGAATCTCTTTTCCGTGATCTGCCAGAATCTTGCCAGGGTCAAAGTGGTCACGCCGCTGTCGCGAGTCGTGCTGGAAAAGCCTTTGGGACATGACTCGGCTTCGGCAAACCTCATCAACGAGCAGGTCGGCGCTGTATTTGCCGAGAACCAGATTTATCGGATTGACCACTATCTGGGCAAAGAGGCGGTGCAAAATCTCATGGCGCTGCGCTTCGGCAATGCGCTGTTCGAGCCGCTCTGGCGGCGCGGTTTCATCAAGCACGTGCAGATTACCGTCGCCGAGGAGCTGGGCGTCGAGCGGCGCGGCAATTTCTACGACAAGACCGGCGCCATGCGCGACATGGTGCAGAATCACCTGCTGCAGCTCTTGTGCATCATGGCCATGGAGCCGCCGGCCAGCAGCGATCCGGACGCCGTGCGCGACGAGAAATTGAAAGTGCTGCGGGCCCTGCGGCCATTGCGCGACCGCGACGTGCTCACAAAATCGGTGCGCGGCCAGTACAAGGCCGGGGCGGTGCGCGGCGTGCCGGTTCCAGGCTACCTGCAAGAGGCCGACATCGCCGCCGACAGCAACACCGAAACCTTCGTGGGACTGAAAGTCGACATCGATACCTGGCGCTGGGCCGGAGTTCCCTTTTATCTGCGCACCGGCAAGCGGCTGCAGGATCGTTTGACCGAACTGGTGGTCACGTTTGATGAAGTCCCCCACCCGATATTCGAAATGCCGAGCACCACGCGTACCGCCAACGAGCTGGTCATCCGCCTGCAGCCGGACGAAAGCATCACCATGACCATACTGGCCAAGAATCCGGGAGAAGGCATGCGGCTCAAACCGGTGAGTCTGGCGCTCGATCTCGGCGAGACTTTCAAGACCCGCAGTCTCGATGCCTATGAGCGCTTGCTCATGGACACGGTAAAGGGCAACTTGACCTTGTTCATGCGCCGGGATGAATTGGACGCCGCGTGGGCCTGGATCGATCCCATCAGGGCAGGCTGGGAGCAGTACGATGAAGGACCGAAGATCTATATTGCCGGCACCTGGGGACCCGCGTCCTCCAGTGCCATGTTGAGCCGCGACGGAGTTGCATGGCATGGCGAACTCTGATCCTCCGGTCACGAAATTCACCGACAGCGATCAGCTGTCGCGCTCGCTCAGTCATCAGCTTGGCGAGAACCTCAAGGCGGCGATCGCCGCGCGCGGGCTTGCCAGCCTGGTGGTATCCGGTGGCAAATCCCCGCTGAAGCTGTTCGAATTGCTGCGCTCCGAAGAGCTCGATTGGAGCCGGGTCTGCGTCGCGCTCGCGGATGAGCGCTGGGTGGATCCCACCGATCCTGACAGCAACGAGAAGCTGGTGCGCGATGTGCTGCTGAAAGGATCCGCGGCGGCGGCGCGCTTCATTGGACTCAAGAATGGCGCGCCCACCCCCGATCTGGGCGCGGTGTCGGCCTGGGAAACCTTTGCCCGCGTACCCCGCCCCTTCGATGCGGTCGTGCTCGGCATGGGAGACGACGGCCACACGGCCTCGCTGTTTCCGAGATCCCCGAATTTGGCCAGCGCTCTCAACCCCGCTGCGGTTGCAGGTTGCGTCGGTATGCGCTCGCCGGTGGCGCCGCATCCGCGCTTGAGCTTGAACTTGAGTGCGCTGCTGGGTTCGCGCCGCATTGTGGTGCTGATAACCGGTGCCCAAAAGTGGAACACCTATTGCGCCGCGAGCGCCGCCGGACCCGCGGAAGAGATGCCGATCCGCTGTGTGCTGCGCCAGCGGCAGACGCCGGTCGAGGTGATGTGGGCTCCCTAGGAGCGAGTCAGGCTCCTAAGACAGGTGCGGCAGCAGCAGGCGCATCGTGCGGCGTAGCGGCTCGGCTGCGCCCCACAACAACTGATCGCCCACCGTAAAAGCGGAAAGATATTCGCCCCCCATGGAGAGCTTGCGCAGCCGGCCGATGGGGACTTCCAATTTGCCGCTGACCGCGGCGGGGGACAGCCGGCGAATCGACTCATCCTTGCTGTTGGGCACGATGCGCACCCATGGATTGCCGCTGCCGATCAGGCGTTCGACTTCGGTCAATGGCAAATCTTGCGTGAGCTTGATGGTCAATGCCTGCGAGTGACAGCGCATCGCGCCGACTCTGACGCAGATCCCCTCGATGGGCACGGGGCGCGACTCGAATCCAAGGATCTTGTTGGCCTCCGCCGCCGCCTTCCATTCTTCGCGGCTTTGGCCATTGCCCAGATCCTTGTCGATCCACGGGATGAGACTTCCGGCCAGCGGCACGTCGAAATGGACGCGGGGAAATTTCTCGGCCGATAGCGCCGCGCTCACGGTCCGGTCGATCTCGAGGATGCTCGCGGCCGGATTGCTCAACAGGGGCGCCGCCGATTGGTACAACACGCCCATTTGCTCGAGCATCTCGCGCATGTTCTGCGCGCCCGCCCCCGAGGCGGACTGGTAGGTCATAGCGGTAATCCACTCCACCACGCCCGCGCGCAGCAGGCCGGCCACCGCCATGAGCATCAGCGACACGGTACAATTACCGCCGATGAAATCCTTGATGCCGCGCTCGCGCGCCGTTTGCATCACATCCAGGTTCACCGGATCGAGCACGATCACCGCATTCTTTTCCATGCGCAACGCCGAAGCGGCGTCGATCCAATAGCCTTTCCATCCGGCCGCCCGCAAACGCGGGTGCACCGACTGGGTGTAATCGCCCCCCTGGGTGCTGATGAGCATGGGCAACCGCGCCAACGCCGCGAGGTCATTCGCATCGAAAACCTCGGCCGCGGCGGCGCCCACCTTCGGCCCGGCTGATCCAGCCTGCGATGTGCTGAAGAAGGTCGGTGAAATGAGATCGAAATCCTTTTCCTCGCGCATTCTCTCGAGGAGTACGGATCCCACCATGCCGCGCCAACCAATGATGCCGACCTGTTTCATGTTCAAATAATAAACTCTCGCGCGGGCGGGCGCCGGTTATAGTTCGAAGACATGGCGTATCCATAGGCTCCGCAGTTGGCAATGAGAATTACGTCACCTTCGCGCGAGTCGGGAAGCCAGCGGTCCGCGCCCAGTTGGTCGGCGCTCTCGCAGATCGGGCCGACGATATTGACGCGATGGCTCAGCGGTTCATCGAGGCGGGTCAGATTCCGTATGTCATGGTGCGCGCCATAGAGCGCCGGGCGGATCAAGGAGTTCATGCCGGTCGCAACGCCTACATAGTGCACATCGCCCTTGCCCTTCAGTTGCGTCACGAGCGCCACCAATACCCCCGCCCGCGCCACCAGAAAGCGGCCCGGTTCCATCCAAAATTCAATGTGCGGAAAATCATGCGCCAATCCCGCCACGCCTCGATCGAGTGCGGCAAGGTCAATTTCGCTCGCCCCCAATTGATCGGGAACCCCCATTCCGCCGCCCAAGTCCACGACCTTCACTTCGGGGAAGCGCTTGGCGAGGCCGGCCAGCAGCAGACCGGTTTCGGTCCAGTTCGCCACGTCGAAGATGCCGCTGCCGGTATGCGCATGCAGCCCGGTGACGCGGACACGCGCTGCTTGGGTGAGCGCAACGATCTCATCGGCCTCGGACAAGGGAATGCCGAACTTGGTGTGCACGCCGGCGGTGCGCACGTGGCTGTGATGGCCGCGGCCGGATCCCGGATCGATGCGCAGGAAGATCTCGCGGCCGCGAAACACCTCCGGCCACATTTTCAAAGGATAAAGATTGTCCAGGGTAACCCTGACGCCCTTGGCGAATCCGAATTCGTATTCCGCACGCGGTGCGAAATTGGGTGTGAACAAGACTCGTTGCGGGTCGAGCGCCGGCACCGAGCCGAAGGCGTGCTCGAGTTCCCCCGCGACACGCACTCCAGCGTGAGTCCCGCGGCGTAAATCCTGCCAAGGATCTCCGGATGCCAGTTCGCCTTCATGGCATAGGCCCAGCGCTTGACCGGGCGCACGCGAAGTACCGCGGCAATCGCAGCGTCCAGAGTCTCCATGTCATACACAAAGGCGGCGGACTCACGCGCCGCAATATCGAGCAGCGCGCGGCGCTTCTGCGGCCGCTCCCACCAATTCAAGCTCCGCCCGGCATGCGCGTCCTTGTCGCCGAAAAGTTGAGCCCACGTGGGCCCCAGCACCTTGTCCGAACCGATGCTCTGGATGAGCCGCTCATGGAGCTGGTGCACCAGCCGGTCGCCCTGCGCCTCATCGATGACAAAAGTGAAATTCAAATCATTGGCGGCCTGCGTCACCAGATAGATTTTCTGATCCTGGAACAATTCGAATGCCGAGCCCAATTCATGCAGGATGCCGCGAATATTCTGCCCCAACAAACTCAAGGAGGCGCACGGACCCAGGATTTCGACGCGGCAAAGCTCGCCCAATGCCCTCGTCAGTCCCTCGAGCGCGGCGCCATCCAGGGTATTGGCGCTGGGATCCAGCGACACGGTGACATTGGTTTCCGATGTCGACACCAAATCGACCGACAGGCCGTGCTGCTTGAAGACCTGGAAAGCGTCGGCCAGAAACCCGACTTGATGCCACATGCCGGGGCTCTCCATCGAAACCAGCGTGATTCCCTTCTTGATGGCAATGGCTTTGACCTGCGCCGCCGTGTCGGCCACATTGGCGCTCACCACCGTCCCCTCCAAGCCCGGCGCCTGCGTGGCGTATACATGCAAAGGAATTTTGTACTGCCGCACCGGCAGGACACAGCGCGGATGCAGCACCTTGGCGCCATTGCTCGCAATTTCCTGCGCTTCATCGTAGTGAAGCTCGCGCAGCAACCGCGCCGTCGGCACCGCGCGCGGATTGGCGCTGAACAGGCCGGGCACATCGGTCCAGATCTCGAGACGCGCCGCGCCCAGCTTGGCTGCGAAATAAGCGGCCGACGTGTCAGAGCCGCCACGCCCCAGCAACACCGTTTGCCGGTCCGCATTGGCGGCAATGAAGCCTTGCGTCAGCACCACTTTATCGAGTGAGCGCCACGCCGCCTGAAGTTTCGCATCCGGCGAAAAATCGCAGGTCGCTGACAGGAGGCTGGCCTTGCGTGTTGCGTTGAGGCGATCATCGGCATGCAGCACGCTGCGCGCGTCAACCCAGACCGTGCCGATACCCTGCGCATTCAAGAACTCGGCGCCAAGCGTGGTCGCGAGTAGTTCACCCATGGCCAGCACCCGCGCACGCGCGGCATCGTCGATGGAGCGGCGCTCCGCCAACGTCCCGCTCAGCTCGCGTAATTCGCGCACGAACTGTTCGAACCGCTCGTTGGGGCTGACTCCCAAACTTTCGGCGAGACTGCGGTGAGCGAATTCAATGTGCTCCAGAACCGGACCATGGGAGCCGTTCAGGACTGCCCGCAGCAGCGACTCGAGCCGATCCGTAATGCCCGACAGGGCGGAATGAACGACTACCGGGCGGAAGCCTTCGGCTGCGCGCTTCCTAAGCACCTGCGCGATGTTGTGCCAATTGGCGGAAGCGGAGACGCTCGTGCCGCCGAATTTGAGCACAAGCCACTCTTCAGCTTTGTCTGGCAAGGAGGAAGACATGTGAGTTTAAGTCCCGAGAGGTCTGGCGCGCGCGGCGTCAGATGGCGGCGATCTAATCGTCCTCAAATATATCGCGCAGTTCCTTCTCTAGCTGACGTTCGGCCAGGACGTCTTCCACGCGGCTCCACGCCGCCTTGCCGCGTTTGCCCGCCGCGGCCACTTTCGGGCGCCGTTCGGTGCGCTCGATGAGAGGATCGAAATCGTGTGCTTCCTCGGCTTCGCCGAGAAACTCATCGTCAATATCGAAATGTTCGTCTTCGCGTTCGCTCATTTTTGAAGAAAAGCCCCTGAAATCAATAGCATCGATCCGCTCAAGTTCGTGAAGCTGCGCACTATATCCGATTCTGTCCGGCATTCAACTACTGCGGCAAGAATCACCTGAATGTTGGACCGGAAAGCTGACACACAGTTTTAGGTCATGCCAGGGTTTGAAGTTTCTCGTTCCATATCAATCTCTTATACTGCACTCCTCAAATCCTTACTGCGCGATAAGTCGGTGCGTGCCGGCAGAGCCCCCAGCGCAATTGCCCGATTGACCGCCGACACCACGGCCAATAGGGACGCGCTGACGATATTAGGGTGCGTCCCGGCCCCAAACAGAGTCCGCCTCGAGCTCGTGGTGATCTCTATATAAGAGACCGCCTGTGCGCCGCTTCCCTTACCGCGGGAATGCTCCTCATAGGACAACACGTCAAAAGGCAGGGCGACCGCATCGACCATGGCGTCAATCGGCCCCGAGCCGCATCCCAACCACGTCTCCGCGCAGCCGGAATTATCAATTTGCAGTGTCAGGCGCTCGTGGTCGGCGCCGTCGGTCGACGCATTGAGCTGATGGGCTCGGTACACATAAGGCATTCGAGCGGCGAAGTATTCGCGGCTGAATAGCTCCCATATCTCCTGAGAAGTCAGCTCCTTACCCGTGATATCTGCTGCAGCCTGCACGACTTGGCTGAATTCGATCTGCAGCCGGCGCGGCATGACCAGCTGATAGTCCCTTTCCAAGAGATAGGCAACGCCGCCCTTTCCCGATTGACTGTTGACCCGGATGATCGAGTCGTAGGATCGCCCCAGATCCGACGGATCAATGGGAAGGTACGGAACGTCCCAGATGTCGGCCTCGGTTCTCGCCGCCAGGCCCTTCTTGATGGCGTCCTGGTGCGATCCTGAGAAGGCCGTAAAGACCAGGTCGCCGACATAGGGGTGGCGTGGGTGGATCGGCAACTGATTGCAGGCCTCGGCACAGCGCGCGGCCTCATTGATATTGGAGAAATCCAACCCAGGATCAACGCCTTGGGAGTAGAGGTTGAGGCTTAAGGTCACGATGTCCACATTGCCGGTCCGTTCGCCGTTGCCAAACAATGTGCCCTCGACGCGCTCGGCGCCGGCCATCACCGCAAATTCCGCCGCGGCGACGGCCGTACCCCGGTCGTTATGCGGATGCACGCTTAAAATGCTGCAACCGCGATTCTTGATGTTGCGAGAGAACCATTCGATTTGGTCGGCGTAAATATTGGGCGTCGCCATTTCGACCGTGGCCGGAAGATTGAGAATGGACTTATGCTGCGGCGTCGGCTCCCAGACCGCATTTACCGCATCGCAGACCTCCACGGCAAAATCCATTTCCGTGCCCGTGAAGCTCTCCGGACTGTATTCGAAGCTCCAATCCGTGTCGGATTGCTTCAAGGCATGTTCCCGCACGACGCTGGCGCCGCGGACTGCAATATCGATGATTCCAGCACGGCCGGTACGAAACACCACGCGGCGCTGCGCAACCGATGTGGAGTTGTAGACGTGCATGATGGCCCGACGCGCGCCGCGCATCGAGTCATAGGTACGGGCGATGAGTTCGGGACGCGCTTGAGTCAGCACTTGAATGACGACATCGTCCGGAATCAGCTCCCGTTCGATCAGCTCGCGGACGAAATCGAAATCGGTTTGCGAGGCGGCGGGAAATCCCACCTCGATTTCCTTGAAGCCGATTTTCACCAGCATGTCGAACATGCGGCGCTTTCTGCCTGAGTCCATCGGTTCGATCAGCGCCTGATTGCCGTCGCGCAGATCCACGCTGCACCAGGTGGGGGCTGTCGTGATGATGGAATTCGGCCAGCGCCGGTCAGTCAGACCGATCGGGGCAAAGCTACGATACTTGGAGGACGGATTGCGCAACATGGATTTTCTTCCCGCTCAAGAGACTGGATCGCCGCCACCGCGTGGCGTTTTTGAGGATTTTCCGGTCTTGTAGGCGCCGACCGGTGGCGCTTGGGTGAGTGGCGCCTAGCGGCGCAGCAGCAGCAGCAGCGCGAGCGAACCGGGGCACAACCGGGCGTCACGCGTTGAAGGCAATTTGCTGCTGGAAAAATGCATTACGGGGGAATCTAGCACTGCTCGCGCGCTAGGCGCAAGATCGAATTCATGGAACACGGCTCCGGCACACACACTGTTTTCAATCAGACGCCGCCGCTGACGGACTACAACTTGTTTGAGAGCGATCAGGCGCTGCAGGAAGCAGTGCAGCGCGAGGGTGCAGCTTGGGCGGCGCCTGAACTTAAGTTGGCGGGCGGCGAATTGGGCACATGCACCCTATTCGAGCACGGCCGGCTGGCCAATCGCTTCCCACCCGTGCTTCATAACTTCGACGCGCGAGGCGAACGCATCGATTCGATCGAATTTCATCCCTCATGGCATGCACTCATGCGGGGCATCGTGGCACGCGGCTACCACAGCAGCCCCTGGTCACAGGGCGCGGCAGCGCCCGGGGCACATGCAGCTCGTGCGGCGGGCTATTTGATGCAGGCGCAGATCGAAAGTGGAACGCTGTGCCCGACTACCATGACCTACGGAGCCATCGCAGCACTGCGCCGCGATGCGCGGCTGGCGCGCGACTGGGTGCCGCGCCTGCTCACGCGTGAATACGATTCACGGGATATCCCGTTCGACAAAAAGCGCGGCGGCCTGATCGGCATGGGCATGACGGAAAAGCAGGGCGGTTCCGATGTCCGCGCCAACACCACTCGGGCGGTGCGTTCGGACGACGGCTCCTACCGGCTCACGGGGCATAAATGGTTTTTTTCGGCGCCGCAATGCGACGCGCATCTCGTGCTGGCGCAAAGCAGCGGCGGCCTATCCTGTTTCTTCATGCCCCGCCGCCTGCCCGACGGAAGCCTGAACGGCATTTATATTCAGCGCCTGAAGGACAAACTCGGCAATCGCTCCAACGCCTCCTCCGAGGTCGAGTTCATGGATGCGTGGGCGACGCTCCTGGGCGAGGAAGGACGCGGCGTTCCGACCATCCTCGAAATGGGCACATTTACGCGCCTCGATTGCTGCACGGGAAGCGCCGGCATGATGCGCCAGGCCGTCGTTCAGGCCTTGCACCACGCGCATCACCGCGAGGCGTTCGGATCATTGCTGATTGAGCAACCCTTGATGCGCAGTGTGCTCGTGGATATGGCGCTGGAATCGGAAGCCGCCTGCGCGCTGAGTCTGCGCCTGGCGCGGGCATTCGACAGCGACAGCCCCGGCGAAGTCGCGCTGCGCCGCGTCCTCACCTCAGCCGCCAAATTCTGGGTGTGCAAACGCGGTTGCGAGCTGGCGGCCGAAGCCATGGAAGTGTTGGGCGGCAACGGCTACACCGAGGAATTGCCGTTGGCGCGAATGGCGCGCGAGATGCCCGTGAATTCCATCTGGGAGGGATCCGGCAACATCATGTGCCTGGACGTGCTGCGCGCTTTTGGAAAATCGCAGGCGACGTGCGAAGCCGTGCTGCAGGAGTTATCGGATGCTCGCGGCCAGGACCGGCACTTCGATGCAGCTTTCGAACGCTTCGCCGCCGGCCTTGGTGCCGGCGAATCGACCGAGGCGCATGCGCGGCGCTTCGCGCAGTCCTTCGTCACGCTGATGCAGGCTAAAATATTGCTCGCGGGCGCGGCCAACCGTGGCGCGCGTGCCGTTGCGGAAGGCTTTTGCGCCACCCGCCTGGGAGATCCCGGTTGGGGCGCCGTGTTCGGCGCCGGCACCGTTCAGCTCGACAGCGCCGCAATTCTGGCGCGCGCCTGGAATCAGGACTGATCCCAACCAATGAGCCGATTCTTGATGATGGCAGTCAGGGCTTGCGCGTGCTCATCATCATCGTTCAGTCCGGCGACCAGCATCAACCGCTTACCGCCCCACGCGAGAAATCGGTCGCGGTATTCCAATGCGACCTCCTCGAGCGTTTCCAAACAATCCACCGCAAAGGACGGCGACGCCACAGTGAGATCGCGGATGCCCCGATCCGCCAGCTCCTTGATCTTATCGAGCGTGTAGGGTTGCAGCCATGCCACTCGGCCGAATCGCGATTGGTAGCAATGCGACCACTCGGACTCGCTCAATCCCAGGCGAGCCGCCACGAGGCGGGTGGTTGCTTCGGTCTGACGCTGGTAGGGATCGCCCTTCTTCACGTACGAGACCGGAATGCCGTGATAAGAGAACAGCAAGTGCGAGCTCCCGCCTTGCGCATCCCAATGCCGGCGTATTTTGCGGCTCAGTGCGTCGATGTAGCCGCTGTCGTCGTGATAGTCGTTAATGAAGCGCACGTCCGGCAACGACCGCCAGCGCTTGAGAGCGCGGTTGGTGCCGTCAACCACCGATCCCGTAGTCGAGGAGCAATACTGCGGATACAGCGGCAGCACCAACAGCTTATCGATGCCCAGCGCCGCAAAGGATTGAATCGCGCGTGCGATGTTGGGACGGCCATAGGTCATCGCCAATTCCAGATGAACCCCATCCTTGAATGTCGCCTGCAACAATGCGGCGACCTTGGCCGCGAGCCGCTTCGAATACACCGCCAGGGGCGAACCCTCGCTCATCCAAATCTTGCGATAGTTGCGCGCTGTGCGCAGCGGCCGCAACGGCAGCACCACACCGTAGAGGAGCGGCAGCCAGATCAACCGGGATCTATCGATGACGCGCCGGTCGCTCAAGAATTCGCGCAAATAGCGCTGCACGGCGAAATACGTGGGCGCATCCGGCGTACCCAGATTGACCAGCAGAACGCCGATACGGCTCGCCGTCGAGGTGTCTTGAGACGCGCCGGCGGGCGCCACCGCGTGAAAATAAGGCATTAATCGGATCCTAAAGCTCAGGCGAGCGCACAGTATACTGCCAGCCGCATGAAGCCCAGAACCGAGAGCTGACAATGATTTGGCTGAGTGCCAATGAGAGCGAAGCGCTGACCCTGAGCCTGAACGTTGCGACCCGCAGCGTGCTGCTGAGTCTGCCCGTGGCGCTCGCTTTGGCCTGGGTGCTGACCCGAAAGCGATTCCTCGGCCGCACCATGCTCGATGCATTCGTGCATTTGCCGCTGGTGCTGCCGCCGGTGGTGGTGGGCTATCTTTTGCTGCTGCTATTCGGCGCTCGGGGCCCAATCGGCGGCTGGCTCGAGCGGGTTTTCGGCATCGAACTCATATTTACCCGCAACGGCGCTGCGCTGGCGACCGCGGTCATGTCCTTCCCGCTGATGGTGCGCGCCATGCGCATCTCATTGGAGAATGTCGATCGCGGACTGGAGGATGCCGCACGCACGCTTGGCGCCGGTGCCCTCGATCGCTTCTTCAGCATCACGCTACCGCTGATGTTGCCCGGAGTATTGGCAGGCGCCGTCACCGCCTTCTCGGCCGCGCTCGGCGAATTCGGAGCCGTCATCACCTTCGTGTCGAATATTCCCGGCGAGACGCGCACTCTGCCGCTGGCCTTGTACAGCGCGCTGCAAACTCCGGGCGGCAACAGCGAAGCTGCGCGCCTGGCAATTCTTTCCTGTGCGCTCGGACTTGGCGGGCTGCTGTTGTCGGAGTGGCTCGCACGGCGCGTGCGGCGGATGTTGGGCCGCTGATGCTGAACGTCGCTGCCAAAAAACTTCGCGGCACATTTTTGCTGGACGCGAATTTCGATCTGCCCACTCCCGGGGTCGTCGCCTTGTTCGGGCGTTCAGGCTGCGGCAAGACCACACTGGTCAATGTGATTGCAGGCTTGCTGCCTGCGGACTCAGGCCGCGTTGCGCTCGATGACACGGTTCTGCTCGACACCGGCTTAGGGCTCAATGTGCCTGCGGAAAGGCGGCGCATCGGATATGTATTTCAAGACGCGCGCCTGTTTCCTCACATGAGAGTCGAGGCGAACCTGCGCTTCGCACTCAAGCGTGCCGCCATTGCGGCGTTTATCGGCATGGACCGGGTGGTCGAGCTTTTGGACCTCAAGCCGCTGCTGAGCCGTCGCACCCATGAACTGTCGGGCGGCGAGCGTCAGCGCGTCGGCATTGGCCGGGCGCTGTTGTCCCAGCCCAGTCTGTTGCTGCTGGATGAGCCGCTGGCCTCGCTCGATGCGTCACGCCGCGAAGAAGTGCTGCCTTATCTGGAAACTTTGCGCGACCAATTGGCCATCCCGATGGTGTATGTCAGCCACAATTTCGACGAGGTGTTGCGATTGGCGACCCATCTTGTGCTCATGGAAGCAGGCCAGACCATTGCGCAGGGAAACTTGGGCGAAATGAGTTTGCACCCGCGGGTCCGCGCCATCATCGGGGCCGATGCCGTCGGCGCCATCGTCGATGGCACGGTGTTGGGCAAGGATCCATCCAGCGGCTTGACGCGCGTGCAAGTGGGCCAGGGGGAACTCAAGATTCAATACGGGTCGGCGCCCTCAGGCACGAGGATGCGGGTGCAATTGCTGGCGCGAGATCTCATTGTCGCGACGGAACCGCCCCGGCACTTAAGCGTTCGCAACTGCCTGGCGGGCGTGATAACCAGCATTGGAAATGACGTGGACGACTCGGATCTGATCGCGATCGATATCGGCGGCATTCTCATCATGGCGCGAGTCACCAAGGCCGCGACGCGCGAATTGGGTCTCGCGCCGGGCAAGCCCGTATGGGCGCTGGTGAAGACCGCGTCCTTGCGACCGCATCTCATTTGACCGCCGTGCCCAGATGCAGTATGGCCACTATGTGGTCATCCGCCGCAAGGCCCACAGCCGCCTTGACCCTGGCGCTGTATGCGGCGGGGCCGGTCTTCCACATCGCGCCGATTCCCAATTCGGTTGCCGCCAGCAACAAGTTCTCGACCGCGGCGCCCGAGGCAATCACCTGTTCAATTTCCGGCACCTTGGGGATGTCTCTTCTGACGATGCAGGCCGCCACCAGTATGCTCGGCGAGCGCCGGATTTTCTCGCGTTCAAGCTCCATCTGTTCATCGGTAAAGCCTGGGTTTTGATCGCGCCGTGACTGTGCGACGGCATTGGCGAAGGTTTCCCGCTCGGCACCGTTGACGGCGACGAAGCGCCAGGGTTTGAGCCGTCCGTGGTCCGGCGCATGGCCGGCAGCCTCCAGAAGACGGGCGAGTTGTTCGGCCGTCGGCCCAGGCCCGGTCAGCGATTTGGCAGTGGAGCGCGATGCGATCGCTTCGAATAAGTCCATGGATAAACCCCTAGATAAAACCCAACAGGAGATAAGCCCGGGAAAGCCCGTTGCTTTCGGCTATGATTTGCGTCCCGGATGCCGCACGGCAGTCCGAAATTATACCCGCACGTCTTAAGGAGCCTTCAATGAACCGTATTGTTTTGGCGTCACTGGCTGCCCTGCTCGGCGCGAGCGCCTACGCAGCGCCGGTCACCTACAATCTCGATCCGAACCACACCTATCCGAGTTTCGCCGCCGACCATTTTGGCGGACTCTCGGTCTGGCGCGGGAAATTCGATTCCACCTCCGGCAAGGTGGTCTACGACAAGGAAGCCAAGTCCGGTTCCATCGAAGTGACGGTGGATATGAACTCCATCAACTTCGGCATGCCCAAGCTCGATGCCCACGCCAAGTCCGCCGAGATTTTCGATGCGGCGAAATATCCCACGGCAACCTTTACCGGAAAGCTGACCAAGTTTGAGGGCGCGATTCCCACCGAGGCCGATGGGACACTGACCATGCACGGCGTGACCAAGCCGGTCACCCTCAAAATCGATTCCTTCAAGTGCATGCAAAATCCAGCGAGCAAGAAGGAAGTTTGCGGCGCGGACGCCACCGGGACCATCAATCGCGCCGATTTCGGCGTGAACTATGGCGAGAAGTACGGCTTTAAGATGGACGTCAAGCTGCAAATACAGGTCGAAGGCAGCCCCGCGGCCTAGTTTCGCATCCGGCTGGGAGTCGGCCTCGCGTAAGGGGCCGCCTCCTTTTTCGCGGCCAATCGCGCTTCGCGCGGCTAGCGAGTCAGCTTTTTCGCCAAATGCGCGCGCAGCGCGTTGACCTGCTCCGGCGACAAATCACTGAGAATGCCGCGCCGCTCCGGCGGAATATGCTCGATTGAAGCGGCGTGCGCGCCGAACACATATTGCTCGAAGAAAGCCCGCCAAGCGCGCCGCGATTCGTCCGGCAGCCCTCGAATGCTCAAGATGCCGTGCAGAAGCGCATCGAAGGCCGAATCGGCGTTTGAATTGGCCCCCAGCGGATCGTGCCACCAATAGTTGACCAGCACATTGAAGGGCTCGAGCGATTCCACGTGATGCCACCAGAGCGGCGGAATAAATATGGCATCGCCCGCTTCCAGCAGGCCTACTTGGGCGGCCGCCAGCGCGTCGCGAAATCTGGGATGGCGTTCAAAATCCGGATCGCGCAGCGACACCATGCTCATTGCCGCCCCGGTGGGTGCAAAGTCCAGCGGCCCGATGTAGAGATTCGCCACCTGCTCCGGCGGAAACAGGGTGAAGCGCCGACGGCCCGCCACCACGCAGGCGACATTGTTCCATTCATCCACATGCGCGGGCGTCGTGATGCGATTGCCCAGCCAGATGCGCGGCAGCACGGTTTGATCGAATAAGGTCAGCGCATTCTCCCGGGCGAATGCCGGCAGGCAATCGCGAATCAGCGCACTTTGCGCCGCAACCGCGGGAGGATTGGGAAATTGCGCGTACCGCAGCACCTGCGCGGCAACCTCCGATAAAGGCAGGCGATTGCGGTGGAAATTAAAACCGTTCATCGCTGCGTTGTAGGCGATTTGACCGTCGGCCTCGGGCGGCGTCATCAGCGCATCCACGGGCGCGCCGCTGTCGAGCTGCTTGAGATAGCGCACCAGGGCGGCGGGTGAATTCAAGGACTCGCGCACCGCGCGCCAGTCGCGCACCAATCCCCGCAATAGCGCCGGGTGCTTGTCCGGCAGCACGTCGTGCCGGATCTCCTCGACGCTCAGGCCCGAATACTCCTTCACCAGAAGTAGACCTGCAGAGTTTGGCCGTTGCGGCGCGGCGGGATGGCGCTCAATACTTCGCGATGGTCTTTATAGTTCGCCGCGCTGCGCTCGAGCAAGTTGTCGATCTCGGCGATTCCGAAGGTCTTGTCTTCGCTGCGCGGCGGCCGAAGATCTTTGAGATCCGGGAAAATGCCCATTCCCGACATGATGGAATACCAGGAGAACACCGGATAGCCGCGGCCCAAGGTCTGCTTGCGCACCGCGGGCGCGATGCCATTGCCCGACATCCACAAATTGAGCAACTGCTTGAGCGGTTCCGATAGATTTCGATTCGCGGCATTGGCCCGCCAATATTCGGTGTCGATGCGGCTGTTGGTCTTGTAGTGGGTCACAATGTAGTCGCGCGTGCCTTCGAAATGTTCATTGACCTGGGTGTTGAAGCGCGCTTGGGCCGCTTCGCTCAAGTCTCCCTGCTCGAGAAAATCAACGAACACGGCCGCGGTCTGTTGAATGAACAGCAAGGCGGTCGCCTCCAAAGGTTCAATAAACCCTTGGGACAGTCCCACTGCGAGGCAGTTTTTATTCCAGTGTTTGGTCACCCGCCCTATTTTCATTTTTAGGTGCCGTGCCGGGGTGTCTGAATCGAGCAACCCGAGGCGTTCGCGCAATTCCGTTTCCGCTGCGTCGGCGGAGCAAAACTGCGAGCTGTAAACATAGCCGTTGCCGACGCGCTGGGTGAGCGGAATCTTCCACGCCCAGCCGTGTTTCATGGCGGTGGACACGGTCTCAGACGGAATCGTCTCGCCAATGGGGGACGGCATGGCAACGGCGGCATCGTTGAACAGATTTTCCGAGAAACTGACATACGGCGTCTTCAAGGCCTGATTGATGAGCAGCCCCGCAAATCCGCTGCAGTCAATGAACAAATCGGCGCCGATGGTCGCTCCCTCCCGGGTGCTCACCGATGCAATGGCGCCATGTTCATCCAAGTTTGCGTGCGTCACGTGCGCGGTCTGATGACGAACGCCGCGCTGCAGGGCCTTTTTGTGCAGGAACTGGCCCAACAGCACGGCATCGAAATGATATCCGTGCCAAATGTCGAATGGAAAATGCTCCGCTGGCTTTGGCGCGCGATGTTTCCGCGCGAGACGGGCGGCGATGAAAAACCGATCCGGATCCGCGCAAACGTCGGCGCCGCGAACTCTGGCATCGGCGTTCTGCACGAACTGCGTCATCGTAAGGTTGTCGAGCATCGAGGCAAAGGAATGAAAGTAGCTGGCATGACCTGGTTTGGTCGACCAACCATCAAAGGTGATGCCGCACTTATAGGTGGCGTGGCATTCGGGCATCCACTCCGCCTCCTCGATGTTCAAGCTGTCGAAGAATCCCCGCAGCCAGGGCGTCGACCCTTCGCCCACTCCGATGGCGCCCACCGTGGGCGATTCCACCAAGGTAATCTCGACGCCTTGCTCTGTGAGCGAACGCGCCAACGTCAGTGCCGTCATCCAACCGGCCGTTCCGCCGCCGACGATGAGGATTCGTCGCAGCATCGCCGGCAAGGCCGATTGACGCGATTGGCGGCGTTGGGACTCCTCCGGCGTGCGATTGTAGACAGTCGCGGTATCGCTCATGTGCGCCTCGCCGTCAATTCAGCAATCGGCGCAAGGGCTGCGCCCAGACCTCGGCGGACCCAGATATGAGCAACTGCACTGACCCGGCGTTGGGATGCGCGACACCCCGAATGCCGAGCATTCGCAGCGCAGCCTCATCGACGATCCTGACATCCGTGATGCGCATCAGCATGCGCCCGGCATGGCATTCAATGTCCCGCACATTGAGCCGCCCGCCAAGCGCCGCCAACAGGGTGGCTGGGTCGGCCGGCGGCGCGGCCTCCTGCCGCGAGTCATTGGGTCGCGCGGCATCCACTCGCGACGTTTCAACGCGCGAGGTATCCACGCGCATCGCGTCGCGGATCTCGCCGGCGACTTGGTCTGCAATGGGACCCAGGACGACCTGCAGGCCGGTGACGCCGGAGCGCAGCAGTCCTCGAGAGCCCAGCCGCTTCAGTGCGGATTCGTCAATGGCTCGGTTGTCGAGGAGGCTCAATCGCAGGCGGGTGGTGCATGCCGCGACCTCGGTCAAATTGCCGGCGCCGCCGAGGGAATGAACAAAGGCACTGCCCCGGTTGCCGACGCTCGCGGGAGCGCTGGTCTGGGCGAGCTTGTCATCGGCCTCGCGGCCGGGTGTCGAGAGATTCAAGCGCACGATGCAGACGCGAAACACGACGTAGTACAACAGGAAGTAAGCGACGCCGATCGGGATCAACAGCAGCGGCCGCTGCGCGTGCGTGAAATTGAGCACATAGTCAAAAAGTCCTGCCGAGAAGCTAAAGCCGAGGTGCACGCCGAACGCATGCATCAACACCATCGCCAGGCCGGTGGCGACTGCATGCAGGGCGTACAGCACCGGCGCAAGGAACATGAAGGTGAATTCCACCGGCTCGGTGACGCCGGTGAGAAAGGAAGTCAACGCCAGTGACAGCAGGAGACCTGCCACGCCGGCGCGGCGCTCGGGGCGCGCGGTGTGATACATCGCTAAACAGGCACCCGGCAAGCCGAACATCATGACCGGGAAGAAGCCCGACATGAAGGCGCCGGCGCTCGGATCGCCTGCAAAAAACCGATTCAAATCGCCGGTAGCGCCGTTGTAGTCGCCCAGGATGAACCATGCAAAATTATTCAGGATGTGATGCAGACCGGTCACGATCAATATTCGGTTCAGTACTCCATAGGCAAACAGGCCGATCGAACCGGCTCCCAAAATCGCGTGACTGGCCGAGTCCATGCCGTGCTCGATGAAGGGCCACGCATAGCCGAGAATGATTCCCAGCACCAGTCCCAGGACTCCGCTGACAATCGGAATGAAGCGCCGGCCGCCGAAGAAACTCAAATAACTGGGCAAGTTGATATTGCTGTAGCGGTTGTAGGCCACGCCGGCAATGATGCCGGACAGCAAACCGACCGGGATGCTCGGCTTGGTAAGCGAGCCGGGCGCCGCATGCAACAGGGTTTCCGCCGCGCGCATCGTCACCACGTAGCCAACCAGGGCGGCGAGCCCCGCGGCGCCGTGATTTTCGCGGGCCAGTCCCACCCCGACGCCCACGGCAAACAGCAACCCCAAGTTATCAAATACCGCCTTGCCGGCCGCCGCCACGGCAACCCAGTTGAGCAGATCCGGCTGTCCGAGACGCAACAGCAAACCGGCGATGGGCAGCACCGCAATGGGCAGCATCAAGGCCCGGCCGAGCTGTTGGAATCCGGTGAAACGAAAATTCATTTGGACTCTCCCATCCCGCCTGCCAGCCGCTCAACCCTGCTTCGCACCTCTGCGGCGGAGCCCAAATCAAGACAGCTCTGCGCGAGTTTCTCGCAATCAGCCAGGCGCAGGGAACCGATTCGGCTTTTGAGCGCAGGAATCGCAGCCGGCACCACCGATAGTTCACGAATACCGAGGCCCATCAAGATCGGTACCGCCGTATGGTCAGCCGCCACCCCGCCGCACACGGCCACGAGCTTCCCCGCGGCTTGGCCCGCGCCGGCCGCCGCCGCAATCAACTGCAATACCGCAGGATGCAATGCATCGGTGCGGCGCGCGAGATCGGTGTGGCCGCGATCCATCGCGAGCGTGTATTGGGTCAGATCATTGCTGCCGACGGACAGAAAATCGACCTCACGCAGCAACGTCGCCGCCGTCAGCGCAGCCGCGGGCGTTTCAATCATGGCGCCGAGCAAGATTTGCCCCTGCAGATTGAGTTCTGCTCTGAGTTCTTCAATAACCTTGCGCACAGCGATGATTTCAGACACGTCGGTCACCATCGGGATCAACAGGCGCACGATGCCGTATGGCGTCACGCGCAGCGCCGCGCGCAATTGGGCACGCATCAGGTCCGGATGCGAAAGCGCCGTGCGTACTCCGCGCATTCCGAGCGCTGGGTTCGGCTCAGGAGGCAGCGGCAGATACAACAAGGGTTTATCCCCGCCTACGTCCATCATTCTCAATATCAGGGGCCGGCCGCCCAAGGCGTCCGCGATACTTTGATATGCCATCTGCTGCTCAGCTTCCGTCGGCGCGGTCGCCCGATCAATAAATAGAAACTCGGTCCGCAGCAACCCGCAACCCTCGGCGCCATTCTCGACGGAGGCCCTCGCGTCGGCGGTGCTTCCCAAATTCGCGAACACCTCAATCCGCGTGCCGTCCAACGACCGGCATTCCGCAACGGCAGCCGCGCGCAGCGCGGCGCTGCGGGCGTGCCGGGCTGCCACCATCGACTGTGCCTTCGCCACGGCAACGTCGCCCGGCGCCTCATGCAGTGTGCCGTTGTCGGCATCGACGATGATGGTCTTGCCGTCGACCACTTTTCGAAGCTCCGGCCCGAGACCGATTAGCATCGGCATTTCCATGGCCGCGGCCAGAATGGCTACGTGGGAAGTAGTCCCGCCGCCGCTCAATGCGATCCCAACCAGGCGCCGCCGGTCAAGCGCCGTCAATTCGGACGGCAGCAGGTCGTCCGCAATCAGGATGGCTTGCTCCGGCAACGGTAGATGCATGGGCCTGGCCTCACCGGCGAGCGCAAACAAGACGTGGGCCTCGACGTCCAACAGATCGTCGGCACGTTCCCGCAGGCGCGCATCGCTCGAGAGACTCGAGGGCAGCGATGGAGCGCCGCGTGGCGCTGCGCCATGCAAACCCGGCACTTTTGCCTAGGGCGATGAGCTCGTTCGCGCTTTGCTTCAACCCGGGGTCGTCGAGAAACTCAAGGTGCGCTCCGATGATCTCGCGCCGCTCAGTGCCGCCGGCATTGCGGACGCGCTCCAGCCTCAGTTTGACATTTGTTCGCGCCCGCTCCAATTCGGCTTGTTCGTGAAGACGGCCGCTACCCTGCTCAACGACTTCCATTTCGCGTCGTTCGATCCGCGTTGCGCGCCCCACCGCAAAGCCGGGCACGGCGCAAACGCCGGTTATTTCGCCGGGACGGGCAGCCCGTTGCGCCGGCTGCGGCGCAGAAACGCTCACCGCGGCATGAGCCGAATCCATGCCCTGCGCTTCCTCGAGTGCGGCAAGGATCTCAGCAACTGCCTGCGGCGCCGCGGCGCCCTCGGCTTGAATCGAAAGCTCATCTCCATGGCGCACGCCGAGCGCCATGATGCCGACCACGCTGCGCGCATCGGTGGCGCGGCCGTGCGCACGAAGTGTGATCGAAGCGGCAACGCCTTTGGCGCGCCGTGCCAGCAACGCCGCCGGCCGGGCATGCAAGCCCTGCAACAGGGCGATCGCAATGACGCGTTCGGCTCGGGCGCCTAAGTCCGCGGACCCAGCCACGGAGCCTGTGCGAAGACTTGCTCCCTCCACCTGGAACAGCAACTCTCCGGCTCTGACCGCGCCTGGGGCGCGACGATTCGCTACAACCGTGCCGTCCGAAGTTACTACGATGGGGGTTATCAGACTCTTCGCGCCGCGCGCCACGAGGTCCAGGTCGAATCGAATGAGCTCCTCGCCGGCTCGCACCTGCGCCCCCGGCTTGACGCGCGCATCGAATCCCTTACCGCCCAGCCGAACCGTATCGATGCCGATGTGAATCAGCACTTCCAAGCCATCCGGGCTGCGAATCGAGACGGCGTGCGCGCTATCCGGCAGCGTCACAATCTCCCCGCCGCAAGGCGCCAATACAATGCCGCTGGTCGGATCAATCGCGAGACCATCGCCGAGCATGCGGCCCGCAAAGACTTCGTCAGGCACCTCGTCGAGCGGCGCGCACCAGCCATCGAACGGCGCGATGATCTTCTGCACGCCCTACTCCCCGATCTCGGCCCAATCGAGCGCCCACAAGGGATCGAGGCGCGGACGGGCAAACCGCAGGCAAATGTCGTGTCGGCCGGCGAGCATCGGCAATCGGTGGGCCGGCAAGATCGTGACCCCCGCGTGCATCGCGGCCGGCGCGAGCGGCAAGATGATCGGCGGCGTCTCGCAGCCGTCGATGTGGAGCTCGAGTTCGCCCTCCGGGCTGCGAGCGTCCCCGACACGAATCTTCGCGGCATCTGCGCCCAGTTCATAGTTAAACGGCAGTTGCGCCACGGCGGCCGTGAAGCGCGGGCCTCGGGTGAGATCCGCGCCGCGATAGATCCAGCAGGGATTCATGATATCGACCGCAAATGGCGCATCCGGGTCAGAACCCGCGACAGGTTCGAGCAACAGACCGACGCCGTCGCTGCACAGTTCGAGCTGATGGCTCGTGCGCCGCGCAGCCGTATGCGAATTCAAGTGCGCGGTGAAAACGCGGGAAACCGGCTGACCGCCCAAAAAGGTGGCGGCGCGTATTTGCGTGCCGGGCGGAAGATGCAAGGGCTGCGAATAACGCTGTGATCCGGCCGCGGGATCTGCGCCTTTGAGCGTATAGCGAATGCCGGCATCGGCTGCGGAGCCGATGAGATCGGGCAGATTCGACAGTGTCACGCGAATGGCGCCGCCCTCGAGCGCGTACCGCGGTTCGATGCCGAACACGCTGTCGGCATAGTTGATGCCAAAAGCGCGGTAGCGGGCAAACATCGCCGGCAATCTCTTCAGGAAATCCGGCCAGCTTCTTTGCCGCGGGGACCAGCCCACTTCCGCCAACGCCGCCGCACGCGGCAGTGCCATCCAATCAACGCGCTGTTCGGTCTGCATGTGCTCGGTCCACAGTTCGCCTTGGAGCCCGAGAATGTGGCGTTGCTGCGCGTCCGAGAGCGCCGAATCATGCGGCTCGAAGTCGTACACGTCCTTTAAGGAAAGAATTGCGATGCGGCCCGGCGGCTCGGTCGCCAGGGAACTCTGCCGATGATCGAAATACAGCCGCGGATCCGGCGCCAGCACCGCATCGTTGCCCCTGATCGCAGCCGCATGAGCGACGGATGCGCCATGCCACGACATCACCACGGCGTCGGCCGCCAACCCAGGCTGCATGATTTCATCCCAGCCCACCGCGCGCCGACCCTTGCTCGAGAGATAGGCGCTGATTTTCTGGGTGAAATAGCTTTGCAGCGCGTTGGCGTCGTTGATGCCCAATTGCCGCGCCCGCGCCTGCACGGCGGCCGAGGCGTTCCATTCGTCCTTGACGGCTTCGTCGCCGCCGATGTGGATGTAGCGCGACGGGAAGAGTTGCAGCACCTCATCGAGCACGTTTTGCAAAAACTCGAAAGTGCCGGGTTCCAAATTGAACAGATGTGAATGCACGCCCCATTTGGCCGACACCGGCAAGGAAGGGTGGCTGTCGATGGCGCCGAGCTCAGGATAGGCCGCAAGCGCCGCCTGCGCATGGCCGGGCATGTCGATTTCCGGAACGATCTGCACGTGCCGGGTTGCCGCGAAGGCGACAATGTCACGCACCTGTTGCTGGGTGTAGAAGCCGCCGTACGGTTTGAGGCTTGGGCCGCCGGGAACCGACGCCGGGATTCTCCACGCCCCCACTGACGTGAGCTTGGGGTACTTGCGGATCTCCAGGCGCCAGCCCTGGTCATCGGTCAGATGCCAGTGCAGCACGTTGAGCTTGTGCCAGGCCATCCAGTCGATCATGGAGCGCACAAAGGCCGGCGATTGAAAATGCCGCGATGAGTCGAGCATCAGCCCACGCCAGGAATAACGCGGCTCATCGGTGATGGTTTGCGCGGCGATCTCGCCGCCGCCTGAACCGACGGGCAACAACTGCCACAGCGTTACTGCACCATAAAAAAGGCCTGCAGCAGTCATCGCAGAAACGGTAATGCGATGCGGGGAGACCTCGAGCTTGTAGCCTTCCGCGGCGAAGCCGGGCTCGTATCGAAATACGATGAGCGAGGCGGCCGTCGGCGGTCTGCCCTGCGCGTCAACCGGTAAGCTCAGATCGGTTGGATCGCTTCCAAAGCGCGCTCAAGTAGCGGGCGCCCTGCAACGCTCCGGCAGTATCGCCCACCGCTTGGATGCGGGTCGCCGGGCTCACCGTGAACGATCCGCTGCCGGGCTCGACAATGGCAGGTTGCAGGTATCACACCCACCGCTCCCGCCGCCACCGGCAGCGCGCATAAGGCAAGGGCAGCGATTCTCATCGCTGCCCTCGTTCGTTGCATCGTCCTCGAACCCTGCCGCACGACTTGACACTCTACCCCATCGCCGCGAGCGACAGCCGGTCCTAACGCTCTACATCTTGAAGCGGGCGGTCAAGTAGTACTGCGTACCATTCTTATAGAAGGCTCGCGGTTGCTCCTGGTTCAACGCATAGTACTTTAGGGTCGGATTGTTCAGATTGTTCCCATCCAAAGTAATCGAGAAGTTCTGGTTGATGGTGTAGGCCAGTGACGCGGAAAGATCGCCGGTATTGCCCTGCGTAAAGGCCGTATTGCGGTCCAGACCGCTGTAGAACGCCGACCGATAGGTGTAGGCGAGTCGCGCGCTGAAGTGCGCGTTCTCGAAGTAGCCCGTGACGTTGTAGGTGTTCTTCGAGGTGCCCACCAATCGATCATCGCCATTGATGGTGATGTCCGAGGTCTGCTTGCCATCCGCATAAGTGTAATTGGTGATGATGCCCAAGTTGTCGGTGAATGCCTGCTGATAGGCGAATTCGCCGCCCTCGACCCGGCCCTTCGCGTTGACCGGCACGGTCAGCAGGTACGGCAGCAGCGCACCAGCCGGGAAGGCGGTGCTATAGGTGAAATAGCTCTTGTTCACCGTGCCGTAGCTGACATAGTTGCGCAAATCCATGTAGAACAATGTCGCCGACAGCAGCGAATGACGCGCGAAATACCATTCCAGGCCTGCGTCTAAATTGGTGGAACGAATCGGCTTCAAGTCCGGATTGCCGCCGGATCCGCTGCCGACTTCGCCGACCGCCCCGGCGGGGTGCCAGGCTGGTAAAACCTCCGAGCGCGGAGTAGTCGGCGCGAGTCATGGTCTCCGCGACGGCGAATCGGGCGATCAAGTCGGGCGCCAGGTCTATTTTTAGGTTCGCGCTCGGCAGGACATCGTTGTAGTCATGCGAGGTGGGAACCCCGATGTACTGGCCAAAATCAATACTGCGAGCCGGGAGTCAGGGCGCTGACCGCGGTGTAGGTCAACACATTTTCCACGGTGTGCACGAAGCGAACACCGACGTTGCCGGCCCAGTTGCTGCCCTTGAAGTCGGCCTGCACGAAGCCCGCGGTGTCGAACTCATGCACCTCGAACATGGAATTCCAATCGATGCGCGTCGTCGGATTGCGATTCACATTGGTCGGACTGTCATAGGCGGCAAGTTGCGCCGGCGTCCAGAACCAGACGTCGGTGGGCATGCTGCCGCCGAAATTGGTGTAAGTTCGACGGATAGTTGGAGAAGGTCGTGGGGTACGCTGCGGTGCTCTGGCCCGCGGCCGTGGGACCCTGGCCAATCACGTCGGCAGAGGTGCGGCCGTGGCGCTCGTAGCGCACGCCGAACTTCAGATCCTGCCAGGCTCCATCGTCGATCTTGTAAGCGCCGTCAATCTTGGCCCATTCCTCGCGGTCCTTCACATCGATGTTCTGATCGCCGAATATCCAGCCGAACGCGACCGGCACGCCGCCCGGTGTGGGCGTCGTGTTGTTGGTCGCGCCGAGATTAAAGCTCGGACCTGAGCCAATGCCATTCAGAGCGTAGCCCGCGCCTGAACCAATGCCGGGATTGGTCTCCGAAACGTCCTGCTCCGGAGTCTTGCCGTCTCCCCAGGAGTAGCCAACCTGGCCGAGGAAGCTCAGGCGGTCGGTTGCATCCCAGTTGGCATCGAAGTTGACGAAATTTGCGGTTGCCGATTCGTCCGGCCGCGAAATCTGGTCGTAAACGCCGTAAGCGGTGCCGGCCACGGGCGCGAACGTTGCGGACGTCAACGTATTGTCCTGCACGACGTAGCCGGGATTCGGTGCCTGCCCTCCGCCCGAAGCCACGAAATGGGTCGACCACAACAAGTAATTGCGGTTGTAGTTGCTCGCCAGCAGCCGCGATGAGAACCCCGATAAATCCAGTGTCAGCGCGTCGTTCGGCTTGAACTCGATGTCCAGCAAGCCGCCGTTTCGTTCGCGCTTTTGTTCGAAGAGTGCCGCGCCGATGTCGGTTGGATATTGCACGCCGGATGAGGTCCGGGTGCGCCGTCGCGATGGCGACTGCCCGGCGCAATGGTATCGTAGCCCAACACCTCGTTGCCATCGCGGCGCAGGTGGCGGCTTTCCGAGAACAGCTGCAACATGACGCCGAAATTGTTCGCATCGTTCTTCCAGTCCGCGAGCGCGCTATATTGTCCGTCGGCCTTGGACGGCAAGGTGGCATACACGGCGCCGGCAGAGGCTTGCAGGGTGAACTGCTGCGAGAAATCCAATGGCTTGCGCGTGACGATGTCAACCGAACCGGCGACTCCGCCTTCAACCAGCGAGGCGCTCGAACTCTTCTGCACCACGACCTTGCTGACGATTTCGGATGGCAGCAGGGTGTAGCTGACGCTGCGACCCACGGTTCCGGTTTGATCGAGCACGAACCAGTCGCCCGAGGCGATGTTGTGGCCATTGATCAGTGTCTGCGTCAGACTTGGATTCGTGCCGCGCATGCTGACACGGTCATTTTCATCGAAGCCGCCCTCGCTCGCACCCATCGAACTGGTGGTAATGCCGGGCAAACGCGACAACGAGTCGGCGACATTCTTGTCCGGCATTTTGCCGATGTCCTCCGCGGTCACGACCTCGGTAATTTCATCGGACGCGCGCTTCGCAGCGAGCGATTCGTCCACGGATTTGCGGATGCCGGTGACGACGATTTCCTGGAGCGCGTTGTCATCGGGCGGCCCTGCGTCCACTGCGAACGCGGGCGGCACGAGCAATGCGATTCCCAGTGCCGACTTGACCGCTAGTGCGATCCGATTCATATAGATATCCCCTGTCCGATTCATATCGATGCCCCCTGTCCTGTCACCAATTTTGTGTAAGAGTCCGCCGCATCCGACGCGTGGTTGCCCTTTGCATGCCACACCAATTAGAACCCAATATAATACCAATTATCCAATTTCGCTAGTGCCGTGTAATAAAGACACTCGTTTTCACTAAATTATGTTGTATATCAATAAATTACTAAATAATAGCAACTGTTGTTGTTCTCATAGTGGTATTTGTTTGGTATTATTTCATGACTAAACCAGCAACGGACGTGCCTCAAGGCCCCATGACCTCGCTCGCTAAAACCATTGGCCCCTTGGATGGTCAGGGCAATTTGCCGCTCTATCAGGAGTTGCAACGGGTACTGCGCAGGGCCATCGACAGCCGGGTCTTGGGTCCAGACGATGCGCTGCCCTCGGAACGCGATCTCGCGACGGACTTCGCGGTGTCGCGCATCACGGTCCGCAAAGCGCTGGATGGCTTGGTCGCCGACGGTCTTCTGGTGAGGCGCCAAGGCGCGGGAAACTTCGTCTCGGCGCGCGTCGACAAAAACTTCGCCATGCTCACGTCCTTCTCCGAGGACATGCGCGCGCGCGGGCGCACGCCGCGCAGCGTGTGGCTGAAGCGGGCGGCAGGCACCGTGACTCCCGAGGAAGCGCTGGCGTTGCGCCTGAGCCCGGGGACACCGGTGTTTCGCTTCAACCGAATTCGCTATGCCGACGATGCGCCCATGGCATTGGAGTACGCCACCATCGTCGCCAGCGCACTGCCGTCCCTTGAGGCGGTGGATGCATCCCTGTACGAGGCCCTGGAGCGTGCCGGACACCGACCGGTGCGCGCGTTGCAGCGCTTGCGCGCGGTGCTCATCACATCCGACCAGGCGGAACTGCTGAAGGCCAAGGCAGGCGATGCAGGCCTCTTGGTGGAACGATTGGGATCGCTGCCCGACGGGCGCGCAATCGAGTTCTCGCAGTCGTACTACCGCGGCGATACCTACGATTTCGTCGCTGAGCTAAGCACATGATCGGAGAGCGTTCGCGTTCGGCGGAGCGGACGCTCATGTTTGCGGAAGCGGCCGATGCCTCCAACGCGGTGCGCGCGCAACAGCAATATGATGCCGGAGCGATGCAGGCCCTCGGCGCAAAATTGCGCAGGCTCAATCCCCGCGCGGTAATCACTTGCGCACGGGGCAGCTCCGACCATGCGGCAACCTACGCGAAGTACCTGATCGAAACTCATGCGCAGATCTTGACCGCCTCGGCCGCACCCTCCGTGAGTTCGATTTACGGCATCACGCAGGATGTTCGCGGCTGCCTGGTTTTGGCGATCTCTCAGTCAGGACGCAGTCCCGACTTGCTGGCATCGGTCGCTTCAGCAAAAGCCTCCGGGGCAACGGTCTTGGCCCTCTGCAACAGCGCCGATTCGCCGTTGATGGCCGCGGCGGATTTCGCGATCGAGTTGAACGCGGGACCTGAGAGGAGTGTCGCGGCGACAAAATCCTACCTCGCATCGCTGGCCGCGATCGCCCGGCTGGTCGCGGCTTGGACTCAAGACGCCAAACTCGATTCCGAGTTGGCGCAATTGCCTGACCTCATGGACCGCAGCTGGGCCCTCGACTGGTCGGACGCGCTGCCTGAACTTGCGTCGGCTGAGAATCTCTATGTGGTGGGCCGGGGGCTGGGGCTTGGCGCCGCTCAGGAAGTGGCCCTCAAATGCAAGGAGACCTGCGGCATCCACGCGGAGGCGTTCAGCAGCGCCGAACTTCGACACGGGCCGTACACGCTTCTGCGCAAGGGCTTCCCGGCCCTGCTGCTGGCGCAGCCGGACGGCACACGCCCGGGAATCGAGGCGCTCGCGATCGAACTTGGCCGACGCGGCGTTCCGGTGCTGCTTGCGGGCGGCAATGCGGCGGGCTCGATTTTATTGCCGGCGATCGAAGTTTCGGCGGAACTGGCGCCGATCCTGTTGGTGCAAAGCGCCTATCGCATGATTGCCTCGCTGAGCGTGAGGCGCGGCCTCGATCCTGATCGACCGCCGCACTTGCACAAGATCACGGAGACCGTGTAGTGCGCACGGCACTGGTGAACGGCCGGATCCTGGCCGGCGAGCGAATCGTGAACGGCCAGAGTGTGCTGCTCGCCGACGGCCGCATCGAGGCCGTCGTCCCTGCGGCGGAGCTGCGCTGTCGCGACGCCGCGAGCGTCGATCTTGAAGGACAGCTCTTGCTGCCCGGTTTCATCGATGTACAAGTCAACGGCGGCGGCGGCGTGCTGTTCAACGATGATCCCAGCCCCGAGTCGATCCGCGCGATCGGCGCTGCACATCGCCAATACGGCACCACCGGCTTCCTGCCGACCTTGATCAGCGATGATCTCGATACCATCGCGCAGGCAATCGCCGCCGTGCAAGCTTCGCTCGATGCACACCGCCCCGGCGCACTCGGCATTCACATCGAGGGGCCATTCCTGAACTGGGCACGCCGCGGCGTCCATGATCCGAAGCATCTGCGGCGCCTGGACAACGGCGTCATTTCACTGTTGTGCAGCCTGCGCGGCGGCCGCACGATATTGACCCTCGCGCCGGAAATGACCACCACCGACATGATCGCGCAGCTGGCCGCCGGGGGAATTTTGGTTTCCGCCGGTCACAGCGATGCGAGCTATGCTCAGACTGCCGCGGCGATCGCGCATGGCGTCCGCGGCTTTACGCATTTATTCAACGCCATGGCGCCGCTCGCGCCGCGCGAACCGGGAATCGTCGGCGCGGCGCTTTATGACGCCAATACCTGGTGCGGCATCATCGTCGATGGACATCACGTCGACCCAGTCATGCTGAAACTCGCGTTGCGCTGCAAGCGACACGACCGATTCATGCTGGTCACGGATGCCATGCCGGCGGTGGGGTCACCCGCCACGACTTTTGTTCTGCAAGGGCGCACCATCAATGTGGCCGACGGAGTGTGCCGGGATGAGAATGGCACGCTCGCGGGCACGGGACTCGACATGGCCACCGCCGTGCGCAATGCGGTGCATCTCTTGGACCTGGAAATCGGCGAGGCTGCGCGCATGGCCAGCGAATACCCGGCTGCCTTCCTGGGGTTGGATCATGAGCTCGGCCGCATTGCGCCTGGGTTTCGCGCCAATCTCGTGCTCATGGATGACGAATTGCGGGTGCAGCGCACCTGGATCGACGGCATTTCCTCCTAGCTGCCGGCCTGCATATCGAGAACCAGACTTCTGGCCTCGAGCGATTCGTCCGGTGAAACCGGATCCTGGCGGAACTGGCGAAACCACGCGCGGATGTCTTCCGCCAGCAGGGCCGGCTCTTCCATCGCGGCAAAATGCCCGCCACGGGGCATGACGGTCCAACGCTGTACATTGAAAAATCGCTGCGCCCATTCGCGCGGCGGCTGACTGATGTCCTTCGGAAAAAGGGCAAATGCCGCCGGTACTTTCGAGGAGCCGATCCAGTTCTTCACGCCCTCCTCCATCCATCGCAGCGCGCCGGCGTTCGCATAGTCGTAGTAAGGAAGGAATGCCGTGCCGATCGATTCCGTGGCCCAATAAATCATGATCTGCGTCAATAGCTCATCTTTGCTGAAACGCGCTTCGATGTGCCCGCCGCAGTCGCTCCATGCCCGCAATTTCTCGATCATCCACGCGGCCAGTCCCGCGGGTGAATCATTCAAGCCCTGCGCGAGACTTTGCGGCTTGCTGGATTGAATGGTTGCGTATCGCCATTCATGCTGCGGCTCCTACAAATAAAAAAATTGCGCTTCGCCTCCGCAGGCTCGCCGACACAAATATGAAATATCACTGGTCCTGCTTTGAGAATTAGCAGCAGCCGCAAGCACTTGTGAGCCTTCGCCGACATCATCGTCCGCAGCGCGGCTGTCCGAGGCACGGATTATGTCTGATCGAGCGCTTTTCCAACGCGCGTGGCGTCATCACGACGCAGGCGCAGCATCTTGCAGTTGCAAGCGCCAAAGCGTAGTTTCGCTGTTCCGCGACAGTGCCAGTGGATGGACGTCGGGTTCAAGAAAATGACTTCACGCGGCCACGCCGCGCACAACATAAAACTGAGGGGATGTAGCGATGCGAATTGTACGATCTGCGATTTTCCTGCTGGTAGGAGGCATGACTGCGCTGGTCTCGGCGCCCGTGCTGGCGGCTCCCGAAGCAGCCCTGGGTTCCGGACTAAATCAATTGGTCAATGCATACGAGCGCGGCGATCCCAGTCTGAGCTGGAAGCTCAGTCTGCACATCACCGACAAACAGGGCGACCCCATGGTCCTCGTGCATCTGGGTCCCGGCGATCAGAATGCAGCGTTGGCCAGATTGGCGGCCGCAGGATTCCGGCTGACGACCCGCAGCAGCATCAATCCATCGCTCGCCGAAGGCTATCTGCCGCTCGCAGCTGTTCATGCCGCCGCGAGCGTCGCGGGTGTGCACTCGCTGCATGCGACTCATCGCCCCGCACGGCATGCCGGCAGCGTTCAGAGTCAGGCAGTCGCCCTGGAGAAGGCCGACATCGCCCAGGCGAAGGGCATTGACGGCACCGGCATCAAGATTGGCGCGATCTCCGACAGCTATGACACGTGCACGGCATGCATCACTCACGCTGCGCAGGACATCGCCACCGGCGACCTGCCGTCGGCCGGCGTCACGGTTCTCGAGGATTCTGCTGGCGGTACCGATGAAGGCCGCGCCATGCTGCAATTGCTGCATGACATCGCGCCGGGCTCGCAATTGGGATTCTCGACGGCGTTCGTCGGTGAATTGGATTTCGCCGAGCAAATTCTGGCTCTGCGCAATAAATTCGGCGCCGACGTGATCACGGATGATGTCGGTTATTTCGACGAGCCGATGTACTCCGACGGCATCCTGGCGCAAGCCATCGATATCGTCGCGCAAACCGGCGCTGCGTACTTCTCCTCCGCCGGCAACAACGGCCAGGAGGCGTACGAGGCGGTGTACAACCCGATCTCATTCGCCAAGGCCAAGGCGCTGACCCGTCAGGGCAAATCGGTCCTGCATCTTGATACGATTCCGGCCGCCCTGCGTCCGCAGAGCTTCCATAATTTTCAAAACCCGGACGGTTCGGTCAGCATCACGCAGCGATTTCGCAGCGCCGCGGACAACATCATGTCCTTCCAGTGGGATGAGCCGTTCAATTTGGGGTTGGTGAAGACTGACTTCAACATCTACGTGTTCGATCTGGACGGCAATTGGATTGATCCGAATACTTCGCCCACGGTTTTCTACACCACTGACAACAATCTGGATACCGACCAGGCGGTTGAAATCGCGGAAATGATTCCGGTTCCGGGCGATATCCACGGCGGCGCAAATGTCACCGACTACTACATTGTCATCGGCAACATGAATGGCGGCCCGGCGAAGCACATCAAGTACATCAACGACAACGGTCTCGGCGTCAGCGAGCGTCAAGGCGCGCCGTCGGTGTTCGGCCATTCGGCTGCTCATGGAGCGCAGTCGATCGCCGCCACCTACTACGCACTACCGAACTTCCCTGAGGACTTCAGCTCTCCGGGACCGGTCACCGTGTACTTCGACACGGAAGGCAACCGTTTACGTCATCCCGACGTGCGCGCGGTGCCGCAGTTGACGGGTGCGGACGGCGTGGACACGACGTTCTTCGGCGGGTCCGACCCGGATGCCACCGGCTTCCAGAACTTCTTCGGTACCAGCGCAGCGGCGCCGGATGTCGCGGGGGTGGGTGCCCTGGTGCTGCAGGCCGCCGGTGGCTCGGGCTCGCTCAAGCCCCAGGCGCTCTATACCCGGTTGCAGAACACGGCGACGCCGATCGCGGTGCCGAATGACCGCGCCATTGCCTGGGCGACAGCGGGTCCGGTGATGCTGTTGATGAACGGTGAGGATTGGGTGAGAAGCAACTCCTACTTCCAGCTGTCGGTCGGCGAGGATGCACGGCACTTTGTCGCATCGATCAGCTTCGATGCCACGACACCGGGCCTGACCTGGAGCACCAATCCGAATCGCTTCAGCATCGGAGATACCAACAGCGTGCAGATCACCGACGTGACCGCCACGCCGACCGGCGCCGTATGGACGCTGAAGTTCGCCGAGGGAAGTTTCGGCCGCGGCGATGATTTCACCTTCGGCATGTCGGTGTTCGCGCCGATCGAAGGGTCGACGGAAGAAGATCCGGACCGCTTCCGCGGCATGACCATGACAGTCGTCATGGACGACGGCAAAACCTACACGGGCAAGGTGATGGCCGATCAACCGCAAAAACAAAACGTGTACACGGGTGCAGGTCTTGTCAATGCGGCCAAGGCAATCAAGAACAACTAGGGTTCGGCGGCCGGTCCGACGGCCGTTTTGTTCAAGGGCGCCCGCGACAACGCGGGCGCCTTTTTATTTGGGCGCGGGTTGCTGCTAAGCTGTTCGGCAGCCACATGAGCGAGCCACTCACACCCTTTCACATCGCGGTTCAAGTTCGCGACATCGCCGAAGCGCGGCGTTTCTATGGGCAGGTGCTCGGTTGCAGCGAAGGACGCCGCAGCACGCAGTGGGTCGACTTCAATCTCTATGGCCATCAGTTTGTCTGCCATCTGAATCCCAACCTGGGTTCCAACGGCAGGCTGGCAAGCCACTTCAACCCGGTCGACGGACAGGGTGTGCCCGTGCCTCACTGCGGCGTGGTGCTGCGGCCGGCGCAGTGGGCCGAGCTGGCCGAACGTGTACGGCGCCACCAGGTCGAATTCGTCATCGAGCCGTGCACGCGCTTCAAAGGCCAGACCGGCGAGCAGTCGACCATGTTCTTTCTCGACCCTTCGGGCAACGCGCTCGAGTTCAAGGCGTTTCAGAACATTGAAACGCAGCTCTTTGCCGTGGGCGCGCCCGGCGCACAGGACGCTTAGAGCGACTTAAGATACTCGGCTAGATCATTTTTTTGCTGCGTGTCGAGGCCGAGTCCCAGCACAGTATCGTAGTTGTCGATGACATCGGCCAACGTTGCGAAGCGGCCGTCGTGATAGAAGCCGCCCTTCTCGTGGGTCCATAGGCCTTTGAGCGGCGTGGTGCGATAGCGCCGGTCCGGCGATCGGTTCGCCTGGAAATCATCGACCCCGACCTCCTCCCCGGTGTGCAGGTTCCAGCCCGGCTCCGTAAACGTCGGGGGAACGTGGCAGGTCGCGCATTTTCCACTGTTCTCAAAAACCACTTTGCCGCGAGCCGCCGCGGATTGATCATAGCTGCCCTGCGGTGCGCGCGGCGCCGACAGGGACAACTGGTATGCCTGCAATGCCGGCAGCTTACCGCTGACCAGATCGGGGCTTTCATGGGTGTGGCCGAAACCGGCACGCGCCGCGATTGGAAACTGAGCCGCGTCGTCCAGGCGCGAATCCGAAAAATTGCCCTTGCCATGCATTTCGAGGACGGCGACAAAGGCGTTCCAGTAGGGCACCGACCCCCATCCGGTCCAGGTATGAAGATTGACGCCCGCGAGTCCGAAGGCCGGCGGGATCAAGACGGCCGCAGTCTTGCCGTCCGGCCGGAATCCCTTGCCGTCCAGAAACAACTCCGCGTCGAATTTTCCGGCTCCCCACGCCGCCAGCACCGCGCGCGCGGTCGCATCATTGACCCCGAGGAGCGCATCGACGGCGCTAAGATCCGGCGCCAGCGCGACAATCGCGCCGACATTCAAGTCGCGGTTTGCCCAGCCATCAAGCCTGTGTCCGATCCCCGGCGCGAGCGAGTTGTCGACGGTTGAATGGCACAACGCGCATTGGATTCCGATGGAACTCAAGGCACCATTGCGCGCGAATGTGCCGGTCACGCCGACGACCGCCTTGAGCTTGATGAGCGCGAGCGTCGTTGCCGGCTCGTCCAAATTGACCCGGCCCGCCTTGAGGCTCTCGACCAGCGAGCGGGGCAGCGCATCGACATCGACCTTGAGGCCCACCGCAAGCGCAGTTTTCGGGCTCACGCCCGGACCAACGCCTCCAAAGCCGGCTCCCTCGATCCCCTCGTGCAGTTTGATCGTGCCACCCCAGAACGCTTCGTCGCCGAAGGTATCGAAGCGAAAGATCCGCTTTCCCTCCGCGAGGATCTGCCGGGCGGCGTCGTCTCGATCCTTCGAAGACTCTTGATCGCCATCGGCGCGCGCCGTGGAGTGGCCGGTCATCAGCAACACAACCAGCAGCAGGCCGATACAATTCGAGACGCGCATGGAACTCCCCTTTTAAGCTTGAGCCAAGATGCTGAGCACTATGTGCGCCGCGCTTGATTCGATCAGTTACCGCCGTAACACTGAGGCCAAGAATTCTAATGCGCAGTCGTCGCGGCATCCGACAGGCGGTAAAGATCCAACTTGCGGATGTCGAGGCGCAGGTGCCCGCGCGGCGAGTAGCAAAAGATGCCTTCGCGCCGCAGATTGTTCAGCGCCGTCGAGACCCGTTCGCGACGCGCCGCCACCATTTGCGCCAACTCCTCCTGACTGAGATACATCGGCAATTCGACGGATCCTCCCGCTGCGCGGCCGAATTTCTTGGCGAGGGCGCGCAATACACTGGTCGTGCGCAGCAGGACGGAATCGAATGCCAGGCTGTCGATGTGGTCATAGGCTTCGGCCAGCGCGCCGCAAAACACTCCGATGAAGTCCCGCACCATGACGACGTGCTGGGCGATGGTGCCGAGCACCTCCTCGAACGGCACGACCGCGGTTACGGTGCGGGTCAGCGCGACCGCACGGTCCCTGCGAACTTCGTGAAAAGCGCAGAGTTCGCCGATAACGTCTCTTTCTTTGCGCAGGTCATAAACGATTTCGCGACCGTCGCGGGTAATGGTGCCGGTTTTCACCACGCCGCTGAGCACAAAAAAAAGGCTGCGCTCGTGGTCGCCCCTTTCATAAAGAATTTCATCGTCTTCAAAGGTCGTCGTCGCCCGGCCCGGCAGCAACAGATCGCAAAATTTGCCGCGGAAGATCGGCAGCAGCGTCGCCGACAACGCCGCCAGACTACAGGCTTCATTGTCGATCGGGCCGGCGGCTTCGGACTCGTGCATGCCAATTGGATGCCGCGGGCCGCTGCCACGTTCCGCGAAACCACTGTGCGGCCGTCTGCGCAAGGCTATAGTTGGGTATGCAATAACAGGGATGAGAGAGACGTTGCTCTGGATTTTGATTTCCGCATTTTTTTTCTGGTGCGTGTTTCGGGAGATTCGCGGCAGCCTCGTCGCACCCGCGGGCTTTGACCACCCGCAGCCCATAGAGAAACCCTACCTCGCGTTGGTCTTGAGCCTGGCGGTCGGATTTGCCTGGCCGCCGCTCCATACCCGGTATTTTCAATGGTTTTTGTCGGTCAAGGCGACGCAGCTGGCTGACCAGCACCGTGCCCGGGTTCACTGCAATACGCTGTTCGACACGATGATGGATTCTGAGATGCTTGCATCCGGGCACGCCAATCCGAAAACCGGCAGGATTGTGATTCAAAAGCCTTGGTGCACCACCTTGATGGCCTACCTCAGCCACCCTGGCCGGGCATCCCACCAAGAGCTCGACAGCCTGGATTTGTTCACGCATGAAAGCATGCATGTGCGTGGTGAACTCAACGAAGCGCGCACCGAATGTCAGGCCGTGCAGCGAAATTACCGGGCCGCGAAGCTGCTCGGTGTTCCCGACGCGACTGCCAAGCAAAATGCGCTGGATATCTACCACATCAACTATCAACAGCGCCGTCAGATCGGCGGGATGACGGGCGAGTATTACTCGGATCAGTGCGCGCCGGGCAAGGCCATGGACGAACACCTTATTGACTCGACTTGGGCCTCACCATAGGTGAGACTGCCCCAGTGCCGCCGCGGCGGCGTGCCATGGCGAGGTATGGGTAATGCTCTTGCGGCTGGCTGTCTTGGTTTTTCTGCTTGGGTCTGCGACGGTGCACGCGGCGGATACGCCGCTCAATGCCAAACAGCAGGCGTTGTGGGAGCACTTGCGGCTGGACGTTTCCGAGGTGGAGCAGCGACTCGACGGCGTACTCGGAGTGGCCATACTGGACTTGAACTCCGGACAGCAACTGCTGATCCGCGCGGATGAGATATTTCCGCAGGCGAGTTCGATCAAGATCGCTGTGCTTGCGGAGCTCTATCATCAGGCGCAGCAGTCGACGCATCGGGTGAGCGGCAAGGCAGCATTGAGCGATCGCTACGTGGTGCGCGCGGCAGACCTTGTTCCCGATAGCGCCATTCTCGGCGGCCTCACACCCGGGGTCTCCTCTCTCACCAATCGCGATCTCGCGACGATCATGGTGGCGGTCAGCGACAACTCAGCGACCAACATCCTCATCGATCGTGTTGGCATGGACAACGTGGTTCGCTTGACCGAATCGCTGGGTCTGGCGCATACGCAACTGCGCCGCAAAATGATGGATCTCGAAGCAGCGGCTCAGGGCAGGGAAAATATATCGACGCCGCACGAAATGATGCAGCTGCTGGAGCAGCTGTATCGGGGCAAAGTGATCGGCCCGCCGCTGCTCGATGATTTCTTCAACGTCCTGGCAACCCACAAGGACAGCTGGATACCGCGTGATCTGCCGCCGGAGCTCAAGATTGCAAACAAACCCGGCGAACTCGAGGGCGTTCGCAATGACTCCGGCATCGTGTTTCTGAAGAACCGCCCCTACGTGATTTGCGTCATGAGCACCTATCTTGCAAATGAGCGTGCCGGCGAAGCGGCAATCGCGCGGATTTCGAGCCTGGCCTACGGTGTATTCGAGCGTTTCAGCCGCGCCTCCGACTTGGGCCGGGTGATTTCGCCGGGAAATGGCGGCGTGCGCTAATTGGAGGCGCGGGGCGCGCCTTGAAGCATGTCCGCCATCTTCTGATGGATCAGGTTCACTGCTTTCAACGGCCGCAGCATCACTTTGAATTCGATGATCTTGCCGGCGTCGTTCCATTTGATCATGTCGACGCCGTTGACCGTGATCCCCTCAAGCTTGAGCTCGAATTCGAGCACCGCGTCTCGGTCGCCCTGCAATTCTCGCACGTAGCGAAACGACTCATTGAAAAAGACCTGAAAGGCGGCCGCGAGATATTTCTTCGTGATGGACTTGCCGACCTGCGGCGTGTGCACCACGGGCGAATGGAATACCGCGTCGTCGGCCAGGAGCGAGTCAAGCGCCTGAACATCACGATTCGCGGCGATACGATGCCAGGTTTCGATCGGGCCTGATTTCATCCCGCGATGGTAGCACCGCGATGATGACAAAGAAGAATCGCCTCAGTGCTCGCAACCGGGTTGATCGACGAAGCGCAATATCGGGATGGCCGCCTTGGCCTTGTCCATATCGCTTATGGTGGCCGGGGCGTTGCCCAAATTAAGGGACTTGGCGGTGCCATCCGCGTAGGAAATGGTCGCGAAGAGGTAGTGTCCGCACTTGGTGGTGACCAAGAGATCGGTGGCGTGGCTGGTTGGTGATTTGAGCGAATTGCCAATCAGGTCGCCTAATTTTCTCGCCGTTCCCGCGAGCTGCTCCTGACTGCGCCTCACCACATCCGGTGCGACCAGATTCGAGGGCCCGGGAGCCACGTAGAGAGCACCATTGTCCGCCGCGGCGGGAAGAATGAAGCCCCCGACACTCAAGGTCATCGCGGCGATGATCAGACTACGCATGGTGGAATCCTGTCGGTATTGGCCCTTGCGCCCGCGTTCCACTCTAAAAGCTTGAAAGGATATCGCCCGTGACGGGCCGCTCATTACCGGCGCCCTGCTCCCGCATATGACAAGTCCCAGTCTTCAATATCGGTACGGATCGGGTTTATACGGCCCCTCCTGCGGCACGCCGATGTAGCGTGCCTGCTCCGCGGTGAGCACCGTCAGTTCCGCCCCGAGCTTCCGCAGCTGCAAACGCGCCACTTTTTCGTCCAGATGCTTGGGCAGCACATGGATGCCGATGGGATATTTCGGCGTGTTCGTGTAGAGCTCAGCATCTCCGTTTAGGCAATGAGTATTTCTTTTCGACCCCAGTCGGCAAGCGACAGGTCGGCGACGTCGAAATCGCTGGTCAAGGCGGAAGTGCTGAGTAAGGTGTTCATGGCAAGCTCCAACTCCTGTTTAAGTTGTGAGCGCCGTTGGCCCGAAAGCCACGTACCGCAAGCCTGGCTGGGCTTTACCCAGTCGCAGCGCCCCTTGCGGCACCGGCGCGCCGCGTGCAGCGCGCCGTGACTGAAAATGATAACCGATCGGCCCGGTTGAAATTCGCGTGATGCGGCCAAAAGCAAAGTTAATTAAAATTATGGATAGCTTACATAACTATATGTTATTTATAATTTTCTTGTTGCGCGTGGAGGAATGGCCCGACGCGGCCATTGCATGCACTTGCTAGGAGCGTGGCAAGGCGCACTCGCCTCCATGGCGCGGCTTGCAATCATTTCGAGACATGGCGTACCTTATCTCTCATTCGTAAGGAGATCCCGCCATGAAGTCAAATCAAAGAATTACAAGATTTCTGACCTTGTGCTCTGTCGCGCTGCTGTTCGCAGCATGTGTGAACCAGATGGAGCCTGCCAAGAATGCTCTCGACAACATCAACAGCAAGCTGAGCGCCGTGGCAGCGGATGCTCAAAAGTACGTTCCTGACCAATACGCCGACGCCCAGACCAAGGCGGCGGCGCTCAGTGCGTCCTACGAGAAGAAGGACTACACGGCCGTCATCAACGGCGCGCCTGCCGTGTTGACAGAAGTGCAAGGCTTGCCCGCCGCCATCGCGGCCAAGAAGGATGAGCAGGTAAAGGCTTTGGGTACCGAGTGGCGCAGTTTAGCCGCAGCCGTTCCCCAATCGATTTCCGCGGTGCAAACACGTGTCGATGCTTTGTCCAAGGGCAAGCGCGTGCCGAAGGACGTTGATCTCGGCGCGGCAAAGTCCGGGCTGGCAGATGCCAATACGGCTTGGGGCAAAGCTCAAGATGCATTTGCTAGCGGCGCCCGTCGTCTACAGCTCCTATGACTACGGTGCGGCGATCAGCGAGGCGCGGCAGCTGCGGCCGAAGGTGTCGACGATGAAGGAGCTCGGACTGTTCCTGCAGAGCGTCGCCCCGGTGATTACCAAGGTCGACCAGGGCGCCCCTGTGACGCCGTCGTCCTCAGCGGTCAAGGTCGACGACGACGTCAACAACGACACGGGAACGCACTTCTACTTCGTGGTCCACAACCCGTCAAACGCGACGACCGATGACACCTTCACGTTCCCGATCACGACGTCCGACGGCACCTACACGATCCCGCAGGAGGGGACGCTGGAGCTGAACGGCCAGGACGCGAAGATGCTCGTCGCCGACTACGACATGGACGGCCAGCACCTCGTCTACTCCACGTCGGAGATCATGACCCACTTCGCCGAGGGCTCCCAGGACGTGGCGCTGCTGTACGGACGCGACGGCGAGGACGGCGAGACCGTGCTGCGCTACTCCAGCCAGCCAACCGTCAACGTGATCTCGGGCAATGTTTCGAGCACCTTCGACCCGAGCACCGGGGACCTCCGCCTCGACTACGTCCATAACGGCCTGGCCGAAGTGCAGATTACCGGCGGCGGCCGCGCACCCCTGACCCTGCTGCTCGCTGACAACACGACCGCCGACTCGTTCTGGCGTCAGGACACGTCCGCGGGTCCGGTGCTCGAACAGGGTCCGGAGCTCGTCAGAACGGCGACGGTCACCGGCTCGACGCTGAACCTCACCGGCGACACGAGCGCGGCGACGACGATGAAGGTGTGGGCGCCGGGTCGCGTGCAGGACGTGACCTGGAACGGCCAGGACGTCGGGCAGGCGGCCGAGCGGCGCCGAGGGCAAGCATCTGGCGCTCGCGACGGCACAGCTGCCGGGGCCCGCGCCGATCACGCTGCCAGACCTGTCGGCCGCCAAGTGGAGGTTCGCACCCGAGTCGCCCGAGGCGCAGCCGTCGTTCGACGATTCGGGCTGGCAGGTCGCCGACAAGACGACAACCAACAGCACCACCAAGCCTCCGGCCGGCCAGCCGGTTCTCACCGCCGATGATTACGGCTTCCATCAGGGCGACGTCTGGTACCGGGCGTCCTACTCGGGCGCATCGGCCGCGACGACGGTGACGATGAGATACGGCGGCGGCGGCGCCGGCATGCTCCAGGCCTGGCTCGACGGGGTGTACCTCGGCCAGAACGTCCTAGCGAGCAATCTGGCCTCACCCCCCACGACCGGGACGGCCACCTTCCCGATCCCGACCTCGCTGCAGACCGATGGGCCGCACACGCTGGCGGTGATGGTCCGCAACGACGGCCACAACGAGGACGGCGGCGTCAACGACGCCCAGAAGGAGGGCCGCGGTCTGATCTCAGTGGCGATGACCGACGCCAACCAGGCGGCGGTGAACCCACAGATCACGTGGCGAATTCAGGGCAACCTCGGCGGCGAGGACATCGCCGATCCGGCCCGCGGCGTCGAGAACAACGGCGGGCTGTACGGCGAGCGTCACGGCTGGTACCTGCCCGGCTACCCCGACGGCATCTGGGCGAAGACGAGAGTCCCGGCCACGACCGCGATGTCGGGCACATCGTGGTACCGGACCACGTTCAACCTCCACATTCCCAAGGTGGACGACGCCTCGCTGGGGATCACGATCGGAGACCCGTCCACGCCGCAGTCGTCGGCGAACTACCGGGCGCTGATCTTCGTCAACGGCTGGAACATGGGCCAATACATCGCGAACGTCGGGCCACAGCACACGTTCGTGGTTCCGAACGGCGTCCTGAATCCCGACGGATCCAACACGCTGGCGATCGCCGTGACGAGCAACGGCGGCCCGGGCAACGGGCTGGAGAAGGTCGCGCTAACCGACCTCGGCACGGTCCGTGGCGGCGTGCCCGTCACGATGGACCGGGCGCAGGAGTGGAACGCGGCAACCTGGGGTCCGCCGACGGTGCCCAACGAGGTCGCGATGGAGGGATTGACCGGCAACGCGGCCTCGCCGGCTCGCGGCGGCGACACCTTCACGGTGACCGGAGCGGTCGCAAACCTCAGCGGGCCGAAGGCCAAGAATGTGAGCGTCGCGCTTGACCTGCCGGCCGGGTGGACGGCATCTCCGTCGACGCCCGCCAACATCGGCGACCTCGCGCCCGGGGCCTCACAACAGGAGAGCTGGACGGTCACGATCCCCGACGACGTCGCGCAGGGCAGCTACACGATCGCGGCGATCGCGAGCTACCAGCAAGGCTCGAACAAGACCAGCACGACCGGGGGCAGCTACCAGCTGACGGTGATCCCCAAGGGGCTCACGTACATCAGCGATCTCCCGTTCGTGTCGGCCGTGAACGGATTTGGGCCGGTGGAGCGTGACGAGAACGTCGGCGGATCCGGTGCTGACGATGGAGGGCCGCTCAGTATCGACGGCGTCGTCTATGCCAAGGGACTCGGCACGAACGCGATCAGCAGCGTCGTGATCAACGTTCCCGCGGGGTGCACGACGTTCTCGAGCGACGTCGGGGTCGACGACATGGCCGCCGGCAAGGGCAGCGTCACGTTCAGCGTGCTGGCGGACGGCGTCCAGGTCGCGTCGACCGGCGTGATGCGAGGCGGCCAGCCCGCGCAGCACCTGACCGCCAACATCACCGGCGCGTCGCAACTGACGCTCAATGTCGGCGACGCCGGCGATGGCATCGGGCACGACAACGGCGACTGGGGTAACGCGGAACTCATGTGTGCCGGCTGATCGGCCGGCATCACCTGCGCGGCCGCCGCTCGCGTGCTGGGGCGGCGGCCGCCGTTATCACGTGCTGAATCGCAGCGCCAGCTGCTCGGACGGCTGCGCCACCACCTTCTCATCTCCGGGGTCGCCGCCGCTGCTGCGCGGCGGCCCGCCTTGCGCCAGTGCCCGACGACCTGACTCGCACTCGCGTGCCGCCAGCCTGCCGCCCGCGAGAGCGGGTTGAAATACACGACGCGATCGCGGATCTCGAGCACCTCCCCGTAGACCATCCGGCCTCCGATCGAGGCCTTCACGATGTCGCCGACCGCGATCGGTTCGATCCTCACCCGCGGATCATTCCGGCCGCGCCGGACGGCTCGGCGGACACGAGTGCGGCAGCTCGAGCCTGCCGAGCCGCCGCCCCGTGTGTGCGGTTTCGTCAGCCGTGATGGCGGGCGACGAACGCCTTGGATTCCGATGCGACGATCGAGATCAGGTTGCCGAGCGACAGGTTGGCGTCGAGCAGGTGAAGACCCCACTCCGGGGTCGGCGCCGGCGTCGGCGTCTGCGCCCCGTCGCGAGCCGTGACCTCGAGCACGTGCGCGCCGTTGGAGTCCTCGCAGCGCGCCGTGTACGAGTGCGGCGAGGTCCAGAAGACCGTCGATGGCATCGGGACCTTGTAGTTCAACACCCCCAGGCCGAGGGCGATCGTCGACCCGGGGGCAAACGGCGCGCTCGGCTGGATCGGCGTCAACAGCCCGCTGCCGCCGGCGAGGTTGGCGGGGTTCGTGCACAGCACCTCCTCGCCTTTCGTCGGCGCCGGCATTCCCGGCAACGATCGCGGGCGCCCGAACAGGCTGTCGCTGGGCACCGGCTGGTCGAACGTCGAGAAGGCGATCACGCACCCCAGTTGCGTCGAACGCCGGCAAGCCGGGATGGTGCTTGAAGTCGCCTCCGATGCCGGTTTGCCCTTCACCAGCACATTGCCGCCCATCAGGCTCGCCGACAGCAGACGCTTGCGAACCGCTCGCTCGTGATCGACCTCCTTGGCGATCACCGCCTCGAGCACGCCGGCACCTTGCGAATGGCCGATCAGAACGAATCCGCGTCCGTGGTTGTAACGCCGCAGGTAGGTCTCAAACGCGTTCTCGACGTCACTGACCCCGAGCGCGGGATTCGGCTTGCTGGTCGGCTGCGCGCTCCCGAGACCGGCACCGATCAGCGTCACCTGGCGGTACATCGGCGCATACACCTTGCAGTACTGCGAATAACGACTCGCCTGGTAGGACGCGATCGATGTCTCGGTGTCCTGAACCTGCAGGTCGCTGTTGCCGCTGGTCTCATCGCTGACCGTCGGGTAGACGTAGAAGCAGTCGATCGGCGGATTGCGCTGCGCCTTCGGATGCTCGACGCCGATCGCCTCGGTGAGCGGCGCGTTGTAGACCGTCGTCGCGAGTCCCGGATTGCACGGATCGGGCTTCACTCCAGGCTTGCACAGCCATACGGTCGCTCGGGCAGGGCCTGCGGCGATGCCGAACGCTGTGGCCGCGGCGACCGCTGCCAGTGCGGCGATCGCCAGCCGAACGGGTCTCCCCCACACTGCTTTGACCATCGAAATCTCGTTCCTCCGAATGGGGCCTGCGGTCCCGTTGCGCTCGCGGCTACGATCGCTTTTGATACACGGGCGCGGAGATCGTATAAAAGGCCTATGCGCTGCGGGTCGCGATGGCCCAGCCGGGTGGCGGTCTGGGGGTGTAGGCGATTTTACGGCCCTGAGCGGGCGGTAATCGACCTACAGCTCTGAGCTGTAGGTCCAAAACCGCCGCCGAGGGCAGTAATCGACCTACACCTCCGAGCCGTAGGTCCGAAACCGTCACATAGGGCAGTAATCCATCTACACCCGCCCGGGTCCAGCCGCGTGCAGGCCGCGACCGACGTTCCTCACCCTCGCAAGCCACAAACCCGCCTCGCGCCGGGGTGATCGCGACACGGACGACGAGCGTGCACTCGGGCCTGCCGCCCTCGGGCGCCCGCCGCTGGCTCAAATCGGCGGGTGCGGTGTGCGTTATTGGCTGAGCAAGGGGTGGGCGGATAGCTGGGCCTCGGCCGGGTGCCGGTCTGTCGGCGTATGTCCCAAACCGCCGCCCAGGGCAGTGATCGACCTACACCTCCGAGCCGTAGGTCCGAAACCGTCACATAGGGCAGTAATCGACCTACACCTCCGAGCCGTAGCTCCGAAACCGTCACATAGGGCAGTAATCGACCTACACCTCGGGGGCGTAGGTCAAAAACCGTCACATAGCTCAGTAATCCACCTACACCCCCCAAGCGCAGGCCACGCTGCGCTGCTGAGCGAGTCGTTGAGCGAGCCCGGCCTGCGCGCCGGCGATTTGATCGCCGTCACCGCCGGGACCCCGGGCCCGCTGGATGCCAACACCGGCACCGAGCGAGTCGCCGACGATCCTCTCCGCCCGGGCGCCGTTATGTGAACCACAGCGCAACATCGCTCGCAACGGACGTCGACTCAGCCGCAGGTCACCCGTGGGCGGTTACGCTACGCGCGTTTGCGCCCATGGCCGCGCTCCGGGCTAACGCTCGGTCATTGGACGCTCGTGGAGATGAGCGAAACGCAGCGAATACGGCGCTTGGCCTGGCTTGCGGTGCTGACCCTGGCTCGGGGTGCTGGCTGCCCTGCCCACCGGCGCGACGGTCGCCTCGCCGCTGGGCGGCGCTGGCGCGATCGCGCGGAGCGGCTCGCCCGGCCGCAGCGGGGGTGCACCGATCACGGGCGGGGGCCTGGCGCCAACGACCACCAAACACCCCAAGGTCCCTCCCCCACCGAGCAAGAACGCCCACGGTCGCTGGCTCGGCGGCGTGACGATCACCGAGTATTGGCCGGCGCCGGAGTCCTCGTTCGTCGGCAAGCTCGTGAAGGCGCCAGGGCTTGCGGGCCCGCACCGGATCGATTGGCTCTATTCGGCGACCGGCGTCTCGATGGAGGGCGAGGGGATCGGGCTCGACGGCCGCCTGTACCACATCAATGCGCTCGGAGGCGGTGACTGGGTGACGGCGTCTGGCCGCTCCACTTCGCCGTCGAACGGCTGGGCGGCCGGGTCGCCATTCTGGAGGGCCGGCGGGTACTGGCGCAACGGCCAGGGCGCCGTGACGTTCCCGCTCGCGGCCGGCGGCTGGTCGGCCGGGCCTGGGCTCGAATACGTGCCGCTGCGCCACGTCTCGTTCGCCGCCCGTGCGTCGTTGCCGCTTCGCTACTACCAATCGATCGCGGTCGATCCGGGGTGATCCCGCTCGGCAGCCGCGTCTACGTCCCCGCGTATCGCGACGACGGCCATGACGGATGGTTCGTCGCACAGGACACCGGCGGCGCGATCAACGGCCGTCACATCGACGTCTTCCGGCCGCCGCCGACGGTCTCGGGCAAGGCCGGCCAGGAGCTCACGAGCGAGCGTATCTACGTGATCCGGCCGCGGCGGTGAGCTGACGTCGCGGGCCCCGATCGGATCGCGCGTGGCGCACTAGACTGCAACGGCGATGCCAAAGCAGCAGCGAATGATCCGCGTCGAGCAGCGCAGCCAGATGGCCGCCATGCAGCAGCTCGAGACCCGCACCGACGAAGAGCTCGAGGCCGAGACCCGGTACAAGGCCGCGGCCCAGGCGATCCTAGGGTCGCGCGCGGCCGAACGGTACGACGCTAAGGCGGCCCGGGCCCACTTCCAGCGGGCGATCGCCGCCGCGCGCCCGCAGGAGCGGCTACAGCTCCGTCGCATGGCCGACGCGTCGCTCGCGCTGGCCGAACGCCGCCCCGACGATCTCAAGAAGGCCACCGAGCGCCTCGGCGTCGAGTCGCCGACCAGCCGCCAGCTGCTCGGGTTGCGGTTCATGGGCCTGGTGGCGCCACCGAAGAGTGCCGGGATCCTCGCGCGCATGCGCGGGATCGTGCTGATCATCGCGCTCATCATCGCGGTCATGGCGATCGCATTTGGGATCGTGAACCTGGTGGCGCTTCCGTTCGGCGGCATCTCACTCGATCTCGGGATCTTCTACGGCTTCGTGCTCGTGCTGATCGTGCTCGGCGTGCTGATCTTCCTGGGACGGCGCCGACAGCGGCGGGCCAAGGCAGACCGGGCCGAGCAGCTCGCCGAGCGCCCCCGCTGACCGGGTTCTAACGTCGATGTGCGGCAGGTATACGCTCGCGGCGCCCGATCCGGCCGCGATCAGGGACCGCTTCCCGATCGGCGAACAAGTCGAGGTTCGCCAGCGGTTCAACGTCGCCCCGGGCGACGACGTCCTCGCGGTGACCACCGACCGCGAGGGGGCCCCGCGAGGTGAGCTGCTGCGGTGGGGCCTGGTGCCGTCATGGGCCAAGAGCCCGAACACCGGCATGAAGATGATCAATGCCCGGCTGGAGACAGTCGGCGAGCGCCCCGCGTACCGGCGCGCCTTTGAGCGCTTTCGCTGCCTGATCATCGCCGACGGCTTCTATGAGTGGCAGCCGATCCCCGGCGGGCCCAAGCAGCCGTTTCACATCACTCGAGACGACGGCGGGCTGTTCTCGTTCGCCGGCCTGTGGTCGATCTGGCACGCGCCCGACGGCACCACGCTGCGGACCTGCACGATCCTGACGACCGCCGCGAACTCGGCGATCTCGGAGTTGCACGACCGGATGCCGGTGATCCTCGCCCGCGACGCCGAGCGGCCGTGGCTCGACACCGCCACGCCCGCCGATCGCCTGACCGAGATCCTGGCCGGGCTGCCGGCCGGCCAGACGGCGGCGATGCCGGTCGGGCCGGCCGTCAACGACGCCCGCTACGACGGCCCGGAATGCCTCGCGCCGCCGCCGGCCGATCCGCAGGCGGCCCTGTTCTAGCCAGGCGGCCAACGATGCCCCTCTCCTCCCTCCTGCACGGCTACGACCACGTCCTGCTCGACCTCGACGGCTGCGTCTGGATCGAGGACGACTGCATCCCTGGCGCGCCGGAGGCGCTCGCGAAGCTGCGCGCGGGCGGGAAGAAGGTCGCCTTCTTGACCAACGATGCACGTCGTTCGCCGGAGGAGTACGTACGCAAGCTCTGGTCGTTCGGACTGCGAGCGTCGCTCGAGGAGGTCGTCACGGTCGGCGCGGCGATCCAGTACGAGCTCGCCGGCCGGCTCCCGGGCGCGACCGCGTATGTGATCGGCTCGCCCGCGATCTTCCGTCACGTCGCCGAATCGGGTCACCGGATCGTCAACGGGACCGATCGTGCGACGAGCGCCGACGTGGTCGTGATCGCCGGCCACGACGGGTTCACCTTCGATGAGCTGCGCGACGCGACCCAAGCGGTCCTCGCCGGCGCCGAGATGGTCGCGGCCGGCCGCGACCGTACGTTCCCCGCCGCCGGCGGGATGTGGCCCGGCACCGGCGCGATCGTCGCCGCGCTCGAATACGCGACCGAGCGGACCGCGCGGATCGCCGGAAAGCCCGATCCGCTGATGTTCACGACGGCGCTGGATCGCCTCGGCGACGGCCGAGCGCTGATGGTGGGCGACCGGCTCGACTCCGACCTGCTCGGGGCAGCTGGCGCCGAGATCGACTGCGCGATCGTCCTCAGTGGCGTCACGAGCCGCGAGCAGGCGGAAGCAGCGGCCGACCCTGCCCCGGTCGCGATCGCCGACGATCTGGCCACGCTCGTCGGCAGATGAAGCTGGCGCTGATCGTCAATCCGTCCGCGGGCGGCGGTCGCGCGGGCAGGCACCTGGATGCCGTTCAGGCGCGCCTGACCGCGCTCGGAGCCGTGCACCGCGTCGAGTTCACCGACAGCCTCGATCACGCGCGCGAGCTGGCGCGGACCGCCGCGGCCGGCGGGGAGACGGCGGTCGCGTTCGGCGGCGACGGCCTCGTCGGCGCTGTGGCCGGGGCGCTGTGCGCGTCCGACGGCTTGCTCGGCGTCCTGCCAGGCGGGCGCGGCAATGACTTCGCCCGGACGCTCGGGATCCCGCCGGACCCGGTGGCCGCATGTGACGTGCTCCACACTGGCATCGTGCGCGAACTCGACCTCGGTGAAGTCAACGCGCGTCCGTACATCGGGATCGCGAGCTGCGGCTTTGACTCAGACGCCAACCGGATCGCGAACGACGCACGGCTCGTGCCCGGCGGGCTCGTGTACGCCTACGGACTCGTGCGCGCGCTGGCCAGCTGGAAGGCGGCCACGTTCACGATCGAGGTCGACGGCCAGCCGCCACGGACCGTGACCGGATACTCGGTCGCCGCAGCCAACTCGAAGTTCTACGGGGCCGGGATGATGCTCGCACCGACAGCCTCGCTACAGGACGGTCAGCTCGAGCTCGTGACGATCGCCGATCTCCCCCGCCTGCGGTTTCTGCTGCTCGCCCCGCGGGTGCTGCGCGGCACCCACGTGCGGCTGCCGGTCGTCGACGTCGTGCGCTGCTCGGAGGTCCGGATCAGCGCCTCGCGACCGTTCGCGATGTACGCGGACGGAGACCCGATCTGCGACCTCCCGGTGACCGTGCGGGCGCTTCCGGCCGCGGTCAAGACGATCGTTCCAAAGGCAACATGACGAGCGCGCTGGATGCCAAGATCCTGGCGGCGCGGGCGGTCGGGGAGCTCGCCAGGCGTGCCGGCCGTGGTGGCGGAACCAGCCTGCCGGGCAAGGTCCTGACCAGACTCGAGCCCCGTGCGATCGATCGACTCGCCGGGCGCCTGCGCGACGGTACCGCGGTGATCTCGGCGACCAACGGCAAGACGACGACCGCGGCGATGGCCGCCTCGGTGCTCCAGCGGTCGGGCGTCGCGCTGGTCCACAACCGCGCCGGCGCGAACATGGCCGGCGGCGTCGCCTCGACGCTGCTCGGGGCGGCCCGCCGCGGCGACGGGATCGACGGGGACCTCGGCCTGTTCGAGATCGACGAGTTCTGGCTGGACCGGATCAGCCCGCAGCTGCGACCGCGCGCGATGGTGCTCGGCAACCTCTTCCGTGACCAGCTCGACCGGTTCGGCGAGCTCGAGACGATCGCCGACCGCTGGGCGGCGCTGGTGCGGACGCTCGGCCAGACCGCGCTGGCGCTCAACGCCGATGACCCGCTGATCGCCGACCTCGGCCGCGACCGAGCCGGCGTCACCTACTACGGCATCGAGGATCCGTCGATGGCGTCGGCGAGATGCAGCACGCATCGGACTCAAAGCACTGCCGCAGGTGCGGCGCCGCCTACGTCTACGAGGCGATCTATCTCGGCCACCTCGGGCGCTACAGCTGTCCCTCGTGTGGCCAGCAGCGGCCGCAACCGGCGGTCGCGGCCGAGCGCATCGAGCTCAACGGCACCCGCGACGCCCGCTTCGAGCTCCGGACACGCCGCCGGATCGGCGACCGTCTCGCTGCCCCTGCCGGGCCTCTACAACGTCTACAACGCGCTCGGCGCGGCGACGCTTTGCCTCGAGCTCGGGGTCGGGCTCGATCAGGTCGTCGCCGGTCTCGAGGCGGTCAGCGCTGCGTTCGGTCGCGCGGAGCATCTGCGGGTGTCAGGCGTCGAGCTCTCGATTCTGCTCGTCAAGAACCCCGCCGGCGCGAACGAGATCCTCCGCACGCTGGTGCTCGAGCCCGGCGAGCACGAGCTGCTCGGGATCCTCAACGACCGCACCGCCGACGGCCGCGACGTCTCGTGGATCTGGGACGCCGACTTCGAGCTCCTCGCCCAGCGCGTGCGCCGGGTCACGTGTGCCGGCACCCGCGCCGCCGAGCTCGCCCTGAGGCTCAAGTACGCGGGCGTCGCCGGTCGACTCGTCTCCACGTCGTCCCGCAGCTGGCGCCGGCGCTCGACGAGGCGCTTGCGATCCGCATCCGGCGGCCACCTGTACGCGCCTGCCGACCTACACGGCGCTGCTCGAGCTGCGCGAGGAGCTCGCGCGACGCGGGGTCGTGGATCAGTTCTGGGCGGCGGACCGGGGAGTCCGGCCGTGAGCGTCATCTGGCACGACCTCGAGTGCGGCGCCTACGCTCGAGGATCTGCCGGTCTGGCGCGCGCTCGCGGCGCGCTGCGGAGATCCGGTGCTCGACGTCGGAGCCGGGACCGGCCGCGTCACGATCGACTTGGCTCGTCGCAGGACACGCGCGTGACGGCCCTCGACATCGACGAGCAGCTGCTGCGCGAGCTCGCCGAGCGAGCGCGTGGCCTCGACGTCACGACCGTCGTCGCCGACGCCCGCAGCTTTGACCTCGGCCGACGGTTCGCGCTTTGCATCGTCCCGATGCAGACGATCCAGCTGCTGGGCGGCGTCGAGGGACGGACGGTCGCTTTCCTGCGCTGCGCGCCCGGCATCTGCTCGACGGCGGGGTCGCTCGCGATCGCGATCGCCGATCAGCTCGACCTGTTCGAGGTGACGCCGGGGGGGCCGGCACCGCTGCCGGACATGTGCGAGATCGACGGCGATCGTGCTACTCGAGCCGCCGACCGCGGTCCGCGCCGACGGCGAGCGGTTCGTGCTCGAACGCGAGCGCCAGATCGTGACCGCTCTCGGCGACAGCTGTCGGCCGAGACTGACCGGATCCATCTCGATCGCCTCGACCCGCGACGCAGCTCGAGGTAGGCGCGCGACGAGGTCGGATTGTCGGACGGCGGGCGACGCGACGATTTCCGGCGACCGAGGACCACGTCGGCACCGAGGTGGTGATGCTCGGTGCCTGACGGCGGTTGCGCGTCTGCGCGCTGTACCCGGATCTGATGAACATCTACGCCGACCGCGGCAACCTGCTGCTTCTCGAGCAACGGCTGCCGCTGGCGCGGCATCGACTTTTCGGTCTCCGCCAGCACGCTCGGCGATCCGCTCGACCCCGACGGCGCGACCTCTACTACATTGGCGGAGGTCAGGATCGCGATCAGAGGCTGTGCGCGTTACGACCTCGCGCGAGCGCAAGCGCGACGACCTGCACGCCGCCGCGACCGCGGGGCGGTGATCCTCGCCGTCTGCGGCGGCTACCAGCTGCTCGGGCACTCGTACGAGCTCGACGCCGAGACGCTTCCGGGCGTCGGTCTGGTGGACCTCGCTCACCGTCCGCGTCCGACGGGCCGCGACTGATCGGCAACGTCGCGATCGAGGTCGAGCTCGAGCCGGGATCGACGCCGCGTGCTCGCCGGGTTTGAGAACCACGGCGGCCGGACGCTCGCTCGGCACCGATGCGCAGGCACCGCTCGGCCGCGTGCTCAACGGGCACGGCAACGATGGTACGCAGCGGCCTCGAGGGCGTCCGGCGGGACAACGTGATCGGCACCTATCTGCACGGCCCGCTGTTGCCGAAGAACGCGTGGTTCGCCGACTGGCTGATCGCCGCGGCGCTCGGCCTCGAGCTCCCGCTGGCGCCGCTGGACGACGAGCTCGAGGACGCCGCTCACGCCGAGGCGCGTCGCGCCGCCGGGGTCTGAAGCGCCCTCCCGAGATGATCGCTCGTTCGCCGCAAAGCCTCCGGCAGGTCTGATCGCGCCCGCAGCAGCCGCGCTGATCGGCCGCTCGACTGTCGGCATGTGGCAGCTCGGCGCGCGACGCGCCCAGCACGACCCTCGCCGCGTCCCAGACGAACACGGCGAGCTCACAGACTCCGACGGCGACGACCGCGCCAACCAGCACCACGACGACTACCACGACGCCGCGCTCCCGGGCGCTGGGCGGCCGATGGTGACGATCGGCGACAAGAACTTCACCGAGCAGTTCCTGCTCGGAGAGCTCTACGCGCAGGCGCTCGAGTCGCAGGGCTACAGCGTCCAGCTCAACCGGAACATCGGGCCCACCGAGGTGACAATCCCTGCCCTGGAGAGTGGTCGCCTCGACATGTATCCCGAGTACATCGGAATCTGGGACACCTCGGTCGCCGGCTACAAGCACTCGCTTCGAACCGCCCGCAGCGCTTACCGAGCCGGTCAGCACTACGCGCTCCCGCATGGGCTGGAGCTCCTCAACCCAACCCCGTTCAGCAACACGACCGCGATTGGGGTGACGCGTTCGTATGCGGTCGCCGAGAACCTGTCGTCGCTCGGCGACCTGCGCCAGGTGGCGGCGAACATGACGCTCGGCGCGCCGCCCCAGTTCCAGCAGAGCCCGACAGGGCTGTCGGCCGTCGAGGAGGCCTACGGATTCGTTCCGGCGGCGTTCAAGGCGCTCGACGTCGGCGCTCAGTACCAGGCCCTCGACAAGGGCACCGTCCAGGCGGCCGCCGTGAGCACGACCGACGGGCAGCTCGCAGGCGGCGACTACAAGCTGCTACGCGACCCGCGCCGGGTGTTCGGCTGGGGCAACGCGGTCCCGGTCGTCGCGACGAAGGTGTTGCAGGCGGAAGGGCCACAATTCGAGATCACAATCGACCGGGTCAGCGAATTGCTGACGACCCCGGTGATGCGCGAGCTAAACGCGGCGGTCGATGTGTCCGGGCAGGATCCGATGGTCGTCGCCAAGCAGTTCCTGCAGGAGCACGGTCTGCTCACGCCGAGTACGTCGTAGCCCGGCGCCGTGAGCGCTCTTGTCGAGCGCCCCGGGCTCAGGTCCCGCTCGAGCCGAAGCCGCCTTCGCCTCGCGTCGAGAGCGCCAGCTCGCCGACCTCGATTACGGCGGGAAGCTCGACGCGTACCAGCAGCAGCTGCGCGATCCGATCGCCGGTGCTATCGCGAAGGCGGAGTCGGGTCCGTATTCAAGAGGAGCACACGACCTCGCCACGGTAGCCCGCGTCGATGAGCCCCGGCGCATTGACAAGAGCGATCCCGTGCTTCGCTGCGAGTCCAGACGCGAGGGAGGACGAGGCCTGCCTGTCCGTCGGGGATCTCGACCGCGATCCCCGTTCGCACCGATTGCCGCTCGCCCGGCGCAAGTCGGGCGCCTTCGAGGGCGTACAGATCGAGTCCCGCGTCCCCCGGGTAGGCGCGCGTGGGCAGCTTTGCGCGCTCGTCGAGCCGCTGGACCCGGAAATCACTCATCCTCGGCGGCCGCTGAGCACGAACGGCTCGTAGCGTGCGGCACGCCGTCGCCGGCAGTCTTGCGAGGACGCGGACGCCGTCGGGTGTCTCCTCGCGCTCGAGGTCGCCGGCGATCTCGTGGAGCTCGGCGAGTCGGCCGCCCTCGTCATAAGGGATCAGGAGCTCGACCTCGCGCAGCGTGCGCGCAAACACCTCCTCGATCCGTTCGATCAGCGCGTCTAGGCCCTCGCCCGTGACAGCCGAGATCAGCACTGCGCCAGGATGTCTGTTCGCGAGCTCCGTGCGCCGGTCCTCGTCGATCAGGTCGGCCTTGCCGAGCACGAGCAGCCGCGGCGCCTCGATCGGCGCCGATCTCGATCAGAACATCCTCGACCGCACGTGTCATCTCGACGAGCTCCTCCTCCGGGACCGACGCGTCAACGACGTGGAGGATCAGGTCCGCCAAGCGGGTCTCCTCGAGCGTCGCACCGAACGCCTCGACGAGCTGGTGTGGCAGCTTGCGGATGAAGCCGACGGTGTCGGTGACGAGATAGTCCCTTCCGCCGGCGCGCAGCACCCGCGTCGTCGGATCGAGCGTGTGGAACAGCCGGTCGCGAACGCCGGTGCTTGCCCCCGTCAGCGCGTTCAGCAGCGTCGACTTTCCTGCGTTCGTGTAGCCGGCGAGCGCGACGGACGGTAGCTCGGCGCGCTCGCGCTCGGCGCGCATCACAGACCGGGTCGAGCGGACCCGACCGAGCTTTCGCCTAAGCGCCGAGATCCGGTCGCGTGCAAGCCGTCGGTCGGTCTCGATCTGGGTCTCTCCGGGACCCCTCGTGCCGATACCGCCGCCGAGGCGCTCGAGTATGCAGACCACAGCTCGATCGGGAACATCGCCCAAATTGCCGTAATAAGCTGTGCCTCTGACGCTGGAAAGAACTTAGGGGTTGACAGCATCGTTGACACCCACCTTAACAATGCCCTGCACGAGCTCTACCAGCGGCGCAGCGCGAGACCGCGATCGACATGTTGCGACCGTCTCGTGACCCCATTCCTGGAAGCAGTGAATCCGTTCAGGACCTGGCGACTCGAACCCATCACAGCAAGCAGCAGGTCCACCGGCGTCATGGAGAAGCTCGACGACGCACGCATCGTCCGGTCGGTCCCCGCGCCGCCCGGCGAGGACGTCACGGTTTCCGCCGTGACCAGACTTTTATGCGCGCCGGCGCCAGGGATCATCCGCGCGATCGACACGCGAGAGGAGCAGCGCCGCACGCGGCGGCTGCAGCGCCTGGTCGCGTTGACAGCCGCGCTACTCATCGTCGCATTGGCACTGGGCGCCGTCTTCGGGTACCTCTGGCATGAGGCTAGCCACTGCCAAAAAGATCGCAGAGTCGCGCCAGCTGGCCGCCGCCGCACAGGCGAACCTCGCCCATGACCCGAGTGAAGCGCGCGCCGCTAGCGGTCCGCGCGCTGCGCGTACATTACACAAGCCAGGCTGAGGCTGCTCTCCGAGCAGGCGCTCCCCCATAGATAGGCCGTGAAACTTTCCAGGATCGCACACACGACTGTTGACGATGCCGTATTCGACCCCGCCGACAAGGACCATGCTCGGTGAGCGCCGACAAGAATGGCGTATCTTTGATCTCGGAAATGTTATGCTGGCCACCGCCTGCTGCTCGTCGCCGGAGTTTTAGTGGTCGGCAGATGCACGCCGAGCATCTTTAATAACCCAGCGGGCACCAAGGTCGCGGTCGGGTATACGGGGCGGCCGGGAAAGCCAGGTGGTCCTCTTTGACTCCACGGGGAAGGTGCTGCAGACCGCCAGGTCAGGTCGTTCGTCAACGATGTCAAGTCTTGTTCTAACGCCTAGCTGGGGATAGCCACGCAGCGAGCTGTCGCGCTGTGGCACTTCTACAAGGGCCCTGCCGCGATGAAAATCTACAGAAACCTCGGCAACAACAATCGCCATCAATCCTAGGGACTCGCTGGAGTTCGCGGCTGCCACGGCTAACGGCACGGTCGTCTGGAAACAAGGACACGACCGGAAGCGATGTGAAGCTCGACAAGGCTGACGGCTGCACAGCAAGGCCTGCCGCAGAACTACCATGCTGAGTTCGAGCCCCAACGGCAATCAGGTCGTCACCGCCGATGGCGACGGCGAAGCTCCAGGTACAACCGCTTCACGGCCGAGGTCTGCGCACCGTTAGCTCATCCCAGGGAATGCCCAACAGCGCAGCGTTCAGCCCGCATGGCTAGTTATTGTAGCCGGGTTCTCAAGTGGGGCGACGGCGATCCTGGTCCAATGACACCGGACTACAGTCTTGCGACCCGTCGTCCGCCAACGCGAGCAGGGTTTCCACGGCCTTCAGTGCCGGTGGGCACGGGTGCCCGTGACCGCCTGCGAGGACGCGTGATCCGCGTCTTCTATTCCTGGCCGGCGCGGGCTGCAGCATGCTTTCCCCAGTTGAACCTATGGCACGTCAAGCAGGCCTGAACCCGCCTACTGGCTGAAGTACAACAGTTCGGCGGTATCCTCGCCGTTGACGGGCCTGTACGCCACCTGTTCAGCACCGTAGGCGCCGTCGACATGAAATCCATTGTTGCTCCTGCTGCTGCGTTACGCTCAACGGACGGTCTCAATGAGGCACTGAGGTTGTCACACGGAGTACTCGGATGGTCTGGTAACTTGTGGCCAGCCTTCTCACCAGCAATATCCCGTCAGAGCCTCCCAGTGCCCATCCATGATGGCTGGCACCTAAAAAAAAAAAAAAAAAAAAAAAAAAAAAAACACAGCCTACGCGTGAATTGCTGCGTTGTGTGATGATGAGCCTAATCTCCTGTGGATACTGATGAGCTGCCTGTAGTGAGTGGCTGACCTGTGGGGCCTTTGGTGGGTGGTTGGGAGGTCTGTAATGTGGACGTACCTAGGCTCTTAACCACTTGCTGGTCTCTGTGTGCGACCGTTCACCTCTGGTCCTCCTCCAGCCACCCGCTCTGCAGGTTGACGTGCGCTGCCGGCGAGCCTGCCCTTCCGCTGGACGTGCTCCGGCGCGACCGTGATCACGCCGGTCTCGGACGCGAGCACGACGTACCCGTGGTGTCCTGGAACCGAGCGGCCGGGGCGCAGGCCGTTGCGGTCGAGGACCGCCCCGGCGATGCGGCCGTCGGTGAACACGACGCCGCGGGCCCATCCCATGGCTCGATCAGGGATGCAAGTGGAAGTCGTAGAAGCCCTTGACGTCGGGGTCGAGGTCCTTCGGGTCCGGTAGGCCTCGGGAACCATCATCATGATCGCGTGGCCGGCAGCGAGCGGCCGGAGAGCACGAGCAGCTCGAGCACGTTGTCGAGCGTCGCCGAGTCAGAGCCGCCGTCGCGCACGACCGGATGACCTTCTGCAGGTCGTCGCCGAACAGCTCGCGAGGCGAGCTGTGACTCGCGCGCGCCGCATCCAGTTGATGTTCCCCCGCAACGTGTTGATCTCTCCGTTGTGGCGCGATCATCCGGTACGGATGGGCGAGCTCCCAGCTCGGGAAGGTGTTGGTGGAGAACCGCGAGTGGACCAGCGCGAGCCGCGACGCGACGCGCGGGTCGCGGAGATCGGTGAAGTACCGCGGCAGCTGCGGCGCGGTCAGCATCCTTGTAGACGTATCGTGCGCGAGGAGAAGCTCGGGATCGCGAGGTCACGCCCGGCCGCGCTCTCGATCACGCGCCGGATCACGTACAGCGTGCGCTCGAACGCCTCCTGATCGGGAACGTCGTCTGAGGCCGCGACCAGGACCTGACGCATGACCGGCGCGGACAGCCGCGCGGTGTCGCCGACGTAGCGATCGTCGACCGGGATGTCACGCCACCAGATCGCGCGCTGGCCCTCCGCCTCGATCGTCGCCTCGATCAGCTGCTCGAGCTCGGCGCGGCGCTCAGAATCGGTCGGCAGGTACAGACGCCGACACCGTAGCGCCGGGCGGACGGCAGCTCGACGCCGAAGACGCTGCGCGCAGGAACGCGTCCGGAATCCGCAGCAGGATGCCGGCGCCGTCGCCGGTGTTCGGATCCGCGCCCTCGGCGCCTCGGTGCTCGAGGTTCCCGAGCGCGTCGAGCGCCTTCTCCACGACGCGCGTCGCCTCGCCGTGCAGCTTGGCGACGATCGCGATCGCCGCACGCATCGTGCTCGTTTGCGGGGTCGTAGAGGCCGGTGGCCCCTGGTGGAGCGGTTCGCTTATCCATGGTTAAGAGGGGGCCCTGAGAGCGGGCGAAAGGACGCGGCGACGCGACCCTAGGCTACCAGCGCAGCGGCCGAAGCTGAGCCGCTCCAGCTTCGCGACTTCGCGCGCGACTTCTTGGCCTTCGCTCCGTCAGCGCCGTCGGACTTCGCCTTCCGCGTCTTCGGAGCCGGCTTGTCGGGCTCGGGGTCGTCACTGCGGACGGCCGCGAGGCTCGCTTCGAGCGCCGCCATCAGGTCCGGCGCAGCCTCTGGCTCCTCGGCCTCCGGCTGGACCGCGATCTCCTCGCCGGCGGCCTTGCGCTCGATCAGGTCGATCACGCGCTCGCGGTACTCGTCGTGGTACTTGCCCGGGTCGAACTCGGTCGATAGCGAGGCGATCAGCTGCTGGGCCATCTTCAGCTCGCGGTCCGACGCGGGGGCGTCGGAGATCGCGTCGAGCTCGTCGAGCCGGTCGGGAGAGAGCACCTCGTCGCCGAACAGCATCGTCGAGAGCGTCAGCACGTCTCCGGTCGGGCGCAGCGCGCACAGCTGCTGCTTTGAGCGCAGCACGACCCGGCCGATCCCGACCTTGCCAGATTCGCGCATCGAGTCGAGCAGCAGCCGGTAGGCCTTGGCTCCGCCGGCGGTCGGCGCCAGGTAGTAGGAGTGGTCGTAGTAGATCGGGTCGATGTCCGCCAGATCGACGAAATCCTCGATGTCGACCGTCTTCGTCGCCTTCGGATCGAGCGCGTCGAGTTCGTCCGGCTCGATCAGCACGTAGCGGTCGGGCGTGATCTCGTAGCCCTTGACGATGTCCTCGTAGGCGACCTCTTCGTCGGTCGTCGGATCGACGCGCTTCTGCCGGATCCGAGCACCTGTCTTGCCCGAGAGCTGGTGGAAGCGGACGGTCTTGGGCGAGGTGGCGCTGTACAGCTTCACCGGCACGTTGACGAGCCCGAAGCTGATGGCGCCTGACCAGATTGCGCGAGCCATATCAGTTTTGTATAGCGAACACGGGGTCTGTTCAAGCTATGACCGCGGTCTTGCCCGAAACTCATCGATGTGTCCCGCCGGTGCATGCACCCGGCGGCCGGTGGCCGCATGCGAATCGGATCCCACCCACCCCGGCGCATGCGCCGATCCTTACCTGTTGACGAACGACATGTCCGCGTAGCGGTCGCCCGCAACGCCGTCCGCGGGCGCGGCGTCGTCGATCCGCTGCAGATCCTCCGCTGAGAGCGTGATCTCGGTCGCCTCCACGTTTTGCTCGAGGTAGCTGCGACGCTTGGTCCCGGGGATCGGGACGATGTCAGGCGGGCGGGACTGATTCATGACCCACGCGAGCGCGAGCTGCGCCGGCGTGCAGTTGTGCTCGCGCGCGAGCTCCTTGACGCCTTCGACGAGCTGCAGGTTGCGCGCGAAGTTGTCGCCCTGGAAGCGCGGCTGGTAGCGCCGGAAGTCGCCGTCGCCGAGGTCATCGGGGCTCTGGAACCGACCGGTGAGGAAGCCGCGGCCGAGTGGGCTGTAGGCGACGAGCCCGATCCCGAGCTCGCGGATCGTCGGCAGGATCTCGTCCTCGATGTCGCGGCTCCACAGCGAGTACTCGGTCTGCAGCGCACGTGATCGGGTGCACGGCGTGCGCCCGCCGGATCGTCTGCGCGCCGGCCTCCGAGAGGCCGAGGTGAGCGGACCTTGCCCGCGCGCGACGAGCTCCGCCATCGCGCCGACCGTCTCCTCGATCGGCACGTCCGGGTCGACGCGGTGCTGGTAGTAGAGGTCGATGTGATCGACGCCGAGACGCCGCAGCGCTGCCTCGCACGCACTGATCACGTACTCGGGCCGGCCGTTGACGCCGCGCTTGGCCGGGTCCGTCCGGATCGCGCATAGCCCGAACTTCGTCGCGAGCACCACCTGCGTCGCGGCGATCGGCGATCGCGCGGCCGACGAGCTGCTCGTTCGTGTCCGGCCCGTACATGTCGGCGGTGTCGAGGAACGTCACACCGAGATCGAGCGCGCGGTGTATGGTCGCGATCGCCTCGCCTTCGTCGGCCGAGCCGTAGAACTCGGACATGCCCATGCACCCGAGCCCCTGCGCCGAGACGACGAGACCACCGGTGCCGAGGGTGCGCTGTTCCATCGCGACCTAACGCTACGCGAAGATCTCACGCGATGGCGTCCCGTCGCGTTTCGTCTCATGTGGACCTGCCCCCGTTCCAGCAGCTGCTCGATGCCCACGGCCGCGACGTCCACCGATTCCTGATCGCGATGATCGGTCGCGACGACGCCGACGACGCCTACCAGGAGACGTGGATCGCGGCGCTCCGCGCGTACCCGCGCCTGCGAGATGCGTCGAACCTCCGCGGCTGGGTGCTGACGATCGCCCACCGCAAGGCACTCGACCGGATCCGCGCGCGCAAACGCGCGCCGGTGCCGGTGGCGGAGCTGCTCGAACAGCCGGTCGCCGCCCGATCGAACCCGGCGACGACTCGCTGTGGGAGCGCGTCCGCGCCCTGCCCGACAAGCAGCGGACGGCGATCGGGCTGCGGTTCGTCGCCGACGCCGCGTACGCCGAGATCTCGGCCGCGATGGGCACGAGCGAAGAGGCCGCCCGGCGCAACGTGCACGAAGGACTGAAACGACTGCGAACGGAGTACCAGCCGACATGACCGAGGACCTGGAGCGCGCGCTGCTCAACGGACTGCCGCAGATCGAGGTGCCGGAGTTCGACATCGGCGCGGCCGCTGAGGCGGGTCTGCTGGACGTCGCCTATGCGCTGGAGGATTCGCCCGTCGGGCGGCTGCTGCTCGCGAGCACCGAGCGCGGGCTCGTCCGCATCGCCTATCTCGATACCGACGAGGACGAGGAGCGGGCGCTCGAGCAACTCGCCGCGGAGATCTCGCCGCGCGTGCTCGCGGCGGCGCCGGACGGCTCGACGAGCCGCGGCGCGAGCTCGAGGAGTACTTCTCCGGCGCGGCGCAACCGGTTCGATGTCCCGCTCGACTGGCGCCTGACGCACGGCTTCGCCCGTCGCGTGCTGCAGGCGACGGCGCGGATCCCGTTCGGCGAGGTCGTCGACGCTACAAGGGCGTCGCCGCTCAGGCCGGCAGCCCGCGGGGCTTCCGCGCCGCCGGCAACGCGCTCGGCTCGAATCCGCTCCCGATCATCGTCCCCTGCCACCGGGTGCTGCACTCGGGCGGCGGGCTCGGCGGCTACACCGGCGGGCTCGAGCGCAAGAAGGTGCTGCTCGGCGTCGAGGGTCTCGAGCCGTCACGGCTCGAACCAGGGGCTGCTCAGCGCCTGATCGTGAACCGGCCGCTGCCGGTGCCCGCCCCGCGCCGTCGCGCGGGATCGCGACGATCCGGTAGCGCCCGGGCACCGGCGGCGGGCGGTAGTCGAGGCGGTTCGCGCCGGCCACGCTCCGGTGCTGGAAGGCGCCGGCCGGGCGAACCGGTGATGCTGCTTGAACCGCTGGACCGTGAACGCGACCGTCCCGGCCCGGAGTCGAGGAACGAGATCGTCGTCTTGCGGCCGTTGCGCGCCGTCTCGGCTCGATCTTCAGCTTCGTCAGCGTCGGCTTCGGGTCGCTTCGGCGCGGTGACGGTGACGGTCGCCTGGGCGGTCGCGGTGAACCCGTCGAGGTCGGTGACGGTGACCGTGCCCGTGTGCACCCCCGCTGCCGTGAAGATGTGGGTGACCAGCGCGCCGGCGGCGGTCGAGCCGTCGTCGAACGACCACATGAACGCGACCGAGTCGCCGGGCGAGGCGTCGCCGCCGGTGGCCGCGAACGTGTCTGGTGGCCGATGCGGGATCGTGCTCGACCGCCACCCGCGCGGTGGCGGTCGGCGCGTGCGGCTGGAACTCGTAGGCGCCGACGTCCGTCGTCGGCGCGTCGCCGCTGTGCCCGACGATCGCGCGCGGGTTGCCGTCCAGATCGGTGCGTCGATTCACCGCTCGCGACCGCGGTCTCGCCGGCGTCGACCGCCGGCGAGCCCGCCTGCAGGTGGTAGTCGCCCGCGGCTGGGTTGACGAACAGCGGGTCGTGGTTGCCGGAGGCGGCGTCCGGCGTGATCGTGCGCGTGCGCGTTCGGGCCCGTCTGGTGGATCTGCTGGCTCGCGGCGTACTAGGTGCGAATGGTCGACCGTGACGTTCGTGGTGAACGGGAAACGTCACCGAGTGCGCCTCCGCATCGATCGACGTCCCGTAGCCGCGAAGGATCGAGCTCTCGACGGTGACGGCCGTCGTCGAAGGTGCGGCTGCGTCGGAGCCCAGATCATGAGGCCGGTCGAGCCACTGGCGCCGCTACCGACGATCGTGTCGTGCCGCGCGACGAACGTCGTCGCCGCGGCCAGCGGCGACATTCCGATGCCGACCTCGGGCAGCGGCCCCGGCACCGTGTCGATGAGCGGAGTCGTCGACTGGCCCGGCGAGGCCGCACGATAACGCCCTGATCAGCGGTGATCGCGTCGCGCACGACCGTCGCCGTCCCGGCGCCGGCGTCGTAGACGCCGCGGCGGCGGTGATGCTCGAATCGGTGACAGCCCCGACCCGATCACACCACCGTAGCCGGCGTCGTTGGCGCGGCTCACGGGCAGCGTGATCGTGCCGTGGGCTGAACGTGCCGCCGTCGAGACTGGACGCCGATGTTGTTCTTGATCGCTCGCCGGTGGCCGTGATCGCCACGTTGGTCGCCGAGCCGGCGAGCATGCAGCCCCGTGTCACCCGTCGCGCGTAGAGGTTGACCGTGAGCGTTCGGTGACGGTCGAGCCGCTCGAGACGGTCATCGCCGGCGAGCCCTGGCCCTGGATCGTCGTCTGCGCCGCGCCGTCGCCGACGAACTGGAGCGCCTTCTGCCGTCGTCGTCGACGGACTCGTTGAACGTCCCGGGGCCGATGTAGATCGTGTCCCCGGCGCTCGCGTTCGTCACGGCGTCGCGAGATCGTCGGCTCGCTCGCGGCGACTCGCCGGGCAGTTCGGGATGTTGATGTTCGGGACGCACTCGTTGCCCGCCAGCGCGCGTCGCGGGCAGCGCAAACGCGCTCCGACCACTACCGCGAATCCGATTCCCCTCGTCACGATCGAGAGATACTACGCCGGAATCCCCGCTCCAAGGAGGTCAGATGCGACGGTTGCTCATTCTCTCCGCGGTCGGTGGCTGCGGCGCCTGGCGGCGACCAGCGCCGCGTCGACGCCCAAGCCTCCGAAGCTCGTCACGGCGCACAAGATCACGCGCCAGCGGGCACGCTGAAGCCCGGATCGACGGTCAGCTCGTCGAGCCTCGGCCCGCGCACGTTCGTCAACGGCCAACGGGACGGCTTCGCGCTCGCGAACACGCCGCAGGCGCAGTACCCGGCGGCGACGACCGACGGCGGCACGACGTGGAAGACGATCGGGCCGGCGCTGCACGTCAACGCCGCGCAGGCGCCGCTGGCGGTCGAGTTCCTCGAGCGCCGCGAACAAGAAGACGGTGTACGCCTACGGCGGCGGCCAGTCCGTCGACGTCACGAGCGACGGCGGCAAGACGTGGTGGCGGGCGTTCCTCGGCGACGAGGTCCCCGCCGTCGTGCCGGGCTCCGGACATCGCCTGGTGGCGTTCGCGCAGGCGTTGAACGGGATCGAGCGGCGTCAAGGCGGTCACGTGGCAGTACGTCTCCAAGGACGGCGGCCACCACTGGCAGCTACAGCACCGCGATCGGCGGCGGCTGATCGGAGGTTTCGCACGGAGCATCGGCTGTGCCGACGCAGACATGCGTGAGTTCAGCCGGCGCGGGCCCGGGCCGCGTTCGCGAGCGTGGCGCGGGCCTCGTCGCTCGTCTCGAGCGCCCGGATCAGGAGCACGGACGCGGCGCCGAGCAGCTCCGGCGAGATCGGTCTCCGGGTCGGCGAGCCGCATCATCCCGAGGCCGATCCCGAGGGCGACCATCAGCTTCGGCACCTGGTCGAGGACGTCCTCCGGCACGTCCACGTCGCCGCGGCGCGACACGCTCGCGGCCGAACGCGCCGAGCGTCTCGCGCCAGGCGTGGATCCCGGCGACGACCCGCTGCATCAGCTCGGGATCGCGCTGGGCGTGGACCCACGCCTCGACGAACAGCCGGAACAGGTCGGGGTTCTCGTCCAGCTCGGCCATCCAGCGGTCGGCGCCGGCGCGCGGCCGCTCGGCCGACTCCCTGTCCGGGTCGAACAAGGCGACCTGCTCGGCGATCTGGCGCGGCGAGGTGCTCGTCGAGCAGCGCGAACAGCAGGTTCTCCTTGCTGCCGAAGTGGTCGTAGACGGCGCCCTTGGTGAACCCCGCCTCCTCGGCGATCTCGTCGATCGTGGCGCCGTCGAAGCCGCGCCGGGCATATACGCGCGCGGCCGCCTCGAGCAGCGCGGCGCGCGTGCGAGCGCGGCGTTCGGAGCGATCGAACTCACCCCGCGGCATATGTGACCAACCTCACAGAGCGGAACATACCCGTGAGTATATATACTCGCTGGCACGGTACCGGCGAGCGCGAGAGAGGTGGCTCCATGGCAGGACGGGTCAAGGTCGATCTGAGCGAGCTACCGCCCGGCCCGCGGGCGCCCCGCGCGCTGCAGATGATGGCGACGTGGACGCGTCCGGCCGCCTCGATGGAGCGTCTGCGCCGGAAGTTCGGCAAGAGGATCACCGTCAAGCTGCCGTTCCAGCCGCCGTTCGTGATCCTGTCCGACCCGGCCGAGATCAAGGAGCTGCTCCAGGCGCCGCCGGACGTGATCCACCCCGGCGAGGGCGCGCGGATCCTCGAGCCGATCGTCGGCAGGAAGTCGGTGATCCTGCTCGACGAGGACGAGCACCTCGAGCAGCGCAAGCTGATGCTGCCGGCATTCCACGGCGAGAAGATGCAACGGCTCGTCGGGCTGATGACCGAGCTGACCGAGCGGGAGGTCGACGGCTGGCCGCGCGAGCAGCCGGTCAAGCTCCACCCGCGGCTGCAGCGGCTGACACTGGAGATCATCCTGCGGGCGGTGTTCGGACTCGAGCAGGGCGCCAGGCTCGACGAGCTCCGCGACGCACTCAGCGGCGTGCTCGAGTTCGCCGAGAGTCCCCTGTCGGTGATGCCCTACGCCCAGGAGAAGCTCGCCTGGTGGGGCCCGGTCAAGAGGTTCGCGCAGATGGCCGCCCGCGCCGACGAGATGATCTTCGCGCTGATCGACGAGCGGCGCGCGTCGCCGGCCGGCGGCGACGACGTCCTCGCGATGCTGCTCGACGCCAAGCACGAGGATGACTCGCCGATGAGTCCACAGGAGATCCGCGACGAGCTGATGACCGCGCTCGTCGCCGGGCACGAGACGACCGCCTCACAGCTCGCGTGGGCGTTCGAGCGACTCGCGCGCGACAAGCGCGTCGCCTCGATCCTGACCGAGGAGATCGATGCCGGAGAAGGCGACGACTACCTGACGGCCACGATTCACGAGGTGCTGCGGCTGAAGCCGGTCCTGCCGAACGCCGAGCCGCGCCTGACCAAGAAGCCGGTCACGATCGGCGGGTTCACGTATCCGCCGGGTGTGGCGCTGCTCGCGAGCGGCTTCCTCGTGCACCGCGACCCCGAGATCTATCCCGATCCGCACGCCTTCAAGCCCGAGCGGTTCGTCGGCGTCAGCCCCGGCACGTACACGTGGCTGCCGTTCGGCGGTGGCCGCCGCCGCTGCCTGGGCGCGAGCTTCGCGCTGCAGGAGATGAAGATCGTCCTACGCGTCGTGTTCAGCCGCCTGATCGTCGACCCCGAAGGCGCCGCGCCCGAGCAGACCGGGCGGCGGAGCATCACGTTCAGCCCGCGCGGAGGTGCAACGGTCGTACTGCGCGAGCGACCGCGGGCGAGCGCACGCGCCGCAGGCCGGCGCCGAGGCACTCCTGACGGCCAGCACCTCACGGCATTAGCTGAATCGGCCGAAACCGGGTATCCATCCCTGTGATGGATGTTCTCAGGCCGGTCCGCGCGCTCGACGGCCGCCAGCAGCGCTCCAAGCTGCTGAGGATCCCGTTCGCGGTGATCAAGAAGTTCGGCGACGACCAGGCCGGATCGCTCGCGGCGCTGGTCGCGTACTACGCGTTCTTCTCGATCTTCCCGCTGCTGCTCGTGTTCGTGACCGTGCTCGGATTCGTCCTCCAGGGCGATCCGAGCGCGCAGCGGTCGGTCGAGAACTCGGTGCTCGGGCAGTTCCCGGTCATCGGTCAGCAGCTGAAGGGCCACTCGCTGCATGGACACACGCTCGCGCTCGTGATCGGGATCGTGACCTCGCTGCTCGCGGGCCTCGCGGTGACCGGCGCCGCGCAGAACGCGTTCAACACCGTCTGGGCGGTCCCCATGAAACGGCGCCCGAACTTCTTCGGGAGCCGTCTGCGTGGCCTGCTGCTGCTCGCGCTGCTCGGCGGCCTGTTCCTGGTCACGACCATCGCCTCGGGCCTGCTCGCCGGCGGCCTCGGCGGGACTGTCGCGAAGGTCGGCGGGATCCTCGTCTCCCTGGCGCTGAACTTCGTGTTGTTCATGCTGGCGTTCCGGCTGCTGACCGGGGTCGACGTCGCGCTCCGCCGACTCGTCCCCGGCGTCGTGTTCGCGGCAGTAGGGTGGGAGCTGCTCCAGGCCGTTGGCGGCATCTACATCAACCACGTGGTGCGCAACTCGAGCGACACCTACGGTCTGTTCGCGTTGGTGATCGGGGTCCTCGGCTACTTGCACATCGGCGCCCAGCTGACGATCTACGGCGCTGAGATCAATGTCGTGCTTGCCCGGCGTCTGTACCCACGGAGCCTGTTCGGGCCGCCCGAGGCGCCGGCGGACCAGAAGGCGCTGCGAGCGCTCGCGAAGGTCGAGGAGCGCTCGGAGCAGCAGCATGTGGAGGTGGAGTTCGACAACGGGGACGGGTCTAGAACAGCCGGTCAGCCGCCTCGCGGCGCGTCATCTCGGTAGGCCACGAGCACAGGCCACCCTCCCCCGGACAGCCGCTGCACAACGCCCGGTGCGGTGCCTGCGCAACCCGGAATTCGCCGGCCATCACGCCGCGCGCGAGCCGGCTCAACTCGCGCTCGAGCCGCTCGGCGTCGGCGTGCTCGAAGATTGCCGTCTCGGGCTCGTGCGGGCGATCGAGGAACACGTGCCGGACCTCGACGGAGCGAGCGCCCGCGCGCAGC
>CAVSVK010000009.1:0-344122 GCA_963731465.1 uncultured Gammaproteobacteria bacterium
TCTTGATGAAGGGCAAGCTGCGCCGGCGAGGATTCCGGCAGTCCGAAACTGGCGATCAGATCCTTGGCCCAGTGCCGCTCGGCGGGCCTGGTGCCTGAGCGACGCGAGGGCTTGCGCGGCAGCTTGCGGCGCCCAAACATCAAGTATATCGGCAGGGCAAGATAGGGCAGGGCGATCATTCCGAGCACCCAGGCGATGGCGATTGACGGCGGTCGACGTACGCGTCCGGCGCGGGTGGTCAGGATATAGGCAAGGATGCTGACGACGATGACGAGAGAATGAAGGCTGACGGTCGGCAGCCAGATATTCATGCAGCGTCCTGTCCCAGTTGGCGCAGCACCGCCGGCAAGAGATCGGGTAAATCCTCGGCGATGAGACCTGCGCCAAACCCGGCTGCGGCGGCGCCATGCAGCCAGACGGCAGCGGCGGCGGCCGGGAAGGGGTCCATGTTTTGAGCCAGAAGACCCAGGATGAAGCCGCCGAGCACGTCGCCGAGCCGGCGGTGGCGAGAGTCGGAGGCGCGTTGCTGTTGATGATGGCACGGCCATCGGGGGCCGCAATGACGGTATCGGCACCTTTCAATACGATCACGGCGCCGCTGCGGCGCGCAGCTTCACGAGCGCGCGATAATTTGTCGCCCGTCGCATCGAAGATGCGTTTGAATTCACCCTCATGCGGCGTGATGACGCAGGCTCCGTGGATGGCCTGGAACAGTTCTGCCGGACGCGATGCGAATGCACTGATGGCATCCGCATCGATCACAACCGGCTTGTTGGTCTTTAGCATTTCCAAGGCGCGATGGCGCGTCGCATCGCTGACGCCCGCGCCGGGTCCGATGGAAAATGCCGTGTAGCGTGGATCGGAAAGCAGCCGCGCGAAGCCTTCATGCTGCGCGAGCGGCTGCACCATGATGCTCGTGAGGGCCGCGGCATAGATCGCAAAGGCGTGTTCCGGAACGGCAATCGTCGTCAATCCGTGCCGCCTGCGGCTGCGGCGCGCGCGGCCATGCGCGCCGCGCCGGTCATCGGATAGCCGCCATATAGCAGTGCATGCCCGCGGCTGTACTTGTTGATTCTCGCATCCCATTGCGGCAACTTCGCGCGCCACAATGCGGGCGTGTTTTCCCAGGCGTCGATGCCCAGCGAGTCGAGCACCGCTTGCGGGATGCCGATGTCGGCGACCACGACCTCGCCGCACGCATCGCGCCCGGGCAACAATAAATGTCCCGGCTTTTTGCGCATGAAAGTGACCGTGCAGACAGCGCAAGCCGCGCCGACGTTCTCGCCGCTATTCCCGAGGATGCCGCTCGGAATATCCACCGCAATGATCGGGATTGCGCGGCGGGCTGCATAGGAGAGGACATCGCTGACTTTCGCGTCCAAGGCGCGATTGAGGCCGGAACCAAACAGGGCGTCGATCAGCAGCTCGGCATTTTCGATGACCGCAGGGGTCAACGGTTCGACGCTGCCGCGCCAACGACGCGCGGATAAAGGTGCCTCATGGCGGAGTGTTTCAATCTCGCCCAGCAGCGCAACGCGCACCGGCCAGCCGGATTGCGCCAGCGCGGCAGCGGCCTGAAAGCCGTCGCCGCCGTTGTTGCCCGGACCGCACAGCACGGTGACCGCCCGAGGAGTAAGCGCCACCTGATCTCGGCGGCGACCGCAGCGCCCGCGTTCTGCATCAACAGGGTGGCCGGCGTGCCGGCCGACATGGCCAAGCGGTCGGCCTCGGCCATTTGCTCGACACGCAATACCCCCGGGCTCACAGGCGCGCCACGGCCGCGCCGACGGCTGTGGTCACCGCCATCGCCAGGGCGCTCCAGAATGCCACGCGCAAGGCGCCGACTCGCATGCTCGCACCGCCAACCTTGGCGGACCAGCCGCCGAGAAAGAGCAGACACGCGAGAGAGCTTGCGGCGATGGCGCCGATCAGGAATTGCGAGGGCGCGATGGCAACGACAGTCAACGGCAGGGCGGCGCCGACGGAGAAGCTGCCGGCAGAAGCCGTCGCCGCCTGCAATGGCCGCGCTTTCGACAAGGATGAGATTCCCAATTCGTCGCGGGCATGCGAGCCCAGCGCATCATGCGCCATGAGTTGGTCCGCCACTTGACGCGCCAGAGCGGCATCAACGCCGCGGCGTACGTAAATGTCCGTCAATTCCCGGTGTTCGCCGACATAGTCCTCGCGCAGTTCCGCACGTTCCTGCGCCAGCGCAGCGGCCTCGGTGTCCGCTTGCGAATGCACGGATACATATTCGCCCGCTGCCATGGACATGGCACCCGCGACCAGCGCCGCGGTGCCGCTCAACAAGAGCGTGGGGTGCGAAGCGCCGCCAGCGGCGAGACCGAGCAACAGGCTGGAGGTTGAAACAATGCCGTCATTCGCGCCGAGCACGGACGCACGCAGCCAATTGGCCGTTCCCAGTTTATGACGGTCATGATCTCTCGGACGCATTGATAATCCTGTATATGCGGAACAGGCAACTTCGGTGGCTGAACCGCAGTGCGGCGATTCCAATGGTAGCTAGCCCGGCTTAAGCGGGGTAGTCTTTGCCGGAAATAATAATGGGTCCGCGACACGCCTGAAGTCGGCAAAACGGGAAGTGGCATGCAGAATCCTCTGTTCTGGATAGAGTGGCTCGATCGTCTCGATCGCGTGCTAAGCAGCGCTCGGCAGGATATCGCCGTGCTCAAGCGCGCGGTCAGTCCGCGCAGCCTCGAGGCGATCGACCGTTCCAGGCGGCAACTGGCCGCGCCATCAACTCGACCTGCATTGCTGGATCCTGATGTGTTCGCATCGAGTGCAAGATCGGGCGCTGCGGATGCGTTGCGGTCGGTGCTCGAGGCGACGGTGGAAAAATTGGGCAGCCTGGCGCAGATTCCGGCCGCAAGCGCGCCGGGAGTGCTCGATTGCTTGCTGGCGGCCGGCGACGCGCCTTGCGCGACAGCTGCTACGAAGCAGCCATGCTGCTGCAGCCGCATCGCCGCCGCGCATAGCGCTCGATACAGCGCGGCTAGGCTCTGCTGGTTTTCGGGCCCCAGAAGTACCAGAGGATGAAGCCAAGCAGCGGCAGCAGAAAAACAATGACGATCCATAGCACTTTATTGCCGGTGTCCGCGCTGCTTTGAAAGATGTTTACGATCGCCCAGACATCCGCGATCAATATGATCCAGACCCAATAAGCCGCCTCGATACATATACTCCCGGGAATCTTTAGAGGATCAATAGAATTCCCCAATTGCACTCAATAGCAACACCAATTGCTCGAAGGTTCTGATTGACATGTTTTAGGAGCCACCGGCCCGCCAACGCTCCGAGCAGCACGGCCGGCGCGGCACACTCAAATATTAAAGCTAGATCAATCCAAGGTCCACCATGAACGGCACCTTGAATACATTGAGGAGCATGAAGAATACGGGCGGCGGTGCCGACGTACTCCACTCGGGAGTCGCCACAAGATAGACGGCCATGAGCGGCCCGGCGGCGTTGGCGGACGAGGGTGTATGAAGCGGCGGTTACGCCATGGACCGCACCCACCGACCAGTGAAACGAGGCCGCCTTCTGCCGCTGGCGCGGCCGCATGTCTACGCCAGAAACTCAGGAGCGCGAGCCGAGACGATGACGTCCAGCCGATGAGAATCCGTGTCGATATGGCCGAGCGTAAAATAGCCGAGCACGACGCCCGCCGCGGTCCGGAAACAACCGCCACAGGGTAGTGCCACTGAGTGTGCTTTCGATACGAGAATACGGCGACGAAAGTCTCAGCAAGCGGCAGCACCAAGCCGCTGGCCTGTTTGCTGCGGAAAAACACGTGATTGAACAGCGCAATCGAAAGAATGCTCAGGCCGGTGATGCTGGCCTTCGAGACCGCCACCATGGAAGCGCCAAGCGCCGCAAAAAACCACAGCAGAGGCTCGGTAATCATGCGGTCAAGCTAACACGCCGCGTGCGTGTTATACTGTCGGGCGCGCGAGGATCAGTTGTTTACGTAGAACCGGCGCAAGTCGGTGCAGTTGATGACCACATCATAACGCTGTCCCGCCGGGCAGGCCCCGGTCCCGGTGGCGAAGTCATAGCGCGAGTCCAGATTGGCAATGTTGGCATGTAAGTCATGCATTGCGCGCTTGAACATTTCCCGCGGCACCCACTCGGAATTCGACGACAGCGAGCCGAACTCATCGTGATAAATCGTGGCCGTGGAAAAGTGATGTGCGGCGGGGACCCAATTGAAGACGCGCGGGCGCACGCCATTCACGTGCACCTGCTCGCGCCTGGAACGATCAACTGCCACTCATTGCCCTGGGGCACCGCGATCAGCGTGTAGACATGGTGTTGCGCGGTAAAAAACGCAATCGAAATGGCGATCACGGCGATCAAGCGGCCAGTGTTGCCGCTCCAACGCTCGGTGAGCGCGCTGATCGAAGCGACCAGAAAGCACAGCAGCACGCCGGTCACGGCCGAGAATCGTGCGATACGTGGCATAGCGCTCCGAAGTAACCGCAAAGGCAAAGACCGGCAGCCCCGACACGACACCCGAAACGACGCGCCGCGCTCCTGCGTGCCGCCGCCACTCGAGCCCATGCGCCGCCAGTGCCACCAAGGCTGCGCCGGCAAAATACAGCGCATGGTCGCGATGATTGTCATCGTTCAGCACAACAGGCTCAGGGCGTTCGGCAGCGGTTCCTGCAGGAACCATGTATTCTCCGCCCCAATGCGTCTCGAAGGCCAGCAAACAACATCTGCATACAGCAGCGACATGATGCAATACGCGAGTCCCAGCGTGCCCGCCACGAACCCGAGATGACTGCCAATCCAGCGCGCCGACTGCGTCAAGCTGCGCCGGCGCTGCGCGATCAGCGCGCCGGCGAGCGGTACCAGATAGAACAAAGCGCTCGGCTGATTTATCAGCCGAGCGCTTTGTTCTATCTGGTACCGCTCGCCGGCGCGCTGATCGCGCAGCGCCGGCGCAGCTTGACGCAGTCGGCGCGCTGGATTGGCAGTCATCTCGGGTTCGTGGCGGGCACGCTGGGACTCGCGTATTGCATCATGTCGCTGCTGTATGCAGAGAATGTCTTCCTCAAGTCCGGCCGAATTGCCTTCGAGACGCATTGGGGCGAGAAAATCGCCTGGTTCCTGCAGGAACCGCTGCCGAACGCCCTGAGCCTGTTCGTGCTGAACGATGACAATCATCGCGACCATGCGCTGTATTTTGCCGGCGCAGCCTTGGTGGGCGCGATTTTGATCGGCGGCGCCTGGCTCGAGTGGCGGCGGCACGGCAGGGAGCGCGGCATCGTTTGGTTGTCAGGATTGTTGGGGCTGCCGGTCTTTGCCTTTGCGGTCAGCATGCTGGCTTCGGAGCGCTATGCCACGTATCGCACGATTCTCGCCATGACCGGCGTGCTGCTGTGCTTTCTGGTCGCTTCGATCAGCGCGCTCACCGAGCGTTGGAGCGGCAACGCTCGCCGCTTGATCGCCGTGATCGCCATTTCGATTGCGTTTTTTACCGCGCAACACCATGTCTACGCGCTGATCGCGGTGCCCCAGGGCAATGAGTGGCAGTTGATCGTTGCCGGCGCCAAGCAGGTGCATTTGAATGGCGTGCGCCCGCGCGTCTTCGCGATTGCGTCCGCGCCGTCGGATCTTTCCACGGCCACGATTTATCACGATGAGTTCGGCTCGCTGTCGTCGAATTCCGAGTGGGTGCCGCGGGAAATGTTCAAGCGCGCAATGCATGACTTGCATCCCAACATTGCCAATCTGGACTCGCGCTATGACTTCGCCACCGGGACGGCGCTGCCGGCGGGACAGCGTTATGATGTGGTCATCGACCTGCACCGACTGCGCCGGTTCTACGTAAACAACTGATCCTCGCGCGCCCGACATAACACGCACGCGGCGTGTTAGCTTGACCGCATGATTACCGAGCCTCTGCTGTGGTTTTTTGCGGCGCTTGGCGCCTTCATGGTGGGCGTCTCGAAGGCCGGCATCACCGGCCTGAGCATTCTTTCGATTGCGCTGTTCAATCACGTGTTTCCCAGCAGCAAACAGGCCAGCGGCTTGGTGCTGCCGCTGCTGATATTCGGCGACTTCGTCGCCGTATTCTCGTATCGAAAGCACACTCAGTGGCACTACCTGTGGCGGTTGTTTCCCTGGACCGCGGCGGGCGTCGTGCTCGGCTATTTTACGCTCGGCCGCATATCCGATCACACCGCACGGATTCTCATCGGCTGGATCATCGTCTCGCTCGCGCTCCTGAGTTTCTGGCGTAGACATGCGGCCGCGCCGGCCGGGCAGAAGGCGGCCTCGTTTCACTGGTCGGTGGGTGCGGTCATCGGCGTAACCGCCGGCTTCATCACCCTCGTCGCCAACGCCGCCGGGCCGCTCATGGCCATCTATCTTGTGGCGATGCGCCTTCCCAAGATGGAGTACGTCGGCACCGCCGCCGTATTCTTCATGCTCCTCAATCTATTCAAGGTGCCGTTCATGGTGGACCTTGGATTGATCACCGCTCAAAGTTTCAGCTTTAATCTCATGCTGGCGCCGGCCGTGCTGCTGGGAGCGTTGGCGGGCCGGTGGCTCCTAAAACATGTCAATCAGAACTTGTTCGAGCAATTGGTGTTGCTATTGAGTGCAATTGGGGGAATTCTGTTGATCCTCTAAAGATTCCCGGGGAGAGTATATGTATCGAGGCGGCTTATTCGGTCTGGTCGTATTGATCGCGGATGTCTGGGCGATCGTAAACATCTTTCAAAGCAGCGCGGACACCGGCAATAAAGTGCTATGGATCGTCATTGTTTTTCTGCTGCCGCTGCTTGGCTTCATCCTCTGGTACTTCTGGGGCCCGAAAACCAGCAGAGCCTAGCCGCGCTGTATCGAGCGCTATGCGCGGCGGCGATGCGGCTGCAGCAGCATGGCTGCTTCGTAGCAGCTGTCGCGCAAGGCGGCGTCGCCGGCCGCCAGCAAGCAATCGAGCACTCCCGGCGCGCTTGCGGCCGGAATCTGCGCCAGGCTGCCCAATTTTTCCACCGTCGCCTCGAGCACCGACCGCAACGCATCCGCAGCGCCCGATCTTGCACTCGATGCGAACACATCAGGATCCAGCAATCGCAAATCGTTGATGAGCGCGGCCAGTTGCCGCCTGGAACGGTCGATCGCCTCGAGGCTGCGCGGACTGACCGCGCGCTTGAGCACGGCGATATCCTGCCGAGCGCTGCTTAGCACGCGATCGAGACGATCGAGCCACTCTATCCAGAACAGAGGATTCTGCATGCCACTTCCCGTTTTGCCGACTTCAGGCGTGTCGCGGACCCATTATTATTTCCGGCAAAGACTACCCCGCTTAAGCCGGGCTAGCTACCATTGGAATCGCCGCACTGCGGTTCAGCCACCGAAGTTGCCTGTTCGCATATACAGGATTATCAATGCGTCCGAGAGATCATGACCGTCATAAACTGGGAACGGCCAATTGGCTGCGTGCGTCCGTGCTCGGCGCGAATGACGGCATTGTTTCAACCTCCAGCCTGTTGCTCGGTCTCGCCGCTGGCGGCGCTTCGCACCCCACGCTCTTGTTGAGCGGCACCGCGGCGCTGGTCGCGGGTGCCATGTCCATGGCAGCGGGCGAATATGTATCCGTGCATTCGCAAGCGGACACCGAGGCCGCTGCGCTGGCGCAGGAACGTGCGGAACTGCGCGAGGACTATGTCGGCGAACACCGGGAATTGACGGACATTTACGTACGCCGCGGCGTTGATGCCGCTCTGGCGCGTCAAGTGGCGGACCAACTCATGGCGCATGATGCGCTGGGCTCGCATGCCCGCGACGAATTGGGAATCTCATCCTTGTCGAAAGCGCGGCCATTGCAGGCGGCGACGGCTTCTGCCGGCAGCTTCTCCGTCGGCGCCGCCCTGCCGTTGACTGTCGTTGCCATCGCGCCCTCGCAATTCCTGATCGGCGCCATCGCCGCAAGCTCTCTCGCGTGTCTGCTCTTTCTCGGCGGCTGGTCCGCCAAGGTTGGCGGTGCGAGCATGCGAGTCGGCGCCTTGCGCGTGGCATTCTGGAGCGCCCTGGCGATGGCGGTGACCACAGCCGTCGGCGCGGCCGTGGCGCGCCTGTGAGCCCGGGGGTATTGCGTGTCGAGCAAATGGCCGAGGCCGACCGCTTGGCCATGTCGGCCGGCACGCCGGCCACCCTGTTGATGCAGAACGCGGGCGCTGCGGTCGCCGCCGAGATCAGGCGGCGCTTTACTCCTCGGGCGGTCACCGTGCTGTGCGGTCCGGGCAACAACGGCGGCGACGGCTTTGTTGCCGCTGCCGCGCTGGCGCAATCCGGCTGGCCGGTGCGCGTTGCGCTGCTGGGCGAGATTGAAACACTGCGCCATGAGGCACTTTTATCCGCGCGTCGTTGGCGCGGCAGCGTCGAACCGTTGACCCCTGCGGTCATCGAAAATGCCGAGCTGCTGATCGACGCCCTGTTTGGATCCGGCCTCAATCGCGCCTTGGACGCGAAAGTCAGCGATGTCCTCTCCTATGCAGCCCGCCGCGCAATCCCGATCATTGCGGTGGATATTCCGAGCGGCATCCTCGGGAATAGCGGCGAGAACGTCGGCGCGGCTTGCGCTGTCTGCACGGTCACTTTCATGCGCAAAAAGCCGGGACATTTATTGTTGCCCGGGCGCGATGCGTGCGGCGAGGTTGTGGTCGCCGACATCGGCATCCCGCAAGCGGTGCTCGACTCGCTGGGCATCGACACCTGGGAAAACACGCCCGCATTGTGGCGCGCGAAGTTGCCGCAATGGGATGCGAGAATCAACAAGTACAGCCGCGGGCATGCACTGCTATATGGCGGCTATCCCATGACCGGCGCGGCGCGCATGGCCGCGCGCGCCGCGGCCCGCAGCGGCGCCGGATTGACGACGATTGCCGTTCCGGAACACGCCTTTGCGATCTATGCCGCGGCCCTCACGAGCATCATGGTGCAGCCGCTCGCGCAGCATGAAGACTTCGCGCGGCTGCTTTCCGATCCACGCTACACGGCATTTTCCATCGGACCCGGCGCGGGCGTCAGCGATGCGACGCGCCATCGCGCCTTGGAAATGCTAAAGACCAACAAGCCGGTTGTGATCGATGCGGATGCCATCAGTGCATTCGCATCGCGTCCGGCAGAACTGTTCCAGGCCATCCACGGAGCCTGCGTCATCACGCCGCATGAGGGTGAATTCAAACGCATCTTCGATGCGACGGGCGACAAATTATCGCGCGCTCGTGAAGCTGCGCGCCGCAGCGGCGCCGTGATCGTATTGAAAGGTGCCGATACCGTCATTGCGGCCCCCGATGGCCGTGCCATCATCAACAGCAACGCGCCTCCGACTCTCGCCACCGCCGGCTCAGGCGACGTGCTCGGCGGCTTCATCCTGGGTCTTCTGGCTCAAAACATGGACCCCTTCCCGGCCGCCGCCGCTGCCGTCTGGCTGCATGGCGCCGCCGCAGCCGGGTTTGGCGCAGGTCTCATCGCCGAGGATTTACCCGATCTCTTGCCGGCGGTGCTGCGCCAACTGGGACAGGACGCTGCATGAATATCTGGCTGCCGACCGTCAGCCTTCATTCTCTCGTCATCGTCGTCAGCATCCTTGCCTATATCCTGACCACCCGCGCCGGACGCGTACGTCGACCGCCGTCAATCGCCATCGCCTGGGTGCTCGGAATGATCGCCCTGCCCTATCTTGCCCTGCCGATATACTTGATGTTTGGGCGCCGCAAGCTGCCGCGCAAGCCCTCGCGTCGCTCAGGCACCAGGCCCGCCGAGCGGCACTGGGCCAAGGATCTGATCGCCAGTTTCGGACTGCCGGAATCCTCGCCGGCGCAGATTGCCCTTCATCAAGACGGAAAGGAATCGGCAGCCGCTCTATTCGCCACCATGTCGAGCGCGGTGTCCAGGCTCGACATCTGCACTTACATTCTCGGCGATGACGCTTTCGGCCGCGAAGCCATGCAACACATGATGGAGCGCGCGCGCCGCGGTGTGGAAGTCAGACTGCTTCTCGACGGCGTCGGCGCAATCCAATTGCCCAGGGCGTGCTTCCGCGCCCTGCAGAAGGGCGGCGTCGAGACCGCCATTTTCAGCCCATTATTTGCACGCAAAACCCAAGGTCCGCGCAATTTGCGCAATCACCGGAAAATGGTGATCGCCGACGGCGCGCGGCTCTGGGCCGGTGGACGCAACCTGGCCGCCGAATACTTTTCCGGGCTCGCCGGCGCGCCTCCCTGGCAGGATCTGACGTTCGATTTGCAGGGCCCGGTGGCCGCGGCAGCCGCCTCGCAATTCGAATCTGACTGGGTGTGTGCCGGGGGCAGGCCCGCAGCGGCTGCCATTAAAATCGCGAAACCTGCGCGGGGCGGCGCGGGCGCCGGCGGCGAGGCGCAATTCCTGCCGAGCGGGCCGGATCAGAGCGAGGATACGGTGCATTCATTGTTGATCGACGCGTGCTTTCATGTCCGCGAACGCATGCTCGCGGTCACGCCTTATTTCGTGCCGGATGTCAGCTTGGAAACAGCGATGCGCCTCGCGGCGCGGCGCGGTGTGCAAGTCGATCTGTGCATCCCCGCGAGTTCCAATCACCGCTTGGCCGACTTTGCGCGCAATCGGGCGCTGCGCTCTTTGAGCCAGGCGGGCGTCAACGTGCATTTGCTGCCCTATATGAGCCATGCGAAGGCGGTGGTATTCGATCACAATCTCGGCCTCGCCGGTTCCGTGAATCTCGACTCGCGCAGCCTGCTGCTCAACTATGAGTGTGCGGTGGTTTTCTATGGCCCGGACGAGATCAAATGGTTGGCAGGTTGGATCGAGGCTTTGATTCCGAAAACCACGCTGTTCGAATTCCGGCCGCCGGGTCTATTTCGTGATCTTTGCGAAGGGCTGCTGCTCACGGTCGCGTATCAGCTGTAGCGTAGGATAGATCTGACACGGTTTATGATTCACGCCGGTTTGCGCGTAGTATTCTTGCTCCTCTCGAGTGCCGGGTGATCGGTGGAATTCAAGGATTATTACAAAGTGATGGGCGTCGCGCGCGATGCGACCGACGTGCAGATCAAGCAGGCCTATCGCAAACTTGCGCGCAAATATCATCCGGATGTAAGCAAGGAGAAGGATGCCGAGGCACGCTTCAAGGAAGTCGGCGAGGCCTACGAGGTGCTCAAGAGCCCTGAAAAACGCGCGGCATACGATCAGCTGGGCAAGGACTATCGGCCGGGACAGGACTTCAGACCTCCGCCGAACTGGGACTCGGGTTTTGAGTTCAGCGGCTCCGGGCCGGGCGATGCATCGTACAGCGATTTTTTCGATGCGCTGTTCGGCGCGCAGGCACGCGCCGGCCGCGGCCGCAGCCAGGCTCATCCCGGACGCGGCGAGGATCATCACGCCAAGGTGCTGCTCGATCTGCAGGCTTCCTTGAACGGCGGCACGCGTTCATTCACCTTGCGCATGCCCGAGATCGATGCAGAGGGTCGGCTGGTATCGAAAGAGCGAACGCTCAACGTGCAGGTGCCCCGGGGAATTCTCGCCGGCCAGCAAATACGTCTCGCGGGCCAGGGTGCGAGTGCACACGGCGACGGCACGCCGGGTGATCTTTACATCGAGGTCGAGTTCCAGCCGGATCCCCTGTATCGACTCGATGGGCGCGATCTGTACCTGGACCTGCCGGTCGCGCCGTGGGAAGCGGCCCTCGGCGCAACCGTGAAGACACCCACGCCGGGCGGCAATGTTGAATTGAAAATTCCGGCCGGATCCCATGCGGGCGGTAAATTGCGGCTGAAGGGCCGCGGAATTCCCGCGACACCGCCCGGCGATTTCTTCGTGGTGCTGCAGATCGCCCTGCCGCCGGCCAACGGCGAAAAGGCCAAGGCGGCCTATGCGGCGCTGGCCGCCGCCGGACCCTTCAACCCCCGCGCCAGCCTCGGAGTCTAATATGTCCCCAGCAGACGACCGGGCGTTACCCGGCACCATTTTCGACGAATCGGCAGTCTTGAGCATCCACGACTTGAGCCGGATGTGCGCCGTCGATGAGCGGCACATCGTGGAATTCGTGGAGGAGGGAGTCTTGAGCGTCGTCAACATCAGCAGCGAGTGGCGCTTCACTGGCGACGCGCTGCGCCGCGCCCGGCTTGCGTTGCGTCTGGAGCGGGATCTGGAACTGAATCTTGCCGGCGTCGCGCTGGCGGTGGAATTGATCGAAGAACTCGCGCAATTGCGGCGCGAACTCCGGACGAGGCGCCAATGAATACTGCCGAATCAAGAATCGAATCCGACGCCTTTGTGTTCTTCGGCGCCACCGGCGATCTGGCCTACAAGAAGATCTTTCCCGCTCTCTATGCGATGGTGCAGCGGGGCGGCTTTCATATTCCAATCATCGGCATGGCGCGCGCCGGATGGGATCTGGACAAGCTCATAGAGCGTGCACGCGACAGCGTGAAGCAAAGCGGCGACCACGACGATCAGACATTCGCAAAACTTGCCGCGCTGCTGCGCTACGTTGACGGCGACTATGCTGATCCCGAGACCTTCTCCAAGCTCAAGAAAGCGCTCGGCTTGGCGAAGAGCCCGATTCACTATCTGGCCATTCCGCCGAGCCTGTTCGCCAGCGTCGTTCAGGGACTGCAAAAGTGCGGCTGCGCGGAAAATGCGCGCGTCATCGTGGAGAAGCCCTTCGGCCGGGATCTCGCCAGCGCCCAGGCGCTGAATCGCACCCTGCATGATGTATTCGATGAATCATCGATCTTTCGCATCGATCACTACCTCGGCAAGGAGGCCGTACAAAACATCCTGTACTTCCGCTTCGCGAACACCTTTCTCGAGCCGATATGGAATCGCGAATACATTCGCGACATCCAAATCACGATGGCGGAAACTTTCGGCGTCCAGGGCCGCGGCGCCTTCTATGAGGAAGTGGGCGCGATCCGCGACGTGGTGCAGAACCATCTGCTGCAGGTCGTGTCGTTGCTGGCAATGGACGCGCCCGTCGGTCACGATCAGAAGACCATGCAGGCCGAGAAACTGCGTATTTTCCGGGCGATGCAGCCGCTCGATCCGAAGGAGGTGGTGCGCGGCCAATTCCGCGGCTACCGCGCCGAGAATGGCGTCGCCAAGGATTCCCAGGTCGAGACCTTCGCCGCACTGCACTTGCGCATCGACACCTGGCGCTGGGCGGATGTGCCCTTCTACATCCGCGCCGGCAAGGATTTGCCGATCACCGCAACCGAGGTCAGGGTGACCCTCAAGCATCCGCCGCTGGCAATTTTCGATCCCAGCGACAAGATGCCTTCGAATTATTTCCGCTTGCGCCTGAGCCCCGAGGTGGTGATTGGCGAGGGTGCATTGGTCAAACTCAACGGCGAAGACATGCGCGGCCAGCCGGTCGAATTGATCGCGCGCCACAACACCCAGGAAGAGAAATCTCCCTATGAGCGGCTGTTGGGCGACGCCGTGCGCGGCGATACATCGTTGTTCACCCAGGACGACTGCGTCGAGGCCGCATGGCGGGTGGTCGATCCGGTGCTGAAGCGCGGCCTGCCCATCATAGAATATGAACCGGGCACATGGGGCCCGGAGGCAGCCGGCAAAATCGTCGATGCCGGCGACACCTGGCACGACCCTCAGGAAGAGAAATCGACGCCGTGCTGACCGATCCCGCGGTGATTTTTCTGCTGGATGTGGATAATACTTTGTTGGACAACGATCGTTTCACGGCCGACCTCGGCGACCGGCTGGAGAATTGCTTCGGCGCCGCACAGCGCAGCCGTTACTGGGACATTTTCGCGCAGCGGCGCACGGCGCTCGGACTCGCCGATTATCTCGGGAGCTTGCAGGAATTTCGTGCGGGGCTCGACGACGATCCGCAATTGCTAGGCATGTCGCAGTACCTGCTCGAATATCCGTTTGCCGCCCGGCTGTTTCCTCGCGCCCTGGAGTCGATCGCCCATTTGCGCACGCTCGGTTCCCCCGTCGTGCTGTCGGACGGGGACATCGTGTTTCAACCGCGGAAGATCCAGCACTCAGGCATTTGGGATGCGGTGCAGGGCCGCGTCATGATCTATGTGCACAAGGAAAAGGTGCTGGATCATATGCAGCGGCGCTTTCCCGCCAGGCACTATGTTATGGTCGATGACAAGGCCAATCTTTTGGCGGCGATGAAGTCGCTGCTGGGTGCGCAACTGACGACCGTATTCGTGCGTCAAGGGCACTACGCGCTGGCGCCAGAGTCCAATTCGGCAGACCCCGCGCCAGATCTGGTGATCGAACGCATCGGAGATCTTCTCCAATACAATTTAACCGACTTTAAGGTGCAACCATGAGTATGACGAAAAATTTGCACGACCTGGGCCAAAGCCTGTGGCTCGACAACATCACCCGCGAAATTCTCGACAACGGAACGCTGCGCCGCTACGTCGAACAATTCTCGGTAACCGGCCTGACGTCCAACCCCACGATTTTCGACGAAGCCATCGGCAAGACCGCCGCGTATGACAAGAGCATCCGGCAGAAGGCCGGCGCCGGATTGTCCGGCGAAAGCCTGTTCATCGAGCTGGCCTTGGAGGACCTGCGCCGCGCGGCCGATCTTTTTAGAGCCGAATTCGAGCGTACCAAGGGCATCGACGGCTGGGTTTCGATGGAAGTCTCGCCGCTGTTGGCGAACGACACAAAAAGCACGATTGACGCGGCGCTGCGAATTCACAAAGAGGCAAATCGGCCCAATCTCTACGTGAAAATCCCCGGCACCCCGGCCGGCGTGCCGGCCATCGAGGAGGCCATCTTCGCAGGAGTTCCCATCAACGTGACGCTGCTGTTCTCGCGCGAACAGTACCTGAAAGTTGCCGATGCCTACATGCGCGCCATGGAACGCCGCATCGCCGCGGGCCTGGATCCGAAAATCAACTCGGTTGCGTCCGTATTCGTCAGCCGCTGGGATCGCGCCGTCGCCGATAAAGTGCCGCCGGAATTGAGCAACAAACTGGGCATCGCGATCATGCAGCGCACGTATCGGGCGCACTGCGAGTTGATCGGCGGCAAGCGCTGGAAGGATCTCGAAGCCAAGGGCGCCCGCAAACAGCGCATGCTATGGGCAAGCACCGGAACAAAAGATCCGAAATCCCCGCCGGGCCTGTATGTAGAGGCGCTGGCCGCGCCGGACACCATTGACACCATGCCGGAAAAAACCTTGTTGGCGTTCGCGCAGAATGGCACGCTCGACGGCGTCATGCGTACGGATGGCGGCGATTCGGAACAGGTGCTGGGGCGTTTTGCCGGCGCCGGCATCGATGTCGATGCCCTCGCCGCCCAGCTGCAAGTGGATGGCGCCGCATCGTTCGTCAAGTCATGGACTGAACTGATGCAGCGGATCAAGGACAAGAGCGCCGCGCTGGCGACCACTTGAGCTCGCGGCTCAATCCGCTCGCCGGCAAACCGGCGCCCGCCGCCTCGCTGGTGAACGTGCCGCGGCTGATCACTGCATATTACAGCGAGCGGCCCGATCCTTCGGTCGCATCGCAAAGAGTCGCGTTCGGCACCTCGGGACATCGCGGCTCTTCCTTCGAGATCGGCTTTAACGAGGCGCATGTGCTTTGCATCAGCCAGGCCATTTGCGAATACCGCAAACGGCGAGGTATCGGGGGTCCCTTGTTCATGGGCTTCGATACGCACGCCCTGTCTGCGCCGGCGTTCGCCAGCGCGCTTGAAGTCCTGGCTGCGAACGGCGTTGAAGTGATGATCGCGGCGCAGGACGAGTACACGCCCACTCCCGCCGTCTCGCATGCAATTCTCACCTATAACCGCGGACGCAAAAGCGGCCTGGCCGACGGCATCGTCATCACGCCCTCGCACAATCCTCCGGACAGCGGCGGCTTCAAGTACAACCCGACAAACGGCGGACCCGCGGACTCGGATATCACCAAATGGATCGAGAATCGGGCGAACGATTTGCTGCGGCCGGACGCAGTCGGCATCAAGAGGATCCCGTACAGTGCGGCACGACGCGCGGCAAGCACTCACTCGCATGACTACGTAACCAACTATGTCGCGGATCTTGGCAACATCTTGGATATGAGTGTCATTCGCGATTCCAAGATACGCATGGGCGTCGACCCCTTGGGCGGCGCAGGCGTGCACTATTGGCCGCGCATTGCGGAGCGCTACGGCCTCGACCTGACCGTGGTTAACGATGCAGTCGATCCGACGTTTCGATTCATGACGCTCGATTGGGACGGAAAGATCCGCATGGACCCATCCTCGCCCTATGCCATGCAGCGCCTCATCGATCTCAAAGATCGCTACGACATCGCCTTCGCATGCGACACCGACCATGACCGGCACGGAATCGTCACGGCCAGCAGCGGACTCATGCCGCCCAATCACTATTTATCCACGGCAATCGATTATTTGTTCACGCATCGCAACGGCTGGCGCGCCGATGCCGCCGTGGGTAAAACCGTGGTGAGCAGCGCAATGATCGACCGGGTGGGCCGCCGGCTCAAGCGCACGGTGTATGAGGTACCGGTCGGCTTCAAGTGGTTCGTGGATGGGCTCGTGGAGGGTAAGTTGGGTTTTGGCGGCGAGGAAAGCGCCGGCGCCTCATTCAGCCGGATCGACGGCAGCGTGTGGACCACCGACAAGGACGGCATCGTGCCGGCGCTCCTGTCGGCCGAGATCACCGCTCGTACCGGACGCGATCCCGGCGAGCATTACCAGGCACTGACCCTTGAACTCGGCACTGCATTCGCCGATCGCATCGATGCGCCCGCGACGCCCGCGCAGAAAATCAAGCTTGGCAAGCTCGATCGGCAACAAGTCAAGATCACCGAGCTTGCCGGCGAGCCGATCGAACAGGTCTTGACGCAGGCGCCCGGAAATAACGCACCGATCGGCGGGGTGAAAGTAGTCTCGGCCGGCGGCTGGTTCGCCGCACGGCCGTCGGGAACCGAGGATATCTATAAGATCTATGCCGAGAGCTTTCACGACGATGCGCATTTGCGCCGTCTGATCCGCGAGGCGCAAAGCATTGTCGACGCGGCGCTTGCGGGCGCATAACTCACTTGGCCGGTACCGATCATATCGCGCTGACGGCTACCGCCAAGCGGTTGCTGCCCTGGCTGGTTGCCGTCGGCTTCTTCATGGAGTCGTTGGACACGACGATTCTCAATACGGCCGTGCCGGCCATTGCACAGGCACTCGATGTGCCGGTCCTGAGCATGAAGGCGGTCCTGGCCAGCTATACCCTGGCCTTGGCCGTTTTCATACCCATCAGCGGCTGGATGGCCAATCGCTTCGGCACGCGCAAGGTGTTCGCATCGGCCATTGGAATCTTCACGCTCGGCTCGTTGCTCTGCGGTCTCTCCCGCAACATCCACTTGCTGGTGGCCTGCCGCATCCTGCAGGGCTGCGGCGGCGCCATGATGATTCCGGTAGGCCGCATCACCATGGTGCGTGCCTTTGCAAAATCAGAACTCATCGATGCCATGAGTTTCGTCGCCATTCCGGGACTGGTCGGCCCCATGCTCGGGCCGGTCCTGGGAGGCGCAATCATCGGATACTTTCATTGGAGCATGATTTTTTTCGTCAACATTCCCATCGGGCTGTGCGGCTTGGTGCTGGTCTATCGGCATTTGCCCAACTATCGCGAAAAGCGCAATTACCGGCTTGATATCATCGGATTGGTATTGTTCGGTTCCGGAATTGCACTGCTCTCCTATGTGCTCGAGGTGTTCGGCGAAACAACCCTGAGCGGGCGGGAAATGCTGGGATTGCTGGCCATCGCTGCCGCATTGCTGGCCGCTTACGGTCTGCATACCCAGCGCACGGCGCACGCGCTGCTGCGGCTGAAGCTTCTGGCAATCCGCACGTTTCGGATTGCAGTGAGCGGCAATTTATTTACGCGCCTGGGGATAGGCGGAATCCCCTTCCTGCTGCCGTTGCTGTACCAGGTCGGTCTCGGATTTTCGCCCATTCAATCCGGTTTGCTGATCATGCCGCAGGCTTTCGCCGCAATGAGCCTCAAACTGACCATGCCGTTGATCCTGAAGCGCTTCGGCTATCGCCGGGTTCTGATCAGCAACACCATTCTGCTCGGCGTCATGATCACGCTGTTTGCGACCATCAATCTCGACACGCCCGTATGGCTCATCGTCGTCATGGCCTTCATCTACGGTTTTCTGACCTCGATGCAGTACACCAGCATGAATACCCTCGCATACGCGGACATCGGCGAACACGAAGCGAGCGGCGCCAGCACTATTGCCAGCACCGTGCAGCAATTGGCGGTGAGTTTTGGCGTCGCCACCGCATCGCTTGCCGCCGCGGTGTTCATCCCGGATCGCCTGCGCGCGACGCCACCGCAGTTGCTGCACGGAATTCATCTGGCATTGCTGGGACTGGCGGCGCTGACCATTGTCTCGACGGTGGTGTTCGCGCGGCTGCGCGCCGAGGACGGCGCCGCGGTCAGCCGTCATAAATCGGCGGTGCCGTCGATTTAGGCTTCGCGCATGCGCCGCGCCTCGTATGCCTTCAAGTGCGCAAAAGCGGTCGAGAGCAGCGGCGATGGCGGCGCCTTTGCGGCTCGCCGCAGCAGGTCGCCGACGATGTGATCCGCCTCGATCCGGCCGCCCTGCTCGATATCCCGCAACATCGAGGCGGTGAAGGCTGAACCCGGCGCGGTGAGGATCGAGAGACCCGCATTGCTGGCGCTGTCGCGCGGCGGGAAGCCGTTCGCCGTGGCGATCGCAGCGCATTCCTGCAGCAGCCGCACCGGAATATCCTGCGCGCCGGCCGCAATGATGTCGCCGACCGTTGCGCGCATGAGGCTGGTGGTTGAAGCGGCCGCGGCGATGAACACCCACTTCTCCCACATCTCGTGCAGGATCTCGCGGCTCAGCAGCGCATCAAACCCGGGCACGCGCAATGCTGCGGCGACCTCGTCGGGCGATTCGCCGGCGTCGCGGGAACCGAACGCGAGCGCATTGAACGTACCCAGCTGATGAATGCGACCATCCGCATCCAGGGTCGATGAAATGCGCGCCAGTCCGCCCAACACGCGCCGCGCACCGAAGCGCGCGTCAAGAACATCGAGGTGGCGCAGCCCGTTCAGCAGCGGAAGCACACGCGACTCCGGACCCATGGCGTCTGCGAAATCCTCGATCGAGCTGTCCAGGTCGTAGGATTTGCTGCTGACCACGATCAGCCCGTAAAAGCCCTCGAGCTCTTTTGCGCTCACCAGGGAAGGGGCCGGCAGGTTGAGATTTCCCAGGGGGCTCATCACCGCGAGACCAGTGCGGCGCAGTTGTTCAGCGCGGCGCTCTCTGACCAGGAAGGTGACGTCACGGCCCGCGGCTGCTAAGCGGGCGCCGAAATAGCCGCCTATGGCGCCGGCGCCGACGACCAGAATTCTCACTCTTTTTTGATTTCGTGACCGCCGAATTGATTGCGCATCGCCGCCAGCAGCTTATCGGTAAACGAATCGTTATCGCGCGAGCGCAGTCGCTCGAGCAACGAAAGCGTAATGACCGGAGCGGAAACGCCCAGTTCGATGGCGTCGGCGACAGTCCAGCGGCCCTCGCCCGAGTCAGCCACATAGGGTGCGATGCCCGCCATCGTGGGATTCTTGTCCAGGGCGCTGGCCGTCAGATCCAGCAGCCAGGATCGCACCACGCTGCCGTAGCGCCAGATCTCGGCGACTTGGTGCAGATCGAGCTTGAATTCTTCCTTGTGCTGCAGGATCGAGAAGCCTTCGGCGTAAGCCTGCATCATCCCGTATTCGATGCCGTTGTGGACCATCTTGGTGTAATGGCCCGAACCCACCGGGCCGACCCGGCCCCAACCCTGATCCTTCGCCGGCGCCAGCGTCTCAAAAATCGGGCGGAGCCGCTCCACGACCGCCTCATCGCCGCCGATCATCAGGCTATAGCCTTCCGCCAGGCCCCATACGCCCCCGCTGGTGCCTGAATCGACATACTGAATCTGGCGTTGCGCGACCATCGCCGCGCGCCGTTGGGTGTCGCGATAATTGGAATTGCCGCCATCGATGATGGTGTCGCCTGCCGCGAGCAACGGCACGAGGTTCGTAATGGTGCTGTCGGTGATCTCGCCCGCCGGCACCATGAGCCACACCGCGCGCGGCGCCTGGAGTTTTGCGACCATCTCGCCGAGCGAGGCGGCGGTTCGCGCGCCGTTCTTTTCCAGCAGCGCGCGGGCGGCTTGCGCCGGATCGTAGCCCACGACTTTATGGCCGCCGCGCATCAGACGCTGCGCCATATTCGCGCCCATCCGGCCGAGACCGATCATTGCGATTTCCATACTCTTCAACCGTGTTCGCGCGAACGCATCACGCCGAGTATATCGCGGATTAGGGGCGTCTGAGGATGGTCATCACGGCAGGACTGCCCACGGCTTCAAACCGGCCGGTGAAGGTCAGCCCGCCGGTCAGAGGGTTCAAATGAAACGAGGTGATCGAATCGCCGCGCTGATTGCAGGAATAGAGAAATGCCCCGCTGGTATCGATGCTCAAGCTGCGGGGTGAGTCGGCGTGTACCCAGGTCTCCGCGAGGGGGCGTAATTGGCCGTCCGCAGCCACGCCAAAAATCGACACCGCATTGTGCAGGCGATTCGCCACGTACAGAAATCGGCCATTCGCCGTCATGATGATTTCAGAAGCCAGATTGCTGCCCGCAAACTTCGGCGGCAGGCTCGCCACCAGCTGTTTGAGTTTCATGCCCCCGCGCGCTGCGTCGTAATCGTAAACGGCCACCTTCGCGTCATGCTCATACAAGTTGTAGAACACGCGGCCGTTGGGGTGAAAGACAAAGTGCCGCGGCGCAGAACCCGGGGGCGCCGGAACCACCGGCACCTCGGCAGGCAAGAGTTTTCCGGCTGCCGCATCCAGGCGCCAGACCAGCGTGAGATCGAGCCCGGCGTCATTCGCGATGACGAACTGCCCGCTGGGATCCGCCGCCACCATGTGCAGATGGGGACCGTCGTGATCGCTGAGCGCGAATTGCCCGGGCGGATCGTTCGCCGCTCGTACATGATGCCGGGGTCCCACGCTCGGCCGTAGGTCCGTAGCTTCCCCCAGGGCCCCGTCGGAACCGACCGGAAAGACTGCGACGCTGCCGCCGCCGTAGTTCGCCGCGAACACGAACTTTCCGGATGGATGCACGCTGACATGCGCCGGCGCCGCGCCGCCCGAACTCACCGCGCCGATGCGCTTGATCTGCATGCTGTCAGGGTCAATGGCGTACGAGACGATGGCGCCGCTGTGCATGCCCTGGTAGTTGTCGATTTCGCTGACGGCATAGAGGCGGGTTTGTGCGGCATTGACGGCCAGCCAGCTCGGATTGCGGATGTCATCGGTGATTTGCAGCTGGGTCAATGCCGCCGTCGCCGGGTCGAGCCGGAACAGATAAATACCGCCGCCATTGGGCGTGTAGGAGCCGACGTAGGCGTAGTGATAGCCCGACGGCGGCGCTACGGCGGGCGCGGCAACTGCCTGCACCAGCCGCGGCCAGGCCGCCGGCAGCAGCAGCGGTGCTGCGCGCAGTAAATCGCGCCGGGTAACTCTAGATTTCAAAAACCCCTATCCCATCGCGCAACGTTTTGGCGTTCAGTCATTCAAGAAAATCGTAATGCTGGTCGCGGTGAAACCAAAGCTCGACGCCGTATATTGCCCGATTGCGGTCATCCCTGTGGCGAGCGTGGTTGCGTTGAGTTCCGACTGCAGCTGCGTGACGAACGCCGGATAGCTGTCGAAATTCTCCACCGTCGAGGAGGTTGCGTGTCCGATCGAAAATATCACGGCGGAGCTCGTTGCCGGCGTTATCGACGCGTCGGACCCGAGCCCGACCAGATTGATGATCTGCGATCCGATTTGGATCTGGTGACGTGATCCGAAATTGCTGGTCGCCGGATCAAGCACGATGGAAGTGCTGTCAAACGAGCTGAACGGAGTCGCGGTGCCGCCGTTCCAATCGAGCACCAGTTCGGCCTGGATGGTGGTCGGATCGAGCAGCGTGGACGCCGCAAAATTTGGCGCGGCGCTCGCAAATGCATTGGGGAAGCCGGTTACGATGACCGGCGCTCCCACGGTTGAACTCGAGAGATCCAGCGTGCCGGTACTGACCCCGTATTGAGCGGAATCCGCGCCGCTGCCGATGAAGTCGAAGGCGCTGATCGCGCGGCCGCCGAAGGCGGTCAGATTTAGGTTCAACGAAGCGCTGCCTTGCGCGGTCACAATGCCGGAAGCGGTGGTCAGGTCCAGACGTACACGACCGGCGCTGGCATCGAGCAGGACTTGTCCCGTGCTCGTGTTGCTGGCCGTGCCGAAAGCCTCAATGACTGATCCCACCGAGATCTGTTGCGCGCTTATTGCTTCCTCCACGCCCTGGCCGAAGAACGTGACCAGGGTGCTTGGGCCGACATTGACGATCGTGGTCCCCGGGACCAAGGTTTCGGTGCCATTCTGGACCAGGGTGGCTTCCTCGAGTCCCAGGGTGTTGCCGCTGCGCGCCGATACCGTACCGGACACGCGCGCCAAACCCACGCCCGAAACGCCGCCGTCAACCAATACCTGCGATGCGGTAAACGTCACCGATGTAACGTTTAAGCTGACCGGCGTCGTGCTGGCCGGTGTCGTGCTCGTGTCGAGGGCGCTCGCAGAGTTCGAGGCGGTGAGCGTGCCGAACACCGTCGTCGATGTGTTCGAGGGCAGAGCCGCGATCTGCGTCTGCCCTGCCGCCCCCGTCGAAACAAAACCATTGATCTCATACGTCGTCGTATCGCTCGGTTCGATCGTGAGCCGCCCAGGTGCGGCCGTGCTGCTGTCGAAGGGCGTCACGCCCGTCGACAGAAAAGTACCGTTGGCGCCCAGCAGCGGACCGTGGATGCGCACTTGCTTGGCATCGATCGCCTGCGTGCTCGCCGAAATCAGCGGCGTGATCGTTACCGTTTCATTGCTCAAGTTGATCAGGTTTGAAGCTGCGAGATTGAAATTGAAGGACAGCCGGTTGGCCTGCTTCGCCACGCTGCGCAGCGGATCGGCCGGATCCACGCTCACAATCACCCGCACCAGGCCCAGCGCTTTGCCGCTCGCATCCACCGGCGCCAGCGCCACGCCGTCGAGACTGCCATCGTCGTAGACGATCTGCGCGCTGCTGTAATCGAGCGTGATCTCGGCGCCGGCATAGGTGCCCTTTGGCACGGTCGGCGCGCCGAGTACCTCGGAAAGATCAGTGACTTTTGTAAAATCTACAGTTGTTGCCGCCGGCAAAATCATCAGGCTCGGCTTTCCGCTCGATGTGCGCAGCTGTATCGATGCCACCGCGACGCGATAGGCCACAAAGGGATCCGACGAGGGCGTTGCGGTGAGCGTGACCACTGTGCTGCCGCTGCAGGCGCTGATTGCCAGCACAGCTGCGATTAGCGGCACCGCGAACAGCTTGGAAATGAAGTGCCGCATGCAGGCTATTGTTGTGCGATTCAGGCTGAGTGAGAAGCAGATAAGTGGAAAAGATCTGTGAAGTCCGCTTAATGCGCGCAGGACGCGTCGCTCTGCGGCGACATGACTCAGTCACGGATGCCAGGGCGCGCGAAAGCGCGCGTGAAATGCGGCGACCGAGTAATGAAGGTTGTTTTGAATTTCCGCAACGGTCGTGCTCGCCGCGCGTGACGCGCGGGACCAGTGCATGGCGCCATGAACGCAATCAGCGGCGCAGGTCAAGCGCCGGGTTTGGCCGGCGCGGGTTCGACCGGAACCTCCTGCACCGCCGAGCGCCGTGATTGCTTGGCATCTTGCCGAGCTTTTCTGGCGGCTTCCTTTTGCTTTTTCGCGTGACGGTAGTTGGGCTTGGCCAAATTAATCTCCTAAAAACTATATAAATCAGTATATTACGATAGACTCCTCGAATCAATTGCTTGTGCGTGCAATTGCCAGGATCGCTACTATACTTCGGCGTGGTCGAACAAAAACAAAAGTCCTGGCTTGTCTCGGCAAATGCCGGCCTCGCCATCCTGGCCTTCATCAATTTATTCAGCTACCTCGACCGTTACGTCGTTTCAGGCGTGCTCGAAAGCCTCAAACATTCCGACCTGGGACTCTCCGATACCAATCTGGGGTCGTTGATGTCCGGCTTCTTGGTGGTCTATACCCTGCTCGCGCCGGTGTTCGGCGCACTCGGGGATCGCCGGTCGCGGCCGCGCCTGATCGCGCTCGGCGTGGCGTGCTGGAGTTTCGCCACTGCGCTGTCCGGATTTGCCGTCAACTTTCTCACGCTGTTTGCGGCGCGTGCCGCGGTGGGCGTCGGCGAGGCGGCATATGTCACCATCGCTCCGAGCCTGCTGTCAGATTATTTCCCGGTGCGCCAGCGCGGCCGGGTCATGGCGATATTCTTCTGTGCCATTCCGGTTGGATCCGCGCTGGGTTATGTCGTCGGCGGACTGGTTGACAAGCATTACGGCTGGCGCGCCGCATTTTTTGTCGCCGGCGTGCCCGGATTGCTGCTCGCTGCATTGTGCCTGCTGCTGCGCGATCCGCCGCGCGGCATTCAGGATGAAGCCGCGGGCCTGGTCAAGGCTGCACAGAGTAAGCCTCGATCCAGCATCAGCCGCGACTCATGGCTGACCTATGGGCGGCTGCTTCGCAACAAGCCCTACGCGCTGACGGTGTTGGGATATGCAGCGTACACATTTGCCATCGGCGGCCTGGCCTATTGGATGCCGGCATTCCTTGAGCGCGCTCGCGGCATTCCGCGCAGTGAAGCCACCGTCAACTTCGGCACCATCGTGGTCGTCACGGGGTTCATCGGCACCTTCGTCGGCGGCTGGATGGGCGACTACTTTGCCAGGAGTTCGCGGCAGGCGTATTTATGGTTGTCGGCCGCCTCCACGCTGCTAGCCGCGCCCTTTGTCTGGCTGGCTCTGACGACCACCTCGACCACGTTGTACACCGCGTACATGGTGACGGCGCAACTCTTGTTGTTCCTGTCGACCGGTCCGATCAATGCCGCCATCATCAATCTGGTCATCGCCGGCGAGCGGGCCACTGCAATCGCGCTCAGTGTCTTCGCGATTCATCTGCTCGGCGACGCGCTCTCGCCCTTGCTGGTCGGAGCTCTGTCGGACGCCTTCACGCTGCAGAATGCCGTCAAGATTCTTCCCGTGGCTGTATTGGTGGGTGGATTCGTGTGGGTCTGGGCGGCCCGCGCTCAGGCCGCATCGCAGCCCGTCGCTTCAGACTAGGAGCCTGCCTTAAGTGCCGTGCAGCCGCGCGGCGTTGATCTCGGCGAGCCGCGCCCGAAGATCGCCGCTTGCCGCCATGTCTTCGATCAACGCGGTGACCTTGCGCTGCCAGTTTGGATACTCTGAATAGGTTCCGGGTACGTTCACGGGATCGGTCATTCCCAGGAGGTCCTCGATTTGCAGGGCAACCAGGGCGGTCGCGCAGCGTGCCAGGTAGAGATGCAGCGCATGGCCGAGTTCTTCGGAATACGGTTCCAGCGGCTTGGTGGGATGCGCGGGATTGATTCCCTGTTCGCGCAACGCAGCCAGCAGCATTTCGCGATCGTGGTCGCGCTCGCGGATGATATCGGCTTCAATCTCGGCACTGGGAAAGAGATTCAATTTGCGGCGCAGTTCAATGTCGCGCGCCTCCCAGTAGCTGCGCAGCGTCGGCAAATCATGCGTGGTGGCCGCTGCGAGCGCGTGTCTCACGAATTCGTCGGGCCTGCGAAAGCGCCCCGGGATCTTCTCGAAGAGCAGCACCTTGTAGTGATACAAGCCGAACTCGGGCATCGCGCGGCGCATCTCGTCCGGCACCACGCCCAGATCTTCCCCGACGACCAAGCAGGAACTGCGCGCACTCTCGAGACTCAGCACGCTCAACAGTTGATGCAGCGGATAGTGGACGTAGGCGCCGGCCGTTGCGGAGCAACCCGCCGGAACCCACCACAGGCGGCATAGAGACATGACATGATCCAGCCGCAGCGCGCCGTAGTAGCGCATGTTGTCGCGGATGAGCTGCACGAATCCTCTCAGGCGCTGCGCCAGCAGCACCGCAGGGTCCGGGGGCGGAATCCCCCATCCCTGGCCCTTGAGCGCCAATGGATCGGGTGGAGCGCCGATTTCGGCGCCGAGACAGTAGCTGGCTGGATCCACCCAGGTCTCGGAACCCGACGGATTGGCGCCCACCGCGTAATCTCCATATAGTCCGATCGGCATGCCGAGCTCGCGCGTCAGCGCCTGTGCCTGCAGCAGCTGCTCATGCGCCAGCCATTGCATATACGCAAAGAATTCGACCTCGGCGGGATGCTCGAGCGCGAAGCGAGTCGCCGCGCCGCCGTTGACGTCCCGGAATTCCTGCGGCCAGTTCATCCATCCGGATGCAGAACCGTGCTTTGCGCGAAAATGCCGGTCCAACGCATCGAACCGGGCATGCAATTGCAGCGGCAATCCGCGCCGCGCGACGAACTCGAGAAATTCGCGGCCGCGCTCGCTCTGCAACGCCAGGTGCTTGGCCCGAAAATCTTGATACAGCAGCGCAAGAATTTCGAATTTCAAATCCGCGACGCCGCGATAGTCGACCAACTGCTGCTCGCGCAGGGCGTGCAATCGGTGCGCGAACTGCGGCTCGGCCATGCGCGCACGCACCGCGAGGCATTGCCCGAACTCCGGCACCGCCGGGACCGCGATGTACAACACATTGAGAAAATGCCGGCTCGAGGCGCTGTAGGGACTTGCTCGCGACGGATCCGCCGGCGCCAGCGCGTGCAGGGGATTCAAGCCGATGAAACCGGCGCCGCACGAGGCCATCCAGCGAATCAGCATTTCCAAGTCGCCAAAATCGCCGATGCCCCAATTGCCATGGGAACGCAGCGCATACAATTGCACGGCGACTCCCCAAAGCCTGCGGCCGGCGGCAATCGCAGGCGGCTCGAAGCATTTCGGCGGCGAAACGATCAGCAGGCAGTGGTCGGCGCCGCCGCCGGATATTTTCGCCTCGAACTCATGATAGCCGGGCGGCAGATCGACCGCCAACTCAAAGCGGCGGCGCGTAATCCATGATCCTGCCACTTCGCCGCGCCAGACTTCTGCGCACTCGGCGCTCGAGACAGAGCCCTCCAAGCGCGTGCCGTTCTCGAGCAGCACCCGCCAAAGAAGGGTGCCGCCGAATTCGCGTGCAGTGACGTTGACTTCAAAGCCGATACGGCCGCCGCGCGTCGTCGCTACAACCGGCAGAAATTTGCGCCCGCGGGCGGCTTCGGCCTGGGTTACCTCGGCGGCGAGCGCGCCGGCGTCATCGACCACGCAGCCCATGGCGCTCAAGATGCCGGCCTTGGTCTCCAGGCTGAAGTGCTGCAATTCGCCGCGATAGTTATGGTATGCAGCGCCGATGCCGCGCAACTGCGCCATTCGTTCGATCAGTGCCTTGTCCACAATTCAGCACTCCAACAGCACGAGGCTGTGGTCCTTGAGCGCGTACTGCCGCACCTTGCCGAGACTCGTCGCCGCCAGGCTCTCGGATGCGGTGTCGAACAGGCAAATCCACGGGGCGTCGGCCGGCGCAGCCGGCAGTCCAAAGGACTGTTCCGTATCCGCCGCGTTCACCAATAGCAGAAGATGTTCCACCGCGCCTGCGTACTCCCCGAACCAAATGCCCATGGTGCGTTGATTCGCATCCCGCCAGTCACTTTGCGTCATCTCGGCGCCGCGGACGTTTAACCACGTCACGTCCTTGACTCCGGTACGCGATGCGGCGCCCTTCAGGAAGGTCTCGCGGCGAAATTCCGGGTGCAGCCGGCGCAGCTGCGCCAAGCAGACGCACGAACTCCAACAAGTCGTGATTCGCAGCACGCATGCGCCAGTCGACCCACGAAATCTCATTGTCCTGACAGTAGGCATTGTTGTTGCCGCCCTGGGTGCGCCCGAATTCGTCGCCGGCCAGCAGCATTGGGACCCCCTGCGACAGGAACAAAGTCGCGAGAAAATTGCGCATCTGTCTTTTGCGCAGTTTGACGATGCCGGGATCGTTGCCGGGTCCCTCGGTGCCGCAGTTCCAACTCAAATCGTTGCCGTGACCGTCGCCGTTTTTTTCGAGGTTTGCCTCGTTGTGCCGCTGGTTGTACGACACCAGGTCATTCAACGTCATGCCATCATGCGCGGCTACAAGATTCACGCCGGCAGTCGGCTTGCGCCCGTTGTGGCGAAATACATCGCTGGAGCCGGCGAATCGTTCCGCGAAATCGCCGAGCTTGCCGCCGTCGCCGCGCCAGAACGCGCGCATCGTGTCGCGGTAGCGATCATTCCACTCGGACCAGCCCGCCGGGAAGTGGCCCAGCTGGTACCCGCCCAGCCCCAAGTCCCAGGGCTCGGCAATCAGCTTGACGTAGGCCAGCGCCGGCTCGGCCCGCAGGGCTTTGAAAAAGGCGGCGTGCGCATCGAAACCGTTGGCATCGCGTGCCAGCACCGTCGCCAGGTCGAAGCGGAACCCATCGACGTGCATTTCCTCGACCCAGTACTTGAGGCAGTCAATGATCAGCGCTCGAACGCGCGGATGCTCGCAATTGACGGTGTTTCCGGTTCCGCTCAGATTCTCGTAAAAACGCAGATCCGCCGGATTCAAACGGTAGTACACCGAGTTGTCGATGCCGCGCAGCGACAACAGCGGCCCGCTTTCGTTGCCCTCGGCAGTATGGTTGAAAACCACATCGAGGATGACTTCAATCCCGGAGGCGTGCAGCGCTCTGACCATGGTTTTGAATTCCAGCACCGCATCATCAATTGCGTAATCGTTCGCCGGGGCAAACCAAGCGACGGGATTGTAGCCCCAGTAATTGCGCAGTCTGCGCTCGAGCAGGAACTGCTCGCTGACGAACGCCTGACACGGCAGCAACTCCACGGCGGTGACACCGAGGGATTTCAAGTGCTCGATCACCGGCGCAACGGACAGCCCGAGATACGTGCCGCGCCATTTCTCCGGCACCGCCGGATGCAGCTGGGTAAATCCCTTCACGTGGAGCTCATAAATGACCGTATCGCGCCACGGCACTGTCGGCGGCCTGTCGCCATCCCAGTGAAATGAGGGATCAATGATCCGTCCGCGAAGCGGCGTCCGCACCGATAGCGCGCGTGCGTACGGATCGATCAAGGGCACGCTCGCATCGAAGCGCTGGCCGCTCTGCGGGTCATTGGGGCCATGTACGCGATAGGCGTAATGCGTGCCCGGGTTGCCGTGACGCGGGGAAATCAGTCCGTGCCATGCATCGCCGGTGCGGCCGGGCAGATCGTGGCGTGCAACTTCAGCACCGGTGGCGGCATCGAATAGACAGAGCTCGACCCGGGTCGCATTGCTCGACAGGAGCGCGAAGTTGACGCCGCGCTTGCTAAAGGTGGCGCCGAGCGGTGTCGCGGCGCCTGCATCAATGTTTTTCACGTCATGGCCCCACAAAAAACATCGCGCCGAGCGGCGGCAAATTCAAACGCAGAGACTTGGGATGCCCAAAGGCGCCGGCTGACGCCGCCTCCAGCTCCGACTGCCGGTTGTAGCCTGACCCGCCGTATTCAGCGGCATCGGAATCAAACAGCTTTCGGTATTTTCCCGGGTGTGCGACGCCGATCTCGTAACCGTCGCGCGGCACCGGGGTGGCGTTGAAAATGCAAAGGGCGGTCGGGCCGCCCTGACCGCCGCCGCGTCGAGCAAATGCCCAGACGCTGTCCGCCGCATTGTGCAGATCCAGCCACTCAAAGCCCTCAGGATCGCAATCGCTGCGATGAAATTGTGCCATCTTCAGATATAAATGATTCAGCTGCCGCGCGCAGTCGCGCAATTGCCGATGGCCCGCCGCCTCCAGCTGCTGCCATTCGAGCTGCGCGTGATCGCGCCACTCCGGCCATTGTCCGAATTCGGAGCCCATGAACAGCAGCTTCTTGCCGGGATGCGCGCACATCACGCTGAGCAGCAGACGGACGTTGGCGCGTTTTTGCCATTCATCGCCGGGCATCTTGCCGATTAGCGATCCCTTGCCGTGCACCACTTCGTCGTGGGAGATCGGCAGGATGAAATTCTCCGACCAGGCGTAGACGAACGAAAACGTGATGAGTTGGTGGTTGTAGCGCCGGTGCACCGGATCAAGAGACAGATACCGCAGGGTATCGTTCATCCATCCCATGTTCCATTTGAAATTAAAACCGAGCCCGCCGTGCTCCGGTGGACGGGTCACGCCCGGAAAGGAGGTGGATTCCTCCGCAATGGTCAGGATTCCCGGAAACGCGCCGTGAACGGCATTGTTCATCTGGCGCAGAAATTCAATGGCCTCAAGGTTCTCGCGTCCGCCATGGCGGTTCGGCAGCCAATCCCCCGGGTTGCGGCTGTAGTCCAAATACAGCATCGCCGCCACGGCGTCCACGCGCAATCCGTCGATGTGAAATTTGTCGGCCCAAAAAAGCGCATTTGCGACCAGGAAATTGCGCACCTCGTGACGCCCGTAATTGAACACTTTGGTGCCCCACTCGCGGTGCTCACCGACGCGCGTGTCCGCATGCTCGTACAGTGCGGTGCCGTCGAATTGCGCGAGACCATGATCGTCCCGGGGAAAGTGCGCCGGCACCCAATCCAGGATGACGCCGATGCCGGCCAGGTGGCAGCGATCGACGAAGCGCATGAAATCCCTGGGGGGACCGTAGCGCGAAGTCGCCGCATAGTAACCGACCACCTGATAGCCCCAGGAGGCATCCAGCGGATGTTCCGCAATGCCCATGAGCTCGAGATGCGTGTAGCCCAGATCCACAACGTAGGGAATCAACTGATCGGCGGCCTCGAGCCAATTTGTAAACGGTGGGATTCTTTGATCCCATGGCCGCCGCCAGGATCCCAGGTGCACTTCGTATGCATTGAAGGGCTGACGAAGCGGGTCGATCTCGGCCCGGCGCCGCAGCCAGGCGGCATCATCCCATTGGAAGCCGTCTAGCCCCGTGACAATGGAACAATTATCCGGCCGCAGCTGCATTGCGACACCGTAGGGATCGGCCTTCAGGAACAGGCGGCCATCACGGCCGCGAATCTCGTACTTATAAGGCGTGCCCTCGCCGACCGCCGGGATGGACACTTCCCAGATGCCCGAACTGCCGCGCGGGCGCATGACATGCGCATCGCCGTTCCACTGATTGAAGCTGCCGACCACGCTGACGCGCTCGGCATTGGGCGCCCACACGGCAAAACGCGTGCCGGTCGCCGCACCGCTCGAATAAAGATGCGCGCCCAGCTTGTCATAGATCCGCTGATGATTGCCCTCGCCGAACAAATGCAGATCGAAATCGCTGATCGCCGGTCCGGTCAATTCGGGCGCGCCTTCAAATCGCCGGCCTCACCGCCCAAATGCGCTCCGCATACTCGCGCACGCTTCGATCGCTCGAGAAATAACCCATGTTCAAGCAATTCACCACGGCCTTGTGGCTCCACTTATCCTCGAGCGCGTACAGCGCGTCGACTTGATCCTGGGCTTTCGCATACGCAGCGTAGTCCGCCAGCACCAAGAAGGGTTCGCCTGGGCTCAGCAGCCGGTCAATTACCAGCCTGGCATCGTCCGGGCGGCCGGGCGAGAAATGTCCCGATGCGATGAGAGCCAGCGTGCCCGCAAGTTCAGGATTTGTTTCGACCACCCGACCCGGCTGATAACCCGCCGCGCGCTGCGCCGTCACCTCATCCGCGGTGAGGCCGAAGATGAACATGTTCTCGGCGCCCACGTGATCGCGAATCTCGATGTTGGCGCCGTCCAGGGTGCCGATGGTGAGGGCGCCGTTCAGCGCCAGCTTCATATTCCCGGTTCCTGAAGCCTCCATGCCGGCCGTGGAGATTTGCTGCGAAAGGTCCGCCGCAGGCATGATTTTTTGCGCCAGTGAAACATCGTAGTCGGGTAGAAATGCCACCTGCAGCTTGCCGCGGGCGAGAACATCAGCATCAATCGTGCGCGCCACATTATTGATGAGCTTGATGATGGCCTTGGCCATCGCATAGCCCGGCGCCGCCTTGCCGGCAAATATCACGGTTCGTGGCACGATCTCCGCGCGCGGATTCTCGCGAATTCTTTGATAGCGCGTCACGACATACAAAAGATTCAGCAGCTGCCGTTTATATTCGTGGATTCTCTTCACCTGGACGTCGAATAACGAATCGACGCTGATGTCCAATCCGGTGCGGCGTTTCACCTCCTCGGCCAATCTTTGCTTGTTGGTGCGCTTGATGCCGCGGAACTGGCGGCGAAACTCCGAATCATCGGCGGCGCCGGCCAGACGGCCGAGCTCTTCGAGGTCATTTTCCCACGCCCGGCCCAAATGTTGCGTGAGCAACGCCGAAAGCCCGGGGTTCGACTGCTTGAGCCAGCGCCGCACGGCGATCCCGTTGGTCACATTGATGAACCGGTCGGGATACATCTGCGCGAAATCGCGAAATACGTGTTTGCGCATGATATCGGAGTGCAACTGGGCGACGCCGTTGACTTTGTGGCTGCCGACGATGGCCAGATGCGACATGCGCACGCGCCGGCCGCCGCCGTCGTCGATGATGGACAGCTGACGAAGGCGTTCTTGATCGTCCGGGTAGATCTTCGCCACCGCCTGGAGAAAATCCCGATTTAGGAGATAAATAATTTCCAAATGCCGCGGCAACAAGCGTTCGAACATGGTCACCGGCCATGATTCCAATGCTTCGGGCAGCAAAGTGTGATTGGTGTACGAAAAAACGCCCTGGGTAATTTGCCAGCTCTTCTCCCAAGAGAGGCCGCGCTCATCGATGAGCAACCGCATCAACTCCGGAATTGCCACGGCCGGATGAGTGTCATTCAACTGAATGGCAATCGAGTCGGGCAGCGAGTCGAGCGAGCGACCCTCGCTTAAATGGGTCACCAAAATGTCCTGCAGGCTTGCGCTCACGAAGAAGTACTGTTGCTTGAGCCGAAGTTCCTTGCCCTGGGGCGTTGAATCGTCGGGGTACAGCACGCGTGACAGGTTCTTCGCCTCCAATTGATCTTGGACCGCGGCCGCATAGTCGCCGGCATTGAAAGTATCCAGCTTGAAAGGGGTGATCGCGCGGCCGGACCAAAGTCTCAAGTGATTGACGGTGGGTCCGCCGTTTCCAGGAATCAATTGATCGAATCCGATGGCGTACAAGTCGTTGGTGTCCACCCACCGGTGCGCGGCGCCCACCTCGGCATCGGCCGGCGCGACGCTGCGGCCGCCGAAGCGCACCGTATAGCCGGCGTTGCCGCGCGGGGTCTCCCAAACATTGCGCAGGCGCAGCCAGCTGCTGGCCACTTCTCGCTGGCTGCCGTCGGCATCGATGACCTGCGTGAAGATTCCGTAATCATAGCGAATGCCGTAACCCACGGCCGGGAAATGCAGCGTCGCCAGCGAATCCAGAAAACAAGCTGCCAGGCGGCCCAGGCCGCCGTTTCCCAATCCCGGATCCACCTCCTGGGCGGCGATGTCTTCAAGCTCGTAGCCCATGCCGCGCAATACGATGCGCGCTTCATGCACCAGATCTCCGTCGAGGCTCGAAAGCGCATTGATCAGCGACCGGCCAGGCAGGTATTCGACCGAGAAATAGCAGACTCTTTTGACATGCGCGTTCGCCACGCGCCGTTGCGTTGCCAGCCAGCGCAGTGTGAGTTCCTCGCGAACCGCAAGCGACAGCGCGTCGTAGATATCCCGCGGCGTGGCCGACTCGGGATTCTTTCCGAGGGTCCGGGTGAGACGATCCAGCAGCGCCGCGTGCAGCGTGCCAGGCTGCAGGGCGGTGTTGCGCCGAGTGGCAATTTGGCTGTCAATTGAGTCCATACTAGGGGTTATTATAAGGTTGTTATCGGGCACGCGGGGCAAACCTGACAATGCGGCACTCGAATCTGACAATGCGGCACTCGAATTGAAAAATTCCTCCCTGGCCGTCGGCGTCGATGTCGGCGGTTCATCCATCAAATGCGCGCTCATCGATTTGACCACGGGCGCTTTTGCGGGCGAGCGCTTTAGCACGCCGACGCCGGCACAAGATTCCACCGAAGCACTGCTGCGCGCACTGGCCTCGGTGGTCTCGAATATTCCCGGCGGTCATGCCGTGGGCCTGGCATTTCCCAGCGTGATTCGCGACGGCATCGTGCGCACCGCCGCCAATCTCAACAAGGAGTGGGTCGGGCAACCGCTGGCAAACCTTGCCGCTCAGCATTTGAAACGGCCGGTGATTGCCATCAACGACGCGGACGCGGCGGGGCTCGCGGAACTGCAGTACGGCGCCGCGCGCGCCGTGCCGGGCACCGTGCTGCTGCTGACGCTCGGCACCGGTATCGGCAGCGCATTATTTGTCGATGGCCGGCTGGTGCCGAATACCGAATTCGGCCATTTGCAGGTCGCCGGACGCGAGGCTGAAAAGCGCGCCTCGGGGCGCGCCAAGATCGAAGACGGATTGAGCTGGGACGCGTGGGCGGATGAATTGAACCGGGTCATCAACGAATACCACGCCTTGCTGTGGCCGGATCTCATCGTTTTGTGCGGCGGCATCACCGAGGAGCCCGAAAAGTTCATGGATAAACTGCATTGCGAGGCGCGTCTATGCGTCGGAACTTTGCGTTCGGAAGCCGGTATCGTCGGCGCGGCGTTCGCCACGACAATATCCGCACCGCGGCCCTGAACAAAACGATTTTCGCAGGATTGCTGTCGCTGCTGCTTGCCGCCTGCGCGACGACATCGCATCAGCCCTCGCACACGCAGGAATCAGCGCCCTCGACTGAAATCCCCGTCGAGCATAAGTCACCGGCCCAAGTCATGATCGACAGCGCCACAGCCATGATCGGCCAACCCTATCGCTTCGGCGGTGCGGCTCCCGGCGGTTTCGATTGCAGCGGCTTGGTGGTTTACGCCGCCGCAAACGCGGGAATCTCCGTGCCGCGCACTGCGGCGGAACAGCTGCGTGCCGGCTTGCCGGTAACGCGAGAAGAGCTGCAGGCCGGCGATCTGGTCTTCATGCATCTTGCCAGCAAGGAACTGCACGTCGCCATTGCGCTCGATCGGCAGCTCTTTGTGCATGCGCCCTCGAGCGGCGGTCGCGTACGCGTTGATTCGTTGCTCGCGCAGCCGTATGCGAAGGGCTTCATCGCGGCGCGCCGCGTAGTATCATTCGACACCCCACATTAAGGACGGCTATGAAACTCTATTATTTTCCCGGTGCGTGCTCGCTCTCACCCCATATCGTGCTGCTCGAAGCCGGCCTGCCGCACACCATGGTTAAAATCGATTCCAAGACCAAGAAGATTGAAGGCGGAGCGGATTATCTGGCGATAAATTCCAAGGGCGCGGTGCCCGCGCTGCAATTGGATGACGGCCGTGTGCTGACGGAAGGTCCCGCGGTCGTCCAATATCTCGCCGATCTTAAGCCCGAATCGGGTCTGGCGCCGCGCGCCGGCACGTTCGAGCGCTACCAACTGATGGAAATACTGAACTACATTACCTCGGAAATTCACAAGTCATTCTCGCCGCTGTTCAATCCGGCCAGCTCAGGCGAGGTCAAGGAAACCGCGGTGACCAATTTGGGAAAAAAATTCGACTGGCTGTCGGGCTTTCTCGGCAAAAAGCCCTTCTTGCTGGGTAATACCTTCACGGTCGCGGATGCCTATCTGTTCACCGTGCTGAACTGGACCGGGCACGTCAAGATCGATCTCGACAAGTGGCCGGTTCTGGCTGATTACAAAGCCCGGATTGCGAAGCGCCCCAAGGTGATCGAAGCCATGAAAGCCGAAGGCCTGATCAAGTAAGCCTCAAGGTACGGCCGCCTCCAGTGTCTCGCTGGAGGCGGCCGTAAATTGCAGCGCCGCCAGACGCGCATAAAGCGGGCTGTGCATCAAAAGTTCCGCATGAGTTCCAACCGCGACTTTATGGCCATGGTCCATGACCACGATGCGATCGGCTTTCAGCACGGTCGCAAGCCGATGCGCGATGATGATGGTGGTGCGGCCCTGCATCAGTTTTTCCAAAGCCTGCTGCACCAGCCGCTCGGATTCGGCATCCAGTGAACTGGTGGCTTCGTCGAGCAGCAGAATCGGCGGATCTTTGAGAATGGCGCGCGCCAGCGCGATCCGCTGGCGTTGACCGCCGGATAAGCGCGTGCCGCGTTCACCCAGAAAGGTGTCGTAGCCTTGCGGCAGTTTGCGCAAGAACTCATCCGCCGCCGCGGCGACCGCAGCCGCTTCGATTTCAGCATCGCTGGCGGTCGGACGTCCATAACGGATGTTCTCGCGCGCGCTCGCGCCGAATAGCACCGTGTCCTGGGGCACCAAGCCGATCTGGCCGCGGATGTCTTCCGGGCGCAAATCCGCGAGCCGCTTATCATCGATCAGAACCCGGCCGGAATCAGGATCGTAGAATCGCAGCAGCAGCTGAAACGTCGTGCTCTTGCCCGCTCCCGATGGGCCCACGAATGCAATGGTCTCCCCGGGTGTCACCTCTAGATTGAAATTGTCCAGCGCGGGATGCTGCGGCCGCGATGGATAATGGAACGTCACGTTGTCGAACCGAATGTTGCCCTGCACGCGCGCCGGCAGCTCGAGCGGCCGTTCCGGCGCGCTGATGACCGGGCGCGCCTGCAGCAATTCGCTCAGGCGTTCCATGGCGCCGGCGGCGCGCTGAATCTCGCCCCACATTTCCGTGAGGGCCGCGGCCGAGGTGCCCACGAACGCGGCATACAGCAAAAACTGCGCGAGCTGCCCGCCGGTCATGGTGCCCGATATGACCTGGCGCGCACCCAGCCACAAGACAAACGTGATGCCGCCAAAAACCATCATGATGCCGATGGCGGTAAGCGCGGCGCGAACCTTCGTGCGGCGCACCGCCGTCGCGAAGCTGTCTTCCACCGCTTTTTCATAGCGTTCGCTTTGCAATTCCTCCATCGTGAAGGCCTGAACCGTCTGGATGGCATTCAAGGTCTCGTCCGCCAGACTGCTGGTATCCGCGATGCGATCTTGCGAAGCGCGCGACAAGCCGCGCACACGCCTGCCGGTCAGAATCAACGGTACGATGACGATGGGAATCAACAGCAGAATCACTCCCATGAGCCTCGCGCTGGTGAAGCCCATCAGCGCCAGTGCGCCGATCAAGCTCAAGATGGAACGCAGCACAATGGACAAATTGACGCCGGCGATCGCCTGCACGAGTGTGGTGTCGGCGGTGAGGCGCGAGAGCACCTCGCCCACGCGAGTGGTCTCATAGAACATCGGGTCCATGCGCACCACGCGCCGATAAATGGCGCTGCGCAAATCCGCGACCACCCGCTCTCCGACCCAGGTCACCATGTAAAAGCGCAGGGCGGCGAAAGCGCCGAAAATCACCGCGGCCGCCAGGAACCCCAGAAACCATTTGTTGATGGTCCCGAGGTTTTTTTCCGCGAATACATGGTCGATGAGCTGGCGCAACGCCACGGGCAACGCCAGCTGCGCGGCTGCGGCTATTAGCAGCGCGAATAACGCGCCGATCATCATGGGCAGATAGGGCCGCAGAAAAGGCCACAATGCCAGCAAGGGATTCAGAGATTTAGGCCTGGGACGCTCGGCGGGGCTGCTCATGGAAGACATGATCCCATAACTTGAACCTGCCGGTGCAGGGCGCCCCGGGCTGCACCAACCCGGGGCGCGCCGGCCGGGCCGCCCTAGTCTTTCAACCGTCGAGCCGATATGTTGCAATGTGAAGCAACCATCGCGCGGCGTGCGCTCGCAATAAGCTGGGGATGCATCTCATATGGAAGTCCAAGTACTTCGCCAATCACATTTTGGCCTCATCGAGCCGCGGCGCCTCGCCGCGATTTGCGCAGTGTTGGCTGCGCTCAGTGCGGCGGCGCCCTACGCAGCGGCGGCAGCCGCCGCGGACAGCGCCGCGGCCGAGGAAACCAGCGGCCCGCTGCAGGAAATTACCGTCACAGCGACGCGCCGCGAGGAGAGCCTCAGCAAGGTGCCGATCAGCGTCACGGCGCTGACCCAGGAAGCCATGGATCTTCGCGGCATCAAGGATTTCCAGGATATCGTGCGCTTCACGCCCGGCGTCAATATCGACAACTCAGGCACCAACAACATCGCCATCCGCGGCATTGCCTCCACCGGGGGCGCCGGCACCACGGGCATCTACATTGACGACACGCCGATCCAAATCCGCGGTACCGCATTCAATCCCGATGATGCCCTGCCGAAGGCATTTGATATCGACCGGGTCGAAGTGCTGCGGGGGCCGCAGGGCACGCTGTTCGGCGCAGGATCCGAGGGCGGCACCGTGCGCTACATCACGACCCAGCCCAGCCTGACGCAAAATAGCTTTTACAGCCGCGAAGAGGTTTCCTTCACTGAAGGAGGATCCTTGAACTATGAGGGAGGCATTGCGGCCGGCGGACCATTGATCGACAACGTGCTGGGCGCGCGCCTGACCGTTTGGTACCGCCGCGACGGCGGCTACATCGACCTCATTGATCCGGTGTCGCTCGCGACGGTGCAAAAGAATGCCAACTTCGATCAGACCGTGCTGTATCGGCTGGCATTCGTTTATGCGCCCTCGGAAGCATGGACGATTACGCCCGGCATCTACTACCAGGACCGATACCGCAACCAGGTTGAGGATTACTGGCCGCTGTATTCGAATCCCGGCAACAACCAATTCGTCAGCGCCGATCCGGATCAGCGCTCCGACCCGGACCGCTTCTATCTGGCGTCCGTGAAGGTCGAAGGGAACTTAGGGTTCGCCAGGCTGATCTCGAATACCTCGTATTTTCATCGCAAGGAACAAACCGGTTACGAGGGCACGCTGTATAACCTGGGCTTCTATCAGGCCGGGGTGTTTCTCAACAGCGACGGATCCTCAGCGTCCACTCCCTATCCGTTGCTCGACAACGCCGGAGTGCATCTGCCGGCCGGTGCAACCGACTATCGTTCGCCGAATTCCATCGACAATGGGCAGCAAAACATCACCCAGGAGATTCGACTGCAGTCCGCGGACGCCACTTCGCCGCTATTCTGGACCGCGGGGGTTTTCTTCAGCGCCGACCGGCAGACGTATCTCGAGCAGATTCACGATCCCTTGCTCAATGAATTGTCGCTCGCCGCGACCGGAGCGCCTTACACCGATTGGTTCGTGGATCCGGATGGCAACCCCGTCACCTATGATCCGCGTTTCCCGAACGATTCTTATTTTCTGCAAACCAAGGCGACCGATCAGCAATATGCCTTGTTCGCCGAAGGGACCTACGCCTTCACCGATCAGTACAAGCTGACGGTGGGCGGGCGCTACTCGAGAATCAAGTTCACCAATGATTCGCTGACCGGCGGACCGCAGCTGTTTCTGCCGCCGCAGACGGTGGATGTGTCGCAAACGGAGAATTCCTTCACGCCCAAGGCAAGCTTCTCCTACCAGTACGATGCGCGAAACTTATACTACGCGACCTACGCGAAAGGCTTCCGCCCGGGCGGCGCGAACAATCCCGTCCCGCAGGCGGCATGTGCCGCGGATTTCGCATCATTTGGCATTACGGAATCGCCCCCGACATTTCAGTCCGACACCGTCAACAGCTTCGAAGTGGGTGCGAAAAATAATATCGACAACCGCATAAAGATTAACAGCAGCATTTACTATATCCGCTGGAACAACATTCAGCAGAGTGTGCTGCCGCCGACCTGTCAAATCACGTTCATTGCAAATTTGGGCACGGCGGTCGCGAAAGGCGCAGACATTCAAGCTGAAATCGCCTTGACCGATAATTTCACGGCCGAAATCGCGACCGGCTATACCAGTGCGCGCTATACGCAGGATTCAAAGTTCTCGGACGTCCAGGCCCTGCCTATCGTTGCCAAGGGGGATGCCATTGTCGGCCAGAGCGGCGAGCCGCCCGGGCAGCCCGGTGCCCCGTTCACCTTTACGTTGGGACTGGAATACAAATTCAATCTCTTCAATCTGCCGGCGTTCGTGCGTCTTGACGATGAATACCAGAGCCGCAACAAGTGGCCGTCCGCGGCTCAGGACGGAACGCCGCTGCAGCCCAATACTTTGCAATTCAATCAGTCGTTTTACACGCTGTCGTCGACCAATCTCGCCTCGGCGCGCGCCGGCATGACCTTCGGCAACTGGCAGGCGACCGCATTCGTCGACAATCTCACCGACACGCACACGGTCACCAATTATAATTTCACGATTTACCCGGGGGACGCTCCATCGCTGGAGCGGCAGTACACGTTCAGGCCGCGTACCATCGGCCTGACGGTCACCTATCGGAATTGAAGCGATGGGACTGGAGCAGTCCGCAAAGGATTGGCGGTTTCGGGCGACGGGCCTAGCGGTTTTTGGCGACGAGCAATGTTCGCTTGAGGCATGACGATGCCTGCGCGAGCCCGTCGCTGAACCACTTGGTGCCCGACCGAAGCGCAGCCGGATAATTCACCGAACACTGCACTGCCGACACGAATTCGCGCCACTGACGCTGGTTGGTGAACTTCTGTTTGATGTCCTCAAAAGCGCTGGCGGCAGCGGCAGGAAGGTCCAACCCTAAGCGAACGGCGTTCACGTCGTTTTCTTCCTCAACGACGCTGGTTTGGGTTACGAGCATCAAAAGTTCCTTCAAAACGTTCACCGATTAGCAGGCATCATGCCGCGGTGCGCCGCGAACTTACAGTCGGCGCCAAACAGCGACGGTCGTAGGATTTCACCTAGTTATTGCGTATTAGTTAACTTGGTAGCCGCGAGCCTGCAAACACGCCGACATGGCACGGTCGTAGTTGCTGCGGTTCATTGCGGCGCCCCCTGAGGCTCCGCCGCCCGGCTGGGTCGGGTCGAACCCGGTTTGGCCCTTGGCCCAAGTATGGCACTCAAACTGATCGGCCGCCTGTTGGTCTTTCGACTGCCCGTTTTTGGGATAGATGATCAGATCCTGCTGTGCGGGCGCCGGATCCGGCGGCGGCGACGGCGTGTCCGCGTTTTCCGGCGGATCGACCACCGCATAGCCATTTTGGTCGGGCTGCCACGAATAATAGACATTATCCGCGTAGTAGTAAGGCACGCCGCCGAACCAAACGGTCGAGTAATACGGCGGCAGCACCGAAATCACCAATCCCGCGGGAGGTCTCACGACCACAAAGCCCGGACCGCTCGGCGCGTACCAGATTCCGCCGCTGAAATAGAACCGGCTGCCGCCACGATAGTAAGGCCGGTAACCTTCCGGTAACGCGGGCCTCACGCTGCCAAACGCCGGATAGTAGCGGCCATGGTTGTAGCGCGAATCGAGCACCTGACCGCGGCCGTCGAAACCGGGCCGGCCCGGCGCGCGTCTCGCCTGCGGACGATCGCGCTCGGCGTGCGCCGCCTCGGGACGGCCATGATCATCCGCGGCCGCTGCAAGCTGCGCAGCGCCAACGCCGAACAGCAGTAGAGAAAGACTCAAGGCGGAAATATTTACAATCTTGTTCATAGTCTTTCCGATGGTTCCTTCAGGTAACCGTATAGCCGCGCCCTTGCAGGCAGGCGCCAATCGCACGCCGATAGGCATCGGCATGAGCGCGCCCTTCGGCGGCGGATTCATTGATTTGCTGTTGAGTCATGCGGGCCTGCTGCTGAGCGTTTGCATCCGCGGCCGAGCCCACAATGGCTCCCGTCGCGCCGCCCAGAACCAGACCCGCGCCCGCGTTGCGCGGCCCACCAATAATCGAACCAATGATGGCGCCCGCGATGGCACCGCCGACCGCATTCGATCCGGGCGGCGTTGACGGCTGCACGATCACGCGCTCGTATGCGTTGGTTGAGCGGCTGGGATCAACCCCGGTTTGCTGAACTGCCCAGTTATGACACTCGTAGCGATCGCGTTCGGTCTGTTCCGGGCTCTGGCCATGAGCCGGGTAAACGAATACACGCTGCGGCGGCGGCGCAGGCACGGCGTAGGTGCGCGGCGGCGGCGTGACGCAAGCGCTCAAGAGGCCCAGCAACACAACCGGAATGGCCCCCACGGAGGCACGTGCAAGGCGTGGATGAGTGACGAATTTCATGCGCGAAAACCCTCTAGTCCCATTCGAATTCAACGTAGAACATTGTTCTCAGTTGACAGGAAACAAGCCCCAGAGTTCGCCTTTTTAAGGCCGTAGCCGCCCTTGAGCCCGGGAGCGGCCCGGGACAAGGGTTGTGCAAATACTGCTATTTGGGCTTACGAAATTTTAATATGAACTGATCGGTCTTGCCGCGAATCGAGGGATCGAACACGTTGGTGGAGCGGCTGTCGCTGGGATTCGCCAAGATGTCGCTGGCGCCCACGAACTCGAAACCCGCCGCGGTGACTTCTTGTTTCACCACGTCGGCGTCAATCCGGTGCAGGGTCTTCGTATCCGAAAGCCCCGAACCCGCGGGCGCTGAATGATCCAGCACGACGTACAGGCCGCCCGGTTTCAACGAAGCCAAAATGGTGCGGTCAAACCCCACGACATCAACCGGGAAATTGTGCAGGTCATGGTAGTTTTGCGCAGTGAACACCAAATCCACCGGCGCAGGTGTGACCAGTTTTGTCAGCGGCTGAATCACAACGGTCACGTTGGAATAATTCGGATCTGCGGCGATCGCCTTTACTTTCCCGGCAAGATCCGGCATGTCGGCCGGCGCATTGGCAGGACGCTCCGGCACCAGCGCGTACACATGACCCGTGGGGCCGACCGCCTTGCTGAACATGCGCGTGAAGTATCCGCCGCCCGGTAAGATTTCGGCGATTTGCTGGCCCGGTTTCACACCGAGAAACTCCAACGTTTGCACCGGCTTGCGGTTGGCATCGCGCAGCTTGTCGGCGTCCGGCCGATTGCTGTCGGCGACCGCGGCCGCGATATAGCCCGCATTGCCTGCCTTGGTAGGTGCGCTCGACGCGGCGGGTTCGTGCATACAGGCGGAAAGCGACAGCGACGCGGCGAGCGACGCTGCCAGAATCAGTGGGTAGCGAATCATATGACACTCCGTTGAATTGGCAGCCAGCGAAACACTTTGTTATGGCGCCAGTTTAGCATTTGCGCCGCGCTGGCGGGTTGGGCTTGAGCGCGCGACCTTAACGCCGGGGTGAGCGCGGAGTGGTACGCCGGCGTATTATGCGCGGCTGGCGTCTAACTATGGTTCGCGCGCATGAGTTTGAGCGTTTTCGATATTTTCAAAATCGGCATCGGCCCATCCAGTTCGCACACCATGGGACCGATGAACGCCGCGCGCGATTTTGCCGAGTGCTTAAGCACGCGCGACCTGATGAACCGCGCGGCGCAGGTCTCCGCACAACTCTACGGCTCTTTGGCGCTCACCGGGCGCGGGCACTGTACCGACCGCGCAATCCTCCTGGGCCTCGAGGGCATGAGCCCGGACACAATCGATTCAGGCGCCGCCGAGGCTGCGCTGCAGCGCATTCGCAAGGCCAAGCGCTTGAGATTATTGGGGAGGCACGAGATCGATTTCGACGAACCCTTGAATCTCTTGTTTCACACCGATCAAGTGTTGCCCGGCCATTCCAACGGCATGCGCTTCTCTGCGCACGATGCCGCGCAAAATCTGCTGGCGCGCGAGGAGTACTACAGCATCGGCGGCGGCTTCGTCATCCGCGCCGGGGCGGAAATGAATGCCGGCGCGGCCCGCCGCACGCCGCCGCACGACTTTGCTTCCGGCGAGCAGCTGCTCGAACTTGCCAAGGCCCAGGGCCTGGAGATCCACGAGTTGATGCTGGCTCGAGAGCGCACCTGGCGCAGCGATGCCGAAATCCACGCCGGACTGCTGCGCCTCTGGCAAGTCATGCAAGATTGCGTGCGCCGCGGTTTCGATGCGCAAGGCCTTCTGCCGGGTGTGCTGGGCGTCAGGCGGCGGGCGCCGAAACTCTACCGCCAGCTCATGAGCGGCGACCCGTTAAGTCCCATGCACGCCCTCGATTGGGTCAATGCCTACGCACTCGCTGTGAACGAGGAAAATGCCGCGGGCGGACAGGTCGTGACCGCTCCAACCAACGGCGCCGCCGGCATCGTGCCGGCGGTGCTGCACTACTACCGGCGCTTTGAAGCGGGAGCCGATGACAGCGGCGTCGTTCGTTTTCTGCTTGCCGCTGCGGCAATCGGCATGTTGTACAAACAGAATGCGTCGATCTCGGGCGCCGAAATGGGCTGTCAGGGCGAGGTCGGCGTCGCCTGTTCCATGGCCGCGGCCGGCTTGGTGTCGGCGCTTCACGGCAGCAACGAACAAATCGAAAATGCGGCTGAAATCGGCATGGAACACAATCTCGGCCTGACCTGCGACCCGGTTGCCGGCTTGGTGCAGATCCCCTGCATCGAGCGCAATGCGATGGGATCGGTCAAAGCCATCAACGCGGCGCGCCTCGCGCTGCGCGGCGACGGCTCGCATAAGGTCTCCCTCGACCAAGTGATCAACACCATGCGTCAGACCGGCCTCGACATGTCCACGATTTACAAGGAGACCTCGCAGGGAGGTCTCGCGGTGAACGTGCCGGAATGCTAGATGTGGCGCCGCCGGGATCTACCCGGTCGCCTGCAGCCCTTGCGCGATGCCGCTGATGGTCGCGCGCAATGCTCCGAACAACGCCTGATCCTGACGCTGCGTCGCGCGCCAGCGCCGCAGCAAGTCCACCTGCATGAGATGCATCGGATCGATGTAGGGATTGCGCAGCTTGATGGAGCGCTGCAGCGTCGGATCGCTGTCGAGCAACTGCGCGCAGCCGCGCAGGCGCAGCACCAGCTTCAAGGTCAGCGCGTATTCCTTCGCGATCGGTTCGGCATGAATGCGCAGCCTGTCCGGCGCCAGCGCATCGTAGTAGCTTGCGATATCCATGTCGGTGCGGCCCAGCATGGCCTCGACATCATCGAGCAGGTGGCTGAAGAACGGCCAATGCGCCGTCATGCGCGTCAAAACTTCATCGCCGTGAAGCTGCAAAGCCGCTTGCACACCGCTGCCAAAGCCAAACCATCCCGGCAACATGTGACGGCTTTGCGTCCAGGCGAACACCCACGGGATGGCCCGCAGCGACTGCACGCCGCTCGCGCCCTCGCGCACCGCGGGTCGCGACGCAATATGCATGCGTTCGATGACATCGAGCGGGGTGGCCGCGCGGAAATACTCGAAAAATTCTGCGCTGCCGAACACCAACTCACGGTAAGCCTTCAGGCTTTGCGTTGCGATGCTGCCCATGGCTGCAATCAGTTCAGGAGCGATCGGCGCTGCCTCCGCCGCGCTGGCCGTCGCGAGCGCCACCGAGGCGAAGGTACGTTCCAATGTGCGCATGGCGATGGGACGCAGACTGTAGCTCTGATTGACCACCTCGCCTTGCTCGGTCAGGCGCAACACGCCGCGCATGGCGCCGCTGGGCAGCGACTCGACCAGCTGTTCGGTGCGTCCGCCGCCGCGCGCCGGCGTGCCGCCGCGCCCATGGAAAATTTGCAGATTTGTTCCCATGATGCGCGCCATTTCCAGCAATTGAACCTGCGCCACTTGCAGCGCCCAGCGCGATGCGGCGATTCCGCCCTGCTTGTTCGAATCCGAATAGCCGATCACCACCATTTGGCGATTGCCGCGCGATTCGAGATGCCGGCGATAGGCCGGTTCGGCATGCAGTGAGCGCAGCACCTCGCCTGCCGACTCCAAAGAATCAATCGATTCGAGCAGGGGAGCGACGTCGAGCGGACATTCGCCGCTGCGCTTGTCGGTGATGTCCGCCCACCGCGCCAGCAGCAATACAGCCAGGATATCCTCGGGGCCGCGCGCACCGCTCACAATGTATTGACCGATCGCCCGGCCGCCGAATTTGTGACGCGCTTGAGCGATCGCTTGGAAAACCCACAGGCTGCGCCGGCCCACCGCGTCGAAGGATGCCGCCGGCCCCAGATCCCGCACCAGAAAATCGCGCAGCTGCCGCAACCGCTCCTGCGGCGGCAGGGCCGGCCAGGACTTCTGGTCCAAACCCTGTGCGATGACCTCATCGTGCACGCGGGCATGCTGAATGACGTCCAAGGTGGCCAGATGAAATCCGAAAGTCCGCACGCGGCGCATCAGCCTGCGCACCAGGAAATATCCGGCGTGGCGCCCCTTGTTTTCGAGCAGGCTCGTCGCCGCCAATCCGACGTCGGACAGAAACTCGTCAGAACTCTGATAGGCGTTCGGCCGGCCTTCATAGCTTGCCTGCAATCGTTCGCTGACCTGGCCGAAGAACACCCGGTACGGCATGCGATCGTGACGCGTCGGCACGAGCGCCTTGGCTCCCGGCAAAATCGCCGTGTAGGAATCGATGCGCTCGGCGAGCTTGGCGCTGACCTGGACACGATGCGCGCTCTGGCTCAAGGATTCCGCGAGCCGACCGCACTCGGCGAAATAAGTCGACACGATCAGCTGCTGATGCCGGTGCAAGGTCTCGCGAATGGTCTTGCCATGTACATCCGCATTGCCGTCCATGTCGCCGCCCACCCACGAGCCAAAGCGCAGAATGTTGGGCACATCCAGCGTCTCGACCGGCACTGAATAAGCGTGAGCCAGCGCCGCCTCGATTTCCTCGTAGAACAACGGCACGACGCGGTACAGAATATCGATGAGATAGAACAGCACGTGCTCGCGCTCGTCAACCACCGTCAAGCCCTCGCGCGGGTGCTCCTCCGTCTGCCAGATGCTGGTGATCTCCAGCCGCACCCGTGCCCAAAGCAGGTCGAGCTCCGCCCGCGTCGACCCGGGGTTGGTTCGATCCAGCAAGTCATGCGCAATATGCTGCTGCTTGCGCAATATCGTGCGGCGGGTGGATTCGGTGGGATGCGCCGTGAAGACGGGCTCGATGCTCATCGAACTGATCAGCTGCAGTGCCTGGTCCAGCGACACGCCGGAGCGCTGCAGGCGTCCAATGCAATCGGCGATGCCGCCGGGCTGAGAGGTGCTCGAATCGCTCAAGTATTCACGGCGCCGGCGCACACGGTGCGCTTTTTCAGCCGTGTTCACCGCCATGAACCAGATGGAAAACGCGCGGGTCAATTCGGTGGCCGCGGCCGGCGATCGCCCTTCGGTGCGGCTGCTCAGATCGGCGGCGCCCTGTGAATCGCCCTCGCGGCGGCGGATCGCATCGAGACGATCGCCTTCGACGCGCTCGAAGAATTCCTCGCCGCCCTGATCGCGGAGCGTTTCGCCGATCAAGCCGCCGAGCGCATGCACATCCTCGCGCAGCGCTGTGTCTTTGACCGGAAATTGGATGCTTTGGCGATACATAATGCTAGGCTCTCGAGGAGATCACGGAGAAATAGTATGAGCTTGTTGGCGCAGATCGCTATATTTCTCGCCGCCGCCGTCGTTGCAATACCGATTTTCCGCCGCTTTAAGCTGGGGTCGGTACTGGGTTACCTCACAGCCGGCATCATTATCGGTCCTGCGAGCTTGGGACTGATCAGCAGCGTCGAAACAACCCAGAATATCGCGCAATTCGGAATCGTGCTGCTGATGTTTGTCATCGGCCTGGAGCTGCAACCCTCGCGGTTGTGGGTGCTGCGGCGGTCGATCTTCGGCTTAGGGTCCGCACAAGTCGTCGCGACCACAATCGGCATAGGCGCTGCGGCCTATTTTGTCTTCGGGCAAACGTGGCAGTCGGCCCTGGTCATGGGCTTCGCGTTGTCCATGTCCTCGACGGCGCTGGCGCTGCAGCTGCTCGCCGAGCGAGGACAGCTCAATTCTCAGTTTGGCCGCTCAGCTTTCAGCATCCTTCTTTTCCAAGATGTTTCGGTGATGCCCGCGCTCGCCTTGCTGCCGCTGCTCGGGGCCGCGGAGAAGTCCGCAGCGCCGGGCGGCTGGCTGGTGATCAAGCTCATTGCCGTCCTTGCGACCGTCATCATCGGCGGCCGCTATGTGCTGCGTCCGATGCTGCGCATCATCGCCGCATCGCGCGTCGCGGAGGCGTTTACCGCGGCAGGTCTGTTGATCGTGCTGGGAACGGCGCTGCTCGTGAGCCAGGTCGGTCTATCGCTGTCGCTGGGGGCTTTCCTGGCCGGTGTGCTGCTGGCTGACAGCGAATTCCGCCACGAGCTCGAGGCGGATATCGAACCGTTCAAGGGACTGCTCTTGGGCCTGTTCTTCATCAGCGTCGGCATGTCGGCCAATCTCGCTTTGGTACGAGAAAAGCCGTTGCTTATCATAGGGTTAACAGTTGGATTGGTGATCTTTAAAATCCTCGTGCTATGGGCGATTGGCCGAGCATCCGGACTCTCCCCGAATGCCAGCCGCGGCTTGGGGATCAGCCTGCCCTCCGGCGGCGAATTCGCTTTTGTCTTGTTTGGTCTCGCGGCCGGATTGCGCATCATGGACACGCAGGTTGCCGACTTGCTGGTGCTCGTCGTGACCGCCTCAATGATCTTGAGTCCTGTGCTGCTCGCTCTTTATGACGTGACTTTCAAGGCGAATGAATCCGACGGCCGGCCGTTCGATACGCCGGTCGAACTCTACCCAAAAGTCATCATTGCCGGCTTCGGGCGCTTCGGCCAGATCGTCGGGCGCATTCTGCGCGCCAAGCAGATCGCCTTCACGGCGCTCGAAGCCAGTCAAACCCAGGTCGACTTTTTACGCCGCTTCGGCAATCAGGTTTTCTACGGAGACGCATCGAGGCTGGAACTGCTGCGTGCGGCGCACGCCGAGAATGCTGAGGTTTTCGTGCTCGCCGTCGACGATGTCGAGGCGTCGGTGAAAACTGCGGAATTGATCCGTCAGCACTTTCCGCATCTGAAGATCTTTGCGCGGGCGCGCAACCGGCAGCATGCGTTCCGTCTGATGGATCTGGATGTACGCTACATCATTCGCGAAACTCTGGTATCGAGCCTGGAAATGTCGGCCCAGGTGCTGGAGGCGTTGGGCCTGTCAAAATCCAAGGCAATGGAGACCGTGCATCAATTTCGCGCGCATGACGAGGCGACCATGGCCAAGCAGCATGCCGTGAAGGATGACGAAAAGAAATTTTTGGAAACCAGCCGCGAATCGGCCGAGCAGCTGCTGCACCTGTTCGAGACCGACACCGGACAATCTGATGAGCCTGCGCAGCGCATCGCAGCGAACTCGTAGTACTTCAGCACTGTGAATTTGATCGACTCGGATGTCCTAAGAGATGGGAAGCTTCAAGGCACGAAAGAACACAGTGCCTTGAAGCTTTCCATCTCCTAGGCCCAACACCAGGCCGCTCAGAGTCACCGCGCCGGAGGACGAGTTTCACCGGCTGCCAGCGCTGACGTGGTGGTGACGACGATTGGCTCTGGCCGAGCCCCACACCAACCAGTCACAATCACGGAATCGCGGTACTAGTGGGGATTCAGCAATACCGTCGTATCGAAGCTCTCGAAGCTGGTCAGCACGCGCCGATAGGCATTGTGCATGATGCGCTGCGCGTTCTTGTCGGCCCGCGCACCCAGCAGCATGCGGATCACCACATCATCCTGCGGCCGCGCCAGGTCTTCGCCTAACAGCTGATAGGTAAAGCGCGCCAACCGCTGGCTCATTTCGTTCGCGAACTTGTAGCGCACCGCGTCGCTGCCGTCGCCGTTGCCGACCTTGGCTTCCTCGGCAATCTCGCAAATCAAGCGCGAAATGAAGCGCGCCTTGTCAACCAGGCCAAGGTCGGCGAAGAACTCGATTTCGGATTGAATGTTCATCCGGCTGGGAAGAAGTCGATGGGTTTGGTGGCCGTCAGTGCCGCGACATCCTTCGCCTCAAACTTGAACAGCTTGATGCGCGCGACGAGCTTCTCTTCGAATACTGGATCGTGCAGCTCCGAGGAAATAACCTTTGCCGCGGTGATGTCGCCCGAGGGTGCGATGGTCAATTCGATCACTACCTTGCCCTGCAGCGCGGGATTGTCGCGCAACGCGCGCGCATACATGGCATCGATGGCGCCCTTGTTCTTGGTGAACACCAATGCGATCTCATCGGCGCTGCGCGAGGCCTTGCCGCTGCCGCCGGCGCGCGTGGCCGCCTGGCCCGAGGCGCCCAGGTTCGGATCCTTGACCTGCGTCGTATAAATTCCGCGCAAGGAACCGGAACCGGAAGCGAGCCCGCTGCTCGTGGGCGAACTGATGCCGCCGCTGGTGCCGCCGGCCTTGGAGCTGATGATGCTGCGGGTCACCTGGGTGACATCGCCTGGGTCGGTGGTTTTTTGCTGATTCTTCTGGAATTTATCCAGATCAATCTGGTCGCGCAGCGCCGCGAGGTCGTCGAGATTCGCGAGCAAGCCGCTCTTGGAGGCTTTCACGCGCGGGTCCACCGGCTGCGGCGGCGTTGGCACCTTCTGCACAGGCACCTTCTCCACCGGCTTCTCCTTCGGCGGCGGAGGCGGCGGCGGCGGCGGCGGCGGCGGTTCCAGCACCAGCTGCACGACGCGTTCCGGCAAAGAATCCGTATTGTTGACGCGCTCGGTGCGCGGCAGGAAGGGCATGATCACCGCGATGATCGCGAATACAATCGCGAGATTGCGCAGAATGACGCGGAAGCGACGCTCGGTTTCCTCGGACGGCGCCCAGGGCAGATCGTAGCGCCGGTAGTAAGGCACCAGGCCGGACGGAATGCGGTTTGCAGGATTCAGCGCGGCCATTTAGGTTGCCGCCCGTTCGCGTTCGACCACGGCGAAGGACACCTTGCCGTACTCGGCTTCGCTGCAGGTCATCATGATTTTCTTCAGCACGCTGTAAGGCGTGCTCTTGTCGCCCATGATGGTCACTTCGCGCTTGGCGATATCGGTCTGCTGCGCACTACGGATGCTGCGGTCATTTTGCGCCATCAGCGCGGTCTTCAGCGGAGCGAAGAACGGACCTTGATTGGCAACCACGTCCCGCAGCGAGCCGACCAGGACGCCGTCGACGTAGAGTGAATCCCGGGTGATCATGACGACCACCGCAGCGCTCGGCTTGCGGTCGGAAATGGACTGCGGAATCGAAATGTTCTTCGTGTTCGGCAGGATGTCGACGTCGGCGGTGTGGGCGAGCAGGAACACCACCAGGATGGTCATCATGTCGATGAAGGGAATCAACGCGAAGTGATTCGCGCCATGCCGGCGCTGGCGATGTCGTTTGATGCGATAGGACGTCATGTCGGCGCATCTCCGATGGCAATGTCGGGAAACAACTCTGCCTTGGAGAACGGCGGCGTCGGAATCTGATAGACGCGCACGGTGTCCATCACCTGCACGAGAACATCGTATGGCACCGCGGGTCCTGGCAAAATCGTCGCATCGGTCATCTGGGGAAATTGCGACTTGACCTGACGCATGAATTCCGACAAATGATCCAAATCATAGCCGGCCGGCGTGTTTTCGATGACTTTCAGGGGACCCGAGTTGCGGTCATTGACCACCAGGTCGTTGGGCCGAATGATCACTTCCAGCTTCAAGCCCTTCGGCAATTCAACAGGAGCGGTGTTGCTGGCCGGAAGGTTGAGCTGAAGGATGTTCGTCTTGGAAAACACGGCCGTGAAAATCAGGAAGAACACCAAGATCACCATCATGTCGATCATCGGCACGATGTTCAGATCATCGCGCCCTTCGTGATAGCGGGCGTGATTGCGTCGGACGAGGCGCGCAGCTTTTGACTTCATGAGAGACTACTCACGGATGCTGTCACTTTGATCTAGATGCTGCCGCGAGCGGCGGCCGGGCTTCTCACCGACGGCGCAGGCGCCGGTTCATGAGCCTTGTCGGTCTGGCGCTCGGTAATCGAGTTCAGGAACTTCACCGACGCAATCTCAAGACTGTCGATCAGCGAAGTGGTCTTCGACTCGAGAAACATGTGCGAGAGCAGCAGCGTGATGGCAACGAACAGGCCGGATGCGGTGTTGTTCATGGCCACCGAAATCGCCGCCGCCAGCAAGCTCGCCTTCTCGGCAGGATTCGCGGTTGCCACGGCACTGAATGCGCCGATCAGGCCGGTGATGGTTCCAAGCAATCCGATCAACAGGCCGACATTGGCCAGCGACGAAAGATAGTGCGTGCGCTTCTCGATTCTCGGAATGACCTCGAGAAGGCTCTCGTCCATGGCCTTTTCGATGTCATCGCGGCGCCGGGCGCTGGCGACGCGCGCCACACCATAGTTCAGGATGGTGGCGATCGACGCCTTGGAGTTGTGGCACAGGCCCACTACCTGCTTGAAGTTCCCGGCGCTCAAGGCCGGCACAAGCGAGTCCCAGAGACTGCGATTGCGGATGGTTTCGCGCGTCAGGTACACGTATCGCTCGATGGCGATGGCGACGCCGACCACGAATATCAAAGCCAGCGGGTACAGGAACACCCCGCCGTCCTTGAAGAAATTGACTGCCGAATTCATGAAATTCATCTGCGCGCTCCTAGATAAGCTCTATCTTTCGAATATGCGATTCAACCAGATTCCGTAAAATCGGCTATGACTTACTTCTCACCCTGGTCCGACGGGTGGCCCGGTGCACCATTTTGGGACGTATCAGCCTGTACAGCCTTGTAATAGACGACTTCACGTTTGAACACGTCCCGGTCGACCGGGGCGAGGATCTCATCGACCAGGCTGTTCATCGGCTTGCCCGCCAAATCCCCGATATCGGACTTCTTCCAGGGGACGATGTACATGACCTTCGGCTGCTCCCGGTCGCCGGTCACGGTGGCGGTGCCCAATTCCAGCCGGTCCGCGGCTCCCGGAACCTTGGCCCCCGCCGCGGCGGTTGATCGGCCGGCCGCAGCCGGCCGGGAGGTGTTGGCGCGCGGCTCGCCGGCTTCCGACCGGGCTGCCGAGGCCTTGGAGGTGGTGGCTCGCGGCTCCCCTGCTTCCGACTGCGCGGTCGCGCCACCCGAGGTGTTGGCACGCGGCTCGCCGGCCTCCGACTGGGGGGTCGCCTTGGCAGCCTTGGCCGGCGATGCGGGCGTCTCAGCCGGCGCGGTTGAGGGCGCGGGTTCCTGGGCATACGTCACATTCATGGCGCAGCCGAGCACGATCAAGCTTAAGGTCTTTGGCAGCGCGTTCATCCGGGCTCCTTCTTTGCGACGGGCGCCGCGGCGCCGGCGCGTTTACGCAATTCAATCACCCAGCCGGCAACCTGTTTGTTCTCGCCGGCTATCTCTATATACCGTTCGAACTGTTCCAGCGCCTTTTGCGGCTGCTCCAAATACAAATCGTAGAGCACGCCCAGATTGAGATGCGCCGGCGCGTAGTTTGGTTCAGCGGCAATCGCGCGCAGATAAGCCGCCTCGGCATCCGCGAACTTGCCTAGCTTACGCTCAACAATGCCGAGTTCGTCGCCTGCGACGGCGTTGGCCGGGCTGACCTGCAGAGCCGCCTTGAATGCGGCCTCCGCTTCGGGCAGCCGCGAAGCGTGCAAATACAGCAGGCCCAGATTCAATTGTGGTCCTGCGAATTGCGGATAGGCGACGGTGAGCTGTTTGAATTCGAGTTCCGCGTCCGTGAGACGGTTGGAATTCATCATCTGCAGCGCCTGGCTGTACTGCTGTGCTGCACGCGGGGGAATCGGGGCCGCATCGGGCGCGGCGGCGGCATTGGCGGTTGCGGCAGTACCGGGCGACGCCGCGGCGCCGGCGGCGCTGCCTGCCGGAGTTGCGGCAGCCGGCGCTCCGCTGGGTGCGGCTGCCTTAGATTGCGGCGTGCTGGCCGGCACCGCAGACGCGGGCGCGCGCGCCGGCTGCGGCGGCGCGCTGTGGCAGCCGGCCAGCAGCGCGATCACGCCGAGACTAACGAATCGATTCGACCTGCTGTTCACCGATCTCCACCTTGCCGTATCGGCCTGGATTGAGCTGCGCGAGCGCCGCAAAGCTTTTCTGCACCCATTCATCGTAGGTTCCATCTTTGGTCCGCGCAGCGTTCACCTCATGCAACTTGATGGCCTTTTCCTCGAACGGGAACGCTTGCTCCTCGAGCAGCACGTCGTACTGTTCCAATTCATCTTTTTTGAGATTCTTCGGGCGCTCGGAACTGATCAAGTCCTTGCCGAGCTGACGGTACAACTCCGCGCTCTCGAAAGTCGCCGCGGTCGTGACCTCGGCAACTTGATAGTCGGCGGCGGCCTCGTAAGCCTTGAGCGCAGCTTCCATCGCCTTGCGCTTCTCGGCGAGGGACTTCTTGAGAGGCACCACCAATTTGATGCTCTTGAACTCCTCGCGTGCCGGTGTCGCCAGGGTCAATGTGGCATTCGCCGCCAGCGCGCGGCTGCGATCGGTGCGGGCGGCACCCGCCGAGCGGTCCGCCGCAATGATGTCCTTCAGCCAATAGTCGCGCCCGCTGTAGTCGCCGGCCTTGACCGCGATCAAGCTCAACTTGTTGCGCGCCTCCATGGCCGGATTCAGCGGCTGCGGGAAATGCTTTACGAACGCTTCGAGCATCGCGCGCGATTTGCCGGTATTTCCCGCCTTGTCGTAAAGATCCGCCGCCTGCAGGGTGGCCTCACGCTGCACGTCCGGTGTTTCCTTGGGCGATTGCGCTATCTGTTCGAATTCAACGGCTGCCTGGGCCGGCTTGTTGGCAGACAAATAGGCCACGGCAAGATTGCGGGTGACGTCCGCCTGGAGCGGGCTTTCCGGGAAGTTGCGGCGGAACCCCTCCAGCACAGGAATGGCTCGGTCCCACTGCTTCTGGGTCACCAGCAGCGCCGCCGCATCGAAATCAGCGTTCGCGCGCACCTTTGAGGTGGGGGCCAACGCCGCGACGCGCAAGAAATCATCGACCGCGGCCGCGCCGTCGCCGGACTTGCTCTTCTGCTCGCCCTGCTTGTAGATCGATGCGGCGAGCCGCTCGATGATCACGGATCGCTCCGGGTCATTGGGCGGCATGACCGCCTGCGCGTGCGTGTAGGCGGCTTCTGCCTTGTCGAATACGCCTTGATCAAAATTCGAGTTGCCGATCACTGTCCAGGCGACGCGCTGTTTCTCCAGGTCCACGGGCGGCTTTTTGGCAAGCAGCGATTCGGCGGCGGAGACGGCGCGTAAATAATCTTTCGCCGTATACAGTTCCGTTGCTGCCTTGGTCAGGACCTGCGCACTTTCCGGATGCGCGGGAAAGGTCTGCGCAAACTTCAATGAGCTGTCGATTGTCTTTAAATGCAGCGTTGCCTTCGCCTCGCCCGACAAGGTTTCCTCCTGCTTGCCGTAGGCGATGATCGCCGCGTACCCCGCCGCGGCCGCCTTGTCGTGATCGCCATAGTGATACGCGGTGCTCTCGTATTCCTGCGCGGCGTCAAGGTATTGCTTGCTCTCAAAAAGCGTGTCGGCGAGCAGATAATTGGTCACTGCCGAACCGGGCTCGTCCGGCCACGAGCGCAGATAACTGCGATACCACTTCGCCGCCTCTTGATAGTCGGCGACGTCCTTGGTGCGTTGCGCCTGCGCATGATAGTACTGCGCGACGTCCTTGAGATTGGTCTTCAGTACCGCGACGACCTTCGGCTCAGCATTCGGCTGGCGCCCCTGCCAGTAAGCCGTGCCGAAGCTGTAGTTCTCGACGAATTCCTTCTTGCCCTGCAGCACCAACTGTGGGAAGCCGCCCTTTTGGTAGGCTTCGATGGCCTGCATTTCCAGCAGCGGCGCCTTCTCGTTATTGCGGTCCTGGGACACGAAGGCGCGATAGCTGTCCGCGGCATCCGTGTAGCGCTCCTTCTCCATGTAGAGATCGCCCAACCTTGCGTACAGGAGGTACGAGAAGGGACGCGGCAGCCCGCCCCGGGGCGTGCGGTGTCTCACGAATTCCTGAATGGTCTTGGGACCGTCGAGATAGGAGAAGGTTATGGACATTACTCTGAAGGTGTCTTCCACCAATTCGCGGTTGGCGCGGCTCAACGTGTCGATCTCGATCAAGACGTTGGGGTCGCGCTTCGACGTGAGCATGGCATCAAGGACAGCGCCAAAAGAATCCAGGCTGCGCTCATTTTCGCCCTGCTTGAAAAGCGACCAGCCGTGCTTGTAAAGGCTTTGGTTGTAGAACCCGGAGCTCGGACCGGTCTTGATGACGGCCTCGTACGCCGCCTGTGCCCTGGGGTAGGCCTTGTCCGAAAACAACAGCTCGCCGCGCCGGAACTGCGCTTCGTCGATGAAATGGCTGGTCGGATATTGCGCCACGAGCTGATCCAGGGAGGCCAGCGCGCGATCGGGCTGCGCGTTCAATTCGTAGGCGCGCGCCAATTGATAGAGCACCGAATCGTTGCGCTCGTATTTTGGGTAGGTTTTGAGCAGCGCGGTGTACAGGTGGATGGCTTCCGTGGCACGCAATCCTTCGTTGGTGGCAAGTTCGCGCTCAATACGTTCGGATTCCGAGCTTTCGAGATTCAAATCCCCCAGGCGGCGCAGCGCCTCGGCACGCAACGCGGCGTCCCCTGCATTCAAATCGAGAAACCGCTTGTAGCTCGCCATGGTCTTCGCCGCGTCGACGTTCTTCGGCGGATCCGGGCTGACATCGACTTGCTGATTGTCGAGATCCTTGATGGTCGCCGGCTTCTTGGGGGCGGCCGACAGGGTCGATGCGCCCAGCAGCATTGCCGCCAGTATGCCGGCGCCACATGTCAGTTGTGAGACCAAACCCTTCATGGCTTCGCCTGCGGCGGTGTTTCGGGCGGCGCGGCAGGCGTCTCATTGGCCGGCGCTTTGGGCGCCGGATTTGCCGGGCCGTTGGCGGTACGGTCATAGATCGCCGCCAGTTCGTAGCGCGCCTGCACTTCATAGGTATCGATGCGCTGTTTCTGATTCTCGAGCTCGTGAATCGCGAGTGACTGCAGAAATTCGTTCTGCCGCTCCGAGACATCAGCCAGGCGTTCATGCAACTGATCGATGCGCGCGCGGATTGCCGCGACGCGCGACGCGTACCCGCCGGTGGTCAGCGGCGTTCCGATGCGCGCTTGACGCACCAACACGGCGCGCTTCTGAGTTTCCTTCAATTCGCCCTCGAGTTCCTTGACCGAACGCCGCTCATTCCAGAGCCTGGCTTTGAAGCTCTCGGACAGCCGCCAGTACATGACGCCCTTCATCAGCCGATGTTTTTCCCGCATCTCGGCCAGGTCAGGATCGTTGGGATGAGACGCAAGATAGTCCTCGATGTTCTTCAGGCGCGCCCAGGTATGCTGCTCCTGCGGCGTTCCCAGCGCCGCGACATCATTCGATTTTTCGATCTCGTTGATGCGCGATTCAAAATCCACGCGCTTTTGCGTCAGACCGTCCATATCCGTGGCGGCCAATACCGCGTCGGCCTTCGGCACGCGCCGGTTGTAGGCTTCCTGACGCGTATCGAGCATGTCGTCGTAGGCGGAAACATCGTCGCGCCAGTCGTCCAGATTGCGGCTCATGAAATTGAGCTCGCGATAATTCTTCAATCCCTCCTGGAATTCGTTGCTGGCCAGCAATGCGTACAGGTAGCGCGACTCGGGCGCGTTGGGCAGATTGGTGAGCTGCCAATACCAGGTCAGGGTGTCTTTCTTGTCGTCGTTCAACAGCCGATCGAGCAGCTTGCCGCTGCGAATGCCTTCGATCGAGTCGTCGATTTGCTTGAGTTCGCTGTCGAAAGACTGGATCGCCGTGTTGTAGAACTCGGCGGCCTGCCCCAGCGCCTGGAGCTGAACGTAGGCGTAAGGCACGGTCAGAAAGGATTCCTGCACCGCCGAGTCGAGCATGCTGCGTTTGCGCAGTTCCATCCACGGCACCAGCGCCCGCTTGAATTCACCCATGCCGGCTTCCGCCCAACCGACCCCGAGCAGCGCCTTGCTCGAATACGGGCCCTCGAGACGCACCCGCTGCAAAATGGGTTTCGCTTCCGCCGCGCGCTGTGCCTGCAGCAGGGCGAAGCCGAGCGCCAGGTTGGCCTTATCCTTCAGCGCCAATAATTCCTCGCTGCGGGTCTGCATCGTCCCGACGCGATCGAGGTGCGCGATTGCTTCCTGCAGCCGGCCCCGGCGCACCAAGGCCACGCCCAGATTGAACTGTGCATACGCGGTCCAGTCCGGCGCCCCCTTCCAGTTGCTCAACGCGCTAATGGCGTCGTCGTAGCGCCCCTGGCGCATCATGAGCTGTGCCAGCAGCATGTAGCGTTCCGCGTTGATGCGCGGGTCTATTTTGTCCGACACCTGGCGCAGAGCCCGCTCGGACTCTTCTAAATAGCCGCGCTGATACCAAACCTTGCCTAGATAAAACCACGCGCGGTTGCGCACGAATTCGGACGTATTCTTCTTGAGCAGCGCCTCGAATATTCTGCCCGCCTCGACGTGCTCGCCGAGCGACAGGTACAGTCCTCCCAGCAGCAACTCGGCTTCTTCCTGGGTATGCGGAACCCTGCCCAATTGCCGCGCGGCCAGCAGGCGGGTGATCGAGTCGAAGTAGTCGTCCTGAAAAAAGTAGTACAGCACATCGCCGTAGGCGAGATCCTGCACCTGATGCGGCGCCAGGCCGTTGGGGTCCGGCTTGACGTTTTTTGCCTGCGCAGCCGCCAGCGGCATCGCCAGCAGCAATCCGCCGAGAAGAAACGGCCGCAGTCTGTTAATCACGCGCAGGAGCCTCGCACATCATTCCCAGTCTTTGATCATGAACTCAGGTTGATGCTTGGGAACACGGTCCGTGATCTTAAGTTCCAGGTATTTTGCGCCGACGCCCTTGTCGAAATTGATCGTTGCGCCGCGTTTGTAGTCGCGCTCGACCGGGCCTTTGCCGGTAAAGAATGCGACCAGCTCGTGCTTGCCGACCTTCAAATTTCCCAAATAGATCTGCTGCACGCCGCCCTTGAGCAGCGCATCGGCTTCCCGTGCCGTGTACAAATAATTCTTTACTTCCTTGTTGTCGATTTTGACGGTCACCGAGTCCAGCGCGAAAAACGTCCCCACATCCATCGATATATACAATGCGACCTGCGTGTTGGCCGGAAACAGCAGCTCTTCCTGCAGTACGAACAGATCTTTGTTCAGGTCGACCACGTCCTTCTTCAGGCCCTGGACCTCCTGGTCCAAGGTCTTGAGTTCGGGCGGCGGCGCATCGGGCAGGGGCGCGGGCGGCGCCGCTTGCGCATCGGCGGTCGGGGCCGGTGCATCTGCCGGCGGCGAAGCCTGTGCGGGCGGCGGCGTCTGGCCGATTGCCAGCCCGGCGGACAGCAGCACGGCGCAGGCGGCGATGGAAACAATTCGATGCTTGAGATTCATAACTGACCTATCGTTTATTCGCGCAGCAATTCGCGGATGTGATCGAGATAAACGCGCTCGTCGCCGCGCCTGAAGCCGACGGCCGAATAACGCACGACGCCGGAGCGATCCACCAGGATCGTCATCGGCATTTTCTGTAAGTAGTAATCCTTGCCGATTTCGGTCCCGGTATCGAACAAGATGGGATACGACACGCCCATGGCTGACGCAAATTCCTTTGACCGCCGCAAATCCTCATCCACCGATACGCCGAGAACGACGAGACCCGCTCGTTGGTAGGTAATGTTGATGCGATCGAGCGCCGGCATCTGCTGGCGGGAATCGCCATCCGAGCGCGTCCAAAAATTCACCAGGACAACCTGGCCGCGAAATTCGGACAAGCGCAGATTGCGGCCGTCCAAACCGCGCAACACGAAATCGGGCGCGGCCTTGCCCACAATGCTGGGCGCAGCGGCGATTGACGCTGCGCTGATCGCAAGCCCAAGCATCAGGCCGCCGGCGAGAAGTGCTCTACGCATGCGCTGCGACGATAAAAATGACGCCGAAGCGCCGCGACCCATCAATCACGCTGGTAACCCCGCTGTGCTAGACCTCTCTCTTAAAAGATGGGTCCCGTACCGGAAGCTTTGCGCCCTCGCCTTTCGGCGAGTTTGCCCTGATCAGACCTTATGCAAAATCGCACAATGCGAGCCGCAGTGTCAACGCAACGGCCGCGCGTTCACTGGATTTCTGTATGACTTAGCGCACATTCGTGCAAATTCATCGAGCATCGGAACAAAGCTGCCGACGCAGTTTGCTGCGCCGTACGATTCGTTCTTTTGCAGACCTTACAAGCCGGCGACTGAATGGGAAGCTGTCTCTGGAATGAGACATGAGAATGAGTCCAGGGCCCGACGCATGGTCGGACCCTGGGTTGCGAGTCACACTTTTAGGTGACTTTTCCGTTTACCAGACCCGCGAGGGGTTGGAAGGCAATCAAAGGATCCAGAGCCGCGCCGCTGCCGAGCGTGTTGTTCAAGTTTGGAGCGGGCCAGAGCGTTGGCCACGCCGCGGCTGCACCCGCAGTGTGCAGTGCCATGTAGTTCAGCACCACCATCTGCACCAGATTGAGCACGTTGTTGCCGGCGGGGCTGCCGGTCGAGTTGAGCGACCCGTCGGGATTGAAGTTGCCGAGCTGCAAGCTCATCTCCGGGTTGGCCTGGGCGGGCACCGGCTTGCCATTGGGATTGAAGACCAGGAAATAGGTCGCCGCGACGCTTTGGTTGTCCGCCGTCCACACGCCTTTGCCGCGTCCTCCGGCCGAATTGTCGATCATGCCGCTGCTGGCGAGCGAGCCGTCGGTGAATACATAGATCATGACCGGCTTGTTGACGCGCGAGGCATATTCCAAGCAGGCGCCGATGCAATTGCCGAGGTTCAAGTCGCGCGCTTCACCGTCCATGCGATTGCCGCTGTGATAATCGAAGCCGCCCATCTCGATGGTGCCGGCGGCGGCATTGCCGTCGATGACCAGTTTCATGATTGCGGCGGTCTTCTGATAGTCCGAATTCGCCTGGTACTCCGCGGTGGTGAATATGCCGCTCGAGCCGACGATGTTGGGATCGACGTCCGGATTCACCGCCGACGGGCTGTTGTACTTGTCAACGATGTAGGCCGACTTGGTGTATCCGCACGCCTGGATTCCCGCCGGTCCCAAGGCCGCGGTATTCAGTGTCGGATCCGTATAGGCCTGGACTTGCGCATACTTGGCGTCGCTGATGCGCTTCATGGATTCCAGCACATTGGTGACGTCGGCAGAGTTGGGCAACAGGGTGCTCAGCTGTCCGGTGCTCACGAGGCCCTTGCTGTCCTGGGAACTGGAAATCTTGGTGGGCATCGCCGATGCAATCACCATGGTCGGCGGCGACATTGAATTGCCGCCGGACTGGGAGCTGGCCGAGCCGATCAGATCGAGCAATCCGCCGCGGGCGCCCGCCTGATAAATGCCATACATCGGGTTGTGAGGATTGGTGTTGGTGTCATTGTTCGACATCGCGGGAATCACGGTGCCGTTCGTTCCGGCCATCGCTTTGGCACTGGCGCGCAGCTTCATGCCGCGCAGATGCGCGCTATCCGAGTGATAGCGCAGGCCGAAGCTCGCGTCCACGAAACTGCCGGCGGCACTCGCGTTCGGCACCATGGAGCCCGGCAGACCGAGCTTGCTGTAGCCTGCCACCGTCAGGAAATCCAGCTGTCCTTTAGGACCGCCAACCAGCACGTTGGAGCCCGCGATGTTGCCGCCACCCGCGAGGTCAAAGCAGATGAACGGAATCTTGCCGGCGCCGGTGGTGATATTGCAGTTGCTCACTGCCGTTTGGATATCGGGAGCGAGTGAGGCCCGCGCGGCGCGCGGATAGGCGAGCATGCCCGCCAGCGTCGGAGCGATGACCGTGGCGGCGCCCGTCATGAAGCCCTGCGCGACGAATTCGCGGCGCGTACGCGGCCGAGGATGGTCTTGATGACGGAACGGCTCGTTCAAATCCGGCACCTTTGATTTCTTGCTCATAAATTTAGAGACCTCTTCCGATGCTTAATTGATCAACATGTTGGCGTTGCCGAACGCGGTCGCGCAGGCTGCCGCAGTGACTGCCTGGACCCGGGCAACGTTGTTGCAAGCCGTCGCGCTGCAGAGATTGCTAATCAGTTTGTCGAGCTCGCCTGACGCGCCCGTCATGGTCGACGCCGCCGGCATGCTATGCAATCCGCTGCCCAGCACCCGGGCTGCCAGCGGTGCGGTCACCTGATCGATACCGGCCTGCGACGAGAACTGCGAGGCGCTCAAGGTCACGCCCGGCAGTACATTCGCGAAGTAGCCCGGGTTGTTGACCATGACATTGCAGTACTGAACCGCCAGCTGCGCAACGCCGACCTGATTCGCTGAGGAGAAGCCTTCGAGAATCGGGGTCGCCGGCAGCTGCTGCTGCACCGCCGAGTACACAGCGCTGACGTTCGGATCCGTCGTGGGTACGCTCGTCAATACCGACAGAGTCGAATTGACCTGGGCAAAGGTCTTGATACCGATATCGGCGACCACCGGGCCCGGCGCAGGCGCCGGCATGACGGGTGACGCCTCGACCACCACATTGGTATGACTGCCCAGGACATCGAAAGTCAGGAAGAACTGGTCGGTCGCAGGTCCGCCCTGCAAGCCGATGACGGTACCGATGCTCGACAAGACCTCGCCCTGCGACGTGTAGTTCGCGGGGGTGATCGTCGTCTTGAGCGGTATATAGGCCTGGCCTACCTGCGGCACGCCGCCGTTGAGGCCGATGCGTATTCCCTGCACCGGGATGCTCGGAAGTGTGCTCGACGTCACGGTCGGATCCAACGAGATGAACGTGGGCTGGTAGAACAGATACCCGTAGCTGTCGTACTGGCTGACCGTGAACATCACGTAGGACTGCGACACACCGGTCACGGTGGACACGTTGAACAGCACGTAGTAGCGCTCGCCGACGCCGGCATTGAAGTTCTGCATGACCTGAGCGGGCGTCATGGCGCGGCTGTGGATGGCCACGAACTTGATCAGTCCCTGCCAGGAGCGGTCGCCCGACACTTCGTTGCCGAGCACCAGCGCAAAGGTGCTGTCCCAGTTGGAAATCGTGCCGCCCTTCTGCGCGTCCGGCACCGGCACCAGCGTGCCGTTGACATAGATCTGGCGGCCGTTGACGGCGTCATACGTCAGCACCACATGCTGCAAGGATGCCTGCAGCGCCATCGCCGCATTCGGCGTCTGCAATTGCGGCAGACCGGTCAGCGCGGTGTTGGAATTGCGCAGCATGAAGTCATAGTCCTGGTTGGTCTGACCCAGCGTGAAGTTGCGCGTGGTGTCGCCGCCCGAATAACTGACCATGTAGGACTTATCGGCGGCCACCAAGGCGGGTGCCACCCAGGCTTCCACCGAGAACTCGCCGGTGGCCTGAATGAAGTTGTAGATCTTCTGGCTGGCCTGGGTCGTTGCCTGCGCCTTGCCGCCGGCGCCGACATTGATACCCCAACCGCCGGCCAGCGTGACGTTGCCGGAAATGGTCAGGTCAGCGGACGGATCGATACCGCTGGTGTCGTAAGTCGTGTTGTTGACCACCGATTGGAACTCGTACTTGGCGATGGTATCGGCATCGTAGCGGCTCGCACCGCTCGCAATCGTACCCTGGGTCAGGGAGAGGGATTTGCTGGTCACCAAGTTCGGATCGAGATTGGAAGGCGTCAGCTGTGCGGCAAACGCCTGAATTGCGGCCAGCATCGTCGCGGAATCGGCCGCGCAGGTGGTCCAGCAGTTGTGGTTGTCGGTCAGCAAACGCTGATAGAGGCGCGAATTGGTACCGCAGGTACCGCCATTGTTGCCGCCTGAGCCCGCGCAGCCCGTGAAGTCGATCTTCGGGATCGCAGCCGGGTAGGCAATCGCGAGCGAGGGATCTGCATGATAGGGCGACTGCTCCACGGACGGGTCGGCCGTCGTCGAGTGGCAGCGCACGCAATTCGTGTGGGTGATGGGCCACACCGTGCTCGCAAAGGCGCCGGAATCGGCCGGGAAATTCAAGCTCTGGCCGACGGTTTGATCCGGCGGGGCCTGCAGCTGCACGGTGGTTGCGGACGCGGCGCCCGAGGCACCGGCCCAGTTCGCGATCCAAGTGGTCAGGATTTGCCCGCAAGCGCTGTTGTCGGCGAGCCAGCAGTTATGGCCGCCGGCCACCTTGGTCACGATGAGCGAGGTTGAGGGTGTGGCCAGATTGACGACGGTGTTGGCTTGAGCGTAAGCGAGATTCACATCGTCGCTGCGCGCGAAATTCGGCATCTGTGCCGGCGAGGTCGCATTGTGGCACTGGCCGCAGCGGTTCTGGACGCGAACGTTGTTCCAGAAGTTCACCTGGAATGCCGTCACGTCGGCGGTCGCAGCCGCGGGTCCGGTGTAGGCGTCCGCCTGGACGGTCTGCGAGGGAGCCGGGTTGGTCGTTGTCGGAGCGCCGGCGCCACCGCAGGCACTCAAGGCAATCGACGCCGCGAGCGCTGCTAAGCCGGTGATGCGTGTAACGTTCATGCTCAGGTCCCCATGCAGTAGGCGGCGCCTTCAGCGAAGACCTGCCGCAATTTGTAGCCATTCGATTGGAACGAAGAGATCATCGAGTTGACTTGGGTAAAGTCAGCGTTGGAGTTCGGTGCGCGCAGACACACATCCTTGAACACCCGCGTGACCTGGCAGCTGGCGAAGGCGGCGCTGCTTTCCAATTCCAAGCCCAGAGATTTTGCACCGTTGCCGCTGCCGGGCAGAGATGCACTCCACCCTAATATGGAGTTAGGACCGGCGCGCCAGTGGTTGTTCCACGAGTCGTCCATCGTGACGAAACCCTGCGGAAAGTTGGTGTTGTTGATCGAGTACTTCGGCTGCACCTGACCGGCGGTGTAAACGACCGTGCCCATGGTGTCCGCCGTGGTGGGATCGATGTTGTTGAAATTGTAGTAGGCGAAGGCGCCTGCCATCGGATCGATGCCCGCGTGACAGCCCACGCAGTTGTTCAAGAACAGCGAGCTCTGGCCGCCGGGGCTGCGGGTCACGTCCTGGCGAATCCGATCCGGCGGCCGGGTGATGTCCATGACCAGCTGCATGTCGTTGCACAGATGATTTAGCATCGTGAAGCGGAACATTGCCCGGTTGGTGCCGTTGATGAAGAAAGCGCTGCCGGCGCCGCGCGTCGTCATGATTCCGGCGGTCGCAGCCGCGGGAATGCCGGTCAAGGCCGATTGGGTGTTCGAGACCAGGTGCGCCTTGAGATCGACGTTGTTGGCGTCCATCGCATCGTACATGGCGTTGCTCGAATAAGAATACGCCGGCACGCCCGAAGCTCCGTCCGCGGTGTAAACCAGATCGGCGCTGAGCAGCGTGTTGAAAGGCACATCGTCGCGCACCATGCCGACCACGGTGGCGGTGTAATCGTTAAGGGGTACGAACACCGATTGGTCGCGGTTGGTCCACGGCGCCGCCAAGTTGCGGATGGTGTTGTTGTAGAAAGCCGGATCCTGGGTCGCGATCAGCGCGGCACTCACGGGGTCGGTGGCCGTCATCTGGGCGAGCTGCGCAGCGGTTGGCGGTACGCCGGCAATTCGATTGTATATGCGCGTGGCTTGGTCGGTATTGGGGTTCGCCGCCAACGCGTTTGAAGCGACCAGCACCAGCGCGCCGGCACAGATGGTGGCGCGTACTGCGCGCGCAACAAGATTTTGCGTCGCTGTCATACGGCGTGCGCTCTGCATCATTGGTTTCTCCATCCCGTTCTTCATATGCACATCCACTCGCGTGAGTTGTGGGTTCGACTTGGTTGCGAATATACGCAGCCAACTTGGCTCCAAGTAATGTCTCATCTGAACGACGTCGGCGTTTCGCGACAGTACCGAGGCGCAATACCGGACCTATATCCTGACCTCGATTCCCGCACGGTCTGGCGCGGCGTGCACAGAGAAACGGATATGGAGAAGTTCTTCTGTGAGTGCGTTAACAGTATGCGTATGAACATCGAACGAAGATGTGCGCATGCGACCGATTAAGTTCAATGACGCCGGAGACACGCACGCCGGTAGATCGCTGAACCGAAACTATGAGTGTAGGTAGCCAATATGAACATTTTTACACTGCGTGAACACCGTCACGGATTGCTGAAGCTCGCAGCAATCGCGTTCCCATTGCTCGTGGTGCTCGGCTGCAGCAGCGCCTCGAGCGGCCATGCGCCGGGCGTTGCCGGCGGCCAGACATTGACGCCCGGAATCACCAATTTTCCCCTTGCCTATATCAAGCGTCCGGTTCTGACCAAGGACATCGACGTACGCGATCTCATTACTTCCATCACGGGCGGAGACTTATATATTCGCAGCCAGGCGAGCGCCGCCGGCGCGGAAGTCAATGTCACCGGATCGATCACCAAGGGCATGGGCGATGTGCGCGACCTCGACGTGTCGCCCGACGGCACCACGATCGTGTTTTCGCTGCGCATGCCCTTGAACCCGAAAAAGAAAAACGATGATGTCACCCAGCCGAATTGGCATATCTATACCTACAACGCCGCGACCCAGGTAGTCACGCAGCTGACCAACGACGGCATTACCGCGGGTCACGATGTGGGCGCGCGCTACCTGCCCGACGGCAGGATCGTGTTCGCCTCGACGCGCCAGCTCGCGACCCAGTCCATCCTGCTCGACGAGGGCCGGCCGCAATACCAGGCGCAAACCGACGATCGATCGCAATCGATTTTTCTGCTGCACGTGATGAACGGCGACGGCACCAACATGCATCAGATCAGCTTCAACACCAATCACGATTTCGCGCCGTCTGTTTTGGGCAACGGCCAGCTGGTCTTTTCACGTTGGGATTCCGCCAATGGCGGTCAGATCAGCTTGTACCGCGCCAACCCGAGCGGCACCGGACTCGAGCTCTTCTACGGTGCCAACAGCCACGCCACGGGCAACAATATTGCCGGCACCAACAACAACGTCATTCAATTTCTGAATGCACGCGAGCTCGCCAACGGCACTCTGGTGGCCATCGTGCGGCCTTTTCTGGGTACGCAGCTGGGCGGCGATCTCGTGCAGATCAACGCCGAGGGCTTCGTCGAAATCCATCAATCGGCCACGCCGGGCGGCCCCGCCGGCACGGCGCAGACCAGCATCACCAACTTAGGCGTCACCACGGATGCCAACATGCCGTCCCTAGGGGGCCGATTTGCATCGGTGTTTCCGCTGTATGACGGCACCAACCGCATGCTGGTGAGCTGGTCGCCGTGCTTGGTGCTCGACACCACGGTGACCCCCAATGCCACCAATCTTTGCACGTCGGCAAACACTGCCGGCGCGAATGTAACGTTGGCGCCGCCGCAGTACACGCTGTGGATTTATGACCTGGACAAAGGCACCTTGGGCCCCGTGCTCAGCGCCGATGTCGGCACGATGGTGGTCGAGCCCGTGATCTTGCAGCCGAGAAAACCCGCTCCGGTAACCCTGGTCGACGCCGCTCCGGCGCCCGGGCAGGCCACGACCATGGCAAACGCCGGCGTCGGCCTGCTGGATATCAGCAGTGTGTACGATGTCGATGGCGTCGATACGGCCACGCCCAGCATTTCGGGGGTGTCGGACCCGAGCCAGCCGACCTTTTATACCCGCCCCTATCGCTTCATCAGAATCGAAAAAGCCGTGGAGATTCCCGGCAAGACGGTGCGCAAGATCAACAACTCCGCCTTCGGACCGGCAGGCATGGGGATGCGGGAAATTTTGGGCTATGCGCCCATCCAGCCTGACGGTTCGGTTCAGGTTCAGGTGCCCGCGAATGTGCCTTTCACCATCGATATCGTCGATGTGAACGCCAAACGTGTCACGGCCCAGCACACCAGTTGGTTGCAAGTCATGCCGGGAGAGACCAAAACCTGCAACGGCTGTCACACCACCGCCAATATGACTTCACATGGCCGCGCCGGCTTGACGAACCCGGTGAATCCGGGAGCGCCGAGCACCGGATCGCCGTTCCCGAACACCAATCCGGCCATTGCCCTGACCAATGCCGGCGCCACCATGGCGCAGACCTTGGCGCTCAGTACCTGCACGGCGAACGGCACGACCCCGAGTGGCGCCACCACACCGTGCTCGCAAATATTGAGTTCGGACGTCATCTACGACGGCATCTGGACTGTCGGCACGACGCCGCCGCAGCCGGATGCGGCCTTCGCGTACACCTATGCGCTTGCGACGCCGACGGCGCCGACGAATTCGAGTTGCGCGAGCTGGTCTGCGCAATGCCGCAGCACCATCCACTATGCGGTAACGCTTGCCGGCGTCGCCACGCCCAATCTTTTCCTGCAGTCCATATGGGAGAAGGCCAGCCGAACCAACCTGGTCAACGGTGTGATGACCTCGACGACTTGCTCGGTTTGCCACAACCCGGTGAATGCAATGGCCATGGTGCAAGTGCCCCAAGGTCAGCTGGATTTGAACGGCACTGCATCGAACGTCGACACCACCGTTGTCACCTCCTATGAGCAACTTCTGTTTGCACATAATGCACAGACGCTTAATATGGGCGTGCTGCAGGACTTGTTGGTACCCGCGCCCGGACCTCCGGACCCGGTGACCGGCCAGCCGACGACCATCATGGTGCCCGTCTCATTGGCGCCGCCGATGGCTGCCGGCAGCGCTGCGGCTTCGACAGCGTTCTTTAGGATGTTTGACGGTAGCTTTCATGACCCCGTACTCGATCACACTGGTTTCCTGTCGCCCTCGGAGTTGCGTTTGATAGCCGAATGGTTGGATATCGGCGCGCAGTTTTTCAACGATCCGTTTGTTGCGCCCGTAGCGAACTGACCTGATGCGTCGTCTGCTCGCGCTGGTGCTGTTGGTGCAGGCGTTACATCTGGGGTTGGCAAATGCGGCGGCGAAGAGCCTGGTACTGGTCGTCACCGACCCGTATCTGGAGATGCACTCCGGCCCGGGACGGGGATTTCCGGTGGTCTATGTGGTCGAGCGCGACGAAGTGCTCACCGTGCTTTACAGCCGCACCGACTGGTTCAAGGTGCGCGCGCCGCATGGCAATGAAGGCTGGGTGCGCCGTGCGGACCTGGCGCGCACGCTGCTCGAGTCCGGCGAGGCGGCGCCGATACCGCCCTATCCGCAATTCGCCTCGCATCGCTGGGAACTCGGCGCGGGCTACGGCGTTTTTAACCGCGAGAATCTCGTCACAACTTACGTAGATTTTGGGCTGACCAACAGCTTGGACGTGGAGTTTGCCGTTCAGCAATCCTTCGGCACGCTCGATAACCGCTATGTGGCGTCAATCGGCGTGCGCCATACGTTCATTCCGGAATGGAAATGGTTTTCGCCCACGGCCGGCATCGGCACCGCGTATCAATATGTGCAGGACAAAGTTCCCCCCGCGCCGCTGCAAAAGAGCAATCAAATGGCCTATGTCTCCCTGGGCGCGCGCGGATTCATTACCCGGCGATTTCTGTGGCGTGTCGATTGGCGCCACTACGTCGTCTTCAATGACCTGAATGTGTATGAGGATTTAGAAGAATGGAAATTCGGCTTAGCTGTATTCTTCTAGCCGTCGCGCTGACATCCGGCTGTAGCTGGTTTCACCGTGGCCACAAGGCGCCGACCGAGGTCGTTGCCGAGGAGCCGCAGGGCGAACCTTCTATTGTCGAGCCCCAGGTCACGCGGCGCGTCGTCAAAACCCCCCATATCAAGGCGAAGGACTTCGAATTGGGCGCCTACTACGGTGCGCTCAGCATTCAAGATTTCGGCACCAACCCTCTGTATGGAGTACGCGCCGCGTACCACGTGTCCGAGGATATTTTCATGGAAGGCTTTTTGGCGCGATCCAAGGCGGGCACCACCAGTCTCGAGGATGTTTTCCCTGATATTACGGTTGTCAGCGACTCTGGGAGGCGCTTCACGTACTACGATCTGGACGTAGGCTACAACGTACTTCCCGGCGAGATTTTTCTCGGACGCGGGCGCGCGTTCAATTCGGCCCTGTATGTGACGGTCGGCATGGGCGATGTGAAATTTGCCGACAAGGACCAATTCGCGCTGAACTTCGGAGTGGGTGAACGGCTTCTGATAACCGACTGGCTGGCCCTGCATGTGGATGTACGAGACCACATTTTTGAGACCAGCCTGACCGGACGAACCAAGAATGTCGACAACATCGAAGCCACCATCGGTCTAACCGTTTTCTACTGATTTAGGAGTGAAAATCCATGTTTAGTACCAGGGTTTTGTTGAAACGCTGCGCGATGGCGGCGGTCGTCATCGCTTCCACCGCGTTTGCAGCCGGCGGCGACGCCTCCGGCCCCGCGCCTTCATTTTCGTTGAGCACCCTTGCCGGCCAGCCGAGCGGCCTGAGCGCTTACAAGGGCCAGGTGGTGATGGTCAATTTCTGGGCGACCTGGTGCGGTCCCTGCCAACAGGAAATGCCCCTGCTCGATCAAATGTACAAGAAGTACAAACCGGCGGGATTCACCTTGATAGGCATCAACGTCGACAAGGAAGCACCCCCGGTCAAGCAACTGCTGGAGCGCAAGCCGGTCAGTTTTCCCGTGCTCTTGGATCCGGCCAACCAGGTGAGCAAGGCCTATCACGTCGATGAAATGCCGAGCTCGGTCATCATCGACCGCAAGGGTCAGATTCGCTACATTCACCGCGGCTACAAGCCCGGCGACGAAAACGAGTACCAAGATCGAATTCGTCAGCTCATCCGGGAGTAAGCCATGCGCTGCCGCCAGATGCTGCTGTCGGGAACGGTGTTGGGCGCTTTGCTGCTGTCGAGCGGCTGCAGCATCCAGCCCTGGGTCAAACCCTATGAGCGTGATCGGTTGGCCGATCCCATCATGGCCTGGGACCGCGATGCCATTTCGAGCGCCTACCTCGATCACATCCGGGAATCCAGAGAAGGCTCGCGCGGCGCCACCGGCGGCGCGGGCGGCGGCTGCGGCTGCAATTGATGCGTACGCATGACCCCCGGCACGCATGACGCCTAAACACATCATCGCTCGCGCAGCAGTGATTGCTGCTCTGCTGCTGGTGCGCAGCACGAGCGCGGATGTGCTGCCTGATAATCGCGCCGATGTGTTCTACAGCAAATACAGCGGCGGCGGCATGGACATCACCGGCTATTCGGCCACCGCCCGCGCCAAGATCACCGAGAACTTCGCGGTCGAGGCCAACTATTTCGTCGACAAGGTCAGCGGCGCATCCATCGATGTCTTGAGCCAGGCCAGCGTCATCAAGGATGAACGCAAGCAAAAGAGCGGTACGATCGAATACCTGCGCGACAAGACCACGTATACGGCCTCGTATACCTCGAGCGTGGAGCGCGACTACATATCGGACACGGCAAGCTTCTCGCTGAGTCAGGACATGTTCGGCGATCTGACCACGGTAACCCTGGGCTTTGCGAATACCAAGAATAAAGTGGGAGAAAACAACGGCACCGCCAACGATCCGAACGTGGCCTGGCTGGGCCATGCCCTGACGCGCGCCTACAGCGGCGGCGTGTCGCAGATCATCACCAAGAATTTTATTGCGGGCGTGAACCTCCAGGTCATTACCGACGCCGGCTATCTGGCGAATCCCTATCGATCGATTCGATTTCTCGATCCGACGAATCCAAAAGGCTACAGCCTGGGGAACCAGGTCTACCCTGATACGCACACCAGCACCGCGGTGCAGGTGCAGGGGAAATACTACTTGCCTTACCGGGCCGCGGTGACGGCCTTGTACCGCTACTACAACGACACCTGGGGCGTGGTCGGCAATACCTACGAGCTCGACTACACCCATCCGATCCGCAATCGATGGATATTCGAAGGCAGGGTGCGCTACTACAAGCAGACCGCGGCGACGTTCTACAGCGATCTGTTTCCGTTTGCGTTTTCGCAGAATTTTACTGCGCGCGATCAAAACCTCGCGGCGCTGGACAATACGACCGTGGGCGCGAAGGTCACCTACGCCTTTTGGCCGGATGGCTGGAAGCTGTTCAAGCGCGGCACCGTGACATTCGACGCCAGCAGAATCCGCTTCAACTATCAGGATTTTCGCAATATCAAGTATTTCGGCGTGCCGCAGTACACCCCCGGCGCGGAGCCGCTCTATAATTTCAATGCCAACGTATTTCAGGTGTTCGTCTCGGTCTATTTCTAGGAAGGGTTGCCATGAGCCGCACCAAGCTTGGGCCGGCAATGAATCGTAGATCGCTGCTCCAGGGTCTGGCCGGCGCGGCCGCCGCGGCGGCAATTCTGCGCAGCGCCAGATCGCCTGCCGCGGAATTGCCGCATCTCGATGTCAAGGATCCCGCCGCTGTGGCGCTCGGCTACGCAGAGAATGCAACCCAGGTGGATCCCAAGAAATATCCGACCTACGTGAAAGGTTCCCGCTGCGATAACTGCTTGCTGCTACAGGGCTCGAGCGGCGCCTACCGTTCCTGCAATCTATTTCCCGGCAAACTCGTGTCTGCGGCCGGCTGGTGCACGGGCTGGACCGCCGAAATATAGGCATCCCGCGCCCGCACCCCCAGCGCGGGGAAATCCACGAAAAATCCGTCGATGCCGCGTTCCAGATAACGCCGAATCTCGGCCTCCAGGTTGCCATGGGCCGCCGGCGCCGCACCGACTTGGAGATCCGGCGGCAAAAACTCGTTCTCGGCGCGAAACGTCCAGACGTGCACGCGAAGCCTGGCGGCGTGCGCCGCGAGCACCGCCTGCGGCGCGGCCAGCGCCTTGGCGATGCCGATGGCATCGGCGTACTGCGCGATCGTCCCAAGATCGCCGATTTCATGCTCGAGCAATTGCACCAGCGGCAACCGGGTCATGCGGCGCAGCTGCTGCAAATTGCGCGGATCAAACGACTGGATGAACACGGGCGCGCCGGGGTTGGCGTATTGATAACGCCGCAAGGTATCGAGGAGCGTCAATTCCTGCGGCAGGCCCATCCCGGCGAAGTGCGCCGGATGCTTGGTTTCCGGATACACGCCGATGGGTCGATTGCGGCCCGCACGCCGATTCGCACTCACGATCAGCTGCATGATTTCATCGAAGGTGGGCACGGCGAAAAGTCCGTCGAACTGACGATTCTGCGTCCGCAAATCCGCCAGTCGTTCGCGCGCACGCAGCGTCTTGATTTCAGAGAGCGTGAAGTCTTCGGTAAACCAGCCGGTGAAGGTTTCGCCGTCAATGATCTGGGTGCGGCGCCGAGCTGCGAATTCCGGATGCTGCGCGACGTCGGTGGTGCCGCTGATTTCATTCTCATGGCGGGCGATGAGCACTGCGTCGCGCGTCATCACGAGATCCGGCTCGATGTAGTCCGCGCCTTCCTCGATCGCTACGCGATAAGACTCAAGGGTGTGCTCCGGCCGTTCACCGCTGGCGCCGCGATGCGCAATGACAACAATGCTGGACAAGGGCGCTCCCTCGAGGATCGATGTGCTCAAGTCTAGCGCACACGCCGCCGGGGCGAGGTTCTTGGAACCCCGCCCCGTGATCCCGCGGCAGCTCTAACGCGGCGGAGCCAGCGGCAACTCGTAAGGCTCATGTGCGGACATCGGGCTGGCCGAGCCCGGTATCCACGGCGACCGCTGAACGACTCCTTGGCCCCAATCCGCTCGCAGCGACGTCGGTTGCGCCGCAAATGCGGCGCCGATCGCGAAAACAGCTGCGACGGCGACCGTAATCCTTCTACGATGCATGTCTTGAGTCCTTAGGCAGTCACGGGCGCATGCGGCGGAACGATCGGAGGCATGTCGAAACCAATAAAAGCGGAACTGGCGACTGCGCAGACGGTGCTCAAAGCGGATAAACTGACCTTCATATTGATTGCTCCGGTGTTAAGTTGTTAAAGGACCGCGACCCAAAAGGTGCGCGTGACCTACTTGGTTAAGCGACATTGGGACGCAATTCCCCTCACATTGGACAACAATGTATATTTAGGGGAAAGCCCTAAACGGCGGGAGACCGCAAGAATCGTCCATGGGTGTGGATAAATGACGATGGAAGTCCCGGCCAATTTCACCCAGCTGCTGACCGAATGGCGCACCGGCCAGCCGCAGGCGCTGGAGCGCCTAACCCCTCTGGTCTATGACGAATTGCGCCGGCTGGCGCGCGGCTACATGCGCACCGAACGCGGCAGCCATACGCTTCAGGCGACCGCCGTGGTGCACGAAGCGTTTCTTCGACTTGTGCAGGCCAACGTCGACCTGCAGGATCGTCAACATTTTTTCGCTCTCGCATCGCGGCTCATGCGCCGGGTGCTGGTGGATCATGCGAAGTCGCGCTCGCGGGTCAAACGCGACGGCGGCGTTCGCGAGCATACCGGCGCTGTCGATCTCACGGAAATATCCCTGCCGATCGACGTCGATGTGGTCGCTCTCGATGAAGCCCTGGAAGGCTTGCTGCAACTCGAGCCGCGCCTGGCACAGGTGATCGAATTGCATTATTTCGGCGGCATGACCTACGATGAGATCGCCACCGCCGTCGACGCCTCGGCGGCCACGGTGCATCGCGACATACGGCTCGCCAAGGCCTGGTTGCTCAACGAAATCAGCGCCTACAAATCATGATTCCGCGCGCGCGCTGGCATCAGATCAAGTCGGTGTTCGAGCAAGTGGCCGACATCGAGGGCGCCGAACGGGCCGCACAATTGGATTTGCGCTGCGGAGACGATTCAGACCTGCGTTCCTCGGTCCAGTCGCTGTTGGCGCGCGACAGCAGCAAGGAAGATCCGCTGCTGCATGCCATCGGCGCGGCCGCCGAGTCTCTGCTGGAGGATCATCAGGATCGGTTGCTCGGCACGCGCGTCGGCTCCTATCGGGTCGTGTCGATTCTGGGTCACGGCGGCATGAGCGTCGTGTACCGCGGCGAGCGCGACGATTCGCAATATCACCAGATCGTTGCGATCAAGGTGCTGCAGCACGCGACGGTGCATCCGCGCCTGCGCAGCCGGCTGCACAGCGAGCGCCACATCCTGGCGACGCTTGACCACGGCTCCATCGCTCGGCTCATCGACAGCGGTGATCTCGAGGACGGCACGCCGTACCTGGTCATGGAATATGTCGATGGCGAGTCCATCGACAACTACTGCGACAGCCGCACCCTGTTCGTCCGCGAGCGCCTCGAGCTGTTTATCTCAGTCTGCGCGGCGGTTCACTATGCGCACCGCAATCTGGTCGTGCACCGCGACATCAAGGCATCGAATATTTTCGTCACCGATGAAGGCAATCCGAAGCTGCTCGATTTTGGCATCGCAAAATTGCTTGCTCCTGAAAATCTTTCCCATACCCTGCCCGTCACGCGGCTGCAGGAGCGAATACTCACGCCCGAAAATGCGGCGCCCGAACAAGTTCTCGGGCGCCCGATCACCACCGCCACGGACATCTACGCGCTCGGGGTCCTGCTCTACCAACTGTTGACCGGCCGCTCGCCGTATCGGCTGTTGAGCTACAGCCAGCTGCAGCTGGAGCGCGCCATCTGCATGGATGACCCGGCGCGTCCAAGTCAGCTGGTGGTTGCCAAACTCAAGGGCGAGAGCGACGCCGACCGCAGCCGCATTTCGGATCGACGCGGACTCTCGCCGCAACGCCTGCGCGCGCGATTGAGCGGTGATTTGGACGCCATCGTGGGCATGGCCATGCGCAAGGAGCCGGACCGGCGCTATTCCTCGGTCGAGGCGCTCGCCGATGATCTGCGCCGCCATCTGCTTGGCCAGCCGGTACGCGCCCGCCAAGGCGATTGGCGCTACAACGCGGCCAAGTTTCTGCGCCGGAATTTATTCGCGGCGGTCGCCACGAGCGCGGTATTTGTCGGCCTGGCAGTGATCGCCGGCGTGACCCTTTGGGAAAATCACCGTATTTTGCTGGCCCGCGATGCGACCGCGCTGGAGCGCGACCGGGCACAGCAGGTTTCAGGCTTCATGGTCGATGTCTTTTCGCAGGCCGACCCGTTCAACACCCAAGGCAAAGTACCCACCGCCAAGGATCTGCTGGATCAAGGCGCTGAGAAAATCAAAGGAAACTTGAATCTGCAGCCCGAAGTGCGCGCCCAACTGCTGGAGAGCATCGGACTTGCCTACCGCAGGCAAGGATTGAACGAGCGCGCCATCCCGTTGTTCGAACAAGCGGTGGCCATTCGCCGCGACGCGCGCCCCATCGACAACGGCAAGCTGGCCGCGGCGCTGGCCAACTTGGCGCAAGCTCTGACGGATGCCGGTCGTCTGGCGGGCGCCGAGGCCAATATAAAGGAAGCCGTGGCGCTGTCCCAATCCGGCAAGGCGCCGCCCACGGTCGAAACCGCCGATATTTTGTCTCAATACGGCAACTTCTCTCTCAATGCCAAGAGCGATCCGGAACTCGCCAAGACATTATTCAACCAGGCTCTGGTCATCTATCGTCGCGTTCCGGGAGACCAGCGCCTGGGAATAGCATCGACCTTGGGCGCTCTGTCCAGCGCCGCGCAATGGTCGGGCAACTTTGCCAACGCCGAGCAACTGATACGTGATTCGATGAATTTGCTGGGCGCGACGGTCGGTCGTAATCATCCTGACTATGCGATCGCGATGGCGAACCTGGGTTACCTGCTCATGCAGCAGGGGAAATACCCTGAAGCAGAACAAATGCTGAATGAGTCCATGCAAATCGAGCGCGGCGATTTCGGTCTCGATAATCAGCGCGTCGCTTCAATCGAAGCCGAATCTTGGCACGGTTTACGAGCGCGAGGGTGATCCGGTCCGCGCCATGAAAATGACCCAGGATGCGCTGCGAATAATTTCGGAACGCCTAGGTCCCGAACCATTACATGGCCGGCTACTTCATGGACGCGGTTGCGAAGTTATATCTCGATGCCGGCAACCTGGACGCCGCCGAGAGCACGGCGCGCCAAGTGCTCAAGATCTACGACAAGTCGCTGCCGCCGCGGCATTTGTATGTAGCCGCTACGCGACATCTGCTCGGCGAGGTGCTGTTACGGCGCGGACAATTGACCGCAGCAGAAGCCGAACTGCGCGCGGCCTTGGATATCGATCTGGCCTCTGCGGGAGCAGGAGATTGGCGCGCCGCCCGCACCGAGGCGAGCTTGGGCTGGCTGCTCATTGCTGAGAATAACCCCGCAGAGGGCGAACCGATGTTGGTTGCAGCGCGATCAAAACTGTTAAAAACGGTCGGGCCGATGCATCCTGAAGTGGAACTGGCGACGCAGCGTCTCGCCGAATATTATCGCGCGCATCATCGTGATGCCGAGGCGCTGCGCGTTCTCGCCGAACTGAAGCCGCCTGCAGCCTCTGTCTTGCGGTAAACTACCCGCAATATTGGAGGGCTTCTTGATGCCAAACAGAAAACACCCGGGTGTGGCGTTATTTGCCGCAATTTTCGCCGCAGCAATTGTAAATGTTGCATATGCGGGCGCGCGCGAAGAAGGCAGATTGCTCACGGCCACCGAGGTTCTGGACGAGGTCAGGGCTATGCCGGACGTACGGCTCCCGGATACCTTGCTCGCGCATGCCTATGGCATTGCGGTGATTCCGGACGTCACCAAAGTCGCATTCATTTTCGGCGGTCGTCACGGCAACGGCGTGCTGGCGGTGCGTGACAAATTGACCTCTCCCTGGAGCAATCCCGTATTCATCTCTCTGACCGGCGGCAGCTGGGGCTTCCAGGCTGGGGCGCAATCCTCGGACATCATCCTGGTCTTCACCACGAAGACCGGCATTGAAGGCATCGCCGGAGGCAAGCTCACGCTGGGCGCAGATGCTTCAGTCGCCACCGGGCCGGTGGGACGGCAGGGGTCCGCGGCCACGGACATGAATTTCAATGCGGAGATTTACTCTTATGCACGTACGCGCGGGTTGTTCGGCGGAGTCGCACTGGACGGCAGCGTGATCTCGATTGACCGCTCGGCGAATGCCTCCTTCTATCACAAGAGCGGCGTGACCGCGTCGGAGATCTTTTCCGGACAGGCGCCGGCGGCTCCGGAGGCTGCTCATCGATTCCTCGAGCGATTGGCTCAGGCCACCGGCACGACGATACGCACATCGCCCGCTCCGCAGGCTGATGTTCCTGCCACGGCCGGGCAACCGGGAGTCGCGCCCACCGTCGAGCCTGCACGCACCTATCCGCTGGAGGAGCAGAAGAAGTAAAATTTCACGGGTCGGATAACGGCCGTGGGAGACCCCGCCCCATTCGCTGAATACCGCCGGTTGAGTTGTGTATGATTCCGGCGTGACCAGAATAAAAAAGGATGGGATGAGTTGATATTTCGCTGCAGCGGGAAGAGCGGGTATTCCGCCGAGGTCTTTGGCAACCCCAATCATGTCGAGGCGAGAAAACTGGAACGTGCAGTGGAGGTCCGTTTCACGGACATACCCTGCATCGTGCGCACGCCGGAAGGGGTCGTGCACGCGCACCCCGGCGATGCAATATTAACCGGTAACGGCGGCCATCATTGGCGGGTATCGCATGGCAAATTTTCGCACAAATACCGGCCTATCCCGCCGACCCTCGCCGGCATGTCCGGTCACTACATGAGCCTTCCCTATCACATTCTGGCGCTGCAGATGCAGCAGCCATTCGACGTACAGCTCGCAGATGAGGTCTCGACGCTCTCCGGTCACCCCGGTGATTGGCTGGTGGATTACGGGGACGGCAGTCTCGGAATCGTTGCCCATGACATCTTTGCCACCACTTACGAGATCGTGGGCTAGTCAGATCCATGGCGCTGCATCAGGCAATCCAACGCGTTCTTCTGATCGGCGCCCGGTTGCACATTCCTCCGCCGCCGGCGGCGGTCAGCCCTCCGGAGCGATTGTTGCCCTTGATCGAGGCGCTTGCGCCCGCCCACCTCATGTTTGATGCGCGCGCCGTGCACTATGGGCACCGCTATCGCAGCGGTTTCTGGGCAATCTATTTGTTGAGCGCAGTCGCCGTCCTTTTCGCAGTGCTGCCGCTCGCGTTGGGATGGGATGATCGGCGCCACCTGCTGCACCCGCTGCTCGGACTCTGGGCACTCGCCGAGGTGGTGGTCATCGGCACGGTGAGCGCGATTTATTGGGTGGGGCATCGGCGCGACTGGCAGGGACAGTGGTTGCGCGCCCGCACCGCCGCGGAATTAATTTGGTATCTTCCGCTGGTTGCGCCCCTCATCGATTTCTCGCAACCCGAGCCTTCGGCGAACTGGTACATGCGAGTATTCGATCCCGGCAATCACCTGCGCAGCGGCGACGAATTGGAAGCGATTTGCTCAAAAAACGAGTCTCTGGCAAGAACGCTGCTCGACGCCGCGTGGTCCGACCCGGCCTTCATTGTGAAATATGCGCTTTGGACCACGGGCATTCTGGAGGCGCAGGCACACTATCATCATCGAGTCGCCATCAAGCAGCACGCTCTGCTGCATCGGGTCCATTCTTTGAACATCGGTTTGTTCGGATTGACCGCCTGTGGTGCACTGCTGCATCTTGCCGTGCACACGGTCTGGCTTTCGCTGCTGACCACTTTCTTCCCCGCGCTCGGCGCGTCGCTGCATGGCGCCCTGGCCCAGTCCGAGGCATATCGGCTCGGCTCTACCTCCGAGCGGTTGTGGGGGGAATTGCAGCGCGCCATCGGGGCGATTCGTGCAACCTTGGAGCCGCTGGGATCTGCGCCCGAGGCTGCGGCGATCAAAGGCGCGATCATGGAAGCCATCGAATTGATTTTGGAGGAGCACCAAGATTGGCACATGCTGGTGCGCCCGCACCACCTGCCGTTGGCGTGATAGTAATATTGCGATTGGCTGAGCCGCACAACCATCGGCGGCAGCAAGGGAGCCTGCGTGAAACATACGGCGCTCATCGATCGGGCCAGCGAGCCATATCGCGGCGCGGGCGCCTTTGCCTACAATTTTGCGCGCGGCAAGCTGCGCAGCGACCCCGTGTTCTGCGCTTTGCTGGAACGAGGATTGTTGCTGGGCCGCGGCCACATACTGGACTTGGGGTGCGGTCAAGGTTTGCTGGCTGCGTGGCTCAAGGCTGCACTGCTCTGCTATGAAAGCGGCAGTTGGCCGCAAGGCTGGCCGCCCGCGCCCAAGCCGCGTTCGACGCGCGGCATCGAATTGAAGGTCCGCGATGTGGAACGTGCCCGTGTTGCGCTCGGTCCCGAATGCGAAATATCACAGGGCGATATCCGCAGCGCTGAATTCGGCAGCACGGACGCCGTGGTTATCCTCGATGTCCTGCACTACATTGGCCGGGAAGAACAGATGCAGGTGCTCAAACGCGTCCGCGCCGCGCTACCCTCGCGCGGTCTGCTGCTGCTGCGTATCGGCGATGCGGATGGCGGCCTGCGCTTTCGCTACAGCCAGTGGATCGACAAGCTGATCATGGTGTTCCGCGGCCATGCAACCCTGGCCACGCATTGTCGAAGCGCGGATCAGTGGCGCAAACTCTTGTGCGAGTGCGGCTTCGACGTGCAGGCAACACCCATGAGCCAGGGTACGCACTTCGCCAACGTGCTGTTGATCGCATACGCAAAATGACCATGCCAACGGATAGTCGCGCAGAGAATACTTGGTTTCGGCAAGTATACTGGCGCGCGTGTCAGCCTAAATGAGTAACACCCGATGAACCTACCGGTTAGATTTTGCATCGTCGCAACAATGATGTATGCGTTGACGCCCGCGGCGTCGATGGCCGAAGCATCCGCCGTGCGCAAGCCCATCAGCCACGAGTCGCTGTGGATGATGAAGCGAGTCGGCAACCCGGTGGTGAGTCCCGACGGCAAGTGGGTGGTGTATTCCGTAGCGGAGCCCTCTTACGAGACCGACAAGGCGGTAAGCGATCTGTGGTTGGTTCCCGCCGACGGCCTCAAGGCGCCGCGTCGCATCACCAACACCAAAGCCCCGGAAGGCAGCATCGCGTGGTCTCCCGACAGCAGCAGCATCGCCTTCACGACCAAGCGTGAAACCGATGAGGTCGAGCAGATTTATATTTTGAACCTTGCCGAAGGCGGCGAAGCGCGCCGGCTCACCTCGCTCTCCACGGGTGCCTCAAACCCCAAATGGCGGCCGGACGGCAAGGCAATGCTGTTCGAGTCGTTCGTTTATCCGAACGCGCTGGACGATGAGGCCAATAAAAAAATAGCGGCGGAGCGCAAGGCGCGCAAATACAACGTGCGCACTTATGAGCACTTTCCGATCCGCTTTTGGAATCAATGGTTGGACGATCGGCAACCCACCCTGATGGTGCAGTCCATCGATCCGGGTTCGCAGCCGAAGGACATCCTGTCCGGCAGCGACTTTGCTCGCACCTCGGGATATTTCGGATCCGAGACGGTTTCCGGCGTGACGCTGTCGCCGCTGTGGAGCCCGGACGGTCTCGAGGTGGTCTTCACGGCCACCACGGAGCGATGGAACGCCGCCTATGCGCACGTCGGCTATCACCTCTACCGGATGGCCGCCGATGGCAGCGAACCCCGCACCGTGAGCCCGGCTTCCGGGCAATACATCGAGGCAGACTTCAGCCCGAACGGCAAATCACTGTTCTTCAAATATGAGCTGCAGGACTTGGAGGTTTATCATCTGCCGCGGCTCTATAAAGTTCCGTGGCCGGCGGGCGGCGAAGCAACGCTGGTCGCGCGCGATTTCGACCGGGAACCCTCGCACTATGCGTTAACCCCCGATGGTAAGCAGGTCTTCCTGCTGGTGCCGGAAGCCGGCAAGGAAAATCTCTATCAAGTCGCCGCCGACGGCGGCAAGCCGGCCTTGGTGATTGAGCCCGCCACCGGCGGCTATACCTCGCTCGAGATTCCGGAAAAGGCGGCGAAGCCGATTCTCATCGCCACCTACGGAAGTTCAGTCAGCCCGGCGGAAATTGTGCGCATCGACCCTGCGCGGCGCAGGCACACCAATCTGACCCAGGTGAACACCGCCGCCGCCGCTGCAATCGACTGGCAGCCGCCGCAGCATTTTTATTTCACCAGCGCAAAGGGCCGCAGCATTCACAACATGATTGTGCTGCCGCCGGCGTTTGACGCCGCAAAAAAATATCCGCTGCTGGTCTTGATTCACGGCGGAGCGGCAAGCAACAACCCGGATCAGATCGGACTGCGCTGGAACTATCACCTGCTGGCCGCACCCGGCTATGTCGTCTTGATGACGGACTACACCGGCTCGACCAGCTTTGGCGAAAAATTCGCGCAAGCCATCAAGCTCGATCCATTGAAGACACCGGGCGATGAAATCAATCAGGCGGTTGATGAGGCCGTCAAGCGCTATCCCTTTATCGATGGGTCCAGGGCTTGCGCCGCCGGCGCCAGTTACGGCGGACACCTGGCCAATTGGATCGAGGCGACCACCACGCGCTACAAATGCATTGTCAGCCATGCCGGCGAGGTGGATCTCACCAGTCAATGGGGCACCAGCGACAGCATTTATGGCCGCGAAGTCACCAATGGCGGGCCGCCATGGGAAGGAAATACGGTGTGGCACGATCAGAGCCCGCTCACCTACGGGGCCAACTGGAAGACGCCGATGCTGCTCAGTATTGGCGAGCGCGACTTTCGCGTGCCCATCAACAATACGCTCGAAAATTGGAGCGCTCTGCAACGGATGCGCGTCCCGAGCCGTTTATTGGTCTGGCCGGACGCCTGGCACTGGATTCTCAAACCCGAGGACAGCCGTCATTTCTATGAGGAGGTGCACCGGTGGCTCGCCACCTACCTCAAAGATGCGCCGCCCGCGCAATGAAATCGGAGTGTCGCGCAGCGCCCTCGTGCTGCGCGACACACAGGCTCAGCCGCCCTGGTTGCTGGTTCTGCGAATGAAGCTGACGACGTTGTCGTGCAGCAGCTTCAATGACGCCTCCTTCGCATAGACCATGTGCCCGGAGTCGTAGAACTTGTACTCGATGTTCGAATCCAGCTTTTCCGGGATCGGCAGGTGGTGCATTTCATAGACACCCTGGTAGAACGGCGTGGCAAGATCAAAATAGCCTGCGTTCAGCTGGACCTTTAGGTTCGGATTGATTTTCATCGCGTTCGCCAGGTCGGGCATGACGTTGGAACCCTGACGCGACGAGCCGAATCTCTGATTCTGACCCGGCTGCTGGTGCGCGAAGCTCCAATTCCTGCCGGCCGAGATGCTGTGCTTGAAGTCCCTGTCGCCGCCATAGTGAAGCTCCTTGCGCACATACTCATTGAACGCCGAGACGTAGGCTGAACCCAGCGCCGTGGACTGCGGGTCATATTCAGCACGCTGGCTCAATGGGTCGAGATCGGGACCGGAGAACCGTGTATCCAGCCGGCCGGTGGTGAGGCCGGTATCGTCCTGCAAATTTTGCCGGAATTCCCCGCCGTCAATGCGCAGGTCTGCTTTCAGGATGTAGTCGACCGACAGGCCGGTGTACTGGTGCAGTTTCTCCGCGATCGCGCGCTTATCGGCGGGACTCAGATCGGAGCCCGCCGCCAGTGCGCGTCCATAGTCGCCCATGGCGAACTGCTCCACTTCCGCCAGCAGCGACTCGAGATCCTTGTGATCGCCGGGCAGCTTCTTGTGATACCAGGCGGTCGCGGCATAGGTCGGAAGCACCGTCTGATAGGGCAGATCGATGCCGGGGTTGCCGGTGGGACGATCGGGACTCAGGTCAAAGTTGAGAATCTGCGACAACAGAATGACGCCGTTGAAATCAATGGAGCGCTCCGATTCAAGCTGGTTGACGACCACGGCCGAGCGCGGCGTGCCATAGCTTTCGCCGAACAGATACTTCGGCGAATTCCAACGTCCGTACTTGGTGAGAAACTGCGAGATGAACTGAGCAAAAGCATAGGCGTCTTGATCGAGGCCATAGAAAGCCTTCTCCTTGTCCTTGCCGGCAATTCTGCTGAAGCCCGTGCCGGGCGCATCGATGAAAACGAGATCGGACGCATCGAGCAAACTCGACCCGTTGTTGATCAGCGAGTAGGGAGCCGCGGGTGTGTGCGCGTCGGTTGCGGTCACGATGCGGCGCGGCCCGAAGGCGCCCATGTGCAGCCACACGGTTGCAGATCCCGGTCCGCCGTTGTAGATGAACGTCACGGGTCTGGATCCGCCGCCATTCTTGAAATAGGCAACGTAGAACATCGAGGCTTCGGCGGTCGGATTCTTCGGCTCCCCACCCTCCTCGCCCGACGCCGGGTTTGGGTGGTCCGCCTTGGGGTCGCGCGGCACATCGTCCCAGTCCTTCGGATGCACGATGAGCGTGCCGGCGATCGCTTGATAGGCAATGGATTGGCCGCCGATGGTCACCGTCCCATTGCTGCTCACCGATTCGGATTTGAACGGCTGAAACTTTGCGCCGTCCGATTTTTCCATGTCGCTGTCCGGCTTTTTGTCCGGAGGGTTCGATGCCGGCGCAGCAGCCAGGAACGCAGGCAACGCCAGCGCGAGGGCTGCACCCAGGAAAGCACCGAGTTTGAATCGATTCATTATCGTTCTCCAATGAGTATTTGTATCGGAACTGGCAATTTTAACGGCAGCGAGTGCCAGAAGTAACGGGTGGATTCCCTCAACGTCGATGCACGCTTATAGTGAGGGATGCGCCGCCAATCTCACGCTCCCCTGTGGCTGATGCGAGGACGGCAGTGATGCTTTCTCCCGGCATCTGGCCGTTCTTGGTCAGCCCGGTGCTCGATGTTCGTTTCAGCCGGCGATGGTATTCCGTCGCGACAGCCGCGGCTGCGGCGTCACTGCTCGTTCTGGCTCTTCTGAACCTCGATCATCTAATGTTGGTGGAGGTATTTCTAGTCGCAGGCTACTTCTTTGCAAATCTTTACCAGAGCGCCCTCGGCGGCTGGCTGTCGACCATCGTCGCGATCCAGGCTGGAGCGTAGGCGATTGAAAGAATGAAAACGAGGTCCGTATGAAAACATTGCATTGGGCGGCGTTGGTCTCGGGACTGATCCTTGCAGCGGCGGCGCAGGCACAGGCCCCGCAAGCGGCCAAGGATGGCTTGTATTTTCCGAGCGCGGTCACGCAAACCGAAACAGATGAGTACACCCGCTACGAGCTGCTGGCTCCCGAGACGGCGAGCTTCAAGATTTACTATGAAGTGACCGCAACCACGGCGGGCGCGAAATTTTTCTACAATCCCATCCGCAAAGGCAGCGCCGCGAGCGATGAGAGCGTCCTTGACGCCATGCGCGGTACGCCGCTGCATTTTGAGGTTGTGAGCGGCGCTCAGGCGCGCATGGATCCGTTGATGCCCGATGCGGATCTGGACACCCAGTTCATCAAAGTCACCTTGGCGCGGCCGGTCCCATTGCATGGCCAGGGCCGCGTCATCATCGTGAAAACATATAAGGACGCGAAAAGCTACCATGCGGAGGGCGACACCATCGTCTTTGATCGACCCTTGGGCGTGAAACGCAACAAAATCGTGCTGCCGCCGGGTTATGAAGTGACGGGATTGACGGTGCCCTCGCAAATCCTGACCGAGAAAGACGGTCGCATCGCCGTGAGTTTCCTGCACGCGGGAAGCGGCGAAGCACCCTTGGTGCTGCGCGCGAGCAAGACGGCGCAGACCGGCGCCGCCGCCCTGCCGAAGGCGTTGACGGCCGCACGCAGCTGGGAGTCGCCTTTCGCCGGCGAATCCGAGCAAGAGCGGCTCTCCGAGCGGGCGCACCAGGACCGGGACATCGTGTATTTCCTGCAGCAACCCGAAACGCACTCATTCAGCCTCTACCACGACTACACCGAATCTCGGCCGGGCATCAGCGGCTACGCGAATATCGTGCGAGAAGGCAGCGTTGCGAGCCATCCGTCAGCCAGCGTTCTCGATACCGGCGAAGTACTGAAGACACTCGAAATGAGCGGCGCCGAATTGTCCGCGTCCAAGATCAATGTGGGGGAAGCGGCGGCGCCGACCGCACGAGTCGTGGTGATTCCATTTCCGGCCCTGCAGCCGGGACAGACTTTGAGGCTGCGCATTGCGGAGACTTACACTGCGCCGGTGAGCTACAAGTTGGACGGCGATGAGCTGGTTTTCGATCGCAGCCTCGGAAGACCGCGAAACGCAGTGGTGCTGCCGTCGGGCTGGTACTGCACCTTCAGCGCCGCGCCTGCCACGGTGACACAATTGCCGGACCATCGAGTCCGCCTGGACTACTGGGACGATCGGCCGGAAGCCGTCGATGTCCTGTTGAAGGCCAGGCGGCGCCGCGCCGCCGACTAGGCCCTAGGGAGTCGTCTGACTGACCGTCGGGGACTGCGGATCCGCAGGGTGCGGCGTCGGCGCGACCGGGATCACCGGCAAATGGTAGGCGTCCACTTTGGTCTTGGATTCCTGCTCCTGCCGCTTTTTATCTTCGGTGAGCCGCAATTGCTCGCGGCTGCGTTCAAAATCTTCAACGCGCTTTGCTTCAACGGCCGGATCGACCCGGGCCGCGAGGCGCTCGATCGCGATTCGCGCATTCAAGCAGTCCGAATCCCGGCTCGCTTTCGCAGAGTCGCGATTGCACTTCATGAGCACACCGTCAAGGGCGACGCGATCCTCCATGAGATCCGTTACGGTCATGGGAGGAATGCGCCGGGGACTGCATGCCGCAGTCGACAGGACGACCGCGGCAACACAGCCGCAGACGGTCATTGATTTGATTGACATTGGCATATAGCTTCCCAGCAGCAATGTTACCCAAAACCGGGCGCCAAGCGACCCCATGGTTGTGACGCGCCTCACGACTTGACAAATTCCTACACGGGGGCGCGTCTGATCGGCGCCCGGGCCGCGTTTGACCGCGCGGAAGCGCATGTGTACCGTTCGTAGGCGTGCCGACGCCAAAACCCGCAAAACTGGAAACACCCGACTTTGAGACGGCCATGCGCGACCTGGAGGAACTGGTGGAGCGCTTGGAACACGGCGACCTGCCATTGGAGGAGTCGCTCGCCGCGTTCGAGCGCGGCGTGATGTTGACGCGCGCCTGCCAGAGCGCCCTCAAGGAAGCCGAGCAAAAAGTTGAAATCTTGCTGAAAAAGGCCGGCGAGCCGGCGATCGAAGACTTCATGCCCGACGAACCCGATAACGGCTGATCACAACGTGAGTGCGGACGCGGTGGAAGCGCGAATGCGTGGCTATCAAACACGCGTGCAAGCGGTCCTTGACTCTGTGCTGCCGGCGGCTGAATTGGTGCCGCAACGATTGCATGCCGCGCAGCGCTACGCGGTCTTGGGCGGCGGCAAGCGATTGCGCCCCTTGTTGGTCTACTGCACCGGGGAGGCGCTGCAAATTCCGGTGGACATCTTGGATGCGCCTGCCGCGGCCGTGGAACTCATTCATTCGTACTCGTTGGTTCACGACGATTTGCCTGCCATGGACGATGATGACCTGCGCCGCGGGCAACCCACCACTCACCGCGCGTTTGACGAGGCCACAGCCATCCTCGCCGGCGACGCGTTGCAAGTATTGGCATTCTCCCTGCTCTCGCGCGATCGCACGCCGGGCGTGAGCGGCATGGCGCGTTTGAAAATGATTGAAATCCTCGCGGATGCGAGCGGCACCGCCGGCATGGCCGGCGGCCAGGCAATCGACCTCGCTGCCGTGGGCAGGGCGCTGACGCTGGCGGAACTCGAAGCCATGCACAGGCTCAAAACCGGCGCGCTGATTCGCGCCAGCGTGCTGATGGCGGCAGCATGCGCACCGGATTTGAGCACGGCGAATTGGGAAGCCCTGGACGGCTATTCCCAGGACATCGGACTCGCGTTTCAGATCCAAGATGACATCCTCGATGTCGAGGGCAAGACCGAAGAGATCGGCAAAACCAGCGGCGCCGACGCCGCCCGCGCCAAGCCGACCTACCCCAGCGTCCTGGGTCTCGAGGAGGCCAAAATCCGCGCGCGGCAGTTGAAGCTGCGTGCCTGCGAGAGACTTGCGCCGCTCGGCGCGGGGTCCAACGTCCTGGCATGGCTGGCTTCGTACGTGATTCAGCGCCGCGTTTGAAGCCCCACCAGGCGTTTTAAGCGTCAATTGCTTGAAATCGAGGCGCGCCGCCCCATCTCCACCTGTCGGTTGATGTGTCCGCCGCAGGGTCTTAAAGCCAACTCGGGGCGAATGGTCTAAAATTGATGAATATGAACGCAGCCGTCTCCGCCAAAAAGCCTGCAGCTGTGCCTGTGGAGGATGTCCAAGGGCATGCCGACACGCGCCAACTACCCATCAACAAGGTGGGCATCAAGGACATTTATCATCCGGTAAAGGTCAAGGACCGGGCGCGCGGCGAGCAGCACACAGTCGCGAACTTCAACATGTACGTGAATCTGCCGCACAATTTCAAGGGCACGCACATGTCGCGCTTCGTGGAGATCCTGCATCGTCACGAACGCGAGATTTCGGTCGAGTCATTCGGACTGATGCTGGCCGAAATGACCGAGCATTTGGCCGCCACCGCCGGCCATATCGAAATGACCTTTCCCTATTTCGTGATGAAGAAGGCGCCGGTATCCGGGGTCGAAAGCCTGATGAATTACCAGGCCACTATTTTCGGCGAGCATCGCGCCGGCAAGACCGAGGTGTGGCTGAAAGTGGTCGTGCCGACCACCAGCCTCTGCCCCTGTTCGAAGGAAATCTCCGCTTATGGCGCGCACAATCAGCGCTCCCACATCACCCTGACGGCGAGGCTGGCCGAGCACATGTGGCTGGAGGAGTTGATCGAGATCGCCGAGCGCGAAGCGTCCTGCGAGGTTTACGGAATTTTAAAGCGGCCCGACGAGAAATACGTCACCGAGCGCGCCTACGACAATCCGAAGTTCGTCGAGGATACGGTGCGCGACGTCGCCGTCGCGCTCAACAAGGACAAGCGCGTCAAGGCTTACATCATCGAGTCTGAGAATTTTGAGTCGATACACAATCATTCGGCATACGCGATGATTGAGCACGACAAAGAGAACGCAGCGTAGCGGGCTGCCCTCAATCTGCTAGGAAACGCCGCGCTCCGCGCTTTGCAGACGGCCGATCATGCTGCGCAGGAACACCTGGTTGAAGCGCAGCTGACACTCGGCCGAGACCTGCTCCAAGAGCGTCGAACTGACTTTCATGACCGTCACCGAGCCTGACGCACAAATCGTCGCCGTACGCTTCGCGCCGCGCACGTAGCTGGTTTCGCCGAAGCAATCGCCGCTGTCCAGATAACCGAGCGCCTTACCATGGCGCTGAACGCCGACCCGGCCTTGGACGATGATGTAGAAGCGGTCGTCCATCTCGCCTTCCTTGACGATTTCCTCCGCGTCCGCATAGTCCTGCCAGCTGCTGGCCCGCAGCACTTCCCAGATCTCGCCATGCGAAAACTCATGGAAGAATTTCAATTTGCGCAGCAGGCTGAATTGCTCCTGCTGGTCGATGCGGTTGTATTGGGCGCGCAGCTTCTGATGAACGCGCGTCAATTCGGCGGCAAAATCGAGCCCGGTCTTGTAGCGCTTTTCGGGATCCTTCTGCAGCGCCATGGCCGTGACATTCTCGAGTTCCTCGGGGATCTCGGGCCGCAGCAGATGAATTGGCGGCGGTGTCGCAAAAACAATTTGGTGCAGCAATTTTTGCAAATTGCCGGCGCGAAACGGCCGCGTGCCCGTCAACAGCTCATACATGACGGCGCCGAGGGAGTACAGGTCGGAACGATTGGTCAATTCAATCGACTGCACCTGTTCGGGAGACATGTAGGAAGGGCTGCCGGCGATGCCCTCAATGCGCGAGATCTCGGAGTCGGCGACCAGCGCGATGCCAAAATCGATGATGCGTACGTCGCTGTCCAGCGTGAGCATGATATTGCTCGGCTTGATGTCGCGGTGAATCACGCCGCGGCTGTGCGCATAGTGAAGCGCTCGAGCCGCCTTGTATACCAGCTCCACGACATCGTCGATGCGCAGCAAATTGTCGGGCCGGCAATACGCCGCGAGTGTGCGCGCGCCGTGCACATGCTCCGTCACGATGTAGCAATGGCCGTTCTCTTCGCCCGCGTCGTAAATCGGCAGTATGTTCGGATGCTGCAGCATCCCGACCATGTGCGCCTCGGACAGGAACATCTTGCGGGCAATTTTCTTGCGATTCTCATCGCCGCTGGCATCGACGTTATAGACCTTGATGGCCACGTCGCGGCCGTAATAAGGATCGTGCGAAAGGTAGACCACACCGGTGCTGCCGCGCCCGACCTCGTTGATGATGACGTATTTGCCGATTTTCTCGGGCAGCGACCCCTTGCCCGACTGGGCTTTCGCAAGATTAGTGGAGCGAGTATTGGTCAAGGGTAACCGTGCGCTGCGGGGCGTCATTCGACTTCAATGACGCGAGGATACTGGGCCGGCTGTCGCTAAACTGTGATTTGGGTCGAGGCTTGGGCGAAGTGGTCATAACCTGAGACTCGCGGCGCGAAATCCTCGCCGTTTAGTGACCAGGTCACACCCGCGCCGGCATGCAATTCACCGATCGGGGTCAACGTTAAGTTCAATTGATCCGCGGCCCCCTTAAGCTCCGCAAAGCGCTGCGCGGGCACGGCGAACAGCAGCTCGTAGTCATCGCCTCCCGCCAGAGCCCAATCGCGCGCTTGGCTCAAACTCACCGACTTGCGCAGCGCGGACGACAGCGGCAGTGCTTCGACGCAGACGTGCGCGGCAAGACCGCAGGCGTCGGCCAGCTTCGGCAGATCGCCGATGAGGCCGTCGGACAGGTCCATCGCAGCGCCGGCGACGCCGCGCGCCGCCTGCCCAAGCCGCACACGCGGCGTGGGGTAGTCAAAACGCTGCATCAACGCCGCAGCTTCGGGCGGCAAGTTCGCCGGTGGCGCTTGACGAAATGCAAGGCCCGCCGCGGCATCGCCCAGCGTACCGCTAACCGCGAGCACATCTCCCGCCCGGCCGCCGGACCTGCGCAACGCGCTTCCGCGCGGAACAAACCCAAGAATTTGCACGCTCACTGTGAGCGGTCCGCGCGTCGTGTCGCCGCCGACCAGAGCAACCGAATGGGCATCCGCGAGGTCCCAAAATCCTGCGGCAAATTTTTCGAGCCAGTCGGATCCGGCGCTGGGGATCGTCAAAGCCAGGGTCGCCCATGCCGGCTTCGCGCCCATGGCGGCCATATCGCTCAAATTGACAGCAAGCGCGCGGTGACCGATGGAGCGCGCATCGGCTCCTTCGGGAAAGTGCCGTCCCGCCACGATGGTGTCGACGGCGCACGCCAGCTCCGTGCCATCGGGAACTTCGAGCAGCGCCGCATCGTCGCCGATGCCGAGCAGCACACCGGAGTCGCGCCGCGCGGTGTCGCTGCGCATGAAAAAGCGGCGGATGAGATCGAACTCGCCGAGATCAGGTCCCATATTCGAGCGGCCGCGACTGCTGTGCAGCCCGATCCAAAACGGCATTGACGAACTTATGCCCATCCGTCGCGCCAAACTGTTTGCTCAATTGCACGGCTTCCGCGAGCGCCACCCGGTAGGGCAACTCCGGGTGCGACTGCAATTCATGCAACCCCAGCCACAGAACCGCATGCTCAACCGGATCGAGTTCCTGGGGCGCAATCTCGCACAATCCGGACAGACGCAAATCCAATGCCTCGCGATTCGGCGCGATGGCTTCAACCAGTCCTCGAAAATATTCCAAGTCGACCCGCTCCGCCTCCGGGTCGTTGGCGAACTGCGTCTGGACGTCCTGCCAGGGGAGCGGATTGATCTGGATTTGATAAAGCGCCTGCAGCGCCAGCCGGCGCGCCAGACTACGGGCCCGATGGGCGGTTGGCCCTGAGGTCACCGGCGGGCCTGTCTGCGTGTCGCGCGTGAAGCCACTTAGTTATCCAGGCGGCGCAGCAGATTTGCCATCTCGAGCGCGACCAAGGCGGCGTCGGCGCCCTTGTTGCCGGCCTTGCCGCCGGCGCGATCGACCGCCTGTTCCGCCGTATCGGTCGTCAGCACGCCAAAGGCGATCGGCACGCCGGACTCCAGCGCGATTCGCGCAATACCGCCGGCGCATTCGCCGGCGACATAGTCAAAATGCGGCGTCTGCCCGCGGATCACGCACCCCAGGGCAATGAGCGCCTCATGGCGATGCGCGAGCGCGAGCTTGCGCGCGACGATGGGAATGTCGAATGCTCCCGGCACGCGCACGATGTCGACTTGCTTGTCCGCGACGCCATGGCGCCGCAATGCATCGAGCGCGCCGCGAATCAGCGGTTCCACCACAAAATCATTGAAGCGCGCGGCGATGATTGCGAACCGCAGGTCGCGCGCCAGCAATTCTCCCTCGATTATTTTCGGTTGTTCATTCGGCACAAGTCATTCCTCGCATTGCAGTACCCCAAGAGTATAGGCGCAAGCAGCGCTCAATCATCCCCGTCCACGTAGCTGGTGATTTCCAGATCGAAAGCGGCCAGCCCCTGCAGCTGTTTCGGGGCGCTCAAGACGCGCATGCGCTTCAAGCCGAGATCCTTGAGTATCTGGGCGCCGATGCCGTACGTTCGCACCACGGTGGCGCCGACGCGTTGCCGCGTCGGCTTGGTATCCAAAAGGCGCACGCTATCCATGAAATCCCGCGGTGACTCTTCCGGCCGCAGGATCACCACCACGCCCGACTCCTCCTTGGCCACGCGGCGCATCGCCGCTCGCAGCGGCCAGCCGAGCTTCTCGTTCATGACCCCCACCACATCGCGCAGCGTGTCCTTGATGTGAACGCGCACCAGCGGCGGCAGCGTTGAGTTCAGGTCGCCTTTCACCAGGGCGATATGCACGGTTTTGTTGACGTGATCCTCATAGCAGCACAGCCTGAAGGCGCCGTATTCCGTATCCACCGACTCCTCATAGATGCGCTCCACCGAACGTTCATTCTTCAGGCGGTAGCGGATCAGATCCGCAATCGTGCCGATTTTCAGAGAATGAGCCTTCGCGAATCGTTCCAGGTCCGGGCGCCGCGCCATGGTTCCGTCATCATTCAGGATCTCCACGATCATGGCGGCCGCCGAAAACCCGGAGAGCCGCGCCAGATCGCAGCCCGCCTCGGTGTGGCCCGCGCGCGTCAGCACGCCGCCCGGCTGCGCCATCAGCGGGAAGATATGCCCGGGCTGGCGCAAGTCTTCCGGACGCGCGTTCGGCGCCACCGCGGTTTTAACCGTGTGCGCGCGATCGTGCGCGGAAATTCCCGTCGTCACGCCCTCCGCCGCCTCAATCGACAGGGTGAAATTCGTGCGATGCGTGTGGTCGGTGTCGCTCACCATGAGCGGCAGGCGCAGTTGGCGGCAGCGATCGCGGGTCAACGTCAGACAGATGAGTCCGCGGCCATAGCGCGCCATGAAATTGACGTCCTCGGGACGCACGCATTCCGCGGCCATGATCAGGTCGCCCTCGTTCTCCCGGTCCTCATCATCCATGATCACCGCCATCTTGCCGCGGCGAAGGTCTTCGAGAATTTCATCAATTGTGTTGAACGCAGCCATTTGCCCTAGGTTCCCGTATTGGTCATGAGTCTTTCAAGATAGCGCGCGACGACGTCGATTTCGATGTTTACTTCATCATCGGCTCGAAGCTCGCCCAGGGTCGTCACGTCGAGCGTGTGCGGAATGATGTTGACATCGAAACGGGCGCCCTCGACCTTGTTGACCGTCAGGCTGACGCCGTTGATGCAGATCGAGCCCTTCGGCGCCACAAATCGCATCAGCTGCGCGGGCAGCTCGAATTCCATGCGTCTGGAGCGCGCGTCCGCAGACGACCGCCGCAGCAGTCCGAGCGCATCAACATGGCCGCTGACCATGTGCCCGCCCAGCGCATCGCCCGCCCGCAGACTGGGTTCGAGGTTGACGTTTGCGCCGGTTTTCAATTTGCCCAGCGTGGTTAACCCTGAGGTTTCGCGCGACACATCCGCGAAGAATTGCGACTCTTGCCTGCGCGTTACCGTGAGGCACACGCCCTGCACAGCGATGCTGTCGCCAATGCCCAGACGCGCGGCGTCGAGTCCTGCGGCATCGATACCCAGCTCCAAGTCGCCGCCCCGTTCTGCGATCGCGGTAAGCCGCCCTTTCGCCAAGACAATACCCGTGAACATCTTTACTGCTTCTTTGCTTTGAGAATGAGGCGCATGTCGTCACCGAACTGCTGCGCTTCGCGAAACTCGAATTGCGGCAAGAGGCGGTCGGCCGCCTTGATGTGCAGCAGCGGCCGCGCATTATCGCCCAACAGTTGGGGTGCGACGTAGAGAATGAGCTCATCGACCAGCTGCCTGGCGACGAAAGCGCCGGCAAGCGTCGGACCGCATTCAATCAGCAGCTCGTTGACCTCGCGCGCGGTCAGGTTCTGCATGGCGGCATCCAAATCCAGGCCCCCGGCTGCGCGCGGAATGCGCTCAACCCGGACGTCCTTGAACGATCCCAGCGGGGCTTCCGGCGCCGCGAAAACCAGCGCCTCGCCACGATCGAAAATCTTTGCCGTGCGCGAGGTGTTCAGCATGGTGTCGAGCACCACGCGCAGCGGCTGGCGCACCCAGGGCCCATAATTCAGGCGCACGTTGAGCTGCGGGTCATCGCTGCGCACCGTGCCGGCGCCCGTCAGCACCGCGGAACTGCGGGCACGCCAGGTTTGCACGTCGGCGCGGGATGCGGCGCCGCTGATCCAGACGCGGCTGCCGTCGCCTAAGGCTGTACGGCCGTCGAGGCTCATCGCCATTTTCAGCCGGACATACGGGCGGCCGTGCTCATGACGGGAAAAATAGCCGATGTTGAGCCGGCGCGCCTCATCGGGGAACGCGCCCACCTGTACGGCGATGCCGGCTTGTTCCAGGCGCTCGAGGCCCCGGCCTGCGACCTTTGGAAATGGGTCCCGAGTGCAGCACACAACCCGAGCGACGCCGGCTGCGATCAAAGCGTCGGCGCAAGGCGGCGTCCGTCCGGTGTGGCTGCAAGGCTCCAGACTCAGGTACACCGTCGCACCGCGCGCCTGCGTCCCGGCCGCACGCAGCGCCATGACTTCCGCGTGCGCCTCTCCGGCGCGAACATGCCAGCCCTCTCCGAGTACGCGGTCCGCATTTGCAATCACACAGCCGACCCGCGGATTCGGATCCGTCGTATAGAGTCCGCGCGCCGCCAATTCCAGCGCGTGCGCCAGATGCGATCGGTCCTGGGCTGTGATATCCCCGCTCACTCTTTCTCTTCGTCCGCTGCGTCGGTTGCGTCGGCTTCATCACCGGGCAGCAGCGGCAATTGGTCCTTGCTGGGCTCGCGGCGGCGGCGATGGCGCCGCAACTGATCGATCTCGGTGCGAAAGGCGTCCAAGTCCTGAAAGCTGCGGTAGACGGAGGCGAAACGGACGTATCCCACCTCATCCAAGTGCCGCAGTTCCTCCATCACCATTTCTCCAATGCTGCGCGATGCGATTTCGCGCTCACCCAAGCTGCGCAATTTGTGACAGATTCTTGCCGCGGCCGCTTCGATTGCTTCCCGGGAAACCGGTCGCTTCTCGAGCGCCCTTTGCATGCCGGCCAGAAGCTTTTTTTCATCAAAGGGTTCGCGGCTGCGATCTCCCTTGACCACCATGGGCAGGAGCAATTCCGCGGCCTCAAACGTGGTGAACCGCTCGGTACATGCCAGACACTCGCGGCGCCTGCGAATTTGCCGCCCCTCGCCCGCCAGGCGAGAGTCGATCACCTTAGTCTCGGTGTGGCCGCAAAACGGACAATGCATCGGAGCTGCTCACGGCAAAGCGCCTGTCTGACCATAGACCGGGAATCGTCGGCATATTTCCACCACCGCGGCGCGCACGCGTTCAAGCGCCGCTTCATCGCCCAGATGATCCAGTACATCGGCGATCCAGTGGGAAAGCTGCTGCACTTCGGGCTCCTTGAATCCGCGTGTCGTCACCGCGGGCGTGCCGATGCGCAGCCCGCTGCTGATCGAGGGAGGACGCGGATCGTTGGGGACCGCGTTCTTGTTGACCGTGATGTGTGCGCGCCCCAACGCCGCGTCAGCATCCTTGCCGGTGATGTTCTTGCCGATCAAATCGAGCAAAAATAAATGATTGTCGGTGCCGCCGGAAACGATGCGGTAGCCGCGCTGCTGCAACACCGTGGTCATCGCGCGCGCGTTCGCAACCACCTGCGCCGAGTAGGTTTTGAATTCCGGCTGCAGCGCTTCCAGGAAAGCCACGGCCTTGGCCGCGATCACATGCATGAGCGGGCCGCCTTGGATTCCTGGAAACACCATGGAATTGAATTTCTTGTGCAGGTCGGGATGCGGCCGCGCCAGAATCAGGCCGCCGCGGGGGCCGCGCAAGGTCTTGTGCGTGGTGGTGGTCACGACGTCTGCGAACGGCACCGGGTTGGGATACTCACCCGCCGCGATCAGGCCGGCCACATGCGCCATATCCACGAACAGGTAGGCGCCGATCGAATCGGCGATGGCGCGAAAGCGCGCCCAATCGATGACGCGCGAATAGGCGGAAAATCCGGCCACGATCATTTTTGGGCGATGCTCCTGCGCCAGCCGTTCGACCTGATCGTAATCGAGGATGCCGGTATCCGCGACCAAGCCGTATTGCACCGCCTTGAAGAATTTACCGGAGAAATTGACCTTGGCGCCGTGGGTCAGGTGACCGCCATGATCGAGGCTCATTCCTAAAATGGTGTCGCCGGGATTGAGCAGCGCGAAGTAGACCGCAGCGTTGGCCTGGGAGCCGGAATGGGGCTGCACATTGGCGTAAGCGGCGCCAAACAGCTGCTTGGCCCGCTCGATCGCCAGGCTTTCCGCAATATCCACGAATTCACAGCCGCCGTAATAACGCTTCCCGGGGTAGCCCTCCGCGTACTTGTTGGTCAGCACGGAGCCTTGCGCCTCGAGCACCCGCGGGCTTGCGTAGTTCTCCGAGGCGATGAGTTCGATATGATCCTCTTGCCGCCCGCGCTCGCCGGCAATAGCCTGCGCAAGCTCTGGGTCGAAGCCGGCAATGGCCATTTGGGGGCTAAACATGAATGAATCTCCAAAGATAGCCGACAATTGTAACTTATAAGAGTAGCCTTCCCTAGCGGGATGGCCGCACCGTGACAACCCGGCTTCAGTCGCGGATAATTACTGTGTTTTCCCGCGAATTCACGCGATTAATTCAATACAGGCAATAGATGGCTCAGTTCATTTACACCATGAACCGGGTTGGCAAGGTCGTGCCGCCCAAGCGCATTATTTTGCGCGATATCAGCTTGAGTTTTTTTCCCGGCGCCAAGATTGGCGTGCTCGGACTGAACGGTTCCGGCAAATCCACGCTCCTGAAAATCATGTCCGGCGTCGACAAGGATATCGAGGGCGAGGCGCGCGCGCAGGCGGGCATCAAGGTCGGCTATTTGCCGCAGGAACCGCTGCTGGATGAAACCAAGACGGTGCGCGAGGTGGTCGGCGAGGGGGTCGGCGATGTGCAAAGCCTGATCGATCGCTTCAATGCTATCAGCGACAAGTTCGCCGAGCCGATGTCCGACGATGAAATGAACAAGCTCATGGAAGAGCAGGCAAAGATGCAGGACAAAATCGACGCGGTCGGCGGCTGGGAACTGGAACGCAAGCTCGAGATTGCGGCGGATTCGCTGCGGCTGCCGCCCTGGGATGCCGTGGTCGGCAAGCTGTCGGGCGGCGAAAAGCGGCGCGTCGCCCTGTGCCGTTTGCTGCTGTCCAAGCCGGACATGCTGCTGCTCGACGAGCCGACCAATCATTTGGACGCCGAGTCGGTGGCTTGGCTGGAACATTTTTTGGAGGAGTATCCGAGCACGGTGATCGCGGTCACGCACGATCGCTACTTTCTCGACAATGTCGCCGAGTGGATCTTGGAACTCGATCGCGGCCACGGCATTCCCTGGCAGGGCAATTACTCCTCCTGGCTGGAGCAGAAAGGATTGCGCCTGGCCCAGGAAGAGCGGCAGCAGGACGCACTGGCAAAAACCCTGAAGCGCGAGCTGGAATGGGTGCGAACCAACCCGAAAGCGCGTCAAGCCAAATCCAAGGCGCGTTTGCAGCGCTACGAAGAATTGGCGTCGCAGGAATTTCAGAAGCGCAACGAGACCAACGAGATCTACATCCCGCCGGGCGAGCGCCTCGGAGATCTGGTGATCGAATGCAAGAATTTAAGAAAGGGCTACGACGATCGCCTGCTGATCGATTCCTTGAGTTTCAATCTGCCGCCCGGGGGCATCGTCGGCATCATCGGCCCCAACGGCGCCGGCAAGACCACCCTGTTCCGCATGCTCTCCGGCATCGAAAAACCCGACAGCGGCGAAATTCGTTTGGGACCCAGCGTCAAACTCGCCTACGTGGATCAATCCCGCCAGACCCTCAACGACAAGAACACCGTCTGGCAGGAGATCTCCGGCGGCCTGGATCTCATCAAGGTGGGCAACTATGAGACTTCCTCGCGCGGCTACGTCGGGCGCTTCAATTTCAAGGGCGTGCAGCAAGGACAGATGATTGGCGAGCTCTCCGGCGGCGAGCGCAACCGGGTGCACCTCGCGAAGGTTTTGAAAGCCGGCGGCAATGTCTTGCTGCTCGACGAACCGACCAACGATTTGGATATTGAAACACTGCGCGCGCTGGAAGACGCCCTGGTCGCGTTCCCGGGCTGTGCCGTGGTCATTTCGCACGATCGCTGGTTCCTGGATCGAATCGCAACGCATATCCTCGCGTTTGAAGGCGATTCGCAGGTCTTCTGGTTCGAGGGCAACTATCAGGAATACGTCGAGGATTACAAGAAGCGCAAAGGCGAGGATGCCAGCCAACCTCACCGAATTCGCTACAAACCACTGACGGGTTGAGCCATGAGCATCTACATCACGCCCCAAGACGAGTTGCATGTCGAATATCAAGGCATCGCACTCACCTGCCCTCACTGTCAGACCTTGACGCACCTGACACCGATTGCGGTGCCAAAATTCGAGGAATTGAGCCGCCGCAAACCGAAGCACATCGGCATTGTGTTTCGGTGCGATACCTGCATCGAACCGATATTCCTCAAGTTTGCCGTCAAGGCCTACACGGCGCTGCGGGTGGAGCTGGCCTCAAACTTCATCGAGATCGAGCGTGCACGCGAGCATTTCCCGCTCACCTACCTGCCGGAGGAAGCCGAAGTTTTGTTCAAGGAGGCGCTCAATTGCTACTCGGCGGCCTGTTTCAATGCGTTCGGGTCGATGAGCCGCCGCACGGCGCAGTCGCTATTTCACGAACTGGGTGAGCGCGGCAAGCTGGAGCTGTTCGACACGCTGCAGGAAATCCGTTCGCTCGCGGATCTTGACGATGACACCTTTTCGATCCTGCGTTCGGTGCTGTTCGGCAGCGACAGCGATCCGTGGCCGAATCAGCCCGACCTGACTTCGGAGCACGCCGGAATTTTATTGGAAGTCATGCGCGATTTGCTGTATCAAACCTTTGTGCGCAAGGCGCGCTTGATACAAGCGGTCACGTTCCGACGATTCGTTGCGCCCAATCAAGCCGAAGCCGGCTAGGACACGAACACTCGCGCGTTGCGGAACAGGCGCATCCAGCCGCCGTCCTCCGCCCACTGCCTGGGCGCCCAAGAATTCTGCACAGTGCGAAACACCCGCTCTGGATGCGGCATCAGCGAAGTCACGCGCCCATCGGCACTGCACAATCCGGCCAGCCCCGCTTCGGAACCATTGGGGTTGAACGGGTAGAGGTCTGTCGGTCGGTCGCGATGATCCACGTATTGAAGCGTCGCAAGACGCTGCTCCAGCAGCGCGGCCGTATTCACGCCGGGATCGAATTCCGCCCTGCCCTCGCCATGCGCCACAGCGATCGGCAAGACCGATCCGTGCATGCCGGCAAACAGGACTGAGCCGGACTGCGGCACGCGCACCAGGGACAGGCGCGCCTCGTATTGTTCGGACCGGTTGCGCACGAATCGCGGCCAGAGCGCCGCGCCGGGAATTAATTCCTTCAGTGCGGATAACATTTGGCAGCCGTTGCACACACCCAGGGTAAAGGTCGCGCTGCGCTCGAAAAAAGCCGCGAACTCCTGGCGGGCGCGCGCGTTGAACAGGATGGACTTCGCCCAGCCTTCGCCCGCCCCCAGAACGTCGCCATACGAAAACCCGCCGCAGGCAACCAGTCCATGAAATCTCGAAAGACGCACGCGCCCCGCCAGAATGTCGGTCATGTGCACATCGTAGGCATCGAATCCCGAGCGGGTAAACACGGCGGCCATTTCCACCTGGCTGTTGACGCCCTGCTCGCGCAGGATGGCGATGGCAGGGCGCACGCCGCGTTGAATGAAAGGCGCGGCCACATCATCTTTGGGATCGTAGCTCAAGGCGGCGTGCAAGCCGGGATCGTGCGCGTCCTCGAGGCGCGAATATTCCTCACGCGCGCAGTCGGGATTGTCGCGCAGGGCCTGCATGCGATACGACACCTCGCTCCAGCGGCGATGCAGCGCAATGCGCGAGCCGCCGTAGACCGGAGCGCCGTTGGCGCTGACCCGCACTTCGGCTCCCATCGTCGGCTCGCCGATGTCGCGCGTCAGAGCGGCCAGACCATGACGCGCGAGAATAGCTTGCGCTTCGGCGGCGCGCGCCGCCGCAACCTGGATGACGGCGCCCAATTCCTCGGCAAAGGCGGCGGCAATGATGTCGTCGACCGTTCCGAGATCGACGGAGAGGCCGCAATGCGCGGCAAACGCCATCTCCAACAGCGTCACGAGCACGCCGCCGTCCGACCGATCATGGTAGGCGAGCACCAGGCCCTGATCCTTCATCTCGCGCAATGCGTCAAACAGGGCGCTCAAGAGCTGTGGACTATCGAGATCGGCAGGCGTACCGCCGCTTTTTAAGTAAACCTGGGTCCAGCACGAGCCGCCGAGGCGATTCTTGCCCGCGCCTAAATCGACGAGCAGCAGGCGCGAGGGCTGCGACAGGTCGAGCTCCGGGGTCAGGGTCGCGCGTGAATCCTGCACGGGCGCAAAGGCGGAAACGATCAAGGAGATGGGGGCGAGCACCGAGCGTTCAGCCCCGTCCGCGCGCCAGGTGGTCCGCATCGACAGAGAGTCCTTGCCGACCGGAATGGTGATGCGCAGCGCGGTGCACAGTTCACTGACCGCGCGTACGGTGGCGTACAGCTCGGCATCCTCGCCCGGCTCTCCGCAGGCGGCCATCCAGTTGGCAGACAAGCGGATGTCTTCGAGGCGATGAATGTCGGCCGCCATGATATTGGTGATGGCTTCGGCCACCGCCACACGTCCGGATGCGGGCGCGTTCAGCACCGCAAGCGGCGCGCGTTCGCCCATCGCCATGGCTTCGCCGCTGAACTCATGATAACTGCTCAATGAAACCGCCACGTCCGCAACCGGCACCTGCCACGGCCCTACCATTTGGTCGCGGCTGATCAAACCGCTGACCGTGCGATCGCCGATGGTAATCAAGAAGGATTTGTCGGCAATGGTCGGCAGGGTGAGCAATCTGTCGAGCGAGGCGCTCAAGTCAACCGCGCCGGTGGACAAGGGCGAGGGATTCTTCGCGATCGAATGAACATCACGCGTCATGCGCGGCGCCTTGCCGAGCAGGACATCAATCGGCATGTCGACTGGAACGGCATGCAGCACAGGATCGGAAACCTTGAGCAGGCCATCCGCGGTGATTTCGCCCACCAGCGCGAACGGGCAGCGTTCGCGTTCGCACAGCGCCTTGAATTGATCAACCGTCCCCGGTACGAGCGCGAGCACGTAGCGCTCCTGCGCCTCGTTGCACCAGATCTCCATCGGCGAGAGTTCCGATTCGGCGCTGGGAATCTTGCGCAGGTCAATGCGGCCGCCGCGGTGACTGTGCGCGATGGCCTCAGGTAAGGCGTTCGACAACCCGCCGGCGCCCACATCGTGAATCAGCAAAATGGGATTGGCCTCGCCCAACGCGACACAGCGATCGATCACCTCTTGAGCGCGCCGTTGAATTTCTGCATTGCCGCGCTGCACCGATGCGAAATCCAATTCGGATGAACTTTGGCCGCTGCCCACCGAGGATGCGGCCCCGCCGCCCAAACCGATCAGCATCGCGGGACCGCCGAGCACAATGAGCGGGGCCCCCACGACGACCTCTTTCTTCTCGACGTCCTGGCGGCGCACGCTGCCCAGGCCGCCGGCAACCATGATGGGCTTGTGATAGCCCCGGATCGCGGCCGGACCTGGCGTCGCTGCGTCCGGTGCCGTCGCTTGTTCGAATACGCGGAAATAACCGCAGGTGTTGGGGCGGCCAAATTCGTTGTTGAAGGAGGCCGCGCCGATCGGCGCGGCAATCATGATGTCGAGCGCCGAGGCAATGCGATCGGGTTTGCCGAAATCGACTTCCCATGGCTGCGCCATACCGGGAATCTTGAGATTCGAGACCGAGAAGCCGGTCAGTCCGGCCTTGGGCTTCGCGCCGATGCCGGTCGCGCCCTCGTCGCGAATTTCGCCTCCCGCCCCCGTGGCCGCGCCCGGAAAAGGCGAGATCGCCGTCGGATGATTGTGGGTCTCCACTTTCATCAGAATATCGAGCGGCTCGCGCGCACCGCCGTAGCGCTGCGTGAGCGGATGCGGAAAAAAACGCGTTGCGTTGGCGCCGACGATGACCGCCGCGTTGTCGCGGTAGGCCGATAGCACGCCGTGTGAATTGCGCGCGTGCGTCGCGCGGATCATGGCGAACAGCGACAACGGCATGGGTTTGCCGTCGATGATGAACTGCGCATTGAATATCTTGTGGCGGCAATGTTCGGAATTGGCCTGCGCGAACATCATCAGCTCAACGTCGGTCGGATCCCTTCCGAGCTTGCCGAACGCCTGCACCAGATAGTCGATTTCCTCGCCGGACAGCGCCAGCCCCCATTGTTGATTGGCGCGCGCGAGTGCTTCAACCCCATTCCCGCCCAAAACGACCTGACGCAGGCCGCGTGGCGGGGCCGAGTGAAACAGGCCGGTCGGCTCGAGCGAATCGGTCCAGATCGATTCAGTCATGCGATCGTGCAAGTGCGCCGCCAGCTTGAGGAGATGCGCTTGCTCAAGCGGCGCGCTGGACTCGATGAAAAACACGGTGCCGCGTTCGACGCGCGTCACGGCGTTAAGGCCGCACACCTGCACGATGTCGGTGGCCTTGCTCGACCAGGGCGACTCGGTGCCGACGCGCGGGGTCACCAAGATGCGCAGGCCGCGCGGCAGCTCGCGCAGTGCATCGGGAACGCGTGCGCCGTAGGTGAGGAGTTTCCCCAGCACCGCAAGTTCGGATTCGTTCAAGGGCCGGGAGGAGTCGATGAAGTGCATCCAGCGGGATGCGAGCGCTTGAACACGCGGCTCTTCGGCCTTGATTGCGCGCAGCAGTTGGTCGAGGCGGAATTGCGACAGCGCCGGTGCGCCGAAAAGGCTAAACATGCACCATTCTACAGGAAACCGGTTATTTGCGAGCGCTCGAGTCCCCTCCGGGCGTATAGATCGGCACCGGGAATTGAGAGACATTGGAGCCTTCCAGCGCGACGATTTTGCTGACCCCCTGCTTCTTGACTTCATCGATGCGCAGCACGGAATGCATGGGAAGATAGGTGCGCTTTACGTCGTTGAATTCCGCCTTGATCTTCTCTTCGGCCGGATCCACGACCACCGTTGAGCGTTCGCCAAAAACCAGCTCCTCGACTTCAATGAAGCCGAATAGGCTGCCGTGACTCACTTTACGGGCGTATATCTCATAGACCTTGCCTTGATTCACGAACAGAACTTTGAAAATGTGACTCGCTGCCATTTAGAAGGCTCCCGGCATTGCTAGTATTTCACCATATTATACCGGCACTTAGCGCGAACCTTGAGACCCGCTGGAGGGATTGACCTATGGCCCTGCGCTTACGCGTCGTCAGCGAGCACTCAACCCGCTTCGGTCCGCTAGCCACCAAAGTCTTTGGCGTGCACGGCGGCACCATCGGGCGCGGCACTGACAACGAATGGATTCTACCCGACCCTGAGCGCTATCTCTCGGGCAAACACGCGCGCGTCGATTTTCGGGCCGGCACTTACATTCTGGTCGATACCAGTTCGAACGGCACCTACGTCAATGGCGCCCAAGTTCCGCTCGGCAAGTATCACGATTACCCGCTCAAGGACGGCGACTACGTGCGCCTGGGCGAGTACGAACTCTTGGTGAGCATCGACCAGAGCAATGATTTTCCGCCGGAAGAAAGCGCCATTGTTGCGTATGACGGACAATCGCCCTCCTCGGCGGTCAAAAAGTCGACTGCCAATGACCTGGGTGCCGACCTGGATTTGAGCCAATTGCTGGAACCGAGCGGCTTGTCGATCGCGGACTCAGGAGCGAGGCCGCGCGATCTGTATGGGCAATCCTTGCCGCCGGTCGAGCACCCGGCGGAAGCGGGGGATGGCGGCGCAACGCCGTGGCACATGATGACGCGGCCCTTGAAAGTCGACACCCCGAAAGCCGATGGCCCGAGAGTCGATGCGCCGCGAACCTCATCCGTCATCGAAAACTCTCCGAGCCCCCATCTGTCGCGCTCTCAGAGCCTCGCGCTGTATGAAGGCGACTTCGACATCGGACTCGCGGCTTTTTGCCGCGGCGCCGGCATCGAACCTCGCTCGGTGAGTCCGGAGGCGCGCGGCGCGGCGCTGCAGCTCGCGGGGCAGCTGCTGCGCGAGTCGGTGCTGGGCTTGATGGACCTCAACCAGGGCCGCAATGAGTTTCGCAACAAGTTCCGAATTCCCGCGCCGCCCGCGGACGGACCCGAATCGGCATTGAATCTTTCCAAAGGAGTCGACGAGGCGCTGGTGCGGCTGCTCACCACCATCTCGACGCGCGCAGGATCGGTCGAGGCGATCCGCGACAACTTTCGCGAACTCAAAGCGCAAAATACCGCGGCGCTGTCCGCGACGCGCGCCGCCTTCGAGGAATTCTTGAGCCGGGTCGATCCCAAAGAATTGGAACAGCGTTTCGATCGCGCCGGCAAGCGCGGCGTGTTCGGCGGCCAGAGCAAGGCCAAGTACTGGGACCTGTACGCCGAACTGTTCGCCGGTCTTGCGCAGCGCCCTGCGGACGGCTTCCCGCACGTTTTCACCGAGACCTTTACCAAGGCTTATGAAACCCGGATGCGAGCCTTGATTCCGCCGAAGCGCACTGCTTTCGGCGGTGAACGCGATGAGCCGGGCAATCCCAACAGTCACGCAGTCGGCGACCCATAGCCGCGTTTTAAGTCGCGGCCCTGCTCGTAGTAAAGTGACGCGTGCGGCTCTTATTAGTAGAAGACGATGACCTGGTTGCGGATGCCATCCTGCGCGGTTTGACGGCCGCGAGCTACGCAGTGCATCGCGTCAGCAGCGCCGAGGCCGCGCAGGCGGCGATCGCCAGCGAAGAATTCGCGCTGGCCGTGATCGATGTGGGATTGCCCGGAGCCGACGGCCTGACCCTGGTGCGCAGGCTCCGCAGCGCCGGCAAATCGCTCCCGACGCTCATTTTGACGGCCCGCTGCACCCTGACCGACAAGGTCAAGGCGCTCGATCTGGGCGCCGATGATTTCTTGAGCAAGCCATTCGAAGCCGCTGAACTCGCGGCGCGTTGCCGGGCGCTGATGCGCCGTTCGCATGGCGCCGCCAACGGCCTGGTCAAGCTCAACCGCATGAGCGTGGACCTGGCAGGCAAGCGCCTCTGCATCGATGAGGCGGAAATCGAGCTCACGGCCCGTGAGTGGCTGGTGCTCGAGTGTTTGGCGCGGCGCCTCGGCCAAATCGTCTCCAAGGAACGGGTGCAGCAAGCGGTCGCCGGTCCCGATCAAGACATCACAGCCAACGCGGTCGAAGTGCATATCTCGCGCCTGCGCGCCAAGCTCGGCAGCGCGGCGATCATTCGCAGCTTGCGCGGCTTAGGATACAGGCTGGAAGAAGCGAAATCCGCGTGACGTCCTCCATCAGCCGTCAATTGATCCTCTGGTTGGCGATTCCGCTCATGTTGCTGGCCCTGTGCGGCGCCTTGATTCACTATTTCAACAATGTCGCGCCCGTGATGATCAGCAGCGAACGGCGTCTGAAAGACGCCGCGAATGCCTTGATGGCCCATGTGTCGGTGAAGCAAGGACAGGTTGCACTCGACCTCAACCCTTACGTCAAACCCTTTCTGCCGACGCGCGGACTCGATCAAATTCGTGTTGCGCGATTCTGAAGGAAGGCTGCTGGCAGGCGATGAACAGCTGCCGCCGGTCGCCATGGGCAGCGAGGGCACCGAGCTTCTGGCGATGGCGCAGCTTGAGGGCCGCAGCGTGCGCACGCTGACGACGCGTTTCGACACGCGCGGCCGGCTCCCTCACTCTCACCGTCGCGGACATCAAAAAGAGCAGTGAACCGGAAGCGCGGCTCGGCTTGATGAGCACCCTGTTGTGGGACTTCGTGCAGCTCGATATCACCCTGGTGCTGGTTTGGGTCGGCATCCAGCTGGGATTGCGGCCGATCAGAAGACTGCGCGATGAAATCGCGAGCCGCTCGCCGCTCGACCTGCGCCCCATCGTCGAGACCTCGGTGCCGCGCGAAATCGCGCCCGTGGTGGTCACGCTCAACCGCTTGTTCGGAATGTTGCGCACCTCGGTTCAGTCGCAACAACAATTCATCGCGGACACCGCGCATCAACTGCGCACGCCGATCACCGGCATGCAGGCGCAACTCGGCCTGCTCGTGGCGGAACCGGCAGCCGAGCCGGTCAAAGGACGTCTGTTGACGTTGCAGGAAGGCGTGAAGCAGCTCGCACACTCTGCGAATCAGCTGCTCACCCTGGCGCGGGCCGACCCCTCCGCCAACTTGAGCGCAAGGAACCAGACCGTGGATCTGCAGGCCATCGTCAACGAAGTGGCCGCCAAGTTTTTCGACCGGGCGCTGCAGGCCAATATCGATCTGGGCGTGGACACGACGCCCGCGCCCATCCGTGCGGACCCCTCGCTGCTCGATGATCTGGTGAGCAACCTGGTCGACAATGCGCTGAAATACACCCCGGCCGGCGGCAGCGTTACCGCGAGCGCCGGGGAAAAGCACGGCAGACCCTATCTTGAGGTCGTGGACACGGGGCCCGGCATTCCCGAAGGGGAGCGGCAGCGGGTTCGCCAGAGATTTTACAGAATGCCCAACTCCCGCGGCCATGGCAGCGGCTTGGGACTCGCCATCGTTGATGAAATCGCGCGCCTGTACGATGCCTCGATGACGATCGAGTCGGGCGCAAACGGCGCCGGCACGCGCATCCTGATCCAATTTCCACCGCGGGCTGTGAACTAAGTCGCATTCTGCTTCGGGCCGCGCCGGCACGTCAGGTTCATGCAAGCTTGCATGCCTATGATGGCGGCCATGAAACTTCATCACGGCTTCACGCTGATCGAACTGATGGTGAGCCTCACGGTGGCGGGAATTCTGTTTGCCGTCGCCATTCCCGCTTTCACCAGCTTCGTGCAAAACGATCGCGACACCGGTCAGATCAATTCCCTGGTTGGAAGCTTCAGCTATGCGCGCAGCGAAGCGGTGAAACGCGCATCTCCGAACGGCATTACGGTGTGCCCGTCGCTGGATGGAATTAACTGCGATCCCGCCGCGGTGTCGTGGCTGGAGGGTTGGATCGTGACCCTCATCGACCCGGTCAACGGTAACCAGGTGCTGCAAACCGTTCCGGCGCTCAACCCGATCAATACCGTGAAACCGGATGTGGGCCCCGCCACCGGAATTACATTTACCTCGAATGGCATGGCGCCCCTGGCGCCGCTCACCATCAGGGTCTGCGACCCGCGCGGCGCTGCGTTTGCGCGCCAAGTTGAAGTGAATGTCACCGGTCGGGTGGCCGCCTCACAAAAACCTGGACTTTCCGTATCAGGAGCCGCACTGGCGTGCCCGTGACATGACAATCCACAAATACAAATTGCATCAAAGTGCAGCGCAAAGCGCCGGCTTCACGCTGGTCGAGGTGTTGGTATCGCTCGTGATATTGGCGATCGGACTGCTGGGCATCGCCAAGCTCATGCTGTTCTCTTCGCATTCGAACGACAGCGCCTACCTGCGCAGCCAGGCGACGGCCTTGGCCTACGAGATATTGGACAATATGCGCGCCAACCGGGTGGAAGCCATCGCGCAAAAGTACGACACGCCGTTTGGCGCGGGTCCCGTCCTGCCGGCCGTCTTGTGCACGCCGCCCCTTTCTACTTGCACGACCGCCAATCAAGTCACGAAGTACGACATTTACGAGTGGGAGCTGCGCTTGAATGCAAACCGCGCGGTGGTGCCGCCGGCTCTTCCCGGCGCATTACCAAACGGCGATGGGCAGATCGTAACCACCATTGTGGGTCCACAAACCCAGGTCACCATCAAGGTCCAATGGGATGACAGCGTGGCGCAAAACACGCTGAACGTCGGCGCGGTCGGCACGACGCAAACGATCACGCTGGAGACGGTGCTATGAAGCGAGCGCTCGGATTCTCGCTGGTCGAGCTCATGGTGGCGATCACGCTGGCATTGATCGTGACGGCCGGCGTGATATCGGTCTTCGTCGGATCTCGATCGGCGTTTGAAGCCACGTCTGGAACGGCTGCGCTGACCGACGGCGGCCGCTTCGCCCTGAATTTCATTTCGAACTCGGTGCGCAACGCGGGTTACATGTCCTGCACCACGGCGCGCAATGTCATCGGCATACTCAACGCGGGCGCAACGCCGCTGCCATTCACCTTCAGTCAGGCGCTGGGTGGTTACGAAGCGGTCAACACGGGCGTCAATAAGGCCTATGCCGTCTCGGCAACGCCGGTTGCGGCCGATCTCAATAATGGCGACTGGGTCGGCGGTCTCGATGCGGCGCTGAGCGTGTTGCCCAACGGCTCCCCCGTGCAGAACAATGATGTGCTGGTGGTGCGTTCCACGCTGAAAGACGCCCAATCGGTCTATCTCACGAATCCCATCGCGCCTGGATCATCGACCTTCACGGTCAATTCGCAGGGACCCCTTGCGGTCAACCAACTAGCTGTGATCTCCGATTGCGCCACAGGCATTGTTTTCCAGATCACCAATATCGGACCTCCGGGTCTGAATCAGCCCATCACGCACGCGGCTTCGGGTTCGCCCGGCAACAATCCTGCCGCGTTTCAGCTCAATTATGCGGCCGGCGCGCAAATCGCGCCCGTCGACACGTTGGTGTACTACATCGCGCCGGGTGCCGATCAAGACAGCGCGCTCTGGATCGCCGATCTGAACGCCACCAGCGGATTCACCACCGCCGAACTCGTGCCCGACATCGAGGCCATGCAAATTCTCTACGGCGTCGACACCACCAATTCACAGATCGTGAGCGGTTACGTAACGGCCAACCAAGTTGGCGATTTCAACACGGTCATGAGCGTCAAGGTGGCATTGCTGGCCGCGAGCGCCCCGGGCTCCGCTCATCCGACGGGCGCCAAGACTTACAACCTGCTGGGCGTCACGGTGACCGCGCCGAACGATACGCGCTCGCGTCAGGTATTTGAAGAAACCATTGCGGTACGGGATTCGTTGCCTTGAAGGGTACTAACGTGCGAAATCATTTTTATCCAGGGTTCAGATCGAAGCAAAGCGGCGTGGTGATGTTCGTCGCGTTGATTCTGTTGTTGATTTTAAGCCTGCTCGGCGTGACTGCGGCGCGCATGCAAACGGTCGAAGAAAGAATGGCGCGCAATGAAGACAACCATCAGCTGGGAGCGCAGGCCGCCGAAGCGGCATTGCGCAGTGCCGAGGCCGGATTGCTTCAGGGCATCTACGTCAACTTCACCAACAACACCAACGGTCTTTATATGCTGGATGCAACGGTTGCCAATCCCAGTCCGGTCAACGGCATGGATTGGAGCGCCGCAAACGCCGCGTTTGCCTACGCCGGGCCCGCGCTTGCCAATGTGCCTCCCGGGTCTCAAACACCCCAGATCGTCATCGAGCAGCTGCCGCAAGCCGGCTCGGTGGGCCAGTCAGCTGCCGTAGCTTCGCTCAATCCTGCTTCGCCGCCGGTCACTGTCTATCGGGTCACGGCCCGTGGTGTGGGGGCGGACGGCACGTCTACCACCACGCTGCAAACCATTGTTCGTTAGCCTAAAGGTCGCAAGGAATTCATTTATGCAACTGCTACCCAAATCCGCCCGCCACGGTTTCGCGCATGCGCTCTCTGCGGCGTGCTGCACGCTGTTGGTGTGCTGGTCCTCGAACATCATGGCCGCGCCTGCACCGGCAATCTCGATATCGCAGGTGCCGTTGACGGTCACCATTCCGGCCCACCCGCAAATTTTACTGGCGCTGGCCAATTCCGAATCCATGGACGGCGACTTGAGCGGCGCGATCCGCACCGGATCTGGCTCTATTGCGCAGCCGCTGCTGTACAACAGCGCCTCGCCGGTAAACTTCACCATTCCCACTGGTTTCACGCCGCCGCTGAATCCCGGCACCGGGATCGTTGCGCCTTATACGGTGAACTCGGGCGGCCATCTCGTCGATAACTCACCCAGCCGCCTCAATGTCGCCAAAGCGGGACTCAGCGCGGTTTTGAACGCCTATATTCCCAGCGCCGACTTCGGTCTCATCGATTACGACACCAGCGGCTTGACGGCATTCACCACCTGGGTCTATCAGATGAGCAACCCCGGTGGATTCACCTTTACCAACACCATTCCCCCGAGCGGTGAATATGTTCTGAATCCCTGCTTTGCGTACACTGCCGCGTTGCCTACGACGGCGGCGCAAGATTGTGTCGCACTCAATGCCTACTACCCCACCCAAAACATCGCGGCGCAGCAGTACATGCTGGTGAGCTTTAGCAGCGATGATCCGTCAGTTAACGACGTGTTGTATGCCGGCGGCTTCGCCCCGATTTGCATCGTCTACAACGGCCCGCATCCGGCACCGAATCCCTTCCCGCCCCAGTTCAGCCTGGGAAATTATGAAAACGGCGGCGTGTTCGAGTCCTACAGCAGCGAGGTCAACGGCTGCGCCGGCACGACCGGACCGACCAACGCAGGCTTCGTGCCCTACTCCTCGGAAGTGATGTACGAACTGCGCGGATTCGGCTATTACACCTTCGGCGAGACTGCGAATGATGGCAACACCGTCGTGCCCATGACTTCCTCGGGTGCCGTACCCACGCCCACTTCCGTCGCCAATGCCGTCGCGCAATTCACGCCCTTTCTTGCGCCGGAAACCAATTCCACCGGCACATCGGAGCTAAAGGCCGCGGCGACGCAATCGCCGATTGCCGGGCTATTGCACCGCGCGCAAACCTTGTTTGCGGGCAATCCACCCACGACAAACGGCTGCGCCAGTCAACGCTATGTCGTTTTGATAACGGATGGCTTGCCGACCATGGACCTCGCACACCACAATTGGCCGCCGCTCGGCAGCCTCGCCGCTCAAGGCGATGGTGGCGTCACGACCAACGGCTACGGCGTGACTGCGACGTTCGATCCAGTGGACCAGCATCTGATCTCGACTAACGATCAGGCGCTGACCGACGTCATCAACAAATTGACGGCGCTTCAGGCCGCCGGGATCAACACTTACATCATCGGACTCGGTGCGGGCGTCGATCCGAGCGTGAACACGACAGCGGCGAACACGCTGTCGGCGATGTCCTTTGCGGGCGGGACGCGCTCTGCTTCGCCGAATGGCTATTTCCCGGCAACCTCGCCGCAAGACGTCACCAACGATTTACAGATCATCATCACCACGATTCTGGCGCAGACTCAGTCGACCGCGTCGGCGGCCGTGAACTCCACCGGCCTCAACGTCAACTCCAAGGTGTATCAGTCGCAATTCGTCACCTCCGATACACCGTACCAGGACTGGACCGGAAACCTGTTTCAATACCCGATCGACCCGACTACCGGCGTCGTCAACATTGCGGCGCCGGACTGGTCGGCGCAGACGCAGATGGATCTTGCGTTCAATCCGCCATCGCCCGCAACGCCGGCGCCGCGGCTCATTAGCACCTGGGACCCGACCCAAAACAAGGCCATTCCCTTCGAGTGGACTCCGGGAAATCCGCCCAATGGCATCGGCAACTTGACGCCTCTCGGCACGCCGCTGCAGACATTTACTTCGGATCCCAACGGCAGCGATGTGTTGCAATTCCTGCGCGGGTCCACCGCACAATCAGTGAAGGGCTCACCCGGTGGACCGTTCCGCAACCGCTCGCATATTCTCGGCGACATCGTCGACAGCAATCCGGCGTATATCGGGCCTTCGAATGAGGGCATCCAGTCGACGTCGTACATCGCCTACGCGGCGAGTACCAATACCCGCGCGCCCGTCCTCTATATCGGCGCGGACGACGGCATGCTGCATGCGTTCGACGTAGGAACCGGAAACGAGCTGTTCTCCTATATCCCGCGCGGCGTGTACAACAACCTCGTCAATCTCGTGTCACCTTACTACAACGCGCAGCATCTTTTTTACGTCAACGGTTCACCGCAGGCGGCGGATGTGCAGTTCACTGATCTGACCTGGCACAGCATTCTGGTGGGAACCGAGGCGCAGGGCGGCAAAAGCGTCTATGCGCTCGACATTACCAACCCCTCGGCCATCACTTCAGAAGCAACGCTGTCGAGCTCGGTGCTGTGGGACTTCGTGGATCCCGACATGGGATTGGGGTTCAGCACCCCGGCCATTGCAAATACGGCCGCGGGTTGGAAGGTGTTTTTTGGGAATGGATACAATAGTACGAATCAAAAGCCGTTCCTGTTTGTGCTCGATCCGCAGACCGGCAGCACGGTAGGCACGCCGAAGATCGATTTGTGCGCGGCGGTGCCGACCGCCTGCGATCTCACGACTGCAAATGGTTTGTCGAGCGTCGCCGCCGTCAACAGCGGCGGCCAGGTCGCCGGCGGCGCGAACCTCATCTATGCAGGTGACTTGCAAGGCAACCTGTGGCGTGTGGATATTTCCAACGCGAATCCTGCGCTTTGGGCCGTGTCGGTATTGTTCCAAGCCCGCGATGCCTCCGGCAACAAGCAGCCGATTACGACCGTGCCCGTCGTCAGCTTGAATCCTCGCTTTCCTCAAGTGCTGGGCACCATGGTCATGTTCGGCACGGGACAATTTCTCGGAGTCTCGGACATCGCCAATCCGAATGTGCAATCGATTTACGGCGTTTACGATCCGCCGGCGGGATATGTCACACCTCTGTTGCGTTCAAATCTGCTGCCGCAGACCTTGGCAACCGCAAACATTGGCGCGTTGCAGGTGCGCACCATCAGCGGCACCGCACCCATCGTGCCGGCCAATAAGGGTTGGTACATCGATTTGAACCTTCTGACCGGCGAACGCGTGATCAATGATCCGCGGCTGGAGGCCGGCGGCGAATTGGTGCTCACGACCTATCAGCCAATACCTCCGTCCGTGGGTTCCTGCGTCACCGGTGGCAGCGCCTATCTCATGGTGCTCAACTTCGCGACTGGGGGAAGCTTTACCAGCCCGCAATTCGATGCAAACGGTGACGGCAAGATCGACAGCTCCGATACCGTGGTACCGCCGCTCGGGGTCACACCGGTTGCGCCGGTTGGCATGTCGCTGGGCAACGTCTACGCGTCCGCCCCGACGATTCGATCCGGCTCGTTTACCACCGGTACCGGAATCGCGCTGATCACTGAATCAGGAGTGGGCAGCAGCGCGGTCGACCCAACGATTAAGCCTGTCATATTGAAAGGACCTTCGAAGTCTCGAACAGCCTGGTGGGAGATACGTCAATGAAATCAGTAATACTTAAGTTCGCGGGCTGCGTCATTGCGCTCGGATTGTTCTTGCAACCGACAGTGAGTTGGAGTTCCCGCGCTTACACTCAAGTCGTAACCGGCACGGTCACTGCGGCGCCCTCGAGCAGCACCATCGAGATCGATCATCACTCGTACGCCGTCAAGCCAAACAGTGCGGCCGCCAAGGCGATGGTGAGCATTTATGTCGGCGAAATGGTGGACATGGTGATGGACGGGCCGCCGAACGGCACCAGCGAAGTCATTTCCATCATGCAGCACACGGCGTCATGAGACAGCAGCCATGAAGAAAAACGGTTTTACTTTGGTGGAGCTGATGATCACATGCGCCGTCGTGGCGATACTCGCCATGATCGCCATTCCCAGTTACACCCAGTACGTGCGCCGCGCCAACCGCTCGGATGCCACCAAGACCTTGATGCTCGACGCCCAAGCCCTGGAACGCTGCTATTCGCAGATCTTTGCGTATGCGCCTTGTGCCGGGGCCACCGCCGGTGCGGCGCCCTCCATCGAGGGCAAGTACACCATAACGATCGCGATTCCGGACCCGTCGCCCACTGCGCCGCCGGCACCCGCGCCCAGCTACCTGATCACCGCGGTTCCGCTGGTGCCAAGCCAGGTGGCCGACATCGCCTGCACGTCATTCACCTTGAACACCGCCGGGACACAGGGCGTGACCGGCACTTCCAACGCTCAGACCTGCTGGGGTTCGACCTAATCCAGACTCGCAATCCGTGGGCGGGAAGGCCGCCAAATGCCAAGGGACTGAAGCGTTTCGGCACCCCGCCAACCCGTTGATTGGCAGGGAAATTTGGCGTGCTTTTTGCATTATGTAAAATTAGTGTGACGCAGGCCACAATCCTACAAAGAGGGCCAATTTTGTAGGACGGATTCGCATAGCATTCCCTTCCCTATGAACACCAAATCAGCATGGATGCGTCGCAGTCGCTCACAGGGCTTCACGCTCCTCGAACTCATGATCGTGGTGGCCATCGTGGCCATCCTCACCACCATTGCCTACCCGAACTATCGTGACTACGTCATTCGCGGGCAGCTGGTCGATGCGACGCAAGGCTTGGCCGCTGTGCGCGCCAACATGGAGCGGTACTTCCAGGACAACCGCAGCTACCAATTAGTCGCCCCTTTCCCCGTTCCCTGCGGCGCCGGTCCGATTCCGGCTGGAAAATTCACAATCACCTGCGTCGTTCCCGACACCACCCATTTTACCGCGACTGCGGTCGGCAACGCCCCCCCTTTAAGCGGCTTCACGTTCACCGTCGATCAAAACGACAATCAGATAACGACGGTCGTCACGCCGCCCGCACCTGCTTCATTTACGGGCTGCCCGACAGCCTGGATCACGAAGACCGGCGGATGCTAAATGCGACGCTCGAGACGCAATTCGGGATTCACCATGATCGAAATGGCGGTGACCATGACGATCTTCGCCATCCTCGTCGCGCTGGGCGTGCCCACCATGACCACGTGGATCAGGAACAACAAGATTCGCACCGTGTCGGACTCGCTGCAAACCGCGTTGCGCTTGGCTCAAGCTGAATCGCTGCGCCGCAGCCGTCAAGTCGTGTTTGCGCTGACGAACAGCACCACCCCAACGTTTACTCCGCTGCCGGCGGTTGCCAATGGCCTTTCCTGGGCCATCTACACGGTGCCTTCGATGACCGATGGCAGCGAGCCGCCGGACTTCATTCAATCCGGCGTGCTGTCGAACGCCAGCGCAAATGTGACCATCAACAGCAATGGCGTGGCCGCCATCTGCTTCAATGCCGTGGGACGCCTGGTCGCCAATGCCGGCCCCAACGTCATCGCAGTCACGGGCGGCGCCAATTGCATCCAACCGACTGCAGGTGCTCCGCCGGTGCAGCAATTCAACATTGACACACCCGGCGCCGACCGGCCGCTGCAGGTCACTCTCGGATTGGGCGGCCAGATCCACATGTGCGATCCCAATGTGGCGATTTCCGACGCCCATCCGGAAGGGTGCTAGCCATGAAATCATTCTTGCAGCTTCCGCACATCGCGCGCGCGCAACGCGGCATGGCGCTGCTCGAATGTCTGATGGCGCTGCTCATTTTCTCCGTGGGCCTGCTCGGACTGCTGGGACTGGAGGCGCGCGTCATGAATATCTCGACGGATTCGGAGAATCGCAGTCGGGCGGCCATGCTCGCCGGCGAAGTAGCCAGCCAAATGTGGCTGAACAACACCGTGCTTCCCACCGCGCCCGCGATCGTCGCGGCGGGGGCGAACGCCGGCAATCAGACGCTGGGCGGCTTACCGGGCGGCGCCGTGACGGTTGTGCCGGTGGCGGGCACCACCAACGCGGCCGACATTACCGTCACCTGGCAAGAGGTTTCTGACGCCCCCTTGAGCCCGAGCACGCTGACAACCCGGGTGATTCTGCCGTGAAACAGCAAGGCATGACCCTGGTCGAGTTGCTGGTGGCCATGACCATCGGCTTGGGGATAACGCTCGCCGTTACCAGTGTTCTGATCGCCAGCGAAAATCACAAGCGCACGACAACTTCGACCAATGACGCGCAGCAGACCGGCTCCTATGGTGTCTATGCGCTCGACAAGGCGCTGCGCGGCGCGGGCTCTGCCATCGCGGGATCAGCATTCCCGATCGATGTGGGGGTGCTCGGCTGTCACCTCAACGCCGGCACCGCGCCCGTAATATTCCCCCGAGCCACCCCGTTCCCCGCGCCTTTCGCAGCATTTCTCGGCGGCGTAACCAACACCCTGAGAGTGGCCCCGGTGCTCATCGGCAAGAGTCAATCGCAAGACGGTGTCTCGGACGTCATCATGATCATGAGCGGCTCCGGCTCGGCCGGCGGCGTGTCGCGCCAGATCACCGGCGGCGGCGGCGCCATCGCCGCGACACTCGACAATACCGTGGGCTTTGCCAACGGCGACTTGGTACTGGTGAGTCAAAGCGGCGTGCCCGATTGCCTGATGGAACAAGTTGTCACCATCACTCCACCGACGCTCAACCTCGGAGGCATCTACTACACGGCGACTGGCGGCGCCGCGACGATGGCGGCCCTGGCCACCAACACATCGAGCTATGTCACGCCGATCGGCAATACCGCGGCGAATAATGTCCAATTCATGCTGTTTGGCGTCGACAACAACCGCACGCTCAAAAGCTACGATTTGCTGCAGAACTTATGGCTGGTCGGCGGCGCCGGCGGCGATTCGGCGCAGGCCATCGCCGATGGCGTCGTGCAAATGAACGCCCTGTACGGCATCGATACCAATGGCGATGGTATTCAGGACGCGTGGGCCGGACCCGGCGAAATCGGCGTCTGGGATATCAACACCGTCATGCTTTCGCCCGCGAAAATGAAACAGATCGTCTCAGTGCGCATCGCGCTGGTGGTGCGCGGACAATACTACGATCCGACTCGGGACGCCGCCGGCGCCCCGGTCCCGGTTTCTCCGCCGACACTGACCATTTTCAATGGTCTGGTGAATGGCGCAGGCAACCCGCTCTCGCAGCTCATCGCCTTGAACGCAACCGAACAGCAGTTCCGCTATCGGGTGTTCGAATTCACCGTACCTTTGCGCAACATGCTGTTGCTGGCGGGGGGACCATGATGATTCGAATGCAGTTCGCATCAGCGGTGCGCCAGCAGGGCGTGGTTCTGATTTTCTCGCTGATCGTGCTGTTGATCTTGGCCATTGGCGCGGTAGCCGTGCTGCGCTCGGTGAACAGTTCGTTGCTGAGCGCCGGCAATCTCGCCTTTCACCGCGACCTGGTCAATCAAGGCGAGCAGGCGGTCTCGAGCGTCATGACGGAGTTCAAGACCAATGGGCCGCCACTCTTGGGCGCAACGGCCGCCGATCTGCCGGCCGCAAATTATGTATCCACCGCGCTGCCCACCAATGCGCAGGGCGTACCCCTCGTGCTGCTCAACAACGCCGCCTTTGGCGCCGTCGCTACCGCCGGCGACATACCCGGCGCGACGCCGGACGTGACCATCCGCTACATCATTGACCGGCTGTGCACCAACACCGGCACCGCCAGCAGCCCCAATTGCGTGCAGTCGACCGGCTTGCCCACCGGCGGCACGGCGAACCATAACACCGCGCTCGCGCCGCCATCCGCAACCGTCTATCGCATCAGCGTGCGCGTCGACGGACCGCGCTTCACTCAGGCGTTCCTGCAAACCACTTTTACCAAGCCGGACTAAGCCTATGAACAGCCCATTTTCCCGCGGTCTCGCCGTCTCATTGACGCTGCTGCTCGGCCTCGTTTGCACGGCGCCATTGCACGCGCAGACCCCTCTCGCGGACAAGCCGATTGCCGCAGGTGCGGACGTGCCCGGCAACCTGGCGCTGACGCTGTCCGTGGAGTACCCGACCGCGATCAGTATTGCGAACCTCGGCAACTACTCGGACTCCACGCAGTACATAGGTTATTTCGACTCGGCGAAGTGCTATACCTATCTTTTCAATTCGACCACCCCGTCGCAAAGCTACTTCTCGCCAACCAGCCTCAACACCGCCTCCAACGGCCACGACTGCTCTCCAATGGCCGGACAGTGGAGCGGCAATTTCATGAACTGGATTGCGACCCAGACGGTCGACCCGTTTCGCTGGGCGTTGACCGGCGGCTATCGCAGCGTTGATACCACCACTCAAACCATTTTGGAAAAGGCTTGGGGCTCTGCCCAAGGCGGACCCGCTCAGAACTATCCATATCGAGGCACCAGTCAAGGTGGCGGAAACAACCTCAGCACCTCAGGTAGCTTGATCGCCAAACTCACGCCATTCGACACCTGGTCTCAGTTCGACGCGGGCGTGTGGGGAAACGGCCAGACCATGGTGTTCTCGGGCGGCGGCGCCGGATCCGGGTACACACTGCCATACACCTCGGGGTCGGTCAGCGACTTGAGCAACTTCGCCACCGCCAATACGAGCGCCGCGGCCAGCGGCGCCTTCCGTGTGTACATCCGCGTCGCGGTGTGCGACCCGACGCTCGGCACGGCCTTCTTGGAATCCAACTGCGTGCAGTACGGCGCCAACTACAAGCCTGAAGGCCTGCTGCAGCAGTACTCTCAGAAAATTCGCTTCAGTGCCTTTGGATATCTCAACGAGGGCGGCAACGTTCGCGAGGGCGGCGTCATGCGCGCGCCGATGGGCTTTATCGGCCCTAACGTGCCGCAACCGCTCTCCGCCATCCCCCTCGTCAACACCAAGCCCGAGTGGGATCCTGTCACCGGTATCATGAGCGCGAATCCCGACACTACGTCGGCTTCCGCCAGCGGCGTGACACAAAGCGGCGTCATGAATTACTTGAATAAGTTTGGCGAGTTTGGCCAGACCTATAAGACGTTCGACAACGTCAGCGAGCTTTATTACGCGGCGGTTCGGTACTTTGAGAATTTAGGCAATGTGCCCGAATGGACTAACGCCGCATCGCCTGCCGCCTTGGACGGATTTCCTGCCGTGACCACCTGGCCCACTGATACTTCAGGTGCGAACCCGGCCGCTCCCATTCTGTACTCCTGTCAGAAGAACTTTATCTTAGGAATCGGCGACGACCATACCTGGTTTGACTACGATGTCGGCGGCAGCACCAATGCTTCCGGCGGCCGCGCCATGCCGTCCGCTGTCACCGCGGACACTTTCAATCAGGCTTCCGTCTGGACCACCGACCTGCAGACGCTGCAGGGCATCGCGCCAACGCCCTGGTGGCCGTTCGATTCGGGCGCCACTTATTTCATCGCGGGCTTGGCCTATGGGGTGCATGTCAACGACATCCGTCCCGACCTCCCGGATACGCAGACAATTTCCACCTACTGGATGGATGTCGCAGAAGACCAGCGTCTTGAGAATCTGAATCCCTACTATCTAGCCGCCAAGTTCGGCGGCTTCAGCACACCGACCATCAATGCCGCAAACGCCACGCCTCCTTATTACACCGCCGCCAATCCCGCGTACGACATGTTGAACACGCCTATTGCGACGGCACAGTTCGACTCGACCGGAGCCATAGTCAATATGAATGGCAGCAATCACCGGCTGCCGGACAACTACTACAACGCGGGCAATGCCAATGCGATGGTCGCCGGATTGAAGTCCGCGTTCGTCGGCATCTCCAGTGCCATTTCGCAACTGAGCACCACGTTCTCGTTCTCCCTGGCCAATGTCACGTCCGGCACGGAGTCCTTCGGAGCGAATTTCGACGCCAACGGCTGGAACGGCACCGTGACCGGTTTCACGCTGACTTTCGACATCAACGGCAATCCGACACAGACCCCGGTATGGGCGAGCTCGAGCACGCTGCAGACGCAACTAGCGGGCACGGGCTGGCAAACGGCGCGGCGCGTGGCCACGTGGAATGGCAGCAGCGGTGTTGGATTTGAGGCGGCGAATCTCACCTCGGCGCAGCAGACTGCGCTCACGCCCAGTTACTCGCCCACGCTCACCTGCGGCTCGGCCTCCTGCCCGTACCTGAACTATCTGCGCGGCGATCAAACGAACGAAGTCTCCTCAATAGCGCCGCTCAGCACGCACTCGCTGCGCAACCGCAGACTGCTGCTGGGCGATATCGTCGATGCCGGTTTGACACCGGTATCCACCCCGCTGCAGACGTTCTCGGATGCCAACAATCCGGGGTATAACTTCTTCAAGACTCTATGGACGAGCACCACGCCGCGGCCCACCACGGTCTATGCCGGCGCCAACGACGGCATGCTGCACGGTTTCGACGGCGCGACAGGCAGTGAGGTGTTTGCCTACGTGCCGAGTGCGGTATTTCAAGGACCCCACGGTACTCCGCAGGTTGACGGCCTTGCGCAGCTCGGCAATCCGAACTACGTGCACCACAACTACGTCGATGCCACGCCGGCTGCCTTCGATATCGATATGTCCCGTACGGTGGGCTTCGCAGGAGTGGTCGACTACACCACTGCGGGGGGCACCCCGTGGCGCACCGTGTTGATTGGCGGTCTTGGCAAGGGCGGCAAGAGCTTCTACGCCCTGGATATCACCGATCCGGCGAGTATGACGTCGGAGTCCACGGTGGCGGGCGACGTCCTATGGGAATTCACTGACCCCACCATGGGATACAGCTTCGGCGTGCCGGTGGTCGTGAAAACCGTCAAATATGGCTGGGTCGCCATATTGACTTCGGGCTACGACAACGCCGACGGCTATGGATATCTCTATTTCGTCAATCCGAGAACGGGCGCACTGCTGGAGAAGGTTAAAACGCCGAGCCCGTCCATCGGACTTGCCCAAGCATCCGCGTTCGTCAAGGATTTCAGCGACGAAACCGCCGATTCTGTGTACGTGGGCGACTTGAACGGCCAGGTGTGGCGTTTCGATCTGACCGGCACCACCGGTTCGTATCCGCAACCGGTACTGCTGGCAGTCGTGACCGACCCGAGCGGTACGGTACAACCCATCACCACCGCACCCCTGATCGAGATCCACCCGGTGACCCGTCAGCGATACGTCTTGTTTGGCACCGGCATATTACTGGCGATCACCGACGTGCCCGATACGCAGATGCAATCGTTCTATGCAATCATCGACGGCACAGCGAGCGGCTTCAACGGTATCAGCGCGCCGATCACCCGCGCGAACCTCACGCCGATAACCAATTCGCAACTGAGCTCCACAACGCCCAACCCCATGTTGTCGACCGGCCCGCTAGGCTGGTACACGGACTTAGGCATCGATGCAGGTTCAGGCATCGGATGGCGCATGGTACTGAATCCTTCGGCGTTCAATGGCATCGTGATCTTTGCCACCAACCTGACAACGGCCACCGATCCCTGCAACCCGAAGGGTTCAGGCCGGGTATACGCGATTGACTATGCAACCGTCCAATCAGTATTGCAGCCGTCCGTCGTAGGGGATCCCAATCCGCCTTTCGACGCGTTATTCGCGGTCATCGATCTGAGGCTTGCCGGCGTCAATGGCAAACCCGAAATCCTCGCCGGAGGCAACGGACCTCTTCAACAGGTACCCGCGAGCCTCACCGGTACACTCGCAACTCGGATCTTGAACTGGCGCGAAATTCCCACCGTGGAATAAAAAAAAGCCGCGCAAGATGCGCGGCTTTTTCATGTCATCAAACAAACCCGACCTAGCGCGCGCTGTAGCCTCGTCCTTCCACACAGGCAACCATTGCGCGGTTGTAGTCGGATCCATTCTGCGCGACCTGTCCCGCCTGCTCTGCGGCCCACTTCTGACACTCGGCGCGATCCGCCGATTGTTGCTCAGCGCTTTGGCCGTTCTTCGGATACATGAAAATCTGACCAGGCGTCGGCCCGCCAGGACCAGGGCCCGCATCCGGGTTCTGATCGCCTGCGTCGCTCGGCGGCGGGGCGCCTACATCGGCTGATCCGCTCGAATCAGCCACCGGGGGCGGATCCGTTGCAACGTAGCCGTCATAGCTCGGATTCCAGGTGTAATAGACGTCATTGGCGTAGTAGTAGGGGATGCCGCTATACCAATAGGTTGCGTACGCCAACGGCAGAATTGGCAGGAACCAGGCGAATCCGCCACCATAAAACGCACGCGGCCAAAAACCGCCATGCCAATAGCCGCCGCGCCAGGCGCCACCTCTCCAGCCGCCCCAACCGCCGTGCCACGCGCCGCCGCGCCAGCCGGTGGAATATCCATGGCCTCCGGCGTACCCGGGGTGTCCGGTGAAGCCATGCGCGTAAGCGCCGCCATGATAGGCGGTCACATGGCCGCCGCCCGCGAAATGCCCAGGGCCGGCAAAGTGTGCGCCACCGCCCATATGTCCAACCGCAGCGTGGCCGCCACCAAACGAGTGGCCACCGCCACCAGCGTGTCCACCGCCCCACCAGCGTGTCCACCGCCGCCACCAGCGTGTCCACCGCCGCCGGCATGGCCTTGCGCCAATGCCGGTCCCGCGCCCGCCAGAATCAATCCTAGCGCGCTAACCGCCAAAAGAACGCTTTTGCCCTTGATAGTCATTTACCTCTCCTTAACCGAGCCCCCGCACGCGAGCTTGCAAGACATACTCAATCAGACCCTATCTGTATAACGCGGTTCAAGGCATTCGGTGTACATAACGCCAGCTTAATTACGCAATGCCGCATTGAACATCACATAGGCTGTCCGGCCGGGCGCGGGCTCGAAAAACCGCGAATTGGTCTCATTGACGATCACAGAACCTACATAGGCTCGATTTGCCAGATTATCAAGACGGGCGTATTCGCTGAATCGCCAATGTCTGGTTTCCTGGGAAAATCCGGCCCGCAAATTGGCGACCCAGAAGCTTGCCGCCGCATCCGTGTTGCGATCATCGGCGTAAATCTTCGCGCGCCCGAGCGTTTCCAGCGTAGCCGAGAACCCGAGCGGCGCATAACTCCAGCTCACGCCGACATACAGCGAATTTCGCGCAACGGCAGGTAGGAAGTTTCCTTCGTTCACGGGCAAATAATTGGCCGGCGGCTTTCCCGCCGGACTGGTCAGCGGATTGCACGGCGCGGCGATACAGGTGAAATAGGGCTGCGCCACGACGGCTTTGATGTAGGTGTAGGCGAGTTGCGCTTTGAATCCGCCGCGCCATTTCGCATCGACCGACAGCTCGAGTCCGCGCCGCGTGGTCTCGCCGATATTTTGATCCACCGTTCGGCCGCTCAAATTCTCGAGAACCGCGAGTTCATCGACGGTTTTGATGTAGAAGGCGGCGAGATTGGCATGCATGAGTTCATTGCCGGCTTTGATGCCCGCTTCATAGTTATCGCTGCGCGCCGGCTTCAGGCCCAGATTGAGTCCGGGCAGGCTGCCGTCGACCGACCGGTACGCCAAGTCATTCAAGGTCGGCGTTTCAAATCCCTTGCCATAGGAAACATAGGCATTCACCGCGGAATTGATTCGATAGGTCACTCCGGCGACGGGATTGACCGCGGAATAGCGGACTTCGCTGTCCGCGGCGTCGAGTACCGCCAAATGCCCATGCGATGTGACTTGCACCAAACTGTTGCGCACGCCGGTGATGACGCGCCATCGATCGGTGGGATCCCACTGCGCCTGCAGGTATTGATCGAAATCATAAACATTGTTGGCCTCATTGCGGCGTAGCGCTCCTTCCACGCCCAACTCCGCGCCGATGTAGTTCAGATATCCCTTGCGTGCCTCCGCCAAATCGTCGTAGTTCACGCCTGCCACCAGCAGCAGCGGCATCCCGCCCACGGTGCGTTGATCGCTCATGTGCAAATCCACGCCCCAATAAGCGCGGTCCAAATCGATGACGCCGCCCGGATAAAGCGGCGCCGCCTGCTGCGTCGCCTGGGGTATCGCCTGAAACTGCGTCGTGGCGCGATGCCCGGTATAGACGCTCGCGACCAGATCGTCGGCGGCGCTCAGGCGGTTGTCGTACACCAAACCGACCTGTTCTTGCGCGAGCGACTTGCGCGTGTTGTAGGCGATGGCATTGACGCCCGCCTGGGTCGGATCCGCGGCAAGCTGGGCGCGCGTGAGCCCCAAAGGATCCTGCACAAATGGCGTTTGCACTGCATTGGCGACCATCGTCAGCTTCGAAGAAGCGCTCAAGGTGGTGCTCGCCTTTGCATTGAAAAGATTGCGCTCCGCGTCGGAATGCACGCGATAGCCGTCGGTCTGGAAGTGCGAGGCGTCGATGACGATAGTTGACCGGACCGTTATCTCCCGTGGTCTTTATGGCGTATCGCTGCGTGTTGAAGCTGCCGTATTCCGCCGCCGCGGCGGCCAGATATCCGGGCTTGGCATCCTCGGTGAATATCGCAATGACGCCGCCCGACGAGTTGCCGTACAGCGCGGAGAAAGGCCCGCGCAGCACTTCGATATGATCGGCGCTGCTCAGGTCAAATTGTGAAAATTGGCCCTGGCCGTCCGGCATGGTGCCGGGAATTCCGTCGGAATACAGGCGCACGCCGCGCACGCCGAAACTCGAGCGCGCGCCGAAGCCGCGCACCGAGAGCTGCAGATCCTGCGCATAATTCTGGCGGCTTTGCGCGGAGACCCCGGGCACGGTCATCAAGCTTTCCGACAGATTCACTTGCAGCTGTCCGCTGCGGATCGTTTGCGCATCGACGCGATTGATCGATACCGGCAAGTCGCGGCTGTCCTGCGCGATGCGCGTCGCGGTGACGACAACCGAATCCAACGCTGCGGCGCCCTCGGCGCGCGCCGTCCAGGGCGCGATGAGCGATGCAAACACGGCAGTGCCCCCGAGAAAAATCCGCCGGTTCAAGCTCGAAATGCGCATCCTCACCACGTCAGTATTGCGTTATGTCCCGGCTGCCGGACCGCTAAAGTACCGGCGGCTTTTGCCGCTATTTAGGGACTTGAGCAAATCTTCGCACAATCGGGGCTTGAACACGGCACGTATCGCTATGATAGTTGCCGCGAGCGTCACCGCGGCCGGTGCAAGGGAGCTGCATTCGGACTTCTCGGTGAGCGTCATCGTTCGGCCGGTGGCCAACATCGAATTGCAGTCGGCGCCGAGCGGTTTGGATATTTCCGCGGCGGACCTGCGGCGCGGCTACATCGACGTCATGCAACCCACCCAATTCACCGTACGCAGCAACAGTCCGAGCGGCTACGCCCTCGAGGTTCTCACCGTCGCGCCGCTGCTTTCATCGATGCTTGTCGAGGGCTTGAATTCCGATCTGGCGTTGGGTGCGGACGGCGGCACCATCGTGCAACGCTGGCAAAAACCTCAGGCCGTCAATGTGTCGCTGAAGTTTCGCTTTGAACTCGTGCCCGGCCTGAGTGTGGGTACTTATCCCTGGCCGGTGCGACTCGCGGTGCGACCGCTCGAGTAAACCGGACGCTAGTACGTCACCGTCACGGTGATGATATCGCTGTAGGCGCCGGGCGCCACATCCTGCGACGCGGGAATCAGGCCGTAGAAGGTTCCCGTGGCGAGATTGCTGCCGCCCGCGGGCACGACGAACGGACCTGCACTGCCGGCGAAGGAACCCCCGCTGCCATTGCCGACAATTTGATTGTATGCGGTGCTCCAATAAATGTTGTAGTTGAGCGCATTGACCCCGGAGAACATTTTTCGCGTGGCGTAGCTGCCGCTCAAGCCCGTGCTCAATGTCACATTGACTGTGACGTTGGCGGACCCTGTTCCGCTGCCATTGCAGGTCACCCTCAAGGTCCCGGTCGAGGCATCAGCCAGCGCGCTCAAGGGATTGTAAATCCCGAACGCGATGCCGCTGGCGCTCGCCGTGCAGTTGACGGTCGTCGCGGCGCGCGCGAGCGGCGTGAGAAGTGCGCTCAACAATGCTGCCCAGATGAAATGCGGGACTTTCATCGATGACACTGAACCGTGCCCATGTCGGGCAGGGGGTCATCGGGCGGCGGCGGTTCCAGACGGAAATTACACTGCCTGCCCGGCCAACTCGCCTCGGCGGACATGCCATGATCGTAGCCGGTCACGTACACCATTCCATCGAGGACCACCGGGAACTGCGCGCCTTGAAGCGTGACGACCGCGCCCACGGGCACGGCTCTGCCGTCGTCGGTCACCAGGCGAAACGTGCCGCTGCGCACGCGTTCCACGGGAAATCGGGCAATCACGCCGCTGCGGTAGGGCGGCGCCATGATGGTGCTGCTCGCGGCAATGGCGGTGTCGAGCGGCAAATCCTCGGGAGTGATGCTGATGCGGTTGGCCTCGTAAGGCCGCAAGTTATAGAGCAGTGCCCGGCCGGTGGCATCGGTGTGGGCGGTGAGTTGGTTTTCCACGTACACCGGCACATCGGCGAGTCCCGCGACATCCACCATCGCAAAGCTGCCATTGACGGAGCGCGTGGTATTGATCTGCCCATCGAGGAAAGTCATCGCGCCGGACAGATAGGCGCTGCGGCCGTCGAGTCCTTGATTGCGCGCCGCCTCCAATTCCAAATCCGCGCCGTTGAATTGCTGGCGCCAATCGGCATCGTAATTTCCTGCGGTCGATGCGCTCAGTCGGTAGCCGGTGCCGGGACCCACCGGCGGACTCTGGGTTACCGAAGCGATGACCTCATTGGCGGGCGCGCCGGGACCGCTGCCGCCCACGGTGCTCAAAGTGGCCGCGCGCCGAAAATCCAGCGGCAGCACGAAGATCAAATACGCGCTGGTGGAACTTTGCGCTCCGGTCGAGAGCTGCGCCGCCGTACGGGTCTGGGTGACGGTCAGATTGAGCGAGCCTACGCTTCCCAAGCGAATGCTGTGAGTCAGCCCGAGCGTTTGCTGCGTGGGCGAGTCCCGATAAGTCTGCCGTACGTAGGCAAGCGACAGGGAACCGAATCTTCCCAGGCCCATTCCGGTCTGCAGCAGGCTTCGTTGCCGCATGCGCATGGCCGGATCCAACGGCTCGCCCACCTGCGAAAAATTGCTGCCGGCCCAGAGGCTGCTGGCAATGAAGCTGGTATTCGTGCCGCGGTGTTCCAATCCGACGCCGCTGAGCCAGCCCGATCCCGACGCATCGCCGCCGTTGGCGGCGGTGAAGTTGATGACGCCGATTTGTCCCAGGCCAAAGGCAGCATTGAGCCCGGCGGCGTGGGCGTCGCCTGCAAGGTACTCTGCGTGACCCTCCAACGTGATCGCATCGCTGATCCCGCGCCGATAGCTGGCCTCACCCAGCACGGGACCGTAGTCATTGCTTTGGAGGCCGTAGTTGTCGCGGATCTTGCCGACATTCAGCGAGTACTGCGACAACCCCGGCGCGAGCAGCGTGACGCTCGAATAAAAAGATTGCGTGAGCACCTCCTCGCGGCCCAGCGCATCGCGCACCACCACGCTGACATCGCCGGTGCCGGACACCGTGGGCAATCGATCGATGACGAAGGGCCCGGGCGGCAACTGGCTGCTCGTCACCAGCTGATTGTTGACGAAGACATCCACGGTCGAGGGCACCGTTGCGGTGCCTGAGGTGGCCAGCAGCGGCGTGGTCAAGAGGTCAGGCCGCAGGCCGAAATTTCTGCTCCAGCGCACGCCCGCGTAGCGCACGGCATTACCCCAGCTGCCGCCGTCGCTGATGGCATCGCCGAGATTCAAGGTATCGAGCGTCGCGGGGAAATCGCGCGTGTAACTGGTGTCCAACCGGACCAGCTGATTGTCATCGTTGCCGTAGCGCGCGACCGCCGTGCTGGTCAGCACCCCCGCGCCGGCAAACAGACCCAGCTCCGCAAACGCCCCGCCGATGTTCTGGCCGTCGATTTGCTGCGCCGAGAGTTGGTAATTGAGAAAAGCTCCGGGCGAGGCTGGGGTGATGTCGGGCGAGCGGCGCGTCGCTGCGCTCAAATGCGTCGTGTCGAGCGTAGCGGGCGGTGCCGTGATCACGGCGCGCTGCGCGGCCTCATCGATGGTCACCGTGCAGCCCTTGATGGCCTTCACATCAAAAAATCGCCGCCCTTCATGCATATATGGAACGCCCGGCGGCAGGTGCATGCGCAAACGCGCGAAATCGCCTTCCTCCAGATAGAGCTGCCCGTCCGGGCCGCGCAACACCACCACCATTTCCCCGGGCTCGGTGCTGCTCAAGGTCACTTCCAAGACCGCCTCGGTCAGCTGCGGTGCTTCAGCCGCCACGGCGCTCTGCGCCGCAAGACACAGCGTCATGATCAACAGTCCAGAATATGTCTGCAGCGCGTAGGCAACTCGGATTAGCCCTGTCATGAACACGCGCCAATCGCGGCTCTTAGAGGCCGCTGGGTACAACGTCGGCGGAAAAATCTCCCTGGTCGCTATGACCGCGAATCGGAATCGTTCCCTGCTTTCTCGCGTCCGCCGGCGGGGTCAAGGTCCAGCTCATCCGGCTTCCCGGCAGCACGTACTTGGAAGTGACGCCGCGCAGCGGCATCAAAGAACCGGGAAATTGCGCCTCGAAATCGGTGATTTGCAGATGGCCGCTGCCGCTGTTGGTCGCGGCCAGCTCGACCTGGCCGTTGGGCATCCAGCGCGACTCCCATGCCAGTTCGGCGTTGGCCTTGCCGTGCGCAGGCGCGACGAATACCGGAATGCTCAAGCGCAGAGCGACGCGCAGTCCGGTGAAATCCTTCGGCGCCGCCTGCGGCACCTCCTCGAAGATCACTCGGTAGCTGAGCTCCTGCGCGCCGTCCGGCTCACGCCGCAAAGCAACCCGGATGATTTGCTGGCTGTTCGCCGGAATCTGCAGCACGGGCGGAGTCGCCAGCAGCTCGCGGGTATCCTCGAGCTGCTCGGCGCCGTCCTTCTGCGACCAGCGCACAACCCGGATTTGGACCACGACCGGACTGTCGTCGGCATTCATGATGGTCAGCGCTTCCGTGCGGTGCGCCACGCTAAGCTGCGCGCGAATGGGTGAGATATTGAAAGTGCTTGCGCCGGCCGGTGCGGCGAGAGCGGCGAGAGCGGCGGCGAGCGGTAGTGCGACGAGTGTTCGCATCCTAGTAAGTGACGGTGACGGTAATCGTATCGGTGTAACTACCCGGTACCGCGGCCTGGTTGGCCGCACTGTCAGGCAATTGACCGAACACCGTCACGGTGTTGGCCGTTGCCACGCCGGCGCCCGTGCCCGCAACCGTCTTGCTGGTGCCGCTGCCATCGCCAAAAATCTGGCTGAGCGCGGCCGTGGTGAACAAGTTGTACTGCAGCGTATTGGCGCCTGAGGCCAGCAATCGTTGCGCGATCGTGCCCCCGGTGGTGGTGCCGCCGTTCAGTGCAATCGTGTACGGCGTATTTTTTGTGCACTTGACGCTGATGGTGCTGTTATTGCTCTTCGCGCCGGCGCCGGGAGTATAGGCGCTGAATGCGAGCGTGGTGGCCGTCGCCGAGCACGTCGCCTGCACCGTTTCGGTGACCGCGAATGTAGTGATGGTGGTCGCGGAGTTGGCAGCGCTGCCCGCTGCCGCACCACAGATCAGCGTCATTGCTAGAATCTTGCGCATCGAATCCCCAAAAAATCGTTTTCAATCCGGATCCAAGGCGGCGGCAAGCAGCCGCCGCCTGGGTCCTTCAAATCAATACGTAACCGTGACTGTAATCGTGTCGGTGTAGGCGCCGGGAACCGCGGCTTGGTTGGTCGCATTGTCCGGAACTTGACCGAAGACCTGCACGGTATTGGCCGTCGCCACACCAAGGCCGGTTCCCGCAATCGTGCCGGTGCCGCCGGTGCCGTCGCCGAAGATCGTGCCCAGCGCAGCGGTGGTAAACAGGTTGTACTGCAGGGTATTGGCGCCCGAACCCATCAGGCGCTGCGCGAACGCATCACCGGTGGTCGATCCCGCGTTGAGGGCGACCGTGAACGGCGTGTTCTTGGTGCACTTGACGCTGATGGAGGTATTGCCGATCTGCGCGCCGCCGCCCGGAGTGTAGTTGGGGAATGCCAGCGTCGCGGCCGTCGCGGAGCAAGTCGACTGCACCGTCGCAGTCACCGCGAATGTCGTGGTGGTTGTGGCAGCTTGTGCAATGCCCGCGGCCAGTACACCGGTTGCGAGGGTTGCAGTGAGAATCTTATGCATGAAAGCTCCTAAAAATTGCCGTATGACGTCATTGCCGGGCATTCCCGTGTGGCGCTATTTTTGCTGGATAGCCTGAAATCGTTGTGACCCCGCTCTCAGATCGGGTAGCTGAGGCTCAAGTTTTGGCGCAATCTGCCGGCCCCATCTCAATTTAGGGGCGGCGAGCGGCCTTGGCGGCCGCGCATGCAGCGGCGCGCGGCGCCCGCTTGTGTGAAGCAATTCCGCAACTGCGGAGACGGTGATAGCATTGCGCTCCCGATCAGCGGATGGCGCCTTTGCCAAGACTTAAACCTCGCCTCGAGTTTCGTGTCGCGCTCATTGCCGCATTGGCGCTGATGTTTGCGCAGCTGGGCGCGATGGCCCATGCCTATTCGCATGTTCCGGAAAAACCGCAGGTTGCCTCGCAGCACGGAAATCAAGGCGTCCATGACGTCTGCAAAGATTGCTTGAATTTTGCGCCTCTGCTTTCGGCGGCCGGCGCTCCCGCCGCGCTGCCCTTCGCTCTGCCGCAAGCCTGCCGCGCGGCGCCCCAGGCGCAGATCACCTGCCTGGTCGATCTTAAGTTTCTTCTCGCCTTCCGCTCCCGCGCTCCTCCCGTCTCGCCCTAATCCTTAAAGAAGATTTTTTCGGCCGCGAGAAATCGGCGGCTCAAGGCTATGGCGAGGAGTTCTCGAGTCATGTTCAATTTCAAATCAATGGCGGCGCCCGCGGCGCTCGCATTTGTTTCCATTCTTTTTGCACCGCGCGCCGCGCAGGGGACAGACGCTGACGCTGAAAGCGCAGCGCCCGCGGTCGACGAAGTGGTGGTGATCGCGCAGCGGCTGAATGAGGCGCGCAACGGCATACAAACGCAAACCGGCGCTTCCACGTACGTCATCAACGAGGCGGCGATCGATGCCGCGCCCGGCGGCGACAATCAATTGCTCAACCAGGTGGTGATGCAGGCCCCGGACGTAGCCCAGGATTCGTTTGGACAATTCCATGTGCGCGGTGAGCACAACGGCCTGCAATACCGCCTGAACGGCATTATTCTGCCGGAGGGCATCAGTGTCTTCGGCCAATCGCTCGATCCGCGCCTGATTTCCTCCCTCACGCTCCTCACCGGCGCGCTGCCCGCCGAATATGGCCTGCGCACCGCGGGCATCATCGATCTTAAGACCAAGAGCGGCGCGATCGATCCGGGCGGATCGGTGTCCCTGTATGGCGGCAGCCACGGCACCGTGGAACCCAGCTTCAACTACGGCGGCAGCGACGCGACGATTGAGCTACTTCGTATCCGGAGATTTTCTGCGTAACGATCTGGGCATCGAGTCCCCGGACGGTAGCTCCGATCCCATTCACGATCACAGCAAGCAATATCACGGCTTCGGCTACTTCGAGTACATTCTTGATGATGCCAACCGGTTAAGCGCGGTATTGAGCAGCTCCGTCGGCGATTTTCAAATTCCCAATCGCGGCGGGTTGACCCCGAGCTTGACCAATGCCGACGGCACACCGCTCACCGTTGAGGGCCAAACCAGCTACCCCAGCGAGGCGCTCAATGAGAATCAACGCGAGCTCAATCACTTCGCGATTGTGAGCTGGCAGCATTCGCAGGGTGCGCTCGATCTGCAGACATCCGCGACCGCACGCTACTCGAGCCTGACTTTCACGCCCGACCCGCTCGGCGACCTGTTGTTCACCGGCATCGCACAGGATGCCTACAAGCAGAACGTGGCCTACGCGCTACAGTCCGACGCGGCCTACAAAATCGGCGAGGTACACACGCTGCGGGGCGGCATTTTCCTGCAGAGCGATCACTCGAAGAGTCTGACCACTTCGCAGGTGATAACCCTGGACACGAATGGCAACCAAACCAGCGATGTGCCGGTCGGCATCGTCGACAACGGCGCTAAGACCGAGTGGATCGAGAGCGTGTACCTGCAGGATGAATGGAAGATCATTCCCTCCCTGACTTTCAACTACGGTCTGCGATTCGATAAATTCACCGCCTTCACGGCGGCCCACCAGGTCAGTCCGCGTTTTAACGCCGTCTGGCAGGCGCTGGATGACACCACGGTGCACATCGGCTATTCGCGCTATCTATCGCCGCCGCCGTTCGAACTGGTGGGCAGCGAGACCATTTCGAAATTTTTGAACACGACCGCCGCACCCGGTGTCACCGCGTCCAACTCGCCGCCGGCGGAGCAGGCAAACTATTACGACATCGGCGTGCAGCAGAAGTTGGCCCGCGGCTTCACGGTGGGCCTCGACACCTACTACAAGCAGTCGCACAACTTGATCGATGAAGGCCAGTTCGGCGCACCGATTATTCTGACTCCCTTCAATTACACGTACGGTAAGCAGTATGGCGCCGAAATCACCGCCAATTTCAGCGCGGAGGGCTTCAACGCCTATTTGAACCTTGCCTATCAGAGCGCCAAGGGCAAGAACATCGATTCCGCCCAGTTCAATTTCGCGCAGGACGATCTCGACTACGTTGCCTCGCATTACATTCACCTGGATCACGAGCAGCAGTTCACCGCCTCAGGCGGCGTGTCGTATCTCTGGAACCATACGACCTTTAGCGCTAATTTTCTGGAAGGCTCGGGGTTGCGCGCCGACCTTGCGTTGCCGGACGGCAGCTCGATTCCGAACGGCGATCACCTGCCCTACTACACACAAGTGAATCTGGGGGCGGCCCAGGTCTTCCACTTCACGGAGTCGAGCACTTTGACGCTGCGAATTGATCTGATCAACGCGCTCGACAAGGTCTATGAAATCCGCAATGGCACCGGGATCGGCGTCGGGGCACCGCAATTCGGCCCGCGGCGCGGACTGTTTCTCGGCGTGTCGAAGAGCATCTAGCGAGGAGGCCCGATGCAACCTCGGGCTACCAGAGCCTGTCCGAACGCAGCGGAGCGGCTCCTAGACTCTTTCCAATGCGGCGTTCAGATCGGCGATCAAATCGTCCGAATTCTCGATGCCGACCGAAATTCGAATCAGGGCATCGGTTATGCCGAGGCGGTCCCGGGTTTGCTTGGTCACCCCGGAATGCGTCGTGCTCGCAGGATGCGATATCAGCGATTCGGTGCCGCCGAGACTCACCGCCAGCTTGATCACCTGCAGGGCATCGAGCAGACGAAACGCCTCGGCTTCGCCGCCCTTGACCGCGAAGCCGAAAGTCGAACCGGCGCTTTCGCACTGCTGCTTGAACACAGCCGCGCGCGGATCATCCGCGGCGAGGAATCCAAGATAGTTCACGGCGGCGATTTTCGGATGCCGGCGCAGAAAATTCGCCACCAATGCGGCATTTTCGGCCGACTTATGCATGCGCAGCGACAGGGTTTCCATCGAACGCATGATCATCCAGGCCGTATTCGGATCCAGCTGGGTGCCGAGCGCACCGCGCAGCTTTTTCACGGGATCCACCGCGGCGCGCGAGCCGATCACGCCGCCCGCAACCAGGTCCGAATGTCCGCCAACGTACTTGGTGAGGGAGTACATGACGAGATCGACCCCGTGCAGCAGCGGCCGTTGGAACACAGGGCCCAAAAAAGTATTGTCGACCGCGACCTGCGGCCGGCCGCCGCTCTGGCGCGCACCGATCATTTCCGACACCTCGCGCATCAATTTGAGGTCCACCAGGCTGTTGGTGGGATTGGCAGGAGTTTCAACGATGATGAGGCAGACCCGGCCCTTGGACTGCGCCGCTTTTTTCGAGGCCTGCTCGGCCGCTTCCAGCACCGCCGTGCGATCGTGGCCTAGATTGAACCCAACCGCGCCCACGCCAAATCCAGGCAGCGTTTTTTCAATCAACGTCTCGGTGCCGCCGTACAAGGGCTGGCTCATGAGGATCACGTCGCCCGGGCGCACATGCGTCCAAATGACGGTCGAAATCGCCGACATGCCGCTCGAGAAAACTGCGGCAGCCTCGCCCTCCTCCCACAAGGCCAGACGATCCTCCAACACTTCGAGGTTGGGATTGTTGAAGCGCGAATACACCAGGCCCGAGGATTGGCCCGCGACCGGCTCGCGCCGGCCCGAGGTGTAGTCGAAGAAATCCTTGCCATCCTGCGCAGTTTTGAAGACAAATGTCGAAGTCAGGAAGATCGGCGGCTTCAATGATCCTTCCGAGAGGCTCGGATCAAACCCATAGCCCATCATCTGGGTTTCCGGCTTGAGCACGTGTTTGCCGATTTTGCGCTTATGATACGTGTCGTAACTCACGCTGCCCCCAAGAAGTTAAAATCGTGGCCCGCAATATAACACCGTGTTGCTCCTAATCATCGCCGCAGCAGCTTTCCTCTGCACCCTGCTGGGCGGCCTGCTGGCGCTGCGCCTGCGCGACAAGCTCCATCTGATTTTGGGTTTCAGTGCCGGCGCCGTCATCGGAGTTGCATTTTTCGATTTGCTGCCCGAGGCAATCAAACTCGGCGCGCCCGACCGTTCTGCGGCTGAAATATTATCGTGGACCGCACTCGGCTTCTTGTGCTACTTGGTGCTCGATCGAATTCTGCTTTTTCACGGCAACTCCGCGCCGCGCACGCGCTTCGCGGCCGGCGTGCTATGCCTGCATAGTTTACTGGACGGAATTGCCATCGGCCTGGCTTTTCAAGCGTCGCGTCAGGTCGGCATCGTCGTTGCGATTGCGGTGCTCACGCATGATTTCTCGGACGGTATCAATACGATGAATATCGTGCTGAAAAATCACGGCAATAAATCCCAGGGCGTGCGCTGGCTGCTGGCGGATGCCGCGGCGCCGGTGATTGGCGTGGCCTCGACCTACTTCTTTACTCTGCGTGGCAGCTCATTCGGCGCCGTGCTCGGCCTGCTCGGCGGATTCTTCCTGTACATTGGTGCCAGCGATCTTATACCCGAAAGCTACCACGCTCATCCAAAATTTCTGACCACCGCCATGACGCTGGCCGGCGCGGCAGTCCTGTACATGGCGATCGCGCTAATCGCGGGCTAGTTCACGTGTCGCGGCACTGCCGGCGGAGGCAGCTACGATGCTGGCGATCGCGGCCCACTGCACCCAGTTCAGTGTCTCGCCGAGAAAAATCAGCCCCGCAACAGCGCCGAGCGCGGGATTCAAGCTCATCAGCACGCCGAAGGTGCGCGTCGGAACCCGCGGCATGGCATACATTTCCAGCGAGTATGGCAACGCGCTCGACAGCACCGCGACGCCGAGCGCAACCGGCAAAATCGCCGGCGCGAACAGCGCCGCGCCGCTATTCGCGTAGCCGATGGGCACGATCATCAAAGCGCCAACCACTGTGCCCAATGAAGTGATTTGCCCGCCGTGCGCCGCGCCGGCTTTGCGCCCGAACAGGATATAAAGCGCCCAGCAGGCGCCGGCGCCGAGCGCGAAGAGCACGCCGATGAGCGACAGGGATTGACCGCCCAACCCGAGCGGCAGCAGTGCCGCAAGACCCAGCGCGGCCAGGGCAACCCACAAAAAATCAATCGGACGGCGCGAAGCGAACAGCGCAATGCCGAGCGGACCGGTGAACTCCAGTGCCATGGTGATGCCGAGCGGGATGTAGCTCAGCGCGAGATAAAAGAAATAATTCATCCATCCCATGGCGACGCCGTAGACAATGAGGGTGCGCAGCTCCGTGCGCGTGAATCGCAGATGCCAGGGACGCCACACGGCGAGCAGGATCACCGCGGCAATTGCCAGCCGCAGCGCCGCGGTACCGCCGGCGCCGACTATGGGAAACAAGCTCTTGGCGAGGGTCGCACCAAACTGGAAACACAGCATCGCGACCAACAGCGCCGCGATCGGCGCCGCGATGGGGGAAATTTTTGATTGTATGGTCAACTCTCCGCGGCGTCGTCCTGCGGATTTTCGGCAAGATGCAGGTGCTTCATCACGCGCTTGAGATTGCGGCGAATCTCATTCAGATGACTCAGGCTGACCGCCGTGCGCAGCGCCTCCTTCAAGGGCTGCAAGGGGTAGCCGCCGTACGCTCCGGCAGCGGGAACGTCGTTGGTCACCGAGGATCTTCCTGACAGCACCACGTTGTCTCCCACCGTGACGTGCGCCGTCACCACGGAATTGCCTCCGGTGACGAATTGCCTGCCGATTTTGGTCGAGCCTCCCATCATGAACCCGGCGGTGAAGAATCCATTCTCGCCCAGATCGCAGTTGTGCGCGATATGGCAAATGTTGTCCAGCTTGGTGCCGGAGCGAATGTGAGTCGAGGTCAAGGTCGCCCGGTCAATGGCGCAATTGCTGCCGATTTCCACGCCGTCGCCGATGACCACATTGCCAAGATGCGAGATTTTGCGTGGCGTGCCGGTTGCGTCGACCGCATAGCCGAAGCCATCGCTGCCGATGCTGGTATGCGGGTGCACCTCGCAATCCTCGCCCAGCTCGCAGGCAGCGCCGAGAAAAACGTGGGGATGCAGGATGCTGCGCGCGCCGATTTTGGCGCCGTTCTCCACGACCGTGTGAGCGCCGATCAGACAGCCGTCCCCGATATTCGCGCCCGCCCCGATCACACAATACGGACCCAGAAATACCCCCTTCCCGAGGAATGCATCGCGGTGCACCACTGCGGTCGGATGCCGCTCGCCCCACTGCGTGAAGCGGCCCGCTTTGCTGTCGAAGTACTTGAGAAGAACCGCCATCCCCATGGAAATATTCCTGACCGAAAAACAGCAGCTCTCCGCATCCGCCGTGGCGCAGAGACGATCGGCCATATTCGCATGGATGATGAGAATGGCGGGCTTATGGCGCCGCGCCTCACAAAGTTGCGCAGCATCAGTGACATACACCAGACTTTGGCGCTGCGCTTCCTCGGGCACGTGGCAGTGCGCGGCGGCCGATTCCAGGTTGCCGTGCAAAAATGTAAAGATATCGGAATGGTGATTCTTGATGGCCTGAGCGCTTAACATGCTGCTGTCCCTTAAGAATCGAGTTTGCTTATTTTAGTGATTATCGGATGAGTGCAGGAGACTATCATCGCCCGGCAAGCTTCGCGCAAGATTGAGAAATCCATAAAGCGAATCACGCGTGCCGGCGTGCCGTCCGATACGGTCGAACTCGCCCGGGCTTTGCTCGGCAAAGTTCTGGTGCGCCAATTCAGCGGCGGCATTGCCGCCGGCCGGATCGTGGAAACCGAGGCCTATTTGCAGGATGACCCCGCCTGTCACGCATTTCGTGGGATAACACCGCGCAATCGCTCTTTATTCCTCGAACACGGCCATGCTTATGTGTACCTCTGCTATGGAACGTCGTATCTGCTGAATGTTTCGAGCGAACCCGGCGGAATTGGTTCCGGCGTGCTGCTGCGCGCGCTCGAGCCGGTGTTCGGTACCGAACATATGCAGCGCAATGCCAGCCATGTCAAGCCGGGCGACTTGACGCGCGGGCCGGGGCGCTTGACTGCGGCGCTGCGGGTTGACCTGCGCCACGATGGGTTGAATCTATTTGACGATAAGCAACTTTGGATCGGCAGCGATGGCCACAAAGTCGCTTCCATCGGGGCGAGCGTCCGCATCGGATTGACCAAGGCGGCCGAGGAGCGATTGCGATTTTTCGTTTGCGGCAGCCGGCACCTCAGCGGCCCGCGGCGGTTGAATGATTGAGGAGTCTCAAGTGCGCTCAGCATGGTTCGTCACCGCCGCTGTTTTGACTTTGTTTTGCAGCATCAGCCATGCCGCGTGCCCGCAACCGGCGAGCATGCAATTGCAGCTCAGCGAGTCCCTGATTTGCATCAATTTGGACGATGATGCGCTCAAAAGGCAGCAGCCGCGGCTGCGCACCTGGATCGACCGTTCGGCGCACATTGTCGCGGACTATTACGGCCAATTTCCGGCGCCGTTGGTGGTCATTCGACTGCGGGGAATGGATGGCAGCGGCGTCAACGGCGGGCGCACCACCAATGACGGGGGATTGATGATTCAATTGCGCGTGGGCCGCGAAACCACTGCCGAGACGTTGGCAGCCGATTGGGTTCTGGTGCACGAAATGGTGCACCTTGCGCTGCCTGAAGTCGGCAAAACCCACGACTGGCTCGCTGAAGGTCTCGCGACCTATGTCGAAGGGATTGCTCGGGCGCAGGATGGCAACCGGGCAATCGCCGATGTCTGGGCCGAGGACCGAACCTCCATGCCCAAGGGACTGCCGCGTGCCGGCGAAGGCGGAATGGATCAAACCTCCTCATGGGGACGTACGTACTGGGGAGGCGCGCTTTTCTGCCTGCAGGCCGACATTGCCATACGCGAGCAAACCGCCAATCGCGTCGGTCTGCAGACGGCCTTGCGGGCAATCCTGAAAGAGACCGGAGGCTATGCCTTCGAGAGCAATATCGGGGACGTGCTTCGAATCGGCGACGCGGCGACCGGAACCCACGCGATGTACGGGCTATACCAGCAAATCCGCGCGACACCGCAAACGCCCGATCTCGATTTGTTATGGACCTTGCTGGGGGTGCCGGCCGACCCGCTGACGCAGCCCTTCGATGATCGCGCGCCGCTGTCCGCGATCCGCATTGCGATTACAGCGAAACCCGGCGGCGCCGCGGCGACCGGCAGCGCCGCGGTGACCGGGAATTCCGTCCCTAGTGTTCGGAAAAATTAGGCTCGCGCTTCTCGAAAAACGCGCGCACGCCTTCAACGCAATCCTGGTTTTCGAGCGACATCTCCTGCGCGCTGCGTTCGGCACGCAGTTGTTCCTGCAGGGAATTGTCGAATGTGGAGGTATGCAGCGTGCGAATTTGCCCGAGAACCGCGCAGGGTCCTGTGGCAAGGCGGTGCGCCACGGCTTGCGCGCGCGCGAGAAGTTCGGCGGCGGGAACCACTGAATAGACCAGGCCCCATTCAAGGGCCGTCCTGGCATCGATTCTTTCCGCGAGCATCAACGAAGACAGGGAACGGCCTGCGCCAATGCGGCGGGCCAGGTGAAAGGTGATTCCGGCATCGGGCACCAGGCCCAGACGCGCGAACGACGGCAGGAAATAGGCGTTGTCCGCCGCGATGAGGATGTCGCTGGCGAGCGCAAGACTCATGCCGGCTCCCACCGCGGCGCCGTTGATCGCCGCAACAATCGGAAATCTAAATCCGCTCAGCCGCAGAATCAACGGATCCATGAAGCGCCGCATTTCAAAATGTGCGCGCTGGCGGGCCTCTGCTGATTTCAGATCGATGGAGTGAAGGTCCAGTCCGCTGCAAAAGACGTCGTTGCTGCCGGTGATGACCACAGCCTTTGCGCCGCCCTCGCCTTTTTGGATTTGATCGAGCGCAAGATGAATCGCGCGAATGACGGTGATATCGATTGCGTTGCTGCATGCTGAACGCTGCAACGTCAAGGTGGCGACTGCGTCGGATACGGTGAACGACAAGGAATTCATGGGTCTGCTCTCCTGTCCAACCCTCGAGCGTGCTATGCGTCTGATGATGCCCCCTACCCATCTTCACCGCAAGAACACCCCGATGGCCGGCCGGCGGCCCCCGGCGCGACCGGTAGAGGGCTAATCGTTGGCCTGCTAACTTGCAGTGGACCCATTCGGATCTCAAGGACGTTCGTTGCGCACCGCGCTTTGATGCCGCACTATTCGCGTTCCAAAAATCACGCCATTCTGCGGAGTTCACCGATGCCATCATTTAGCCGGCGCGCGGCCGGACGATTCATATCCTGCGGCAGCGGCGCGTTGCTGACCGCGTTGGCGGCGTTGGCCGCGCCCGTCGTGGCGCAACAAACGTTGCCCAGCGAGATACCCACGACCTTCGTGCCGCGTGTGGAAACCTTTGACTACGCCAAGCGTGAGGAAATGATTCCGATGCGCGACGGCGCGAAGCTGAAGACCGTCATCCTCATTCCGCGCGGCGCGCATCGCGCGCCGATTCTCCTCAGCCGCACGCCCTATGGCGCAACTTCACGCATTGAAAAGGATGTGAGCGCCCACCTGGACGCGCTGCTCGACAGCAACGACGTCGCGGACGACGCCGTACTTAACGGCGGCTACATCCGCGTGGTGCAGGATGTGCGCGGCAAGCATGGTTCGGAAGGCGACTATGTGATGACCCGGCCGCTGCATGGCCCTTTGAATCCCACCGCGGTCGATCATTCGACCGACACGTACGACACGATCGACTGGCTGATCAAGAATATTCCGGAGACCAACGGCAAGGTCGGCATTCTCGGGATCTCATACGATGGCTTCACATCGCTGATGGCATTGGTGCACCCGCACCCGGCGCTGCGCGCGGCCATTCCGATCAATGCCATGGTCGATGGCTGGATGGGAGATGATTGGTTTCACAAGGGCGCATTTCGGCAGGACAGCCTGACCTACGCGCACGATCAGGAGGCCACGCGCGGCAGCGACATTCCCTGGTGGACCGACCACTACGATGATTACGACACTTGGCTGAGCGCGGGCTCGGCCGGCGAGATGGCGCGCCGTCATGGCCTCGAACAAGTCGGATTCGCAGCCAAGCTCATGAGCCACCCCGCTTATGATGAATTCTGGCAGGACCAGGCCATGGATAAGATCCTGGCCAAGCAGCACGTCACTGTGCCGACGATGCTCGTCCACAGCCTGTGGGACCAGGAGGACATCTACGGCAATATCGCGCTGTACAAGGCGCTCAAAGCACAACAAGCCGATACGTCGAACATTTATCTGGTCATCGGCCCGTGGTTCCATCACCAGCAGCGGCTCGACGGCAGCGCCATCGGAGCGCTCCGGTTCGGCAGCGACACCGCCGAATACTTCCGCAAGCATCTGTTGCGGCCGTTTTTTGACCATTATCTGAAGGACGACGCGCCGCCGCTCAACCTGGCGCCGGTCACTGCGTTCGAGACCGGCACGAACCGCTGGGAGCAGCTTTCCACCTGGCCCAGCGGCTGCAGTTCCGGCTGCAGCATCGCCACGCAAAAGCTTTTCTTGCAAAACGGCGGCAGGCTACGTTTGGGCGGTGTCCTCGAGGCGGGTTCGCGCGCCGCGGCGGCCCCGGATTTTGATTCCTATGTGTCGGACCCGGCAAAGCCGGTGCCTTATCATTCCGCGTCCCGTCCACATCGCCGGCGAGGAAGGCGCAAAGAGCTGGCAGACCTGGCTGGTGAGCGATCAGCGCGATGTCGGCTCGCGGACCGACGTTTTGAGTTTCTCCACGCCGGTGCTTGGCCAACCAGTGAAAATCAGCGGCGAACCCGTTGCCAATCTCATCGCGTCCACCAGCGGCAGCGACGGCGACTTTGTGGTGAAGTTGATCGATGTCTACCCTGACCAGGTCGGACGCGAGCCGAAAATGGGCGGATACCAATTGATGGTTTCAGCCGATATCCTGCGCGGCCGCTACCGGGATTCCTTCAGCAACCCCAAGCCGATTCCTGCGGATCAGAAACAGGTTTTCCGCTTCGCGTTGCCGACTGTGAATCACGTGTTCTTGCCCGGACACCGCATCATGGTGCAGGTGCAATCGAGCTGGTTTCCGTTGTACGACCGAAACCCGCAGACGTATGTTGACAATATCTTTTTCGCGAAGCCCGGCGACTACAAAAAAGCGACCATCAAGATTTTCGATGGTGCATCCAACGCGAGCTTCGTGGATTTGCCGGTGGTCTCGGCGGCCGGGAAATAATCGCGGCGCTCAAACAAGAACGGCCGAGTGAAGCTCGGCCGTTCTTGCAGACATGCGCTTGTCGATTACTTCTCGTGCTCGCCCCGCTTCTCCTCGGGCTTGGGGCGCTCGACCTTCGGCTGCTTGGGCGCAGGCCTTGCGCTGCCAGGCTGACCTGGCTGGCCCTGCGCATGAACCCCACCGGCGGGTTGGCCCGGCGTACGCACGAAGTTGTTCGGCTGGCCGGGTTGTCCGCCGCGTTGCACGGCGCCGGGCTGTCCGGGTTGCCCCGGTTGTCCGCCGCGTTGCGCGCCGCCCGGCTGTCCGGGTTGCCCCGGTTGTCCGCCGCGTTGCGCGCCGCCCGGCTGTCCGGGTTGCCCCGGTTGCCCGAAGCGTTGGCCGCCGTTCTGCCGCCCAAACTGCGCTGCCTGACCGGCATGTTGCGCGGCGCTCGGCGACATGTTCGCGCCGTGGGCCCCCACAACGCCCGGCGCATTGAATGCCGCCGGCCGCGGGGTTGCTGCAATCGCCGGATGACCGCCGTTGGTTCTGGCGCTCAAGGCAGGATTCCGGAAAGCCTCTTGCACGTGCTGGTGTTGCATGGCAGTCGGCGGTACGTGATGCTCTCCGCTCCAAGCTCGCTCCTGCGCCGTGGGTACCGCGGCCGTGCCGCCAGGTCCACCGTTGTAGCTCACCTTGGTGACCGAGACCCGGTTGATGACCGTTTCGTTGTACGTGTTGTGAACGTTGGTGACATTCACGTTCATGACGGTTCGATTGTAGGCAAATGAATTGCCGACCCAGCGGCCGCCGGCAAAGCCGACGCCCACATAGCCGAAGCCGTAATTCACACCGCCGTAGTAGCCGATGTGCGGGCCCCAATAGCCGACGTGGAAGCGGTAGACCCCGCCCATGAAGCCCCAGTATCCCGGCGTCCACAACACGCCAACCTGCGGCGGCTGCACCCAGGTTCCCGGCACCCAGTAATACCCACCCCCGCCCCAGCCCCAGTATCCGGGCGTCCACATGTAGCCATCCTCGGGACATGGCGGCTGCTCATAGTCGGGCAGCGGAGGCGGCGCTTCCTGAGCCGTGACTTCGGCATCGGCCGCCGGCTCGGAATAAGCCGGTTCGGCATAGGCCGGCGGTGGGGGCGGCGGCGCAGGCTGTGCATAAACGCGCGGCGGCGGCGGTGCGGCCACCACCGTACGCACCACGCAGCCTCCCAGCAGCGTCGCAGCGGATAGGATCACTGCGGCGCCGGCCAGCGGCAGCCTGGAATTCAATGTGTGTTTGATAGACATGGTCACCCGCCATTTTGATGGTTATGCATGAGCGTACGCAAAAGTACGCGGTTTACAGAACGCATAACGTCACAATTCGCGGGTCGGCTATGACTGTGAAGGGAATGTAACGCAAATGAGAACGCCGTCGCGGATCTGCGACGGCGTCTTGGGCCAACTTCAGCCGCGGGTCGGCTGCTAAGCGTCGATGGACCGCTTGAACGTCTCGGGCAAGAACAGCAACCCTACGACCAGTGTAATGCCGGCAATCACGATGGGATACCAAAGCCCGTTGTAGACATTGCCGGTCGCAGCCACAATGGCGAATGCGGTGGGCGGCAGGAAGCCGCCAAACCAGCCATTGCCGATGTGATAAGGCAATGACATGCCGCTGTAGCGAATGCGCGCCGGAAACAATTCGACCAACATTGCTGCAATGGGTCCATAGACCATGGTGACGTACAGCACCAAAATGAACAGGATCAGCACCACCATGGGTTTATCGACGGCGGCCGGATTCGCTTTGTCGGGATAGCCTGCGGCCGACAGCGCTCCCTTGACCTGCTTTTGGAACGCTGCAATGGCTGTCTTTCGATCCGAACCTTTGACCACTCTCGGATCAGGCGCCTCAAAAGTGGCATCGCCGCTGCGAATCTTCGCCACGCTTCCTGCCGGAGCATCTTCGCTCTTATAACTTACGCTGGCGTTGGTCAGAAACCTCTTCGCAATATCGCAGGAAGTTGAGTCGAATGCTTTCTTGCCGATGGGATCGAACTGAAAGGAACACTCCTTCGGATCCGCGACGACCGTGACCGGCGCCGCCGCTTGGGCCGCATACAGCGCCGGATTGGCGTAGTGGGTAAGCGCACCGAAAAGCGGCATATACGTCAGCATCGCGAGCAAGCAGCCCGCCATGATGATGGGTTTTCTGCCGATCTTGTCCGAGAGCCAGCCAAACAGGATGAAGCCCGGCGTGGCCAGCACCAGCGCGATCGCAATCAGAATATTCGTTGTGGCGCCATCGACCTTGAGTGTGCGCTCCAGAAAGAACAAGGCGTAGAACTGTCCGGCGTACCAGATCACCGCCTGCCCCATGACCGCGCCAAACAAGCTGATGATCGCGATCTTCAGGTTGGGCCAGCGTCCGAAGGCCTCGGAGAGCGGCGCCTTCGAGGTCGTTCCGGCGTTCTTCATCTTGACGAACACCGGGCTCTCGGCAAGCTGCATCCGAATCCACAGCGAAACGGCCAGCAGGACGACCGATATCAGGAACGGTATGCGCCAGCCCCACGCCTTGAAGGCCTCCTCCCCCATGCTGGTGCGGGTCACGATGACGACGATCAATGCAGCGAACAGTCCGACGGTCGCGGTGGTTTGAATGAAGCTGGTGTACAGGCCGCGTTTTCCCTGCGGCGAATTCTCGGCAACATAGGTCGCCGCGCCGCCGTACTCGCCGCCCAGTGCCAGTCCCTGCAGAAGACGCAATGCCAGCAGCAGAATCGGCGCCAGTACGCCGGCACTCGCGTAGCTCGGCAACAGTCCGACCGCAAACGTCGACGCGCCCATGATCCCCATGGTGATGAGGAAGGTGTGCTTGCGGCCGACCAAATCGCCGAGACGTCCGAATACCAACGCGCCGAACGGCCGTACCGCAAATCCCGCCGAGAAGGCGGCCAACGCGAAGATGTAACCGGTGACTTCATTGACGCCGGAGAAAAATTGCGCGGTGAGTATGCTCGCGACCAGGCCGTAGAGATAAAAATCGTACCACTCAAATACCGTGCCCAACGATGAGGCCCCGATGACGAGCCATTTACTCTGCGCCGCTGCCGCACCATTCGGCAGTCCGGCATCTGCGGACGTGGTAGCCATTGCGTTCTCCCCTGCTTTTTTTATGAAATCGTTCGTCGCAAGCTTCAAACCATTGGATCAATCGGCGGTGGCTAATGCTTGAGCTGTCCCGCCGTGATCACTGCCCGGAGCTCAGTCAGCTTCTCTTTGATCGCCTTGGCGTTCTCCGGTCCCATTCGAATCAGCAATTTCTGCCCGGCCGAGCGGCTCTCGAGAGCAGGATCCGCATACGTGTACATGACATTGGGCCGCACGAGTTCAATCGGCCCTTTCGGTTCCGGCGTCGCCAGCAAGTTGTCGATCACTTCCACCAGCCGGTCGTTGAAATAACCGTTGGGATAACCCAGGTTCTGGTAGGACTCCTGAAACAACGGATAGTAGTGAATATACAGCGCGCCCAATTGCTTGGCGTCGAGTTTGCTGACCGCCGCCACCATCGGCTTGTAGCGGTCAAAATTGTGCTGATCGAGGCTGGCATGCAATTCATCGCCATTGGCGAGGAACGAGCCCGCCACCGGATTGGCGGGCCGCTTATCCACCGCAACCTTCTGGCGCGGCAGGTTATCGATGGTCACGACGATCTTGCGAACCAGATCCTGCGGCGTAAGAAAATCCTTGACCGCATCTGCGCTGCTGATTTGGCCGAGTGCGTCCCGCAACGGGGCATCGCTCTCCGCCAGTTCCGGCAACGGCGCAGCCGCCGCCGCATTGCCGGCGCCCGCCGGCAGGGGATGAGCAATGCCCGGCTCGGCGCTCGAGGGTGCGGCCGCAACCGGCGGGCTCGGCGCAGCGGGCAGCGGCTGATTGCGGCTGCGCAGGTAATAGACGCCGACCGCCGCAAGGACGAATACCAAGGCGGCGACGCCAACGACTGGTTTGTTAATCATCATTTCGACCTTTGGCTTAGCCGGCGTTCAACATTCGCAGCTGCAACTCGTGGCGGCGATAGTCAATGATGAGCGTGTCGAGCAGGCCCAGTGTGTCCATGCCGATCAGAATCGCCGGCTCGCTGGTGAGCCGCCATTGCTTGAAAATATAGAGATCGCCGAACGTCACGCCGGGATCATGAATGGTGATGGCCCCGAGGCCGATGGCCGGCGTGTCCATCAGCTCGCCTCTTTGTATGTCCTTGGTGGCGCCGATGATGGTGTCGATTTTGGAGCGCGGCTGGGCGCCTATGCGCGACAGCTGTTCCTTCAATGCAATATTGGCAATCGTCACCTGACCGCCCGTGTCGATGATGGCCTTGCAGCGCACCTGGCCGACAAACGCGTCCACGACCACCAGCGTACCGCGCAACGAATGGAACGGCACGCTGATGAACCCCGGGCCCGCCCGCTCATTCTTCGAGTAGGCGATGTTGATTCGATCATGGCGAAAATCGATGAAGATTCGCTTGCCGAGCAGCCCTTCGGAACCGAGCACGCCTTCCGCGCCCCCGAGTGCGTCCGGAACAATCGGAAGAATCGCCTGATCGACCGCGATATCGCCGACGCTCAAGGTATCCACTCGAATGGTCGGCACGGTGGCAAATCCGGTCACGCCGCGCAGTATGACCGGCGGCGATCGATCCGTCGGGATGCCGAGCGCCAAGGCAACCAGGGCGGTAATCGCGCTGTGGCTTGCACCGGTGTCGAGCACCAGGCGGAAGGGTCCCCGTCCATTGATCATCACCGGCGCCCAAATGCGGCCAATCTGGTCGCGGCGCGTCGGCGATACGTAGCGCGGCTCGCGCGCTTCGACCATGACTTCCGTCAGCTCATCGATGGGATCGGCAACGGGCGCGGTCGGCGGAGACACTTCAGGGGCGGTAGCTCCGGTCCAAACCGGCCAACCGGCCAGCGCGGCGGCTACAATCGATGCCCCAAGCAAAGAAACCCGTATTTTCGCTTTCAAGTGCCCGCCTCAACGCTGCAACGTCGTTATGTCGTCGTCGATCGTCTGCCCCGAAAAACCGCCTTAATCCTACGACACTGAGCATAGCACCGCGGTTCCTGCGCACCAAAGTTCTTGGCAGGGAGTCTGTCACATTACCGAGTGTCGACCTCCCCTCGGGCGCTGCGGCGCTTAAGACGCCCCGGCAACAGCGAGATCAGCGGTGATGAGCGGCGGCATTTGGCCAAATTTTCCGAGCCGAAAATCATTCATCGCCGTTTCGATCTCCTGCCGAGTATTCATGACGAAAGGTCCGTATCCTGCGATGGGCTCGTCAAGGGGGACACCGCTCAATACCAGGATCGTGCTGTCGGCCGCCGCGCTCACGCGGATCTCGGTGCCGCTTCGCTCCAGGAGAATGAGTTCGGCATCCCGAGCCTGGCGCGACCCGTTTACCGTGACGGCGCCGCGCAGCACCGCAATCGCCGCGGCGTGGTCTTGGGGCAATGACAGCGCGATTTCTTTTCCCGATCGCAACCGCACGTCCCAGACATTGAGCTCGCTGAAAGTGGCCGCGGGTCCCTGCAATCCCGAGTAACTGCCGGCAATGACACGCAGCGTGCCGGCGCCCTTGGGCAGTGATGCCTGCGGGATCTGCGCGCTGAGAAGGCTTTGGTATCGAGGCGGCGTCATTTTGTGCCTGGCGGGCAGGTTCACCCAAAGCTGGGCCATTTCCAACTCGCCGCCGCGCCGCATGAATTCGGGCGAGTGAAACTCATCATGCAAGATCCCCGCGGCGGCCGTCATCCATTGCACGTCGCCCGGACCGATCACGCCGCTGTTGCCCACGGAATCTCGATGCGCGACTTCGCCCTGATAGACGATTGTCACGGTCTCGAAGCCTCGATGCGGATGTTCGCCCACTCCGCGCGGGCGCGCTGCGGGTGAAAATACGGTCGGCGCGGCGTAGTCAAGCAACAGAAACGGGCTGATATGCCGCCCCAATTGGTCGTAGCTGAACAGGCTTCGAACCGGGAAGCCGTCACCGACCCAATGAGCCTTCGGACCCGGATAAACACCCAACACGGATTTATTCACAAATGTCCTTTAAAATTTCGCGTAGCGTATATAAATGAGGCCGAAAAGCCGGTTTTCCAGGGCGCCGCGCCGCAAGTGTGCGATCATGACGTAGCACGAGGCCCGTTGTGAAAACCTATCAAAATGTAGCAGAACTGAAGGCGCTGGTCGGTTCCCCGATTGGGGTCAGCGACTGGGTCAGCGATCGATCAAAGCCGGATCGATCAATTTGCAGCCGTCACGGGCGATGATCAATGGATTCACGTCGACCCGGTGCGCGCCGCGGCGGGCATGTTCGGCTCCACGGTGGCGCATGGCTTTTTGACCTTAAGCCTGCTGCCTCTTTTCATTCGCAGTTCGCACAAGGTCAATGGTGCGCGCATGTCGGTCAACTACGGCCTGAATCGCGTGCGCTTTCCGGCGCCTGTTCCCGTCAACAGCCGCCTGCGGGCGCATTTCAAGCTGCTGGCCTTCGAACCCATCGAAGGCGGGGTGCAGCTGATCACCGAAGTGAGCGTTGAACGCGAGGGCTCAGCCCAAGCCGGTGTGCGTGGCCGAGAGCGTCGGCCGACTCTACTCTCTAAGCCGGCGAGCCTTGAGCCGTCGAGTCTTCCGAGAGCGCCCGGACGTGGGCGACGGCGCTGCGGCCCAGGGCCGACAAATTGTAGCCGCCCTCCAGCATGGAGACGATGCGTCCCTGCGAATGTCGTGCGGCCACCTGCTTCAATTCACGCGTCATCCACGCGTAGTCGGCTTCGATCAGCGCCATACCGCCCAGCAGATCTTCCTTGTGCGCGTCGAATCCGGCGGAAATGAAAATCATCTGCGGTTTGAAACTCTCGAGCGCCGGGAGCCAATGCGCTTCCACGGCTTTCTTCGCCGCCGCCCCACCGCTGCCGGCGGCCAGGGGAATGTTGATCATGTTCGGCGCCGGGTTGGCAGGTGCCGCTGTAGGGGTAAAACGGATGCTGAAAAAAACTCGCCATCAACACGCGCTTGTGCCAGTGCGGGGGACTGAACATGTCCTCCGTACCGTTGCCGTGATGCACATCGAAGTCGATGATCGCGACGCGCTCGAGACCCTTCTTCTCCAGCGCATAGGCGGCCGCCACGCCGATGTTGTTGAAAATGCAGAAGCCCATGGAGCGGACTTGGGTGGCGTGGTGACCGCAGGGACGCACGGCGCAGAATGCATTGTCCGAGCGCCCGGCCATCAGTTCATCCACCGCCAGCACGCCGGCGCCGGCGGCGCGTTGCGCGGCGGCGAGGCTGTGCGGATTCATCGCCGTATCAGGATCCAGCTGCACGTAGCCTTCGGCGGGCGCGTTCTCGAAGATCGCGTCCACGTAACCCGCGCGATGCACCCGCTTTAAATCCTCGGCGCGGGCCAGCGGCGCTTCGAGCACGCGCAATTCATCCAGCATTCCGGACGAGCGCATCTCTGCGTTGACCGCGTTCAACCGATCGGGGCATTCCGGATGCCCTGCGCCCATCTCGTGGCGCAGGCAATCTGCATGGGTGATGTAGGCCGTTTTCATGTGCGCGATACTACCCTTAAGCTATTACAATGCGAGTTCACTATAGAGTCCGGCACCCCGGGCTCGTTCCTTGATCAGGGACAGCACGGCATCGATCAGCGGTGTCTGCACCGAGGTGAGCCGGCCGAGCTCCTGCACCACGCTGACCAGTGCGTCAATTTCCAAACTCCGGCCCCGTTCCAAATCCTGCAGCATCGACATCTTATGATCGGTCGCCGATGCGGCGCCCGCAAGCCGCCGATCCATCATATCAGCCGGAATACGGATGCCGAGCGCCTCGTTGACCGCCCGGGTTTCCTGCATCATGGCCCGGCACAGGGCTCGCAGATCCGGAGCGCCGGTCATGGTCCCCAGGGTTGCGCCGGTGAGCGCGCTGATGGGGTTGAAGCAAACATTGCCCCAGAGCTTTAACCAAATATTCCAGCGAATGTTGTCGCGTATCGGTGCGTCGAAGCTTGCCGCGGTCAACACCTTGCTGAGCTCCTGCACCCGTGCCGAGTTGCTGCCGTCTGGCTCGCCGATGATGAAGCGGTTGAACTGGTGATGCGCAATGACGCCGGGAGCAATGACTTCGCACGCGGGCTCAACCACGCAGCCGATGGCGCGCTGCGGTCCGATGATGCTCCATTGGCGGCCGCCAGGATCCACGGACTTCAGATGCCGGCCCTCGAACGGTCCGCGGCTCTGATAGAAGTACCACCATGGTATGCCGTTCATGGCAGTCACCACCCGCGTGTCGGGCCCGAGCAGCGGCGCAAACGCTGCCGCATTCTGGAAGGCCTGATGCGCCTTGAGGGCACAGATCACGACGTCTTGGCGGCCGAACGCGCCGGCGTCGGAGTGGGCTGCCACTTTGGCGACTTTCTGCACGCCGCCGATTTTGAGCGTCAGTCCGCGTTGCCGAATGGCCTCAAGATGCGCGCCGCGCGCGACGACGCATACCTCCTGACCGGAGAGCGCCAGCTCCACAGCCAGGTAGCCGCCGATTGCGCCCGCTCCAAAAATGCAAATCCTCATCCCGCAAAGCTTAAGGGCCCGATCCCGGCAAAGCCACTAGCTTCCCGGCGTCGCTCGCTCCGCATTGCGTTATGAATCGCCGCGGCGATCTCGTACTGCGTGCACGGCTTCGCCAGCCGTGCGATGCCCAATGTGGAAGGATCGACCGGCAACTCCGCGTAACCGGTCGCCAGAATGATCGGCAATCCCGGAAATCGGGTGTGAATGGACTCGGCGAGCTGCAATCCGGTCATCGCCGGCATCGCATGATCGGTCAAAACCACATCTACCTTGACGCCCGAGCCCAACAACTCGAGTGCCTCAGCGCCCGAATGCGCTTCGATTGCCGTGTGGCCAAGGTCCAAAATCATTGCCGCCGTGCCGGTCATGACCAGCGTGTCATCATCGACGATGAGCACCGTGCAGGGCTCGGTGGTTGCACGGAACGAACCGGTCGATTCGGGCGCGCGCACATGCGCGGCGGCCGCCGTGCTGGCCCTGGGCAGCCACAATTCGACCACCGTGCCCGCATTGGGCTCACTGTGAATACGCAGCAATCCGCCGGACTGCGCCGCCAGGCCCTGCACCATGGACAAGCCGAGTCCCGTGCCCTTGCCGGGGCCCTTGGTCGTGAAGAATGGCTCCGTGGCTTTGGCGAGCGTCAAGTGATCCATGCCGACGCCGGTGTCGATGATGGTGATTCGGATGTATTCGCCCGGCGGCAGGGGCGGACTGTCGGCGTCGAGACCGCGCACGTTGATTGTGCCGAGCCGGCTGTCGGTGGATGCCGTCAGGGCTACCAGGGACAGTCGAGCACTGATCTTTACGCTGCCGCCATCCGGCATGGCGTCGCGCGCGTTCAGGGCGACGTTGAGCAACGCCAATTCGAGCTGATTGGCGTCCACCAGAACCGGCGGCAAATCGTCGGAAAATTCGCTGCTGAAGGCGATGCCGTGGCCAACGGCGCGCTTGAGGAGTTCTTCCATGCCGTTGACCAGCAGCGCAAAGTCCACAGCCTGCGGTTTGAGTTCCTGCTTGCGCGAAAAGGCCAATAAACGCTGAGTCAATGCCTTGCCGCGATCCGCGCCCTGAATGGCATTCTGCAGCAGCCGCCGGATCTGCGGATCGTCCGGCAGTTTCTTTTCCAACAAACTCAAGCTGCCCAGCACTGCCATCAGCAAATTATTGAAGTCATGCGCGACGCCGCCGGTCAGGCGGCCGATCGTATCCATTTTTTGCGCCTCGAACAATTGCGCCAGCGCCAGCTCGCGTTCGCGGGTGCGCTCTTCAATTCGAAGCTCCAATTCCTCGTTGAGTTTGCGCAATTCCGCGGTGCGCTCCTCCACGCGCCGCTCGAGATCCGCGTTGAATTGCTCGAGCTGGCGGGTTTTTCGATACAGATCGACGAATACCCGGACTTTCGCGCGCAGCAATTCCGGCACCACCGGTACCGGCACGTAGTCGACGCCGCCCAACTTGTAGCCGCGCAACTGGTCGAGGTGCGCCAGCATGACCGCGGACACAAAGATGATCGCGGTATTCTGAAAGCGCGGATGCTCGCGGATCATGGTGGCCAGTTCAAACCCATCCAGATCCGGCATGCATACATCGATGAGGATCAGCGCCACTTCGTTCTTCAGCAGGCATTCGAAGGCTTCGCGCGCCGAACTGGCCTTGAGCAGATTCTCGCCCATCTCGGCGAGCACGACCTCATGGCTCAGCAATTTTGCCTGCTGATCGTCGACCAGCAAAATGTTGACTTTATCGGTGGCGCTCATGAATTGGATCAGCGGTGCAGCCACATCCGCAGCGCCGACATCAGCTGCTGAATGTTGACCGGCTTCGCCAGATAGTCGGACGCGCCCGCCTCGAGGCATTTCTCCCGGTCGCCCTTCATGGCCTTGGCCGTCAGCGCGAGGATCGGCAGGCGCCGATAGGTCGCATCCGAACGGATCGCCTGAATGGTTTCATAGCCGTCCATGCCGGGCATCATGATGTCCATCAGCACGATGGCGACGTCGCTGCGCGACCCCAGCACGGCGATTGCCTCGCTGCCCGTCGTGGCCGTGAGCACTTCCATGCCGCGACGCTCGAGCACGCTGCTCAAGGCGAAGATGTTGCGCGCGTCATCGTCGACCAGCAGCACGGTGCGCCGGATCAGATCCTCATCCGAGCTATGCAGGCGTTCGAGCATGCGTTGCTTTGCTTGCGGCAGGTCGGCGACGGCCCGATGCAGGAACAGCGCCGTCTCGTCCAACAGGCGTTCGGGCGATTCCACGCCCTTTACCACGACGCTGCGCGCCATGGTGTGCAGCTTGGCGTCCTCATCCGGTGAAAGCTCGCGCCCGGTGAACACCACAACCGGAATATCGCAAAGCGATGCGTCGTCGCGAATTCGCTCCAACACCTCGAAGCCAGACATGTCGGGCAGCTTCAGATCCAGCACCACGCAGTCGATGCTGTTGTCGCGCAGCTGCAGCAGCGCGCTCGCCCCCGTGTCGGCCGTCATGATTTCTATGTCATCGGAACCCAGTAGCTCGGTGACGCCGTGGCGCTCGGCCTCATTGTCCTCGACCAACAACAGCCGCTTGCGGCGCGACTTCGCGTACCCTTTGATGCGGGCGAACGCGTTCTCCAAGCCTTCCGTGGTGGTCGGCTTCTGCACGAAGGAAAACGCGCCGCGCGCCAAACCATGATGGCGATCTTCGTCCAGCGTGACGATCTGCACGGGAATGTGCCGGGTGGTTGGGTCCTGTTTGAGCTGGCTCAATACGGTCCAGCCGAGCATGTCGGGCAGGAAAATATCCAGCGATATGGCGGTCGGATGATGCGCGCGCGCCAGCGCCAGCGCATCCGCGCCGCGGTGCGCCACCAGCACTTTGAAGCCTTCGTCCTTCGCCAGATCAATCATGATGCGCGAATAGTGCGGATCGTCCTCGACGATGAGCACGACGCTGTCATTTGGCGCAAGATTGTTGCGGTCATCGCTCATCTGTTCGATCGGCCGTTCAACCAGACGCGTTTGCAGCAGCGCGCCGCTGTGGCCCGGCGGCGCGCTGTCTGCGGCCGCGGGCGCCCGCAGCGATGCGCCGCCCAGGTAGGTGAGCGGCAGATACAGCGTGAATGTGCTGCCCGCGCCCGGTGTGCTGCGCAGCTGAATTTCCCCGCCGAGCAGGTTGGCGAGTTCGCGGCTGATGGCCAATCCCAACCCGGTGCCGCCGTACTTGCGGCTGGTGCCGGCATCGGCCTGTTGAAACGCCTCGAATATGATGCGCTGCTTTTCCGGCGGAATGCCGATGCCGGTATCCGAGACCTCGAAGGCCACCACCGAGGGCGCGTGCTTCAAAATCGGATGATCGACGTTCCAACCGCCCGTAACCGGCGACACGCTGAGTTTCACGCCGCCATCGGCGGTGAACTTGAAGGCGTTGGACAGGAGATTCTTGAGAACCTGCTGCAGGCGCTTCGAGTCGGTGATGATGCTGCGTTCCAAATCGGACGAGATGGCGATCTCGAACTGCAGCTTGCGATTTTCCGCCTCGTGGCTGAAGGGCCGGCCGATCATGTCGAGCAGATTATTGAAGTAGACCTCTTCCGCCTCGACCGACACGGTGCCCGATTCAATCTTCGACAAATCGAGGATGTCGCTGATCAAATTCAAAAGATCGGTGCCGGCGCCGTGAATGGTGCGCGCAAACTCGACCTGCTTGCCGCTCAAGTTGCCTTCCGGATTCTCGGTGAGCTGCTGGCCGAGGATGAGAATGCTGTTGAGCGGCGTGCGCAGCTCGTGCGACATGTTGGCCAGGAATTCGGATTTGTATTTGGAGGTGAGCGCCAGCTCGGTGGCCTTCTCTTCCACGGCGCGCCGCGCCTGCTCGATTTCCTGATTCTTCGCTTCCACCTCGACGTTGCGGTCCGCGAGCTGCTGCGCCTTCTGCTCGAGCTGTTCGTTGGTCTGCTGCAACTCGCGCTGTTGAGTCTGCAGCTCGGTGGCGAGCTGTTGCGACTGCTTGAGCAGTCCCTCCGTCTGCATGGTCGCCTCGATCGAGTTCAGCACGATGCCGATCGATGTGGTCAGCTGCTCCAGGAACGACATCTGCAGGTCCGTGAACGCACCCAGCGATGCCAGCTCGATCACGGCCTTGACCTGGCCTTCGAAGGACACCGGCAGCACGATCGCATTGCGCGGCGGCGCCCGGAAGAGACCCGAACTGATCGGCACCACGCTGGACGGCATCTCCGTGATCAGCATGCGCCGCGCGTCGCGCGCGCACTGGCCGATCAACCCCTCGCCGAGTTCCAGATTGGCGGAATAGCCGTTCAACACATCATCCGCATACGCGGACAGCAGTTTCAGCGCCGGGTCCGCGCCGCCGGTCTGCACCTGATAGATCACGCCGTGATGCGCGCCGACCAAGGGAGCGAGTTCCGACAGCAGCATGCGTCCCACGGTGGTCAGGTCGCGTTGGCCCTGCAGCATGTTGGTGAAGCGCGCCAAATTGGTCTTCAGCCAGTCTTGCTCGGTGTTGCGATCCGTGGTCAGACGCAAATTGCCGATCATCGTATTGATGTTGTCCTTGAGCTCCGCCACTTCGCCGCGCGCTTCGACCTGCACCGATCGCGTCAGGTCGCCCTTGGTGACCGCGGTTGCCACTTCGGCGATGGCGCGCACCTGCGTGGTGAGATTCGCCGCCAGCAAATTCACGTTGCCGGTCAGGTCCTTCCAGGTTCCCGCCGCGCCCGGCACGTTCGCTTGGCCGCCCAACCGGCCCTCGACCCCGACCTCGCGGGCCACGGTCGTGACCTGGTCGGCAAAGGTGGCGAGCGTGTTGGTCATGTTGTTGATGGTTTCGGCCAGTGCCGCCACTTCGCCCTTGGAGGCGACAGTCAGATTCTGTTTCAGGTCGCCATTGGCCACGGCGGTCACGACCTTCACGATTCCGCGGACTTGCTCGGTGAGGTTCGCCGCCATCACATTGACCGTATCGGTCAGATCCTTCCAGGTGCCGGCCACGCCCGGCACCTGCGCCTGGCCGCCGAGACGCCCTTCGGTACCCACTTCGCGCGCCACGCGCGTCACCTCGCCGGCGAATCCGTTGAGCTGATCGACCATGGTGTTGATGGTATTTTTCAGCTCGAGAATTTCGCCCTTCACATCGACCGTGATCTTGCGCGACAGGTCGCCGCGCGCCACGGCCGTGGTCACTTCGGCGATGTTTCGCACCTGCGTGGTCAAATTGGCCGCGAGCAGGTTGACGTTGTCGGTCAGGTCCTTCCAGGTGCCGGCGACGCCGGGAACCACGGCCTGGCCGCCCAGGCGGCCATCGGTGCCGACCTCGCGCGCCACGCGGGTGACTTCGCCGGCGAAGGAGCGGAGTTGATCCACCATGGTGTTGAGCGTTTCTTTCAGCAGCAGAATTTCACCGCGCACATCCACCGTGATCTTGCGCGACAAGTCGCCGGTGGCGATGGCCGTCGCGACCTCGGCAATATTGCGCACCTGTGCGGTCAGGTTGCCGGCCATCGAGTTGACGTTGTCGGTGAGATCCTTCCACGTGCCGGCGACGCCCGGCACCTGCGCCTGGCCGCCGAGCTTGCCCTCGGTGCCGACCTCGCGCGCCACGCGCGTCACTTCACCCGCAAAGCCGTTGAGCTGATCCACCATGGTGTTGATGGTGTTCTTCAGCTCGAGAATTTCACCTTTCACATCGACCGTGATCTTGCGCGACAAGTCGCCGCGCGCCACCGCCGTGGTCACTTCGGCGATGTTGCGCACCTGGCCGGTCAAGTTCGAGGCCATGGAATTGACGTTTTCCGTGAGGTCCTTCCACGTGCCGGCGACGCCCGGCACATTGGCCTGGCCGCCGAGCTTGCCCTCGGTGCCGACTTCGCGCGCCACGCGCGTCACCTCGGAGGCAAACCGGTTCAGCTGGTCGACCATGGTGTTGAGCGTTTCTTTCAGCTGCAGAATTTCGCCCTTCACATCGACCGTGATTTTGCGCGACAGGTCGCCATTGGCGATGGCGGTGGACACTTCGGCGATGTTGCGCACTTGCGCGGTCAGATTTCCGGCCATGGAATTGACCGAGTCGGTCAGATCCTTCCAGGTGCCGGCCACGCCCGGCACTTGCGCCTGGCCGCCCAAGCGGCCTTCCGTGCCGACCTCGCGCGCCACGCGCGTCACTTCGCCGGCGAAGGAGCGCAGCTGATCGACCATGGTATTCAAGGTTTCCTTGAGCAACAGGATCTCGCCCGACACCGTCACGGTGATTTTCTTGGACAAGTCGCCCTGCGCCACGGCGGTCGCCACCTCCGCGATGTTGCGCACCTGGCCGGTAAGGTTTGAGGCCATGGAATTGACCGAATCCGTGAGGTCCTTCCAGGTGCCGGCCACGCCTTTCAGCTGCGCCTGACCGCCCAGCTTGCCCTCCGTGCCCACCTCGCGGGCCACCCGGGTGACTTCGCCGGCGAAGGCGTTCAACTGGTCCACCATGGTATTGATGGTGTCCTTCAGTTCGAGGATCTCGCCCTTCACGTCGACCGTGATTTTCTTCGACAGGTCGCCGTTGGCAACGGCGGTGGTCACCTCGGCGATGTTTCTGACCTGGCCGGTCAGATTCGAGGCCATGGAATTGACGTTCTCGGTGAGGTCCTTCCAGGTTCCGGCGACCCCCAGCACGTTGGCCTGGCCGCCCAACCGGCCTTCGGTGCCCACCTCGCGCGCCACGCGCGTCACCTCCGAGGCAAACGCGTTCAACTGGTCCACCATCGTATTGATGGTTTCCTTGAGCTCCAGGATTTCGCCCGACACCGTCACGGTAATTTTTTTCGCCAGGTTGCCGCTGGCAATCGCCGTCGACACCTCGGCGATATTGCGGACCTGCGCAGTCAGATTGGACGCCATGGAGTTCACGTTGTCGGTCAGATCCTTCCAGGTACCGGCGACACCCGGCACCTGTGCCTGGCCGCCCAGGCGGCCTTCGGTGCCCACCTCGCGCGCCACGCGCGTCACTTCTCCGGCAAACGCGTTGAGCTGATCGACCATCGTATTGATGGTTTCCTTGAGTTCGAGGATTTCGCCCGAGACATCGACCGTGATCTTGCGCGACAAGTCGCCGCGCGCCACGGCAGTGGTGACCTGCGCGATGTTTCTGACCTGTGCGGTGAGATTTCCGCACATCGCATTGACAGAGTCGGTGAGATCCTTCCAGGTGCCGGCGACACCCGGCACCAGAGCCTGGCCGCCCAGCTTGCCTTCGGTGCCGACTTCGCGCGCCACGCGCGTCACTTCGGAGGCGAATGAACGCAGCTGATCCACCATGGTGTTGATGGCTTCCTTGAGCTGCAGAATCTCGCCGCGCACGTCGACGGTGATTTTCTTCGACAAATCGCCGTTGGCAACGGCGATGGTGACTTCTGCGATATTGCGGACCTGCGCCGTCAGATTCGACGCCATGGAGTTCACGCTTTCGGTCAAGTCCTTCCAGACGCCGGTCACTTCGCGAACCTGCGCCTGGCCGCCAAGCTTGCCGTCGGTGCCGACTTCACGCGCCACGCGCGTGACCTCCGAGGTGAAAATGCTGAGCTGCTTGATCATCGTGTTGACGATGTTCGCGGAGCGCAGGAACTCGCCCTGCAACGGCCGGCCGCCCACGTCGAGCGGCACGGTCTGCAACAAGTCGCCGCGCGCGACGGCCGACACCGTGCGCGTCACCGCGGTGGTCGGCCACAGCAAATCATCGATCAACGCATTGACCGAACCCTCCATATCCGCCCAGGCGCCGTCTGAGAGTCCAAAACGGACCCGGGTGCGCGTCTTGCCTTGATGCCCGACCACCTCGCCGACGTGCTCGAGCTGTTGGGCGATGCGTTGGTTCGCCGCAACGATGGTATTGAAGGCATCGCAGATTTTGCCGGCGACGCCGGTCTGATGTCCGGGCAGGCGAACTGAAAAATCTCCGGCCTGCATGGCGTGGAGCGCATTGAGCAATTCGTGTTGGTAGATCTCGGTGCCGGTGTCGTGGCCGTTGGGAACGGTCTTTGCGGACGCCCTGGCGGTACGCGCTTTGGAGGTACGCGCCTCTGCACTGCGCGCTTTAGCGGCGCCATTTCGCGCCCTCGCGCCATACTTTAAAGTGGCGGACGAATTCTGATCCATGGTCGGTCTCCGGGCCGCACTTCAGCTCGGCCGCGAGGCAGTATTTAATCATCCCTTCCGCGACTACAGCAGACAGCAGATTAAGCCGTTGGCCCGGTCTTTTCTAGAGAATCTCCTGGCGTGAAAGCTTGTCAAAGCGATCGGCGAAAGTCCAAACATCCTAAGCGCCAGCCCTCGGAAAATCGTGTAGGAATTGTCCGACACCTTGCCCAATTATTGTCAGGCGTCTAGATTGGCCGCCCCCTTTTTTGCTTTTGCCGCAGCGTGGAGAAATCGAATGAGCTTGCCTGGTGAAATGACAGTGGTTGAGATCGCGGCGCCGGGCGGACCCGAGCAGTTGAAAACTGCGCTGAGGCCTGTGCCCAAACCGGGTGATGATGAAGTGCTGATCCGCGTCGAGGCCGCGGGCGTCAACAGACCGGACGTCATGCAGCGCCAGGGCCGCTACCCGCCGCCCCCTGGAGCATCGGACCTGCCCGGCATGGAAGTCGCCGGAGAAGTCGTCGCGCTCGGGCCTAAGGTCTCAGGCGTGTCGCTGGGCGATAAGGTGACCTCGTTGTTGCCGGGCGGCGGCTACGCCGCCTATGCCATTGCAGCGGCGCCCCTGCTGATGCCGATCCCTAAGGGCTTGAGCATGGTCGAAGCTGCCGCGCTACCGGAAACATTTCTCACCGTTTGGACCAATCTATTCGAGCGCGGTCGATGTAAAGCGGGAGATGTGGTTCTTATTCACGGCGGCACGAGCGGCATCGGCACCACCGCCATTCAGCTTGCCAAGGCCTGGGGTGCGCGCGTCTTCGCGACTGCGGGATCTGCGGCGAAGGCGCGGGCCTGCGAAGCCCTGGGCGCCGCTCGCGGCATCGATTACAAGACCGAGGATTTTGTCGAGGTCATCCGCGCCGAGACGAAAGGCTACGGCGTCGACATCACTCTCGACATGGTCGCAGGCAGCTATGTGCAGCGGAATCTGGACATCGCGGCGGTTGAGGGCCGTGTCGTCACCATCTCGCTGTTGGGCGGCTCGCGCGCCGAAATCAACGTGGGCATGATCTTGCTCAAACGCCTGACGCTGACCGGCTCGACTTTACGGTCGCGCACGGTGGCTCAGAAAGCGGTGGTCGCCGATGGCGTGCGTCAGAACGTTTGGCCGTTGATCGAGTCGGGTAAAGTACGGCCGGTCATTTTCAAGACCTTCCCGCTGGCCGAGGCCGGCGAAGCGCACCGGCTCATGGAATCTTCAAATCACATCGGCAAGATCGTGCTCACCGTATGAGGCCAGGTAGCTAAGCGCCGAGGATGGTGCCCAGCCCCAAACCGGTCTCGGCGCAGAATTGGGGCGCGGACAGTTTTTTGCCGCCCTCGATCCTCAGCTTGAACACCTCGATCTGGCCTCCCTGCGCCGAAATTCTGATTGAGTTCTCGTCGATCGCAGTGACTGCACCGATGCGACCTTTGACCTGGGAGAATGTGCGCGCCAGGTGTTTACGTACGTCATACAGCTGCAGCCGCTTGTGATTGAACAAGGTCCAGGCCCCCGGTGCCGGATCACAGCCGCGGATCAAGTTGTACGTTTGATCCACATGCGTGTGCCAGTTGATGCGCGCTTCGGCGTCCCGGCACCATCCCTCATAACTCGCGCAAGACTCATCCTGGGCAATGGCCTGCGCGCCGCCGTTCACGACCATATCCGCCGCCTCCAATAGCGCCTCGACGCCCATCGGAAACAGCCTGCCAAAGTAGACTTTGCCGACCGTTTCATCCGGTCCGATCGGCGTCTCTTTCTGCAGGATGATGGGACCCTCGTCGAGCCCGTCCACCGGTCGGAATATGCTCAGTCCGGTGCGGGTATCGCCCAAGATGATGGGCCAGTTGATCGAGCTCGGGCCGCGATAGCGCGGCAGCAAGGACGGGTGAAATTGAATCGTTCCGTGACGCGGGATTGTTGCGAAATCCTGCGGCACAAACTGCAGCACGTAAGCCAGGACGGCCAGATCGACATCGAGCGCTTGCAGCGCCTGGCGCGCCTCCTCAACCCGCAGGGAAGGCAGCGCGTGAACCGGGATGCTGAGTTGCTCAGCGGCAGCCCGCAGAGGATCCGGCGGCTCGCCCGGCTTTTCGGGCGAGCAGAATACGCCGGCGATGATGTGGCCCCGCTTGGCGAAGCCCTCCATGGCAGCTTTGCCGAAGTCCTTTTGACCCACGATGGCAATTCGCATCGTCCCCTCCTGATATCTCATATATCATAATCGGCAGGCGTATAATCGCTTGAAAGCGCTATTTTCTAGAACGCCCTGGCGCGCAAGGATACCCGCTATTCGTTCGCTTTGATGGGTCAGAATCGCGCACGATATCGGCATAATCGACGCATGTTTACGGGAGATCGCGAATGGCAGGCCGAAATTTCTTGTTTGTCCCCGGTCCGACCAACGTTCCGGATCGCATTTTGCGCGCGATGTCGGTCGCCTCGGCGGATCATCGTTCGCCCGACTTCCCTGCGCTCACGCGCGCCTGTCTGGACGGCTTGAAACCGATTTTCAAAACGGTCGCCGGACATCCGATCCTGTTCCCGTCTTCCGGCACCGGATGCTGGGAGGCTGCACTCACCAACTGTCTCAATCCTGGCGCGAAAGTGCTGATCGCGCGCTTCGGCCAGTTCAGCCATTTGTGGGCTGAGATGTCGCGCCGACTCGGGTTCGAGGTCGATTTGATCGAGACGCCGTGGGGCGAAGGTGCGCCCGTGGACAAACACCTGGCGGCCTTGGAAGCTGATAAAAGCCACAGCATCAAGGCGGTATTGGTGTGCCAGAACGAAACGGCCACCGGTGTGAGAAGTGACGTCGCCGCCATCCGCGCCGCCATGGACAGCGTCAAGCATCCTGCCCTGCTCATGGTGGATTCGGTGAGTGCGCTCGCCAGCATCGACTTTCGCATGGATGAATGGGGCGTGGATGTGTGCGTCAGCGGGTCTCAAAAGGGAATGATGCTGCCCGCAGGATTGGGCATCACCTGCATCAGCCAGAAAGCCCTCGAGACCGCCAAGCTCGCTGCATCGCGCCGTTGCTATTTCGATTACGGCGACATGGTTCGATCCAATGCCTCCGGTTATTTTCCCTACACTCCGTCACTGCAGATGATGTGCGCCTTGCGCGAGGCGCTCGTCATGCTCGCCGAAGAAGGTTTGGAAAATGTGTTCCGGCGTCACAGCTACCTTGCCGGCGGCGCGCGTGCCGCCGTCCTCGACGGCTGGAAAATGAAAGTGTGCGCGGCGGCGCCTGAGTGGTATTCGGATACGGTGACGGCGGTGATGGCCCCCGAGGGCATCGACGCAGCCGCCGTTATCGCCCGCGCCTACTCGCGCTACAATCTGTCGCTCGGCGCCGGTCTATCAAAGGTCGCCGGAAAGTTGTTCCGCATCGGCCATGTCGGGGATCTGAATGAACTCATGCTGCTGGGCGCGATCGCCGGCTCAGAAATGGCGATGCTGGACCTCGGGATAAAGATCGAGCCGGGCAGCGGCGTCGCCGCCGCGCAGACACATTGGCGGAAACCTTGACGATGAGGGTGGTGTTTCTTGACCGGGCGTCGCTCAAAGCGACACTCCGCAAGCTTGCCTTCCCGGCCGAATACGTAGAGCACCAAAAGACCGGCGTTGCCGAAATCGTGACGCGGCTGCAAGGCGCCGACATTGCCGTCATCAACAAGGTGCCGATGCGCGCCGAGACATTGCGGCAGCTGCCCAAGCTCAAATTGATCGCCGTCGCCGCCACTGGCTATGACGTGGTGGATATCCCCTATTGCAATGCGCACGGCATCGCGGTGGTGAATATTCGCAACTATGCGGTGCACACGGTTCCCGAACATGCCTTCGCGATGATTCTCGCTCTGCGCCGCAACTTGCTCAGCTATCGGCAAGATGTCGAGGCCGGCGTATGGAACAAATCGGAACAGTTTTGCCTTCTCACCCACGACATCGGCGATTTGCACGGCGCGACGCTCGGCATCATCGGCGAAGGAGCGATCGGCCAGGGAACCGCTGCAATCGGCCGCGCTTTCGGCATGCGCGTGCTGTTTGCCGATCATCCGCCGCCGAAGATGCCGGATGTGGAGTTCACGCCGTTGGACCAGGTGTTGGCCCGATCCGATGTCATATCGCTGCATTGCCCGCTGCTGCCCTCGACCCGCAACCTGATTGACGGCAGCGCGTTTCGCAAAATGAAACGCAATGTCTTGCTGATCAATACCGCGCGCGGCGGCCTGGTGGATGAAGCGGCGTTGATCGAGGCGCTGAATTCAGGCCTCATCGCCGGCGCCGGCTTTGACGTGCTGACAGTGGAGCCGCCGAAGAATGGCCATCCGTTGCTCGACGTGCGGCGCCCCAATTTCATCTTGACGCCCCACGTGGCGTGGGCATCGGACGGCGCCATGCAATTTCTCGCCGACCAACTGCTTGACAACATCGAGGCGTGGGTGGCGGGCAAACCGCAGCATCTGGTGACCTCGGCGCCTTGATACAATGCTCGGCAATGATGAAAAAACTCCTCTACCAGTTCGACACGGACGCTCACCCTTCTGTCTTTGACAACGTCGTCGGCTACGATGGCGGCGCGGACCACATATCGGCCTACGGCGGCGTGAACGCCGCCAACGTGGGCGGCTTGGTGGAAGGGGTCATTTTTACGCGCTCGCCGAAAGACAAGAAAAATACGGCGATTTTCATCGGCGGATCGAACATGCCGCAGGGCGAGGCGGTGCTCGCCGCAACCCGCGCAAAATTTTTCGCGAAATTTCGCGTCTCCGTGATGTTCGACTGCAATGGCTCGAACACGACGGCTGCGGCGGCAGTGGCGTGGCTGAGTCACGGTCGCTCGCTGCGCGGCAAGCGCGCCGTGGTGCTGGCGGGGTCAGGCCCGGTGGGTCAGCGTGCCGCGTTGTTGCTGGCCCGCGAAGGCGCGCAAGTCGCCATCACGGGCCGCAAGCTTGGCGTGGTCCAAGCGGCGTGCGCTGCCATCAACGCGCGCTTCGGGATCGGAGTGCAGGCCATCGAGGCTCCCACCCGCCTGGAACGAACCGCGGCGCTTGCAGGTGCACACATCGCGCTCGCGACCGGCGCTTCCGGCATAACGCTGCTGGAGGAGAGGGATTGGCAGAACAACGCATCGCTCGAGCTGATTGCCGATGCAAACGCCTCGCCGCCGCCCGGCATCGCAGGGGTGGGCCTGAGCGATCGCGGATCCTTAAGTCACGGAAAAATTCTTTTCGGGGCCCTGGGATTTGGCGCGCTCAAGCTGGCGCTGCACCGCGCCTGTGTCGCGCGCTTGTTCGAGCAAAATGACCTGCTGCTCGACGCCGAGGAAATCTATGGCATTGCCAAGGGCATGGTGGGCGCTTGACTCCCGGGCTCTCGATGGATGCGTTTCTGAGCGAATTGGCCAGCGCCGCGCCAACACCCGGGGGCGGCAGCGCGGCAGCCGTCATGGGAGCCATGGGTGCGGCGCTGCTCTCCATGGTGTGCAATGTCACTCTCGGCAAAAAGGGCCTTGAAGCCGTCGGACCGGATATGAAAGCCGTGCGCGACGAGTCCGAGCGGCTGCGCGCGCGGCTCACCGCCATGGTCGCCGCTGACATCGCCGCGTTCGATGGACTCATGGCGGCCTATCGGCTGCCCAAGAGCAGCGACGCGGAAAAATCGCGGCGCGCGGAGGCGATCCAATCGAACTTGCGTGCCGCCACCGAGACGCCGCTGGCGTGCGCGCGCGCCTGCGCAGAAGTGGTTGCCCTCGCCAGGCGCACCGCTGAAAAGGGTTTTGCCGGGGTGGTCAGCGACGCGGGTGTCGGCGTGCTGGCGGCCAACAGCGCACTGCGCGGCGCTGCGCTCAATGTATACATCAACGCACCTTCGCTCAAGGATCGCGCGTACGCGTCGGCAGCCACGGCTGAAATTGAAAGCCTTCTCGATCGTTGCGCGCGCGAGAGCGAGGCGGTGTTTGAATTGGTGCGCAGCCGGCTGGGCTGACCCCCCGTCTCAAGATCGTCTCGGCCGGGAGCAGTTCCCATGCCTTGACCGCCGGCGCCATTGCGGCGCCTCAAGGCCTTGCCGCTGCATTTTGATTGACATCCTTTTATTGGGCTGGTACCTTGTCAATCAAAGGTAGCTTTATACACATGACGCCCGATCAGAAATTCAATCCGATCCGCAAAGGGCTGCTGGAGTTCCTCATCCTGCAGATCATTTCGGCGGACAAGGTTTATGTCGCCGACATGATGAAACGCCTGCAGGAAACGGACTTTGCAACGCAGGAAGGCACGCTGTATCCGCTGTTGAGCAAAATGCGGCGCGAAGAGTACGTCGACTATGAATGGCAGGAGTCTGAGTCCGGACCCCCGCGCAAGTACTACAAACTGACCGCCAAGGGCAAAACCCAGCTGGCCGAGTTCAAGGACTATTGGGCTTATCTCAACACCACAATCAACCAGTTAGGTCGCTGAGCATGAACACCGTCATCATCATCAATCTCAATGGAAACGCGTTCCATCTCGAAGAACCGGGATTTGCAAGCCTGCGCGCCTATCTGGAAAGGGCCCAAGCACAGCTCAAAGACAATCCGGATAAAACCGAAATCATGGCCGATCTCGAGCAGGCGATCGCGGATAAGTGCGCGCATTTCCTGCGGCCTCATAAGAACGTGCTCAGCGCCGCGGAGATCGATGAGATCTTGAAGGAAATGGGACCGGTTCAGAGCGAAAGCGGCGCGGATGCCGGCGCTTCAGCCGGCATCCCGCCAAATGCACAATCGAACGGCAGCGCCGGCGCGGCGCCCGGTGCGACCAAGCGGCTCTATCAGATTCGCGAGGGCGCCATGCTGAGCGGTGTGTGCACCGGACTCGCGGCTTATCTCAATGTCGATGTCACGATCGTTCGCATCGCGTTCGTGCTCTTGACGCTTTTGACCACCGGCATCTGGATTTTGGTCTACCTGGTCATGATGCTCGTGGTTCCCTTCGCCAATACCGGCGAAGAACATGCCGCGGCGGCCGGCGCACCTTTCAACGCACAAGAAGTGATCGATCGTGCCAAGAAACACTACGCCGAATTCAAGGACAGCAAGGAATGGCGGCGGCACTGGCGGCAGCAGCGGCGCGAGTGGCGACGCCGCTGGCACGAGGGCGCATATTGGTGGGGTCACAATCTACAGCGCAACGTGAATCAGTTCAGCGGCGGCGTGGGCTACGGCGGCCATCTCGGCGCGACCCTGCTCATACCGTTCCTCGCGGTTTTCAATGCCATCCTGTTCTGTGTCTGGGTCGCCGCGATCATATCGCTCGCCACCACCGGGGCGATCTTCGGATGGGTGGTCGCGGCGTCCATTCCCCTGTGGGTGTCGATCCTGATCCTGATGTTTTTCTACAGCATGATCTCGCGGCCGCTGCGCCACGCACGCCGCGCCATTTATTTCAACACCGGCGGCCAGAGCTACTATTGGTTCGCAGCGTGGTACGAGATCCTTTCGGCCGGAGTGTTGATCCTGGTGTGCTGGTTTGCCTATACGCACGTGCCCGAGGTGCGCGATTTCTTTCAGCACTTCGCACAAAATGTGACCATGATGTGGAACAACATCGTCGAATCATTCCATCACACGGCTTTCCACAAGGCGGGCCCCGGGATCGATGCGCGGCTGCCCGCGGCCGCCGCCGCCGCATTCGCCAGCGCCTTCCTTGCCATGAGGACCTGATGCGCCTCGATCGGCGGTGATATTCTGCTGCCGCGGGGTCTCGGATCAGGGGAGCGGCGATGCCGGGAAGATTGGACGGGAAAGTGGCGGTCATTACGGGCGCGACCAGCGGCATAGGCGAGGCCACTGCTCGGTGCTTTGTGGCCGAGGGAGCCCGCGTCGTCATTGCCGGCCGGTCCGAGGAGCGCGGAACGGCACTGGCGCTCGAACTTGGCGGGCAGGCAATTTTCCGCCGCGCCGACGTGATGCACGAGGCCGAAATCGCCGCGGTGATTGACGCGGCAGTCGGCCGCTTCGGATCTCTCGACTGCTTGTTCAACAACGCCGGCGCCGCAACCCCCGGCGAACTCGAGACGCTCACCGAGGAGCAATTTGACTATGGCATGAAACTGCTCGTTGGCAGCGTCATGTTCGGCATCAAGCACGCGGCGCGTGTCATGAAGGGCGGCGGCTCCATCATCAATAATTCGAGCATCGCGGCGCATCGTCTCGGTCAGGGCGGAACACTGTATTCGGCGGCGAAGGCCGCCGTCAGCCATATCACCCGCATCGCAGGGGCAAAGCTCGGGCCCAGCGGTATTCGAGTGAATTCAATTTCTCCCGGCGCGATCGCCACTCCCATATTCTGGGGCGGCTCCGCCAAGGCTCAGACCATGAGTGCGGATGACAACGCCCGAAAGCTCGCAAAACTAACGGGAAACCTGGCCAAGGCAACGCCGCTGCCCCGCTCCGGGGTGGCGAATGACATTGCCTATGCGGCGGTGTTTTTGGCGAGCGATGAGGGCAGCTTCGTCAACGCGCACGACCTGGTCGTCGACGGCGGCCGAATTGCGCAATTTTATGAGCGTCCGCAACCAGGCATGTAAGACCTAGCGGGGAAGCATGTTTAAGAGACTGCTGATCGCCAACCGCGGCGAGATCGCGATCCGCATCGCCCGCACCGCCGCGGACCTCGATATCGCGAGCGTCATGATCTATTCGCAGGACGATGCCGCATGCCTGCATGCGCGCGCCGGCGAAGAGGCGCTGCAGCTGAGCGGTTCCGGTCCCGCAGCCTATTTGGACGGGCCGCAAATCCTGCGCCTGGCGCTCGAGACGGGTTGCGAAGCCATCCACCCGGGTTATGGCTTCTTGAGCGAGAATTCCGCTTTTGCACGGCTCTGCAATAACGCGGGAGTCGCCTTTGTGGGACCCTCCCCCGAAACACTCACCTTGTTCGGCGACAAAGTGCAGGCACGCGCTTTGGCCAAACGTATCGGCGCCCCCGTTCTGCCGGGATCGATTGGCGCCGCAACGCTCGAACAGGCAGAGCGGTTTTTCAGCAGTATGGGCGACAGCGGCGCGGTGATGCTGAAGGCCATCGCCGGCGGCGGCGGACGCGGTATGCGCGAAGTGCATGCGCTCGCAGACATGGCCGGCGCCTACGAGCGCTGCCGTTCGGAGGCGCTGCAGGCGTTCGGCAATGGCGATCTGTATGTCGAGCAACTCTTTCCACGCGCGCGCCACGTCGAGGTGCAAATCCTCGGCGACGGCGCTGAGATCGCACATTTATGGGACCGCGAATGCAGCGCGCAGCGTCAACGTCAAAAGCTGATTGAAAGCGCGCCGGCGTTCGGCCTGACGGCGGAGATGCGCGCGAAACTCTTGGAACTGTCCGTGGCCTTGGCAAAGGCTGTGAACTATCGCGGCGTGGGAACGATTGAGTTCCTCGTTGATCAAGACGCCGGCGGCGCCCTGCCATTCGCGTTCATCGAGGCGAATCCGCGCCTGCAGGTCGAACACACGGTGACCGAAGCCATCACCGGACTCGACCTGGTCGGCATCCAGCTGCAGCTCGCCGCGGGCGAAACGCTCGCCAAGATCGGACTGCGTCAATTCGCCATTCCGCCGCCGCGCGGCGTGGCCATCGAGGCCCGCATCAATCTCGAAGCGATGAATGAGGATGGGACCGCTCGTCCGAGCGGCGGTTCCTTGCTGCTTTACGAACCCGCATCCGGGCCGGGTGTTCGCATCGACGGTTGCGGCTACGCCGGCTACCGCATCAGCAGCAAATTCGATTCGCTCCTGGCCAAATTAATCGTTCACACCGCGGGCGGCGGCTTCCCGACGGCGGCCCGCAAGGCAGAGCGGGCCTTGTCGGAATTCCGCATCGCCGGGGTTTCAACCAACATTCCATTCCTGCGCGCGCTGCTGCGATCGCCGGCGTTTGCCGCGGGCGAAGTGCATACCCGGTACATTCAAGAACACGCGGCAAGCTTGTGCGCGCAAGCCGCGGAACTGGCGCCCGCCGCTCAACGCGCACCGCCCGATCGCGCTGCCGAAATGGCCGCTCCCGAAGGAACCACCGGCGTGCCGGCGCCGCTGCAGGGAACCATCATCAACATCGCGGTCACGGTGGGAGACACGGTGCGCGAAGGCGATGCCGTATTGATCATGGAATCCATGAAAATGGAGCATGTGATCGGCGCGCCGATCAGCGGACTGATTCGCGCCATCAGCGTATCGCGGGGAGACACGGTGTTTGCAGGTCACACCCTGGCTTTTATCGAGCCGACGGCCGCTGCGGCTGTCGGGCAGGCGGCGGCCCAGACTGTTGACCTTGATTTCATCCGCCCCGACCTCGCCGCCGTCATCGAGCGGCAGCGCGGCACGTTGGATGCGGACCGCCCTGCCGCGGTGGCGCGGCGACGCAAGACCCGGCAGCGGACCGCGCGCGAAAACATCGCTGATCTGCTCGATGCGGGATCCTTCGTCGAGTACGGCAGTCTGGTGGTCGCTGCGCGCCGCAAGCGCCATTCGATGGAGAAACTGATCGAGCAAACGCCGGCCGACGGTATGGTCATGGGTTTGGGTCGTGTCAATGGCGCGCTCTTTGCCGATGATGCGGCACGCTGCGCCGTGATGGCCTACGATTACACGGTGCTCGCCGGCACCCAGGGCGCGTACAACCACCGCAAGATGGATCGCCTGATCGAAATCGCGCAACGCTGGCGCCTGCCGACGGTGTTCTTTTGCGAGGGAGGCGGCGGACGTCCTGGCGACACCGAAGGCGGCGGATACGTTCGCGGCTTCGAGCTCTGGGCGCGCATGTCTGCGGTCGCGCCGCTGATCGGCATCACCTCCGGCCGCTGTTTTGCCGGCAACGCCTCGGCCCTCGGGTGCTGCGACGTGATCATTGCGACCAGGGATTCGAACATCGGCATGGGCGGCCCGGCGATGATCGAAGGCGGCGGCCTCGGGATTTTCAGGCCCGAAGAAATCGGCCCGGTTACCGTGCAGGAACCCAATGGCGTCATTGACATCCTCGTTGAGGATGAGGCCGACGCCGTTCGCATTGCAAAGAGATATCTCTCCTATTTTCAGGGGAATTGGCCCGACTGGAGCTGCGCCGATCAACGGCTGCTGCGGCAGATCATTCCCGAAAATCGCGTGCGCGTGTATGACATCCGGCAGCTCATCGAAACGCTCGCAGACTCAGGCTCGCTGCTCGAACTGCGGCCCAAATTCGGTACCAGCATGATCGCCGCGCTGATCCGGATTGAAGGGCGGCCCATGGGTGTCATTGCGAACAATCCCAAGGTGCTGGGCGGCGCGATCGATTCCAATGGTGCGGACAAGGCGGCGCGGTTTTTGCAGATCTGCGAAGCGTTTGATGTCCCGGTTCTGTCGCTGTCCGACACGCCCGGCATGATGGTCGGCCCTGAAGTCGAGAAGACCGCGCTGGTCAGGCATTGTTCGCGTTTATTCATCATTGGCGCAAATCTGACCGTGCCCATGTTCAGCGTGGTGCTGCGCAAGAGCTATGGCCTGGGTGCGCTCGCCATGACCGGAGGCAGCTATCCGGCTTCCGTGTTTGCGGTTGCGTGGCCCACCGGAGAGTTTGGCGGAATGGGCTTGGAGGGTTCGGTCAAGCTCGGCTATCGCAACGAATTGGCGGCGATCAGCGACCCGGCAGCGCGCCGGGCCAAGTTCGAAGAAATGGTTGCGGCGGCCTATGAGCATGGCAAGGCATTGAACCAAGCATCCACCTACCATATCGACCAGGTGATCGATCCGGCCGAGACGCGCCGCTGGATCGTGGCCGGGCTGCGCTCGCTGCCTCCCGTCGCAGCTCGACTTGAAAAAAAGTTGCGCTGGATCGATGCTTGGTAGCATTGAGGAGTTCGCCATGCCTTATGTAGAAAATCGGGTCGTGCACGATGCCGACTCGCATCTGATGGAGCTGCCCGACTCGCTCGACGAGTTTCTCGAGGAGAGATTTCGTGCGCGCTACGATGCGCTGCCAAAACTCAAGAAACACCCGCGCGACGCCGCCTATGTTGCGCAGGCGCGGGCCAAGCAGGACGATCCGTTGTTTCGCAGCACCGCGGGCGAGAAAATCTTACTGCGCAAGAACTACGAGGCGCTGGGTTCATTCAAGCGCGAAGACCGGCCGCGCGCCCTCGATCAGCTCGGCTTTACCAGTCAGCTGATTTTCACAACCTGGTGTCTCGGCAATTTCGATCTCGATCAGTCGGGCGATGTCGGCCTCTGCTACTCAGTTGCGCAGGCGCACAATCGGATGATGGCCGCCTTCTGTTCTGTGGATCGGCGCTTTCTGGGCACCGCCTACGTGCCGCTGGTGAGTTTCGAAGCCGCATTCGCGACAGCGAACGAGGCTATTAAATCGGGCTGCAAGGCGCTGCTGATTCCTTCGCGCTGTCCGCCCGGGATATCCCCCAGCCATGTCGGCTTCGAGCCGCTGTGGGCGCTTGCGCAAGAAGCGCGGCTGCCGATCGTGTTCCATGTCGGCGGCGAGGAGAAGCTCGCGGCCGACTATTTCAACAACGGCCTGCCCAGGGTGAAGGATTTTCACGGCGGCGAGGAGAATTTCACGTCTTTGAGTTTCATGCCGATTCCGCACTCGGTGCAAATCACGCTCGCCGCGCTGATCATTGACGGCGTGCTCGATCGCCATCCGCGTCTAAAATTCGGCGCGATTGAGCTCGGCGCCTCGTGGCTGCCGAGCTGGATGCGTTTCATGGATTCGGCCGCCTCCGCTTTCATCAAGAATGAGCCCCGCCTGCAAAAGCTCTCGCTGAAACCGAGCGAATTCGTGCGGCGGCAGGTGCGCGTCACCCCCTATCCCCACGAGGATACAGGCTGGATCATCGCCAACTCGGGCGAAGAAGTGTGTCTGTTTTCCTCGGACTATCCTCATGTCGAGGGTGGCCGCAACCCCTTGAAGCGCTTCAATGACTCCTTGGCGCAGACGAAAGCAGGCGCTGTGGATCGGTTCTATTGCGATAACTTCGTGGATCTCATGGGCGAGGGTCTGCCCCTGGATCTTCGCAAACCGCGCGGACTCAAGTCGGCTTAACCGAATGGTCCGCGCGCCGGTGGCGGGGGCGGCGGCGGGGTCCACGAGCCGCTCGCAATCTTACCGCCCTTCGCCGACAGCGCGAGTTCGACGATCTTGTCCGTGATATTCGGCTCGTACCCCTCGGTGTGGCCCTTTTGCATTTTTACGATGTCGGCGACCACGCGGCCGTCCTTGCAATTCGGAAACACGTACACCAACGCGCGTCCCGATTTGGGATAGCGGCCCCAACCATCGGAGCCGGGATCCTGCCGGGTCGGATCCCACACCAGACCCGGCTTCGGATCGAGCACCTCCGGCAATTCTTCGCGCTTGCCGCAGCCGAACTTATCCGCCAGCGGCGAGGTGTCCGCGGGAATCGATTCGTATTCGCCGTTGGAAAAAATGAACGAGTAATCGCAGGCCCCGCCCGGCGGCCCGGCAGGAGTCGGCGGCAGCCGCAATTCCGGCGGCGGCGTGGCCGCGCCGCCGCTTTTGTATACCGGCGTGCCGCCAAAAAATCCGCGATTCGCGCGGGTCACGGGGCCGACCCTGCCGCCGGACAAGCTGATGCGCACATCAACCTTGTCCTTGAAGTAATCCGTGCACACCAGGCGGCTCGAGGTCAGGCCGCCCTGGCTGTGGCCCGCCAGAATGAAGTGCTGCACATTTTCCTTGCCCACCGCCGCGACGACGAGGTCGACGAGATTGTGCAGGTACTCATCATCGGCGTCGCTCCAGTAGCGCACCGGCGAACCCGGTGTGATGACGATGAGCTTGTACTTGTCCTTGACGTCGAACGCGGGAAAGTAATTGCGCTGCCAATTGGCGTACGACCCGTAGCCATGCAGGCTCAAAACAATATTGACCTTGTCGCCCGCCTTGTAATCCGCGGGACAATCAAGAAAGAAGGTGCGGCGGGTCTTCAACTCGACCGAATCGCCGGGCTGGGTTACGACCGGGCCCGGGCAGTCGGCGTCCGGGCAATGGTACGCCGGCGGCGCCGCGCAATTTACGCCGAGCAAGGTGTGCGCCTGCTGCGCCGTCACGGTTCCGGCGGCGAACACACCCAAGGCGATCAAGGTCCGGATAAGACGCGTGGCCGGTTGCAATAGTTTCATTGGCTGCTCCCTGTCGACTGCCATTGCGCGAATGGAATTAATATAACTTAACTATACTATTGCCAGTGGGCTGCCTCGGTCAATTTTTGCCGATAAATCGGCCGGACGATCCAGAGCAGGATGAGAGCCGCGAGCGCCGCGCAGAACACCACGATGATCAGGCTGAAGCGAATTTTCAAAGGATCGTGGAACAAGTGATCATTCAGCAGCGGCACCAGAGTCGGTCCGACACCGAGCCCCAAGGCGTTGACCACGAACAGATACACCGCCGAAACCTGTGCGCGGTACTGGTTGGGCGTGACCTGATTGACGGCCTGGGGCCCGACGCCGTTGTAGGCGTTGAAAGTCAGACCGGACACGAAGATCGCGATCCACACCAGACTTACGGTCGGCATGAGCGTGGGCAGGCAGCTGAACACCGCGATGCCGCAGGTGGAAATCAGGGCGACAACGATGGGCGCGTCCTTGTGGCCCTTGCGCGTCAGGCGGTCGCATAAAATGCCCGCCAATAGCATGCCGGTCGAATTCATCAGAATGGTGGACACGCCCAGCACCTTGCCCACCTGGCCGGCGCTCACTCCATACGCGCGAACAATGGCGGTGGGAAGCCATGCCGCCACGGAGTAGCCGCACATCGCCAGCAGCGCGAGCGCGACAAAATACAGGCAGTAGAATTTTCGATTCCGCCAGATATAGCCGAGAACTTCTCTTAAGGGCGGCCGGGGTAGCGCGGCGCTCGGCATGACGGACGGTGAGCGCAATATTCCGCGGCGTGCCGGCTCCCGAAATGTCAGCAGCAAGAGCGGCAGAAGAATGCCCGGCGCGCCCGTCACGATGAACACCATCTGCCAGGCGCGCACTTCACCCAACAGCGGCAGGGTAAAAGTGGCGCCGGCGTGCGATACGGCGGCGACAACGATGCCGCCGACCAGGAATGCGACTCCTGCGCCGATGGTGATGCCGATGTTGTAGAGGCCGAAGGCACTGCCCAGCCTGGAGCGCGGAAAGCTGTCGGTGATGATCGAATAGGCGGCGGGCGACAATGCCGCCTCGCCCACGCCGACACCGATGCGTGCCACGAACAGTTGCACGGCAGTGCGCGCCAGCCCGCAGCAGGTCGCCATGATGGACCAGATGAAAACACCACCGGCGATGATGGCGCGCCGGCTATAGCGGTCCGACAGGCGGGCAATCGGCAGGCCGAGAAACATATAGAGCAAGGCGAATGCCAATCCCTGCAGCATGCCGATTTGCGTATCGCTGATGTGCAGATCCCGCTTCATCGGCTCGACGATCAAGGAAATCGTCGTGCGGTCGATGAACGAGAAAATATACATCAGCATCAGCACCGCTACGCTGTACCAGGCCGCAAACGACGAAGGATATGCGGACGAATCGCTGCCGGCCGCCGCCTCGATGGACTGGGACTGCGTTGCCATTAGGCAGGCGCGGCTTCGCGCTGCGCATCGGCCATCGCAATCCCACGATGTTCCGGACCGCGGACCACCAGCAGCACGATGACCACGACAACGGTGCCCACGACGCTGGCCATGGCGAGGCCGTAATTATTGCCGTGCGCCTCTGCGATCATCACTTGAATGGGCAAATTATAAGACGCCACCAAATTGCCCAGTTGATAGACAAAACCGGGGAAGGTGGCGCGAATTTCCGGGGGAGACAACTCGTTCAAGTGCACGGGAATGATGCCCCACGCCCCCTGTACCGACACTTGCATCAGAAAGGCGCCTATTCCGAGGACAATGGGGGTCGTGCCAAATGCCCAGAAAGGGATTACCGGCAATGCCAGCAGGGCCGCAAACATGATCGCACCACGCCGACCGATGCGTTCGGACAGAAAACCAAAGCCGATGCCGCCCAGGATGGCGCCGATATTGGCGATTGCGGTCATGAGCGAAAGGGTTTTGGTGTCGAAACCATGCTGAATCTTCAGGAACAAATTCGGATAGGCGTCCTGCGAACCGTGGCTGAAGAGATTGAAGGCGGTCATCAGAATGACGGCATAAACCGCGAGCTTCCACTCGCGGTGCAATGTCCCCCAGAGGCTGTGCGGCTGTTTCTTGACGCGCTGTTCGATCCAGGCCGGCGACTCCTCGACACCCATGCGGATGAAAAACACCAAAATAGCCGGCGCAATTCCCAGCAGGAACATGTAGCGCCAGCCCAAATGATCGTAGAGGAAGAAGGATGCGATGGAGGCGACGAAATAGCCGCTGGGATAGCCTGCCTGCAGAAGTCCCGACACCACGCCGCGCGAACGCACCGGGATCGATTCGAAAGTCAGAGCAGAACCAATGCCCCACTCGCCGCCCATGGCGATTCCAAATAGAAACCGCAACGCCAAGAAAGCCGTCAGCGAGGGCGCAAACCCGGACAGCGCCTCAAGAATGGAAAAGGCCAGAATATTCCACATGAGAACCGGCTTTCGTCCGAATCGGTCGGCAAGCCGGCCGAAGGCAAAGGCCCCGATGGGTCGCGCGGCCAAGGTCAAAAACACAGCGTACGAGACGCTCTTCACGTCGACGTGAAACGTCGCTGCGATGTCTTTGAACATGAATACCATGAGAAAGAAATCGAAGGCATCGAGCGTCCAACCAAGGTAGGCGGCGACCACGACATTTTTTTGACTTTTAGTCCACGGCATCTGCGATCCCCCGTTCGCGTCGCTCGATCCTAGCGGCGACTGCTGCAATTGTCGACATCATCGGCACCGCTTCCATTCTGCGGCGGTTCGGCCGACACTTCAGCGCATGGCAACGTTGGGGGCTTAAGATGCTGAGCAGACCCTTGCACGAATACCCGATGCGCACGCTGAATCGGCCTGCCCCCTGCATCGAAGTGCGGCGCGCCGACGAGGGCATTGTGTATCTGGCCTGTGGACTGCCCTACGAACCCGGCCTGCCCTCCCTGATCGACTATTTGGCCCGGGCCGCCGAAATCCGTCCGGGCACGACCTTCCTGGCAGAACGCGATGCCGCCAAACAATGGCGCCGCTTGACGTACGCGGCTGCAGCGCGGGATACGGCAGCCGTCGCGACCTGGCTCATCCGCAAGGGTTTTGGGCCTGACAGTGCGCCGGTGATGATCTTGTCGGAAAACAGCATTGAGCATGCGCTGCTGATGCTGGGCGCGATGCGTGCGGGCGTCGCGGTGGTACCGGTGTCGCCGACCTACAGTTTCGGGCATGACCTCGGTCGCTTGGGGTACGCCTTGGAACTCACGCGGCCCGCGTTGGTGTACGCCGGCGACTCGGTGAGATTCGCGCCGGCGCTCGAATATGTAAAAGTCAGGGCGCCCGACACCGTGACGATTGACGGCAACGAATTCTCCGAACTGTTGCAAACAGTCGATGAAGCCGCCGTGGCCGCGCGCCGCGCGCAGATTGTCGACGCAACGATCGCCAAGATCTTGCTGACCTCCGGCTCAACGGGGCGCCCCAAGGGAGTCATTAACACGCACGGCAACATCGCAGCCGCCATCCAGATGGTGCGTCTGGTCAGCGAGCCTTTTGATCCGGAACGCGTCAACACCATCGTCGATTGGCTGCCCTGGCATCACGCCTTCGGCGGCAACGCACAGTTCAACGGCGTTCTATCGCTGGCGGGAACTTTGTACATCGATACCGGCCGGCCGGTGCCCGGACTGTTCGAGGCCACCATCGAAAACTTGCGAGAGATTTCTCCGACGGGTTTCGGCTGCGTGCCCGCAGCCTTTGGCATGCTCGCCGCGGCGCTGGAGAAAGATGCGCATTTGAGGCAGCAGTTTTTCAAGAACATGCGCGCCTTGGGATACGGCGGCGCCCTGCTGCCCCAGCCGATTTGGGAGCGCATGCAAAAAGTGGCGGTACAGCAAATCGGCGAGCAGTTGCCTTTCGGCACGGGCTGGGGGATGACTGAAACCACGGCCACCGGCGTCGCGGTGTACTGGGCCACGGCCCGCACCGGCTTGCTGGGGTTGCCGCAGCCCGGCGCGGCCCTGAAATTGGTTCCCCGCGGCGATCGAATGGAACTGAGGATCAAGGGGCCGCACATCATGAGCGGCTACTACAGGGCCGATGCGCTCAATGCCGCGGCCTTCGATGAAGAAGGTTACTTTAGAACCGGCGATGCCGTTCGTTGGGTCGATCCAGGGCGGCCGCTCGAGGGCCTGGAATTCGCCGGCCGCATCGCCGAGGATTTCAAGCTGCTGTCCGGAACCTGGGTGCAAGCGAGCATCGTGCGCCGCGACCTGGTCGAAGCATTACAACCTTTCGTGAGCGATGCCGTGATTTGTGCGCCCGATCATGCCTGGCTGGGGGCCCTGGTTTGGCTCACGCTGCCCGACGATGCTCGCCTGCGATCGGGCCTCGCGCAAAAACTCGCCGCGTTCAACCACGCCCGCCAAGGCAGCGCGGACACGGTTTTAAGACTGCTGATTTTGAAAGACCCTCCCTGCGCCGAAGCCGGCGAAATCACCGACAAGCGTTCCATCAACCAGAAACGGGTGATGGAACGCCGCGCGAGCGATGTGGCCCAACTTTACGCGGATCGGATGGAGCCTCGCATCGTCGAGCCGGCCGCCGTTGAGCCGAGGAGCCTGTCCCAGCATTCCGCCTGAGTCGCATTCGCGCAGCCTTCATGGCGCGGCGCTCAGCACCGGCAAAATCATCGCCGAGGGGTGGCGCCGGTCGAAGTAGACGGTATTCGTCGCGACACGCGCCGCGGTCGTCGTCGGCACACCGAACGGCTCGCCGGTGTTCGGATTGATTTCGAACTTGGTGGAATTCGAGGAGCTCACCGTCACCTGGATCTTGTGGCCCTTCTCGAAGGTAAACGCGGTGTTCCACAAATCGATGTGCAGCTCTTCGGGCTTGCCCGGGGTCATCAGCATCACATCATCAGGATCGCGCCCGTGCCGGTAGCGCGTCCGAATGGGGTTGTCGAGAATGATCTGCTCGTAGCCATCGGGATAGACGTCGACCAGCTTCACCATGAAATCCGTATCGAGGCCATCAGTCGCCGCCCACAGGGTCATGTCCACGTGGCCGGCGATCGCGACGTTTTTCTGAAGCACCGGGGTTTCAAATCGCAGGTAGTCCTGGCGCTGTCCAATGGGGCGCTGATCGAGCGGCCCTGCGGTCTGCAGCAGATTCGAGCCGCCGTAAGTCTTGACCGGATTCGCCGGGTCGAACCGGTAGCTCTGCTTTGCGTCCGATGCAGTCGGTGCTTTGGTGGATAGGTGCATGTCGCGCGCTCAGGTAGTAGGCGGTCGGATGATTGACCGGCGGCCAGTTCGGGGACCTGAACACACGGCTAAGCGCGGAAGGGTGGCCCTTGCGGCCTGAGGCCATCATGAACAGCGTGACGGGCGGTTCTTTCATGATGCCGTTGTCAATGCCCTTCAGCCAATATTCCCACCAACGCATCTCTTCCGTGGGCGGAACCAGCGCACCGGGCTGATTGTATTCAACATCGCTTTTGTCGCCGCCCAAACCACCGTGCCCCGCCGGCACCATGTACAGCTTTTGATTGCCGCGTGCGCCCTTGGAACCGAAGTTTTGCAGCCAACGGAAATTTTCAACATTGCCGTCATTGAAAATGTCGTACCAGGCTCCCTGGTTATACATCGGGATGCGAATGAACTTGCGCTGCGTCGTCATTGCATGCTCGTTCCAGAATGCAGAATTGGTGGCGCTGCCCCTGACCACATCGAGCTGCGCCTGGCTCTCTCCCTGCCCTTTCAGCCAGCCGAGCGTGTCCTCATCCTTCAGGACGCCGCCGGGAAAGGTGTTGAGCAGCTGATCGTACGGAGCCACGATCACGAAGGCAGCCACCAGGTGCGGCGGCGCTCCCATGGCTGCCAAATTAGTCGTGATACCCAGCGCGGAGGCGCCCACCATCCCGATCTTACCGTTCGACCAGGGCTGCTTCGCGACCCACTCCACGGTGTCATAACCATCCTCCATGTCGGGAATGAACGCCTCGTAGAACCCCTCCGAGTGACCTTTGCCGCGCACGTCCTGCATCACGAAGGCGTAGCCGGCATCGGTGTATTTCTTGGCGGAGTATCCGGCCAATTCGCCCAGCGCGTCTTTGAGATAAGGCGTCCGCGATAAAACTACCGGGAAAGGTCCGGATCCCTCCGGCAGGAAGACATTTGCCGCAAGCTTCACGCCATCGCGGGTGGTCATGGTCATTTCAGTCCACTTCGGCAGTGCGGCGATCTGCTCCGGTGTCAACTGCGGCAGGAATCGCGGCCGCGCCTGGGCAGGCCTGGGTTGTGCGGCCGGTGCAGGCTGCGCCTGCGCTTGCGCCAGACCTGCAATGACAAGCGCGCCCGAAGCCGCTGCTGCGATGAGCAACGGTCGAAAAGATGATTTCATGAATTCTCCCTCAAGACGCAGCCTTGCGCGGCAATTCGCGGACGCCAAGTGTGCGGCTCGCCGCGTCGTCGGTCAAACCGTGTCCATGTACCCGCACCGCAGAGCATGCCAATATTGTGGACGCCGAGGATCCCCTCGTTTTAATCCCGGGCCGAAAGGATGGTTTATGAATAGGAAAGTCTGCGTCATCACCGGATCATCGTCCGGCATCGGAGCCGCGAGCGCAATTTTATTTGCCCAGCGCGGCTGGGATGTGTGCGTGAACTACTCGAGGGACCCGAAGCCCGCGGAAAAAATTGGCGCAATCTGCCGCGAACATGGCGCCGATGTGCTGATCGAGCGCGCCGACGTCTCGCAGGATGAGCAATGCATTGAATTGGCGAGGCGCGTCAAGTCGCACTTCGGACGCTGCGACACGCTGGTGAACAACGCGGGGACAACGAAATTCGTCGACCTGAAGGATCTGAATGGCCTCAGTGCGGCCGACTTTCAAAGTATTTACGCGGTCAATCTCATTGGTCCTTTCCAGATGATCCGCGCATGCGCGTCGCTGCTTCGAAACAGCCCAAGCGCCGCGGTCGTCAACGTCTCGTCGATCGCCCCGTTGATCGGCGGCGGCTCCAGCGTTGCGTACATTGCATCAAAAGGCGCCCTGAATGCGCTGAGCCTGGTACTGGCGCGGGTGCTGGGTCCCGCGATCAGGGTGAATGTGGTCGCGCCCGGAATGGTTGATTCGCCCTGGCTCAGGAACGGCCTGGGAGCGGAGCAATTTGAGGCCATGTTGCGCCACTACGAATCGACATCGGCGCTCAACAGCCTGGTGCTGCCCGAAGAAGTGGCGGAAACCGTGTATTACCTGGGTGCCATGGCGACGAAGACCACGGGCGAGGTTCACTTGGTCGATGGCGGCCGGCGGACCGGGCGTTAAAGCGGATCCTCTCAATTCGGCACGCGGCGCGGAGGCTTGATAAGCTTCAGGTCTCTATTGGAGCAAACCATGCAAGGCAGATTCGAAAAGCGCGGCAACGTCGGAATCATCTGGATCAACAATCCACCCGTCAATGCCATCAGTGTCGGTGTGCGCGCCGCCCTGATCGACGGCGTCGCACAGCTCGCGCGCGACCCGGAGATCAAGATCGGCGTTCTTGCTTGCGAAGGCCGCACCTTCATGGCGGGCGCCGACATCACGGAGTTCGGCAAACCGCCGCTGTCCCCCGGTCTGCACGATGCCATCAACGCAGTGGAGAACTCGGTGAAGCCCATTGTCGCAGCCATTCATGGCACGGCATTCGGCGGCGGCTTGGAAGTCGCGCTCGGCTGCCAGTACCGGGTTGCCGTCGCCGGCGCCAAGGTCGGACTGCCTGAAGTCAAGCTCGGTCTGCTCCCCGGCGCGGGCGGAACTCAGCGGTTGCCGCGCCTGATCGGCATCGAGGCCGCTCTTGGGATCATCGTTTCAGGCGATCCGGTGCCCGCCCCGCAGGCGGCCAAAGCCGGAGTCATCGACAAGATCATCGACGGCGACCTGCTGGAGGGAGCTCTCGAGTATGCGCGGGGTCTCGCCGCCCAAAATGCCCCGCTGCGCAAGGTACGCGACCTCAAGGTCGACACCGCCAAGATTCCCGCAGGATTCTTCGACGAAGCCCGCAAACTGATCGCCAAGGACCGGAAAAATTTATTCGCGCCTCAGCGCATCGTCGACGCCCTGGAAGCGGCGGCCACCCTTCCCTTTGACAAAGGCATGGCGCGCGAGCGCGAATTGTTTCTGCAGTGCGCACAGAACAGTCAGTCGAAGGCTCTGCAGCACGTATTTTTTGCCGAGCGCAAGGCGGCCAATGTAGCGAACCTCGACAAGAACGTTGCCAAACGCGACATCACGTCGGTGGCAATCATCGGCGCCGGCACGATGGGCGGCGGCATCGCGATGAATTTCTTGAACGTCGGCATCCCGGTCACGCTGCTGGAAATGAAGCAGGATGCGCTGGACCGGGGCGTGGGCGTGATTCGGAAAAACTACGACAACACCGCGGCCAAAGGCCGGTTGACGCTCGAGCAGGTTGAGCAACGCATGGGATTGCTGAAGCCCACACTTTCCTACGACGATTTACGCAGCGCCGACCTGGTCATCGAAGCGGTGTTCGAGACCATGGCCATCAAGAAGGACGTGTTCGCCAAGCTCGATAAAGCCGTCAAGAAGGGCGCGATTCTCGCCTCGAATACGTCCTATCTATCCATTGACGAGATCGCCGACTCGACCTCGCGCCCCGCTGATGTGATCGGGATGCACTTCTTCTCGCCCGCCAACGTGATGCGCTTGCTGGAGATCGTCCGCGGCGCCAAGACCGCGCAAGACGTGCTGGTCACCATTGTCGATCTCGCCAAGCGGATCAACAAGGTTGGAGTGGTCTGCGGCAACCGCGACGGCTTCATTGGTAATCGGATGCTGGGCGGATACGCCTATCAGGCTTCGCTGATGGTGCTGGAAGGCGCGATGCCGGAGCAGGTGGACGCGGCGCTGCGCAGTTTCGGCATGCCCATGGGTGTTCTGCAAATGAGCGATCTCGCAGGCCTCGATGTCGGATACAAGTCGCGCAAGGATCGGGATCCCGCCTCATTCGACGGGCGCGTGTCGCGCTCTGCAGACCTGCTGGTGGAGATGGGACGGTTGGGACAGAAGACCCAGGCCGGATACTATGATTATGCGCCGGGCGACCGCACTCCGCGGCCATCGCCCGTGGTGGCGGAAATCATCGAGAAGGTTTCAAAAGAGTACGGCATCGCGCGTCGAAAATTCACCGATGAAGAGATCGTCGAACGCTGCTTTCTGGCATTGATGAACGTGGGCTGCGATGTCTTGAGCGAAGGCGTGGCCTATCGCGCCAGCGACATCGACATCGTCTATTTGTACGGCTACGGCTTCCCCGCCTATCGCGGCGGCCCGATGTTCTGGGCGGAAAACCAGGTCGGTTTGAAAACGGCGCTGGAGAAACTCCGCAAATACAGCGCCGCCACCGGCGGAAAATGGCTCAAGGTATCGCCGCTGCTGGAACAGCTGGTCGCCGAAGGCAGAGGCTTCGCCAGCGTCGGCCAGTAAAGATCAGCGCGCGGGCGCGAGCTCCCGATACTTCATCATGGCGTCAATGCTGGGTGCTTTGCCGCGCCACGCCAGGTACATCGCCGAGAGATCTTCAGTATTGCCGCGCGATAGAACCATGCGCCGGAATCGATCGCCGTTGGCGCGGCTCAAGCCGCCGTGCTCATCGAACCACTGATACGCATCATCGTCCAGCATCTGCGTCCATAGATAGGCGTAGTAGCCGGCGGAGTAGCCGCTGGCCCAAATGTGGTTGAAATAGCTGGAGCGGTAGCGCGGCGGGACCGCGGGCAGGTTCAAGTGCGTTTTGGCGAGAGCCAGCTTTTCGAAGGCATCGGGATCCTGCAACGGCGCATCGGCGCTCAATACGTGCCATTGCATATCGAGCTCGGCAGCCGCCAGTGTTTCGGTGAGCCGATAGCCCTCCGCAAAATTCTCCGCCTTTTTGAGCTTTGCGACCAGGGCATCGGGCATCGGCGCACCGGTTTGGTAGTGTTTGGCGAAATGATTGAACACGGTCGGATAAATTGCCCAGTGCTCATTGAACTGCGACGGAAATTCCACAAAATCGCGCGCGGTCGACGTGCCGGAGAGTGTCGGATAGCGCGTGTTGGAAAACATGCCATGCAGCGCATGGCCGAATTCGTGAAACATGGTTGTCACGTCGGAAAAGCTGATCAGCGCCGGTTCGCCGGGCGCTGGCTTCGGCAGATTTGCCACGTTGTAGATGACGGGCAAGGTGCCGAGCAGCTTCGACTGGCCGACGAATTCCGACATCCAGGCGCCGCCGTTCTTGTTGTCGCGCTTGAAGTAATCGCAGTAAAACAGCGCCAGCGGCCTGCCGTCGACGTCCCGGACTTCAAATACGCGCACATCCGGCTCATAGACCGGAATGTCCTTGCGTTCCTTGAAGGTGATGCCGTAAAGCTGGTTGGCCGCGAAAAAAACCCCATTTTCCAGCACGCTGTTGACCTCAAAATACGGCTTGATGTCTGCGTCATTGAGATCGTACTTCGCCTTGCGTACCTGGTCGCCGTAGAAGTCCCAATCCCAAGCCTGCAGCGTAAAGCCCGCCTTCTGCGCGTCGATCACGGCTTGAATGTCCTTCGCTTCGCTGTCCGCCTTTGCCGTCGCCGCCGGCACGAGCGCGTCCATGAATTGCAGGGCCGCTTCCGGGGTTTTGGCCATCTGGTCCTCGAGTTTCCAGGCGGCGTGGCTCGCAAAGCCGAGCAGCCGCGCGCGTTGCGCGCGCAATTGCGCGATGCGGGCAACGATATCGCGCGTGTCGTTTGCATCGCCGCGTTCGGCACGATTCCAGGAATTGCCGAAAATAGCCTCGCGGGTCGCGCGAACGCTCAAAGACGCAAGCACCGGCTGTTGCGTGGTGTTCTGCAGAGGAATCAGGTAGCCGTTTGCGCCGCGACCTCTGGCGCTCTGGGTTGCCGCAGCAAGCTGCGCCTCGCTGAGACCCGCCAGGGCGGCCTTGTCCTGCGCGTCATAGCCGCCGGCCTTGGTCGCCGCGAGCAGCTTCTTGGAGAACGCATCTGAGAGCGATGACAGCTCCTTGTTGAACGCCTTCAGCTGTTCCTTGTCCTTGTCCGACAAGTTGGCGCCGGAATGCACAAATTCGGCGTCTTGTCTTTCCACCAGGCGCAATGATTCCGGGTCAAGTTTGAGCGCGGCGCGCTTGGCGTAAATGGCGGCGATGCGCTCGAACAGCTTTTTGTTCAATCGAATCGCATCCGTGTGCGCGGCAATTTGCGGCGCCAACGCCGTCTTGGCTTTCTGCAGCACGGGATTCGTGTTCGCCTGACTCACGCCATTGAATGCCGCCGAAGCGCGCGCCAGCAGCCGGCCGCTGCGCTCCATCGCGACGAGCGTGTTCTCGAAGGTCGGGGCCGCTGGATTGTTCGAGATCTTGTCGATCTCGGCGAGTTGCTGCGCCATGCCCGCCTCAATCGCGGGCTGGTAGTCGCTGTCCTTGATTCTGTCGAAGGGCGGCGCTCCGAAGGGCAGCGCGCTCGGCGCAAAAAATGGATTGCCAGGGCCGAAGTCAGCCGAATCGGCGCTGCCGCAAGCAACGCCCGCCAGCAGACCCAAGATCACCAGCGATCCGGTGTTGTATTTCACGTTTCCCGCCCAAGGTAAATTGGCGACGGGGAATTATACGTCAGCGCTGCAAGCGCCGTGATCGGCGTCTGCGGTCGGCCCTCAGGCTGCTTGAATGCGCTTGGCGCCTTCGGGTCCGTACCTGGTCTCGTTATGCTTACGATAGCGCGCGGGCGCCTGCAGAAATCGGCGCTCGAACGCGCGGACGAAACTGGAGGTGTGCTCATAGCCGACCGCGTGAGTGATCTCCTTGATGCTCAGATAGCTGTTCGAGAGCAGGTGGGCTGCGCGCAGCAACCGCTGCTCGCTCAACCATTCGCCCATGCAAATCCCGGTTTCGTTCTTGAACAATCGCTGCAGATAAGCCGGGCTGAGTCGAAACTCGGCGGCCAACTCTCGGATCGCATAGGTGGTTCCCGCTTCGACGATCGCCAGGATTTTCAACACCCGCCGTTCCAAGGAGTTGTCCCTCAGCAGCAGCAGCGATACTGCGGCGTCGCGGGTGATGTCCGGCTTATGGCGCATTCATGTTCTCCAGGTGGACACAAGCTACACCGTGACGGCGCCGCGGTGCAGATGTCGTCCGCGGGCGACAGCGATCACAAGCGGGCTAACGCAAGGCTGCGGCGCTGGAATGTGCGGATCGTCCGAACAGCAGGCCGGTTTCGACTTCGACCGGCTGCCCGTTGACCAGGTAGGGCTTGAATCGCCATCGCAACAGCGCGTCTCCGATGTTCTTCGCCTGCTCGGGGAATGCGCTCAGGAAATGGATGTGCTTAACCCTGCCATCCTTGTCGATCACGATCCGCACCGGAATCGGGTTGAACCGGGGCTCCGAAAACACCGGATCTTCGCGTTCGATCACCCTGTCAGCAGTCGCGAAATCCTTCAGGCACAGAGGGCTGTCGGCGCCGGGTTGCGTCATGGTATTCACAGTCTCAGCCAGCCGATCGAAGGATTTTGCGGTCGCTCCCGTGAAGATGAATTGCACCACGTGACAACGGATCTCCGTTGCCAGCACATGCCAATGCAGCCCGGCCTCGGGGGACAGATAATCCAGGCCGGCGAATTCGCGATTTGCGATCCGCAGATTATCTGGCGGTCGCTCGACCCGATATTCGACGCTCAAGTGCTGCTGATAGTAGCTGATGAGTTCCGCAGCGCTGCGCACCGGCAGCAGGCTGAAAAACAGATCTTGCGCGGCGATCAATAAATGTCCCCTGTCTGCGGCACGGGAGGAATCTTTGGATTCCATCTGCGCGAGCACATAGTAACCGCTGTCGGAGGGAGGCGGCCCCTCGTAGCGCTGAATCCAATCGCTGCCCGCGGCGTAGTCAAGACCGAAGTAGGCGTTCTGGTACCGGCCGTGGGAAATCGCGCCCTCCTCCGGCAGCGCAATTGCGGTACCGGCGGCGCTGGACCACGCACCCTTTACCAGGATGACTCCTGCCGGTACCGCGCCGTACTGCGCGGCGCTGAGAGCCGCTGCATGCATCAGCGTGCATCCCGCAAGAAATATCCGTATCCGGGACCGCAGTGTCATCATGTCAACATCGCCGCCGCCGAACTACAGGGATCTTAAGAAATTCAAAACTGCCTGTTGCTGGTTCGCTGACAGCGCGCCAAAGTTCTCGGCCACTTGCGTCGCTTCGGAACCGTTGCCGCGGTGATCGGCAATCGCGGTCAGCAGGTTGCTGGTGCGCCCATCATGCAGGAAGTAAATGCGCTGTCCGAGCCCCCACAATGGCGCAGTACGAAACTGGTCGCCGCCCGCACCACCCTGTGCCACGTTGTCCGCAAGGGCATTGCCCATGTGATGAATCTCAAAATCCGAAAAGGCTTGCACCGGCGCGTTTCCCAGCGACGCGGTGACATTGGACGCTTGAGTGGAGCGGATGACCGGGGTGTGACAGGTTGCGCAGCCGATCGCCTTGAACAGCGAAAGCCCGTTTGAGATCGATTGCGCTCCTCCGGGCGTATTGGGCGATGGCACCGGCGGCGCGAGCAGCCGCATGAATTCCGCGAACAGCACAATGTCCGACGGCACCTGCGCGTTCTGCGCAGCCTGATCGGCGATCGCCGCCACGTTGAAGTTGGTCGCATCCTCAGGATAGCCGCGCCCGGAAAGGTTCAAGCAGCTCCTGGGCAGTCCCTCCCCCTCTTCCTCCTGCGGCAGCGGCCGCTCCTGGGCGAATAATTCGTTGGTGATGCCCATTTCCACGTTGTAGGCCTCGCCGGCGAACAGCAACAGTGACTTGTTTTGCGCCTTCCAGCCGAACCGGGCGATCGTCCCATCGTTGCCGTTCCGATTGAACGCCCCGCCCACGCCGAAATTATTGGCGGCTTGGGCCTGCTGGTTTGCGATCAATGTCGAGTCATCGATATTTTCGATGAGCCCGGCGCCGAAAGTCGGGGTGGGAATTCGCAATATGACGTTGTTGGTCTGCACCGCCTGCTGAAAATTGGGCTGTTGCAGGTTGCAGTTGCCCGCGTCCGGCCTGCCTGACACGGTGAAGAAGTCTTCCACGCCGCCGTTTGGCGCATTCCTATTCGGGTTGCCATTCGAATTGGTGAAGAATGGGAAGCGCGCCACGACTGTCGGGCCATGACGCGTGATAAACGATGGCATGGTGTTGGCGGAGCCCGAGGCGATTCCCTGAGCGATGGCTTGAAATTCCGGGTTGCTGGGAGGGCTGCTGCCGCCGACGGCGGGCTGCGCATGGCACCCTGAGCAACTGTTGAAGTTGAAGCGCGGTCCGAGGCCGTTGTTCACACCGCCCGAAACGACTTCCAGCTCTTGAAAGCGGCCGAGACCATTGTCGAAGAAATCGAGAATCCCGGTGGGCGCATTTGCGTCGACCGAAGCAAGAGGCAGCGGGCTGCCTTGCGTCGCGCCCGGCTGCCCGTTGATCGGACCGCCGCGGACGCCAGGGTCCGTTTGCGAGAGCGCCGTGCCTGGAACGACCAGCGCCGCCGAAAACAGCAGTACGGCTGCGATTGCAATAAGGTATTTCATCCGTCTCTCCCTCGACAGCAAACATTTTTTTGGAGCGGCTCAAGGATGGCTCGAAGCGTGGAAACTATTACCTGCCCGCAACGAGTTGACCGCAACAGAAAATCGTTAGCATAAGTCGTCTTTTGTTAGCATTTGCTGCGCACCTACAACGCACGCGGCCAAAGGGACTGCCGCGACGACGGCGCGAGGCCGATTGTTGAACAAACGCTCATCGTCAACTCGCGGGCCCGCAAAATGAATACGTCCCAGGACTGGCGTAGAATGGCATTTTTCGCCCAAAAGCTACGTGGGGAGGCCCTTAAGTCTATGCCCGTCAAAAAGCGTGCGCGGCGCATGTCGCCGGAGAAGCGACGCGAGCAGATCATGGACAGCGCAGTGGCGCTCATCGTCAGCCGTGGACTATCCAGTTGCACGCTCGAGGTGGTCGCGGCGGAAGCGCGCATCAGCAAGCCTCTCATCTACAAGTATTTCCCGCGTCTCGCAGACCTGTTCAAGGCGCTCGTGGAACGGGAGTATCGTTTTCTGCGCGGCCGCGGCCTCGGCGTTTTGCCAAAAAACGTGCCTTACGAAGAAGTCATCCATCGCTCCAATCTGCGTTCCATGGAATATCTGTTCGAACGCGGTCCGATCATGCGCCTGCTCGCCAGCGATCGATCGATCGCAGGTCTCGCGAAACGACAGGACCGCGACGAGCGCGGCGTGATGATCGATTATTTCACCCGGCGATGCGTCGAGGTCTACGGCTTCCCGCGCGATGTCGCGCGAGTGTGTTCGACCATGACCGTCAACGCGCCGATCCTTTCGGCGCGCGCGCTGCGCAACTGCGGCATTGCCGCGCACCGCGCCGCCGAGATTTGGAGCGATTTCATCATTGGCGGCAACAATGCCTTGCAGCTCAAATACGGCAGGCGCAAAACCCTCAAGCAGCGCAGGAAAAAGCCGAATTCTTGACTTGCCGAGCGCATAATTATAATTTAGGTCTAATATAGATCCGCGCACCAGGAGCAGCAGCCATGCCTTATGCGACCAACCGGCCCTACTGCGACGCCGACAGTCACATCATGGAAACCAGGGACTGGATTGCCGATTTCACCGATCCGGAGATTCTCGCAAAGCTTCCCGAGATGAGCTTGCTCAAGTCGGGAACCAAGAGCTTCGAGGTCATCAACGAAGCGGTGAAGAAACAGAGGCGACGCGCGGCGAGCGGCGCCGCAACGGTGGATGTGGTGAAGGGCCAGAAGGGCTGGAATGCCCCGGGCGCTTTTGACGCGGCGGAGAGAACGGCGGCACTTGACGATCTGGGCTTCAGCCGGCAACTCGTGTTTTCGACATTTTCCGCTTCGCAATACCTGCATCATGAAGATCCGGATGTTCGCTACGGCGGCATCCGCGCGCACAATCGCGCGATGGCGACGTTTTGCGGCCCGGACCCGCGGCTCATCGCAGCCGGTCAAGTTTCGCTGGCTGACCCAAAGCGCTGCGTGGCGGAAATGGCGGAGGGCGTTCGGCTCGGCTGCGGCGCGTTCTGGATCCCGGGGATGCCGGTGGGCGACAAATCGCCGGGCCACCCGGATTTCGATCAGGTCTGGCAGGCCTTCTGCGACCTGAACGTGCCGTTCTTGCTGCACGTCGGCCCGAACAGCCCGACCAAGATCGGCGCCTACGAAAACAACGGCCAGCCGCGCCCCAGGGACATCACGGGCGCCGAGGGCGGCGAAAATCTTCGCGTGCGCGATTTTCTGCTGCTGTCGGTCGGACCGCAGCAGTTTCTCACCGCGCTGGTCTTCGACGGCGTGTTCGCGCGGTTTCCCCGGTTGCGCGGCGGTGTGATCGAACTCGGCGCCGGCTGGGTGCCGGAATACCTGCGCAGCCTCGACCTCAGTCAGAGAATCTTCAAGAAGACCGATCCATCCGTCGAGGCGCTGGCGATGCGGGCATCTGAATACATCCACCGTGCAGTGAAATTCACGCCATTCCCGGGAGAAGATGTCGGCCGCCTGATCGGCGAGGCTGGCGCGGACCTGTTCATGTTTTCCAGCGACTACCCGCATCCGGAAGGCACCGACGATCCGATTGGCCGCTTCGAACGCACCTTCAAGGGCATTTCAGAGGAAGCCAAAAGCAAGTTCTACAGCGAGAACTTTCAGGCCATGATGGCCGCAAGGCCCTAGAACTTTGCGGTCGCGCGCCTAGAGGTGCGCGTCGGCGGGCACGGCATCCTTCGGCGGCACCTTGGGGCGCTCGCGCATCGGCAGCTCCGGGATCATCAATGTGGCGCTGAGCGCGATGACGACGACGACGATGCTCAACATGAACACGTGGGTCACCGAATCCGCGATCAGAACGCGAATCGCCACCGGAAGATCCATCATGCCCGAGTGAACCTGGGCATTGATCGACAGACCGCGCAACTTTGACAGGCTCATCGACGGTATTCCGCTGGACACGGCCCAAGCCGCGAGCTTCGCATTGAGATCATTGGTCAGAAGCGTGCCAAAGACCGCGACGCCGACCGTTGATCCGATCTGGCGAAAGAACTGATTGGCGCTGGTCACGACGCCGATCCGGTTCATCGGCACCGCATTTTGAATGGCGACGCTGTAGAGGCTTTGCAATGGACCCAAGCCCATTCCGAGAATCGCCATTCGCCAGCCGAGATCAAGCCGGCTCGTGCTGTAAGTCATCTGACTCATCAGGATTGTGGCAATCAACAACACGATCATTCCGGTCAGCATGAATGGCTTGTAGCGGCCGGTGCGCGTCACCAGCCGTCCACTCACCGTCGCCGCCACAATCAGGCCGATCATCAGGGGCAACGTCGACAGCCCGCTGGTGGTGGCCTGCACGCCCTGGCCGAGCTGCATGAACAAGGGTAGAAACGCCACGACGCTGAGAAACGACATCGAGGAGAAGAAGCCGGCCGTATTGGCCCAGGTGAACACTTTGTTGCCGAACAGCTCCATGTGGATGATCGGATCCTTGACTCTTTTTTCCACGATCACAAACAGGACCGCGCAGATCAAGAACATGGCGAACAGACCGATCATGATGGGCGAATCCCAGGCATATTTTTGGCCGCCGAAGGTCAGCGCCAGCAGCAGCGGCACGCAGGATGCGATGATCAGCACCGCGCCGAGATAATCGATGCTCCCCTTGGCGGCGTGCGACAGCTTGGGCATCTTCGCGATGACCATGAACAGCGCTATCAAGCCGAACGGCAGGTTGAGATAGAACACCCAGCGCCACCCTTCGATCGTGTGACCTGCGATGGAGACGGTTCCGTGGTCGGTGAAATAGCCGCCCAGCAGCGGGCCGACCGCGCTGGCAAGCCCGAAGACCCCGCCGAACAAGCCCGCAAATTTACCGCGCTCGCGCGGCGGAAACAGGTCCGCGATGATGGCAAATGCCGTCGTGAACAGGGCGCCTCCGCCCAACCCTTGAACGGCGCGGAACACGATGAGCTGCACCATGCCGCCGCCCAACAGCGGCACGGTTCCAAACTCGCCTGCAAGCCCCGACAGCCAGGAGCCGAAAAGAAACAAGCCTATGCCGGTAAGCAGCACCGGCTTGCGTCCGTACAGGTCGCCCAATTTTCCCCACACCGGCACCATCACCGTCGAGGATAAGAGATACGCGGTGGTCACCCATGCATACAGCTCGAGGCCGTGCAGTTGACTGATGATTACCGGCATGGCCGTGGACACGATGGTCTGGTCCAAGGCCGAGAGCAGAAACACCACCATCACGCCGATAATCGTGATCTTCCGCTCGGCGTCGGTGAAATGGGCTGTGGTCAAATCTCTAAGGCTCTGCGCAGATCATTGACGCATTATCGCAGGGCGCCTACCACGCAGCACGAATTTCTGAATCTTTCCCGTCGCCGTTTTCGGCAGGTCGCTCACGAAATGAAATGCGCTCGGAACTTTGAAATGCGCGAGCGCGGTGCGCGCAAAATCACGCAGCTCTTCCGGTGTCGCGGACGCGCCCGCGCGCAGGACGACGAATGCTTGCGGCGATTCGCCCCATTTTTCGTGCGGCATGCCGACTACCGCGACTTCGAGCACGGACGGATGCCGCAATAGCGCGCCCTCGACTTCGATCGAAGAAATGTTCTCGCCGCCGCTGATGATGACGTCCTTGAAGCGGTCGCGGATCTCGATATAGCCGTCCGGATGCACCACCGCACCATCCCCCGAATGAAACCAGCCGCCCGCAAATGCCGCGGCGGTCGCATGCGGATCATTGTAGTAGCCGCTCATGACAACATTTCCCTTGGCGACGATCTCCCCCATGGTCGTGCCGTCCCGTGGGACGTCCCGCATATCGGCGTCAACGACCCGCAACTCGCCCGAGGTGATCAATTCGACGCCCTGGCGGGCTTTCATGTTCGCATGCTCGCTTCTGGATAGCGCCGCGTGCTCGGGCAAGGGCTCGCATATGCTGATGAACGGCGCCGTTTCAGTCAGCCCGTACACCTGCAGCACATCCCAGCCGAGCTCGGATTCCATCCGTTCGATGGTCGCGGCCGCCGGCGGCGCCCCGGCGGTGATCACCCGAACGCAGCGAGGCAGCTGCCCGCGTTGCTCGGCCGGGCCGTTCGCAATGGCGATCAGCACTGTGGGAGCGGCGCAAAGATGCGTCACGCGTTCGCGACGCACATGCTCATACACTGCCGCCGCATCGACTGCACGCAGGCAGACATGCGCCGCCCCGGCCGCCGTCACGGTCCATACAAAGGTCCAGCCGTTGGCGTGAAACATCGGCAGAGTCCATAGATACCGGTCAGCCGGCGTCATGGGCCAATGGGCCAGCGCGCCAACCGAGTTTATCCACGCGTTGCGATGCGTGATCATCACGCCCTTCGGACGCGAGGTCGTACCGCTGGTGTAATTGATGGACAGCAGATCCGTTTCCGCCACGTCGGGGAATTCGCAGGCTGCGTTGCTGCTTTCGAGCAAGGACTCGTACGACAGCCAGCCGCTCTTGCCGCCTTCCAGAGCCACAAAATGCCGCACGCCCGGCATGCGCGCGCGCACGCTGTCGACGGCGTCCAGATAGTCGGCATGAACACACAGCACGGTGGCGCCGCTGTGCTCGGTCACGTAGATGAAATCCTCGGCCGAGAGGCGATAGTTGATCGGCACGATGACCGCCCCGAGTTGGGGTATTGCGTAGAACTGCTCAAGATGTTGATGCGTGTTGGGTGCAATCGTGGCGACGCGGTCGCCCTTGACCACCCCCAATTTCGCGAGGGCGCTGCTCCATTGGTCGCAGCGCCGGCCAAATTGCGCGTACGTAAACCGCAATTTGCCGTCGATCACGGCCTCGCGCCGGCCGTGCAGCTTGCGCGCGCGGCGCGCGAACTCGAGGGGCGTCAGCGGCGTTTCCATCCGGAAAGCGTATCAGAAGCTTCGTAGTTGCGAAGCATCCGGCGCAGCGCCCGCCTCACTCGAAGCCTCAACGGCGCCGGCGCAAGCACTTCCAAGTCCTCGCCGAGGCGCAGCAGCTCACGAACCCCGTAATCTCCGGACTCCACGGGAATCGTGCAACGAAGCCAGCCTTGCCGATCGGGCTGGCCGGCGGTCTTTGACACGGCCGCTTCGACATAGGAGCCCAACAAATTGATGAGAGCACGCCCGCGCGGCGAGAGCCGGATCGTGGCGGTGGCGCGATAGCTGCCAATTTCGTATTCGCGCGAAGATCGGGTCCAATAAGTCGCCAGATCAAAGTCCGCGGGGCGCGCGAATGACTCATCGAGAGGTTCGACCGCCAAAATATTTGACGCCCGGTAGGTACGATAGCCGCTGCCCTTCTGCGCCACGAGGTACCAAACGCCCGCCTTGAGTACCAGACCCAGGGGGCCAATTCGAACCTCGTTCGAATCCGCGCCCTGGCGGTAGCGAATTTTCAGATAGCGCTCGCTCCACACGGCGCGGGCAATGGTGGGCAGCAGGACCACCGGCTCGGTCGCTCGAAACCAGCCCGTGACATCCAGGTGAAAGCGCGTCGCCACCCGCTCGGCGCGCATTCCGGTGGGAAGCGCCGCCATCAGCTTGAGGCGGGCGGTGGACATTCGATCCGCCAGACCCAGTTCTGCCGCCGGACCCGGGAGTCCGGCCAGCATCAATGCCTCGGCTTCAGCCTGGGTCAGGCCGGTCAACTGGGTTCGGAAACCGTTGAGAAGTTGAAATCCGCCATCGCATCCGCGGTCGGCCACCACCGGAATGCCGGCGGCACTGAGCTGATCGATGTCCCGGTAAACCGTGCGGACCGAGACCTCGAGTTCCCGGGCGAGATCCGGCGCGCTCATGCGCCCACGGGTCTGCAACAGCATGAGCGTGGAGAGAAGGCGGCTGGCCAGCATTTCCATCAGCCTAGCAGAAAACCTGACAATCGATGGCATGTATGATTGGCCCATGTGTTTCACATGGAGCGACACTCAGCATCGAGGAGCAGATGGCGAAATTGCGGCTGGTCGCGGAGACGGCGCGCGAGGTTTGGGGCTGAGGCAATGCTATTCGATCAAGATGGCCCGAAAATCGTTGACGTTCGTCAGCGTGGGGCCGGTGACGACGGAATCTTCAAGCGCGCTGAAAAAACTGTGCGCGTCGTTGTTGCCGAGCATGTCCTTCGGCTTGAGGCCCAAGGCCGCTGCACGCCCGAGTGAGTCAGGGCTCAGATAGGCGCCGGCGATCTCTTCCTGGCCGTCGACGCCGTCGGTGTCGCCCGCCAGGGCATGAATGCCCTCATGTCCCTCGAGTGCAATCGCAAGGGCGAGCAAATACTCCACGTTGCGCCCTCCCCGGCCGCTGCCGCGCACGGTCACCGTGGTTTCGCCGCCCGACAGCAACACGCATGGCGCGGCGAAGGGTTGATTGCGTGCGGCCACCTGGTGTGCGATGCCGGCAAATACCTTGGCCACATCCCTGGCTTCACCCTCTATGGCATCGCTCAAAATATGCACGGCGACTCCGGCCTCGCGGGCCACGGCCGCGGCAGCCTCCAAGGCCATTTGCGGCGTGGCGATGATGAGCGCGCGGGCGCGCTCCAGCCGCGGATCGCCCGGCTTGATGGATTCCCCGCCCCCGGTCTCGAGCAGTTCGAGCGCGGCTCGCGGAAGCTCGATGCCGTGGCGGCGCACGATATTCAGCGCATCCGCGCAGGTGGTGGGATCCGCCACCGTCGGACCCGAAGCAATATCGACCGCGCGATCGCCCGGCACGTCGGAGATCAAAAGCGTCAGCACCTGCGCGGGGTAGCAGGCGGCCGCCAATCGTCCGCCCTTGATGGCGGATAAATGCCGGCGCACGCAATTCATCTCGCTGATCGTCGCGCCGGATGCCAGCAGCGCCCGGCCCACGTTCTGCTTGAGATCCAGGGTCAGTCCCTTCGCGGGCAACGGCAACAGCGCCGAACCGCCGCCCGAAATCAAACACAGCACCAGGTCATCCGCAGAGAGGCCGCCGACCAGATCGAGCATGCGTTGCGCCGCGTGCATGCCGGCATCATCCGGCACAGGATGCGCAGCCTCGACGATCTCAATCCGGGCGCACGGCACTGCATAGCCGTAGCGGGTGACCACGAGCCCGGACAGGGCCCCGCGCCAGTTCTGTTCCACTGCCTGCGCCATGGCCGCGGATGCCTTGCCCGCGCCAATGACGATCAATCTGCCGCGCGGAGCCTGCGGCAGGTGTTGCGGAATGCACAAGGCCGGCTGCGCGGACGCAATCGCCGCATCGAACAACCGACGCAGCAATACCTTAGGGGATGGCGGGCGCAAGGCGTTCAGCGATCCGGCGTGTCACGCTACAACACCGACTTGAGCAAGGCTGCCATTTCCGCCGGATTGCGCGTGACTTTGATGCCGCATTCTTCCATGACCGCCAGCTTCTCATTCGCCGTGCCTTTGCCGCCGGAAATGATGGCTCCCGCGTGCCCCATGCGCTTGCCCGGCGGCGCCGTGACGCCGGCGATGAAGCCCACCACGGGCTTTTTCATGTAGGCCTTGACCCATCGGGCGCAGGTCTCCTCGTCATCGCCGCCGATTTCGCCCACCATGATTACCGCGTCGGTTTCCGGATCGTCGTTGAACAGGCGCATGACATCGACGTGTTTCAAGCCGTTTACCGGATCGCCGCCGATGCCGACGCAGGTCGACTGTCCCAGGCCCAAGTCCATCAGCTGTCCGACGGCTTCATAGGTGAGCGTACCTGAACGCGACACCACGCCGATGCGGCCCTTTTTGTGGATATGGCCCGGCATGATGCCGATTTTGATTTCATCCGGCGTAATCACCCCGGGGCAGTTCGGCCCCACGAGAATGGTTTTCTTGCCGCGCATGCGGTTGCGCGTCGCGATCATGTCGCGCACCGGCACGCCTTCCGTGATGCAAATGACCAGATCGAGATCGGCTTCCACCGCCTCATCGATGGCGCTGGCTGCGAACGGCGGCGGAACGTAGATCACCGAAACGCTCGCGCCGGTTTGCTGCTTGGCATCGAGCACGGTGCCGTAGATCGGAATGCCCTCGAAATTCTCGCCCGCCTTGTTGGGATTCACGCCGGCGACGAAACAAGCCTTACCGTTGGCGTAGTCGCGGCACAGCCGGGTGTGAAACGCGCCGGTCTTGCCCGTGATGCCCTGGGTCATCACCCTGGTGTTTCGGTCGATCAGAATGCTCATGCCGGCCGTCCTTGCTTGCCATTGACGGCAGCGACAATTTTCTTGGCCGCATCCGCCATGTTGTCTGCGGAAATGATCGGCAGGCCCGACGCCTGCAGCGCCTTCCTACCCAGCTCCTCGTTGGTGCCTTTCATGCGCACCACCAAGGGAACGCTGAGCTTCACTTCTTTGGCCGCCGCGATCACGCCTTCCGCGATCGTGTCGCAGCGCATGATTCCGCCGAAAATATTGACCAGAATACCCTTGACGGCGGGATTCTTGAGCATCAGTTTGAAGGCTTCGGTCACCTTCTGTGCGCTAGCACCGCCGCCGACGTCCAGAAAATTCGCAGGCTCCGCGCCGAACAGCTTGATGGTGTCCATTGTCGCCATGGCCAGCCCCGCGCCGTTGACCAGGCAGCCGATGTTGCCGCCAAGCGAGATGTATGACAGATCGTACTTGGAGGCCTCGACCTCGGCGGGATCCTCTTCGTCAAGATCACGCATGGCGACGATGTCGGGATGGCGAAACAGCGCATTCGAATCGAAATTCAACTTGGCATCGAGAGCCAGCACCTCGCCGTTTCCCGTGATGATCAGGGGATTGATTTCCGCGAGCGAGGCATCGCAGTCGACGAACGCGCGATACAGACCCTGCATGAAGCTTCGCGCCTGGGCGATTGAGGTGTCCGGCACGCCGATCTTTCTTGCGATCTCATCGGCTTGGGCGTCGGTCAGGCCGGCGTCAGGATCGATGGCGACCCTGTGTATTTTTTCCGGATGGTGTGCGGCGACCTCCTCGATCTCCATGCCGCCCTCGGAACTCGCCATCAAGGTGACGCGCTGCGTGGCGCGGTCGACCACCATGCCGACATACAATTCTTTGCGGATGTCCGCGCCCTCTTCCACCAGCAAGCGCCGGACGACCCGGCCCTCAGGCCCGGTTTGATGGGTCACCAACCTCATCCCCAGGATCTTGGATGCGAAGTCGTGGACTTCCTGCAGAGACTTCGCGACCTTGACGCCGCCGCCTTTGCCGCGCCCGCCGGCGTGAATCTGCGCTTTCACGACCCAGACTTTGCCGCCGAGCTGGCGCGCCGCCGAATCAGCCTCGGCGACCGAGAAGCAAGGCACGCCGCGCGGCGTCGCGACGCCGAACCTTCTCAAAATTTCCTTGCCCTGGTATTCGTGAACATTCATATCTTGGTTGAACTCCGCACTACAATTTCCCCTGTTCCAACGTGCTGGCCAGCAGCTTGGTCAGCGCATACACCGTGTCAATATGCGGCGTCGGCGTGTCGGTGCGCCTGGCCAGCTCCACCACCGAACCGAGCAGCGCATCGACCTCCAGCGCGCGGGCCGCCTCGACATCCTGCAGCATCGAAGTCTTATGGTGGCCCACTTTCTCCGCACCCGCGATGCGTTTTTCGAGAGTGACCCGGAATTTGACGCCGAGCTGGCTGGCGACGCTTTGCGCCTCGCTCATCATGGCGGCGGCAATGGCACGGCTGGGCGGATATTGGCAAATTTCCGCCAAGGTCGCCCGGGACAACGCACTGATCGGGTTGAAGGATAGGTTACCCCATAATTTCAGCCAAATCTCCGAGCGGATATCGCTCAAGATGGGCGCTTGCAATCCTGCCTTGACAAAGCAGCGCGCCACTTGAGTCACGCGCTCGCTGGTCGTGCCGTCGGGCTCGCCCACCGGAAATCGGTTACCCTCGACATGTCGAATCACGCCGGGTGAAACCAATTCGGCAGCCGGATACACCACGCAGCCAATGACACGCTCACAGGGGATCTGGTCGTAAATCCGGCCGCTCGGATCGACGCTGCTGACGCGCGTTCCGGCAAATGCGCCGCGATGGCCATGAAAATACCAATAAGGGATGCCGTTCTGCATGGGAATGACGACGGTGCGGGGCCCAAAAAGCTTGGGCACTTCGCCCGTCACCGCTTCGACCTGGTGCGCCTTCATCCCCAACACGACGATGTCTTGAGCGCCCGCTTGCGCATAGTTGTCGGTCGCCCTGACGCGCGGCACGCATTCTTCGGTTCCATCGGCATTGACCAGCCGGATGCCCCGGGCGCGCAGCGCCTCAAGATTGGCCCCGCGTGCAATGAATGTGACGTCCTCTCCGGCCAGGGCAAGCCGCGTTCCCACATAGCCGCCGATTGCACCGACTCCGATAATGGCTATCTTCATGGACCGCCGCTTCGCAACAACAAAAAAGAGAAGTCGGCGCCGCTGTCGCCACTGCCGCCCCTGCCGCAGGACCGGGGCCGGCGGCTTTCGACGGGGGTCGCGCCTGCCCGGCAATCCGGAATTGGCGGATTTAAGCGTTCGGGATCAGTCCCGCGCCGCGCGCCCACTTGTATTTGGCGCCGAGAACCGCCACCGGAATTTCGGTCGAATACGCATAGGCCGGGATGCCGTGCTGGTACAAATACTCGGCCGCCTCCTCCACCTCGATGTCGCCGGCAAGCGAGGCCACCACGGGCTTCTCGAACCCCTTGGCGCGCATTTCGGCGACCACTTCCACCATCAGTTTCGCAAATACCATCGGCGGGGTAATGATGGTGTGCCAATAACCCAGGATGAGCGCGTGGATGCGCGGATCTTGGAGGCCCAGACGCACGGTATTCTGATACGTGCTCGGCGGCTCGCCGCCGGTGATGTCCACCGGGTTCCCGGCCGCGCCAAACGGCGGAATAAATTTGCGGAATGCAGCATCGAGATCGGCCGGCATGGCCATCAACGACAGTCCGTTGTCGACGCAGGCGTCCGATAACAGCACACCGGATCCGCCGGCGCCGGTGATGATGACCACATTGTTGCCCTTGGGAGTCGGCAGCACGGGAATGCCGCGCGCAAAATCCAGCATTTCGCGCAATGAGCGCGCGCGAATCACGCCGGATTGTTTGAATACGTCTTCATAGATCTTGTCATTCCCGGCCAGCGCGCCGGTGTGCGAGCTCGCCGCGCGTGCGCCCATGCTGGTGCGTCCGGCTTTCAATACCACGATGGGCTTCTTCTTCGATACGCGCTTCGCCACCTCGGCAAAGGCGCGCCCATCCTTCAAATCCTCGCAATGTTGCGCGATGATGGTGGTGTTGTCGTCTTGCTCGAAAAAAGTCAACAAATCATCTTCGTCGATGTCGCACTTGTTGCCGACGCCGACAATCGCGGAAACGCCCATCTTGGCGGAACGCGAAAAGCCGATGATCGCCATGCCGATGCCGCCCGACTGCGAGGACAGCGCGGCGTGACCTTTGACATCGTAGGCCGTGCAAAACGTGGCGCACAGGTTGCTGGGCGTGTAATAAAAACCATATATGTTCGGACCCATGAGGCGCACGCCGTACTTGCGGCCGATTTCCACCAGTTCGTTTTGTCCCGCGACGTTGCCGGTCTCGGCGAATCCGGAGGGGATCAAAATGGCGCCGGCAATTTTTTTCTCACCGACCTCGGTGAGCGCCTGTGCGACGAATTTCGCAGGTATCGCGAACACCGCGACATCAATATCGGCCGGCACGTCCTTGACGCTCTTATAGGCTTTCTTGCCGAGGATGCTCTCGGCGTTGGGGTGAATCGGATAGATCTCGCCTTGGTAGCCGCCGTTGATCAAATTCTTCATCACCGAGTTGCCGATCTTGCCGTTCTCGGCGGAGGCGCCGATGACCGCCAGCGCCTTGGGCTTCATGATGCGGGTCATCTTCTCGACGATTTCCGCCTGGCTCGGCCGATAGCGCGGCGGCGGCGGCGAGAAATTCAGGACGATGCGCACGTCCGCCGCCGTGGCTCCATGGTCGGTCGCGAAGACGGGATTGAGGTCCATTTCGGAAATTTCGGGAAAGTCCGCGACCAGGGCGGAAACCCGCTCAATCATGTCCGACAATGCGGAGCGATCCACGGGTTTGGCGCCGCGCACGCCGCGCAGGATCTCCGCCGCCTGGATGCCGTCCAGCATCGACAGGGCATCTTCCTTCGATGCAGGAGCGAGGCGGAATGTGATGTCCTTGAGGACCTCGACGAGAATGCCGCCGAGACCGAATGCCACCAGCTTGCCGAAAGCCGGGTCGGTCACGGCGCCGATGATGACCTCCTGGCCGCCCGCGAGCATCTGCTGAACCTGCACACCGAGGATCTGCGCCTTGGCGTCGTACTTTTTGGCGTTGCCAACGATGCTCGAATAGGCCTCCTTGGCCTGCTCGGCAGATTTCACGCCGACGATGACGCCGCCGGCTTCGGTCTTGTGCAGAATCTGCGGCGACACGATCTTCATCACCACCGGAAAGCCGATGCCGGATGCCAGTTTCACCGCCTCGTCCGCCGAGGTTGCAACGCCTTCCTTGGGAATCGTGATGCCGTACGCTTCGCAAACGCCGCGCGCCTCGGGTGCAGTCAATGCCTCGCGGCGCGCGGCCTTGGCTTGATCGAGAATTTTCCGAACGGCGGATTTATCGTATGACATGTTGCAGTATTCCTCGGATGCTAGGTGCGGACGCCCGGCGTTCAGCCGTTCAAGTACCGCGAATCAAATGACTTTTTTCAAGCGCAGCGCGGAAACATCCGCAGGTGCATATCCCAGTTCCGCGAGCACTTCGTCGGTGTGTTCACCCAGCAGGGGCGAACGCTTGACCTGGGTGGGGCTGTCGCTCAATTTGATGGGATTGCCGACGGTCAGATATTTGCCGCGCTTCGGGTGGTCGACTTCGACGATGGTTCCGGTCTTGCGCAGCGAAGGCTCATGCGCCAGCTCTTCCATCGACAAGATCGGGCCGCACGGGATGTCATGCTCGTTGAGCAAGGCCATGGCTTCGAACTTGGTCTTGGTCGACGTCCATGCTTCCACGGCCGCGAACACTTCCTTCAATCTCGGCAGACGCGCATTGGGGGTGGCAAAATCCGGATCCGTGATCCAGGATTCCTTGCCGATGACCTGGCAGATGGCCTTCCAGACCGGCGCCTGCGCAATGAAATACAGATAGGCATTCGGGTCGGTTTCCCACCCCTTGCACTTCACAATGGTTCCAGGCTGTCCGCCGCCCGAGGCATTGGCGGCGCGCGGCACGGCGCTGCCGAACTTGCCGTTCGGGAATTGCGGATATTCCTTCATGACGTGCGTGCGCTCCAAGCGCTGCTGGTCGCGCAGCTTCACGCGGCATAGGTTCAGGACGCCGTCCTGCATCGCAGCCAATACCTTCTGGCCGCGCCCTGAGGAATTGCGTTGATACAGCGCGGTCACGATCCCCAGGGCCAGGTGCAAGCCGGTGCCGCTGTCGCCAATTTGCGCGCCGGTCACCAACGGCGGGCCATCATCGAATCCGGTGGTCGAGGCCGAGCCGCCCGCGCATTGCGCGACGTTCTCGTAGACCTTGCACTCCTCGTAGGGGCCGGGCCCAAAGCCCTTGATCGAAGCCACGATCATGCGCGGATTGAGCTCTTGGATGCGTTCCCAGGTAAAGCCCATGCGATCGAGCGCCCCGGGCGCAAAATTTTCCACCAGGACATCGCAATGCTTCACCAATCGTTCCAGCACCTGCTTGCCCTGCTCGCTCTTGGTATCGAGCGTCACGGAGCGTTTGTTGTGATTGAGCATCGTGAAATACAGGCTGTCCGCATCCGGGACATCGCGCAGCTGCTCGCGGGTGACGTCCCCGGCGCCGGCTTTCTCGACCTTGATCACGTCGGCTCCGAACCAAGCCAATAATTGAGTACACGTCGGCCCCGACTGCACGTGGGTGAAATCGAGAATACGGACGCCGTCTAACGCCTTACCCATAAAAACTCCCGGGGCTCATCACTTGTACATGGTCTGATTTTTCGTGCCCGGCGCGTATTCACGCGGGTCGACCCAAATGTTGATCACGGCGGACTTGCGCAGCTTGTGCACCGACTCGCGCGCGCGCTGCAGCGCGGGCGCGATTTGCGCCGGATCGCGCACTTCCTCCCCGTAGCCGCCGAGCATTTCGGCAAACTTGCCGAACGGAACATCGCCCAATAGATTGCCGACACTGCCGCGCTGCTCGCCGTACTTGGCCAGCTGGCCATAGCGGATCTGGTTCATGGCGGAGTTATTGCCGATCACCGCGATATAGGGCACGCCGAATCGATTCGCGGTCTCCATATCGAAAGCCGTCATGCCGAAGGATCCGTCGCCGTAGTAGCAGAGGACTTCCTTTTGCGGATTGGCGAGGCCGGCCGCGATGGCGAATCCCGTGCCGACGCCGAGCGAGCCGAGCGCGCCCGGATCCATCCATTGGCCGGGGTTGCGCGGCCGCACCGCCTGCGCCGAAATGGTAACCACATCGCCGCCATCGCCGATGTAAATGGTGTTGTCGGCAAGAAATTCGTTCAACTCGTAGGCAACACGGTAGGGATGAATCGGCACGCTATTCGACTTGAACAAGGGCATGAGCTTGTCGCCCGCCACCACTTCCGCATCGCTCAACTGCTTCAGCCACTGCTGGCGCGCCTGGCGCTTATCGCCCTTGATGCGGCCGCCGGCGGCCGCCAACACGGCGCCCAGGATCGCGCCGGGATCGCCCACCAAACCGAGATCGATGTCGCGATTCTTGCCGACGGTGCGATAGTCCATGTCGATTTGCACCAGCTTCAAGTCCTTGCTGATGCGTTTGCCGTAGCCCATGCGAAAGTCGAAGGGCGTTCCGACAATGACCAGCACATCGGCGCTCGCAAAAGCCTGGCTGCGGGTTCGATCGAAATGATGCGGATCGCCGGGCGGCAGCAGGCCGCGGCTGGCGCCGTTGAAATAGCCGGGAATATCCAGTCCGCGCAGCAGCGCAATCGCTTCCTTGTGGCCGCGGGCGGTCCATACCTGCTGGCCATAGAGAATGGCCGGCCGCTCGGCGTTGACCAGCAAATCCGCCAGCTTTTCGATGTCGCGCGGATCGCCGATGGATTTGGTGGAAGCCCGGTATTTTCCCGGCTGCGGAATCACCGCCTTGGCGATGTCGACCTCACGGTCGAGCACGTCGCGCGGAATCTCCAGGTACACAGGGCCGGTCGCGCCGTTGAATGCCTCGCGAGCCGCCATGGAAATCATGTCCGCCACGCGCTCGGTGCTCGAGACCGAGGCGGCGAACTTGGTGATCGGCGTCATTAACTCGACATGCGGCAGATCCTGCAGCGATCCCATCTTGTGCTGGGTCAAAGCGCCCTGGCCGCCGATATGAAGAATCGGGCTTTCCGAACGGAAGGCCGTGGCGATGCCCGTGACCGCATTGGTGCAACCGGGACCGGCGGTGGTGACCACGCAGCCGAGCTTGCCCGTCTGCCGGGCATAGCCGTCCGCCGCATGCGCAGCGACTTGTTCGTGGCGCACGTCGATGATGCGGATGCCTTCATCGACGCAACCGTCATAGATGTCGATGATGTGCCCGCCGCAAAGAGTGAAGATGGTGTCCACCCCTTCGTTTTTCAGCGCCTTGGCGACCAGATGGCCGCCGGAGATCACGCTCGCATCGCGGCTCTTCCGTTGCAGGGTATCTTCGGCCGTCGTGGCTTTGGGCGGACTCGAGATGGGATTTACAGTGGCCATATGATCTCCAAATGCGTGATTCGAGGCAGCGCCTCAACTTGTATGGGCGCAGCGCCCGCAGCCAAACCTTGTCCAGTGTGCGAAAGGGGATTGAGCGGCGAGCCTTTCATTCATCTTGTAGTTTTTCCGTGTTGGCGCAGAGAAACAGGCATTCGCGCTGTTACATCCGGTGAAAATGCGCTGCGCCGAGTAATCCACTTTGCATATTCCAATAACAACGCTCGAATCATTAAATTCGAGAACTGACCAGCCACACGTCGTTATGGTGGTATACCATATATGAACGAGTTTCGAGGTGTCAAGCAAACGGACCGCGGCTTGGAAATCATCAACTTTATGCCGCAAAGCGCGGCCGCGGCGAGGTCACACCCGTTGTCGCGCCGCGACATTCGCCCTGTGCTCAGGTGCGAGTCGCACTTTGCAACCGCACCGAGGGGACTCAAGCATTTTTTTATCTGGGAAACCCGTCGTTGCACTGTAATATATCTGCGGGCATTGTTCTTGCGTACATCCACTAATTGATCGGCAAAATCCTAAAAGAGGCCTAATGAATTCCATCGTGACGCTGGTTCAAAGAACCACTTCAGCCACTCCGCTGGCGCTTGCTCCGCTCAACGCGACCAGCTTGCGGGATCAGGCCTACGCACTGCTGAAGAACGCCATTGCCGATACGGACATTTACGATCCGCAGCAGGAATTGAGGCTGGACGAGCGCCAGTTGACCAATGCCCTTGGCGTCAGCCGGACGCCGATTCGCGAGGCCCTGTCCCTGCTGGAACAGGAAGGTTTCATTCGTACGGTGCCGCGGCGCGGCATTTACATCATCCGCAAGTCGAAGCGCGAGATGATCGAAATGATCCAAATATGGGCGGCGCTCGAATCCATGGCGGCGCGGCTGGCAACAGTGAGCGCCAGCGATGAGGAAATCGCCAAGCTGCGGCACTTATTTGATGAGTTTCAGAATTCGCCCCCCTCCGAACACCTGGGGGAGTACTCCGATGTAAACATTGCCTTTCACACCGCGGTGATCGCCCTCGGCGGTTCGCCAATGATCATCGATGCCACCAAAAACCTGCTTTTGCACGTGCGCGCAATTCGCCGCGCCACGATCACGCAAAGCGATCGTGCGGCACGGTCCATCATCGATCATTTGAAGATCATTGAAGCATTGGAAAAGCGCGACACAGAACTCGCGGAGCGCCTGACGCGCCAGCACACGCTCGACCTCGCGGCGCATGTCGATCGGCACTGCGGGTTTCTAGGGTAGAGATTCGGTCAGGGATTTAAGGTGGGGGGTCCCCACTGCCCGAGCGTCGGCGGCAGTGCCGGGCCGTCCGCGTCGTTCAGGTACGCCGGGCGCCCCACCTCGGGCAGGTTGCCGGTCAGCGCGCCGGGCGCCACGGCGCGAATCGCCGCCAGCGTGTCCGGAGCTTGAATCGCCGTCTCAAACGCCGCACGTGCCTTCTGCACCGGTTGACCCCGCTCGATGCGCAAATAAATCCGGCCGCTCGCTTGCTCGGCAAAGTTGACCCAATGAAAGCTCTTTATGCAGCGCTGCAGGAAATTCACATTCTTCTCAGCCGCGAGCAGCACCGGATCAGGATAGAGATATTCCGGCGCGGCCGCATCCACGTCGATGCGTGCGAAGCGCTCAATATCCAGAGTCGTCTTGACGTCCAAGACGTTGAGGGTTTCGTTGTCGCCGAAGGCCGCGGTCCTCGGCCGTTCGCCTAACAGCACCGTGTTATCCAGGAATTCAAATTGAATGCGCTTGTCGCTGCGGCGCACCCATGTAAAGAACACGTCCGGAATTCCGGAATACGCCTCCACCGAATGCGCCAAGGTGTCATCGACCGCCTTGTATCGGCCAAATTCCAGGCCGCGCATCCAGGCGCGTTCCACCAGCATTTCCGGCGGCGTAACGACAAAGAATAAATAGACAGTCTGGCCAAATCGAGTCAGAAGATTGCTGCCCGCCTCGTTTGAATCAGGCGCGAAGCTGTCAAAGCGGAACCGATCGATCAGCAAGTGCGACATGTCGCCGCGCCGATTTTTGGCGGCCATATAGCGATCGAGCTTTTGATCGATGATTTGCACCTCGTCGGAGGTGAATGCCCCCGCGTATTTGAACGCGGCGCCGAGGGAGGCGTAATCCAGCAGCTGCTTGCGCCAGATGTCCGGACTGATCAGCGCGAAATCGCTCCATTGCACGCCGATGTCGCCGGCAAGCTTTTTCTGCAGCGGCCGCAACGTGCTCTTGCCGGAGGCCGAGGGGCCCTTGGTGTTGATGACGACCGTATGTTCCTGGCGCGGCAGCAGTTTGTATCCTTGCTCGCGCGCGGCGCCAAGCAGCAGCGGTGCAACCGCTTGACCGATGCAGTCGCCGCCGAAATCATTGCATGCCATCCCGGCCGCCATCGAAGCGATCAGATCCTTGGTGCCCCATGCCGCACCCTGCGTGGTGAACAGCGCCGACAGCACGCGCGCCAGGCTCTTATATCCGGCGGCGGCGGCGGGATCGCTCGCCGCGGCCAGTTTTTCGAATTCCGCGATCTCCGGTGGACCCCAATTGCGGCTCAAGCGCGCCATTGCGGACTCGATCAGCTCGTTCGCGTCCCGCGCCGCACGCCGATAGGCCTCGGTGATGACCTCCATCGAAGGCTCGAGGTAGCGCGACAGCAGCAGCCGCGCGATTTCACGAAAATTCAAGCCTAAGTCCGCGATGCGCGTGCCGTCGGGGACGGCGAAATCCGCGGTGATCCGCACCAGGAGTTCGTGCAGCGCGAGGCGTTGCGGACGAAAAACCACCAATTCGCTCAAGTTGAAGCCGGTCAGGCCGCGCAATTCGACTGCCGCGGCAAGACTGGTAAACACGTTCTCGGCGCGAAAGATCGTGGCGAGATGGCGCAATTCCTTCGGCACCTGCGATTCGATGCCGGGATTCCATGGTCCAAACTCTTGCGGTTCGGCGAGCATTAGGGGCCTAGCCGCTGTTTCGCAGAGCTGTCGCAATGGCGTTGATCGACAGTTGAATGCCTTCGCGTACGCGCGGATCCGTCTCTCCGGCGCGGTGCCGCTTGAGCAGTTCGACCTGCAGCAAATTCAGCGGCTCGATATAGGGCAGCCGCAGCCGGATGGAGGCATCGAGTGCCGGATGCTTTTCCAGCAGCCGGGTTTGCCCGGTGACGGCGAGAAGGCTTTCCTGGGTCGCCTGCCACCTATCGCGGATGCGTCCGAATAATACCTCGCCCATGCCCTGATCCTTGACCAGCGTGAGGTAGCGGGCGGCGATTCCCATGTCTGATTTCGACAGCACCATTTCCAGGTTATCGAGCGTCGCGCGAAAGAAGGGCCAGGCATCGTGCATCTCCCGCAGCAATCCCGCGTCGGCCGCTTGCATTGCCTGGCCCACGCCAAACCATCCCGGCAACATCACCCGGGCCTGCGCCCAACTAAAGACCCACGGAATTGCGCGCAGGTCCTCGATGCGTTGCGAGTTGGTGCGCGAGGCCGGGCGCGAGCCAATCTTGAGCTCGGAGATTTCCAGCAGCGGCGTCAATTGTCGGAAAAACGCCGCGAACCCTTCAGTTTCATACACCAGCGCGCGGTAGGCGCGAAACGCCTCTTTGGATAGATCATCCATGGCTGCCGCGAAGCGGCGCGCGTTGCCCTGGGACAACGAAGCCTTTTCCAGCGAAGCGAGCACGGTTGCCGCCGCAATGGATTCAAGGTTCGCGGCCGCGCTTTCGCGTGTACCGTACTTCGCCGCGATGATCTCCCCCTGTTCGGTGATTCGAATGCGACCGCGCACCGTCCCATGGGGCTGCGCACGAATTGCGGCAAACGATGACCCGCCGCCGCGGCCGACAGCGCCGCCGCGACCGTGAAATACCTGCATGGGAGTCGCATATTTTTCGAACACGGCCGCGAGCGTGCGGGTTGCCTGATGCAGGCCCCAAACCGATGTCAGATAGCCGCCGTCCTTGTTCGAGTCCGAATAGCCCACCATGACTTCTTGAAAGCCAAAGGCCCGGGTGATCGCCGCGGTTTCGGGCAGGTCGAGCCACGCCTGCATGACCTTGGCCGAGCCTTCCAGGTCGGCAATCGTTTCGAACAGCGGCACGGCCATGATGGCCGCCGATACGCTGCCTTGTCCGCGATACAGTCCCGCTTCCTTGAGAAGTACGTTGACCTCCAACAAGTCCGAAACGCTCTCGCACTTGGAAATTACATAGAAGCGGATGCATTCGGCGCCGTAGCGCTGCTGCGCTTCCGCTGCCGCGCGCACGATGGATAGCTCGGACAGGGTTTCGGCCGAATAACGTGCATACGGGCTTGCCAGCAATCGTGCGCTCGCCAGCTCGCGCCGGAGCAGCGCGACGCGTTCGGTTTCCGACAGCGCCTGGTAGTCCGCCGCGACCCCGGCCACCTGCAGCAGCTCGGCGACGACCCGCGCGTGCACGTCGGCGTTTTGCCGAAGATCGAGCGTCGCGAGATGGAAGCCAAAGGTCTCCACCGCACGATTGAGACGTGCCAGCGCGCCGCCGCCGTTCAGGCGTACCCGGCTCTCGGACTTGAGCGAATCCTCGAGAATTTGCAGATCGGCTCGAAAGCTCGACGCATCCGGATAGGGGCGCGCTTCGACCGTGGCCGGCCGCGGCGGCATCCGGCCGGTGAGATTCTGGTAGGTCGCGGCCAGCCGCGCGTACATTCCGGTGATGGCACGCCGATAAGGCTCGTCGGCACGCGCCGCGTTCAGATCTCCCCCGGCCTTCGCCAGTGCCGCGAGCGGTTCGGAAACCGCCGCGAGCTCGCTCGACAGCGACAGTTCAGCGCCGATGGCGTTGAGCTGTTCCAGGTATTCGCCGAGCAGCGCATGGCTGGCGCGGCCCAAGCCCAGGCGCAACGATTCCGCGGTCACGTGGGGATTTCCGTCGCGATCGCCGCCGATCCATGAGCCGAGCCGCAGAAAGCTTGGCGGTCGCTTTCCCAACAAGCGCTCCCACCGGGCATACAACGCAGGTATGACCGGCAAAAATATGTCTCTTAGATAAGTGAGCGCCGTATCGACCTCGTCGGCTACATACAGTCTTTCGCGCCGCAGCGCTCGTGTTTGCCATAGGAAGGCAATTTGCGCGGCAATGGCTTCCTCAATCACCTCGCCTGCAGCGGTTTCGCGCAGGCCGGCGTCGCGCTGGGCCATCAAGGCCGCGATGGCATTGCGATGATCCAGCATGCTTTTGCGCATCACCTCGGTGGGATGCGCCGTGAGCACTGGAGTGATCAGCCCGTGCTCCAGCAGCGCCGCCGCCTGTTCGAGCGTGACACCTTGGGCTTCCAGGAAGGCCAGAGCGGATTCCAGGGTGCTGTCCTTTTCAGCTGCAACGCCCTGCCGATCCTCGGCAAGATTTGCCAGCATGGAAAACAGCATGAAGCTCCGCACAAAGGCCACCGTTTCATCGAGCGACAGGCTCTCCCAGCCGGCGGCCAGCCCCCGCGGATTGGCAATCCCGCGGAATCGATCGACCGATGCCGCGCGGATCGCTTCGATTCGATCGAGCAGTGCGGCGCCGCCATAAGTGCGGATGACGTCGCCCAGAAGCTTCCCCAGGAAGCGGACATCCGCGTTTTGGGCTATTACCGGGGCGGTTGACATAGGGAGAACCATTATATAAGTAGCGGGCAATGCCTAAGGGGAGCTATAAGCCATATCCTACAGGCGCGACCGCATGCCGCTGATTAAGACAACGCCGCCTTCTCTGTAGAGTGCTTTCACAAGAATTCCGCGACAACGCGCTACTCATTCGTTCGGAGAAAAATCATGCTCTCGAAGTCCTGGCGTTTGTCTATCCTTTCGGCATTGCTCCTGATGTTGTCGCCGGCCTTGAGTTGGGCGCAAGTCAGCGTCTCGGTCAGCATCGCTCCGCCGGAATTGCCGGTTTACGATCAGCCGCCGATTCCCGGCGATGGCTACATTTGGACACCCGGCTACTGGGCCTGGGGTGATGACATCCAAGATTACTATTGGGTGCCGGGCACCTGGGTCGAAGCGCCGCAGCCCGACTATTTATGGACGCCCGGATACTGGGCGGCTGACGGCGCGGTATTTCTCTGGCATGCGGGATATTGGGGCCCGCAGGTCGGATTCTATGGCGGTGTCGACTATGGCTACGGCTATGGCGGCCGCGGCTACGAGGGCGGCTATTGGCGAGGCGGCCACCTTTTCTATAACCGCGCGGTCGTCAACATCGGCGGGGCCCACATCACGAATGTCTATAACAAGACAATCGTGAACAACATCAATGTACGGCGGGTCAGCTTCAACGGCGGTCATGGCGGCGTTCGCGCCGAGCCCACCGCGGCGGAAGCGGCGGCGGTGCGCGGCAGGCATATCGAAGCGACGTCCGCTCAACGCGAGCAAGCGCAAACAGCACGCGGCCGTCCTGACTTACGCGCCGGCAGCAATCACGGACATCCGCCGATAGCCGCGACGCCGCGAGCGGGCAACTTTTCGAACCCTGTCCCGGCACGCAACGCCGCGCCTGCTCGCAATGAAGCCCCGGCCCGGAATGAAGCCGGCGGCGAACGCGCCGCGCCGCGGCCACGCTTGAGCACGCCGCGTCCGGCGCCCGAAAGAACCGAGACTGCCCCAGCTCGCGAGGAGCGGCCTACGCAGCCCAGCCGCGAAACCGCAACGCACGAGAGGACGCCGCCGGCGCGCGCCGTGCCCCAGGAACGTACGAATCCGCCACGCGAGGCCACGCCGCCGCGCGAGGCCACGCCGGCCCGCGAGCCGCCGCGCGAGACCACGCGAGCGCCGACGCGGGAACCTGCACGCGAACCCGACGCGAGAGCCGGCGCGGAATCAAGCGCCCCCGCGCCCGGCAGCACCGGTTGAGCAGCGCCGCGAACCGGAGCACACTCAGCCTAAGCCGGCACCGAAACCGCAGGCTCGCCCGCGCGGAGCATCCGGCCGAACATCCAGCGGAGCATCCAAAAGACAATGAGCACCATCAACCATGATCAGGACGCCAAGCGATTTACCACCGAGGTTGACGGTTACCGCGGGGAATTAGATTACACAATTGTCGATGGTGTGATGACGATCACGCACACCCGGGTTCCGCCCGAGATCGGCGGCCGGGGCGTCGCGGCCGAGTTGATGCGCGCAGCCCTGCAAGTGGCTGCCGAGCGACGCTTGTCGATCAATCCCGCTTGCTCTTATGCGGCGGCGTATATGCGCAAGCAGCGCGAGGCGCCCGACAAAGCCCACATGGATGAGTTGCTGGATGAGGCACTGGAGGAATCCTTCCCCGCCAGCGATTCACCCGCAGTGGGCGGAGCCGACTAGTATCCCAGCACTGTGAATTTGATCGGCTCGAGCTTTCGCCAGGCAATTGCTACACCAACCGATCAAAATCACAGCATCGGGCGCCCTTCGTGCGCCACGAGCAGATCGTGCATGTCATTCGCATGCTCTTCCTCCACCACCAGTATTCCTTCGAGCATCGTGCGCGTGCCCGGATCCTTGTCGCCGAAATACCGGATCAACTCTCGATAGTGATCCACGGCGATTCGCTCGGCGATCAGATTTTCTTTGATCATCTCGACCAGATTGCCGGCGCTCCCGTACTCCGAGGCCGCACGCGAGGTCAGGCCGTCGGGATTAAAATTGGGTACGCCGCCCAGCTGATTGATGCGCTCGGCGACTTCGTTCATGTGCCCCTGCTCTTCCTTGGCATGCTGCGCAAATTCTGCCTTGACACCTTCGCTGGAAATGCCCTGAGCTGCGACCGCATGCATGGTGTAACGCAACACACAGACAATTTCCGTGGCGAGAACGGCTTGCAGAATATCGATCGCCTTCTTGACGTCGCCTTTGTACGTAAAGGTCAGGCCGCCGGTGGCGATGTGTTTACGCGCCCGATCGCGCAGCGTTTTTACGTCGGTCAAAAACGGTTTTGATTTTGCTTTTTTCTTGGCCACTGAAGTCACTCCTGAAGGTCGCGATAGCGCGCTCGTATTTATACACCGCCGGGCTGCCTTTTCCGAGAACATCTGAATCGAGCTTCGTCAGACAGCAAGCCATGCAATTGTCGGTGATGCGCCGACACAGGGGGTGTTCGAGTGCGGACAGGACCTCTTATCCGCTCAAAGCCGAGTCAAGCGCAGCCATCAGCGCCCCTAGTTTTGGCGGGTTGGCTTCCAAAGCCGGCACGACCCCATAACGGCGCAGGGCACGCGAGCAGACAGGCCCTATTGAAGCAACAATCGAGCCATTCAGATTTTTCGCCAGGTCTGCCGCACTTCCGGCTTTCTCTGCGATCGAATACAGATTATGAATTTGCACTGCGCTGGTAAACACGACTGCATCCACGCCCCCTGCGCCAAGCGCCTCGAGAAGCTTCGAAAGCGGTTGCGTGTCGGCGGGCAGCGCCCAGCGATAGGTGGCGATCTCCTGCACCGTGGCTCCGCGGGAACTCAATCCCGCGGCGAGCGCTTGATTGGTTTCGCCATAGCGCTGCACCAGAATCGACCTGCCGGCCAGCGGAACCCGCGCAAGCGCGTCGAGCACCATCTCGGTGGTGAATGGCGAAGCGGCTTTGACGTCGATTCGTACGCCGCGCGCATTGAGTTCGCCAACCGGCTTTGGGCCTCGCACAACCACCGTTGATGCAGCCAGCCGGTCGCGCAATTCCGCGCTCAACCCGGCCGCATCGGTGGCGGCGAACAGCGCTCGGGCGCCCACGCCGGTTTGGAAAATGCAAATATCGAAGGGCCGGTCCCGCCATTGCGCCAGCAGCGATCGCACCGCTTGCGGATCGATGTCGGGCACTTCTTCCAAGGCGGGCGCCAGCAGCGGCACGCCGCCACGGCGCGCCACCATTTCAGCCAGGTGGGCGCCGGTACGCGATTCCAGGATCGCAACGACTTTAGATTTCATGCGAGCTGCATTCAAGCACCATAATAAGGGGATGTCGACCTCGCCAAAAACGCGGTTGGGCGCCGCCCTCGTTTGCGCCCTGGCGCTGCTGGCGATCATTCGGCCCGTCGCGGCGCAGCCTGCTGCGCAAAGTGATCCGCTCCGCGACGAATTCGTGGCGGCGATGCAGCGCATCCGTCTGCATCAGCCGGATATTCCGGATTCACCGGCGTTGCAACAGTACGCCATCCACGATTATTTGGACGCAGCAAGGTTAAGGCGCGATCTGGCCGCAGTGACGGACGACAGTCTGGACGCGCCGATTGATGCCTTTCTGCATGCGCACGCCGGACAACCCGTTACCCGCGGTCTGCACAGGGACTGGCTCGCAAGCCTCGCGCAGCGCCGGCGCTGGGATTGGTTTCTGCCCCGCTCTGCCGATGTCTCAGATCCCTCGCTGATCTGTGATCGGCTCGAAGGACGCTTGTCCACCCGTGACACGCAAGGGCTGGTTGCGGCCGCACTCGCTCGCTGGATGGTCCCGCAAAAAGCCCCCGCGGAATGCGCCGGTGTCTTCGCATGGTTGCGCCAGCAGGGCGCGCTGACAGCGGCGCTCGCGGAGAATCGCACACGCGCGGCATTGTCGGCGGACTTGCCCCGGCTGGCGCGAGAATTCGCCGCCGACGTGCCCTTGGACCGCCGCGCGGCCCTGCTGCAGTGGTCCGACTTGCTGGATTCGCCGCGCGCGGCGCTGAATGTTCTGGCGACGCATCCTTCACTGACGGCCGAGCCGGAAGCGTTGGCGGCAGGATTCGAGAAGCTTGCGCGCGCCGAACCGGGTCATGCCCTGGACTTGCTGCCAAAGCTAACGGCGCGGGAGGGCGTGCCGCCGGAGATCAAGGATCGACTCGCGCGCGCCGCCGCGCTGGGCGCCGCCTATGATCGCGATCCGCGCGCGATCGCGGCATTCGACGATCTGCCGAGCGCCGCGGTGGATGCCCAGGTACAGGAATGGCGTGTCCGCGCCGCACTGTGGAACGGCGATTTTGCCCGTGCGCTTGCCTGGATGGAGCAAATGCCGCCAACTCTGGCGACGCAGCCGCGCTGGCGTTACTGGCACGCGCGCGCCATTGCCGCAACCTCGGGCGATGCAGCGGCCGCCGTGCAGTTCGGGCAGATTGCCGGACTGCGGGACTACTATGGCTATCTCGCGGCGGACCGGGTGGCGCAACCTTATGACCTCAACGTGCGCCCTTCGCCGCTGGATGCAGCGGCACAAAGCGCGCTGTCAAAAAAAGCGGGGATGATTCGCGCGCACGAGTTGTTCGACTGCGACCTGTCAGACGAAGCGGCTTCAGAATGGAACGCCGCGCTGGATGGCGCCGACAACACGGTGAAGGTGCAGGCCGCGCTGCTTGCCTCGCGCTGGGGCTGGTTCGCGCAGTCCATTACGACCCTGGCGCAAACCGGGGAATTCGATGATGTGACACTGCGCTACCCGCGGCCTTTCTTGGACGCCGTGAGCCGTGCCGGCAAACTCGCACAATTGCCTCAGGATTGGATACTGGCCGTCATGCGGCAGGAGAGCCTGTTTCGCAAGGATGCGGTGTCGCGCGCGGATGCCCGCGGCCTGATGCAGATGGTCCCATCGACCGCATCGGCGGTCGCGCGCCGCTGGCATCTGTCGCCGCCCGGCCGCGACGGCCTGTTCGATCCCTCGGTTGCGGTGCCATTGGGCGCCGCCTACCTGCGCGAATTACTCGACCGGTATGGGGAGCAGGTGACCTTAAGCCTCGCCGCTTACGACGCCGGTCCGGCGGCCGTCGCGCGCTGGCTGCCGTCCAAACCCATGGACGCCGATGTGTGGATCGAAAACATTCCTTACAACGAAACCCGCGGATATGTGCAGCACATCGTGGAGCACATCGTGGCCTATGCGTCGGTGCGCGGTGCGCAAGCGCCGCGCCTTCAAGTCTTATTGTCGGACGTCGAACCGGCAGCGCCGTTGTTGTGATAGCTTTGCACAATAGAACTAAGGGGATGGAAATGCGATCGATCGTTTTGCTGCGTGCCGGCATTATTGCCGGTGCGGCGCTGACTGCTGCCGCGCTGACCCCGGTCTTCGCTGATACCGTCGTGGTCAGCGCCGACCGGATGGTCGATGTGCTGACCGGACGGATCGTGGATCATCCTCTGGTCACCATTGTCGACGGGCGCATCTCCTCGATCGGTCAGGGCAGCGCCATACCCTCGGGCGCGCGCCGCGTCGACTTGAAAGGGATGACGCTGCTGCCCGGATTGATCGATATGCATACGCATCTGACCGCCGACCCGCATTACAGCGGCTATCGTCGGCTGCAATTTACCGACAACTTCTGGACGGTGGTCGGCGTGGCCAACGCCAAAAAAACCCTCGAGGCCGGCTTTACCACGGTTCGCAACGTGGGCTCGGCCAATTTCGACGATGTCGCCATCAAGCAAGCCATCGAGCAGGGCATCGTGACCGGTCCGCGCATCGTCCCTGCGACCTACGCCATCGGCGCCACCGGCGGCCACTGCGATGCCACCGAATTGCCGCCTTCGGTCACGGTGCAACGGCCCAATGTCGCGAACGGGCCCGAGGAAATCCGCGCGACCGTGCGCAAACTTCGCAAGTACGGTGCGGAAGTCATCAAATTCTGCGGTACCGGCGGCGTGCTCTCCAAGACCGATACGGTCGGCGGACAACAATATGATCTTGCCGAGATGAAGGCGCTGGTGGACGAGGCGCACATGCTGGGATTGAGAGTCGCCGTGCACGCTCACGGAACTTCGGGAATCAAGGATGCGATCCGTGCGGGTGTGGATACCGTGGAGCACGCCAGTCTCGCCGATGAGGAGGCCTTCGCGCTGGCCAAGCAGCATGGCACCTGGTTCTCGATGGATATCTACAACGACGACTACATCATGGCCGAAGGCGAGAAAAACGGCGTCTACAAGGAGTCGCTGGAAAAGGAACGCGTCATCGGCTTGAAACAGCGCCAGACATTCCAGGCGGCCGTAAAGGCCGGCGTCAAAATGGTTTTTGGCACGGATGCGGGCGTCTATCCGAACGGCGACAACGCGCACCAGTTCGTCACCATGGTGAAATGGGGCATGACGCCCATGCAGGCGATTCAGGCGGCGACGGCCAATGCGGCGGAGGCCTTGGGCAGGCAGGCTGATGTCGGCGCCATCGCCGTCGGACGCTATGGCGACCTGATCGGCGTAGCGGGCGACCCGCTTGCCGATGTCTCGCGGCTGCAGTCGGTGGCATTCGTCATGAAGGGTGGAGAAATCGTCAAGGCGGCGCCCAACTGACGGATGGGCGGTGCTTTAATTCCCGCCGATGAGACCGGCGGTGACGTTGATGGCAAATCCCAAAATCGATGCGTTGAACAGGAACGAGATCAGGGTGTGCGCGATCACGACTCTGCGCATGAGCGCATGCTGCGTGGAGACGTCCGCCGTTTGACATGCGGCGGCGATGGTGAAGGAAAAATACGCGAAGTCCCAAAACACCGGCTCAGGAGTGTTCGGGAAGTGCAGCGGCCGATCATCGGCGGGCGCACTATAAAACATGTCCGCATAGTGCGTGGTGAAGACGGTCGGCACGAGCAGCCACGAATCGATCAACGTAAGCGCAGCCAGCGCAAAGTGCGCTGCGCGCACTGAACCGCTCACCTGCTTGATGGTGGCAAGCGGCTCGACGATGGCAAACAGGCTGGCAACGGCGGCAATGATCACCACCAACAGAATGAATGGCGCGGTCTCGTCCTCTTCGATGTATTGCGTGCAAATTTGCGCGGCCGTGAGGCGCGTCATCCACAATGAAATCAGCGTGAGGAATAAAATGACGCCGGCATTCCAGCACACCAGCACGCGGCTCAAAACGGACCAATCCCGCGGCAGAAAAAAGAACAGCACGGCGCCGACGATGAACGAGGTCCACAGCCGGGGGTGCCCGAGAAACAGATTTTTCATAGTGCCGGCTCAGGCGGTGGCGTGAGAGCTACTTGCTTTCCTTGCCGACCAGGTACTTGACCAGATCGATCAATTGTTCCGGACCGCCCGCTGATTCGACATGCAGCCGGTACTTGCCGTTGACGATGATGGTGGGCGTGCGATCAATCTTGTACCCCGCGATCAGGTCCTCATCGGTGCGGACCTTGACGTCGACCGCGAAGGACTTCGACGCGGCGACGAATTTCGCGACCGGTACGCCGGCATGCTGGCTATAAAACTTGGCGGCATCCTCAATCGTGGGCATGCGGGTCTTGAGGGCGCGGGTCGATGGGTCGGTAATGCTCAAATCGCCGCCTTTCCAAACTGCGTCGAACATCGCATCGTGCGTTTGCAGGTCCACACCGAGTATTTGCGCGGTCACATAGGCAAGTTGAAACATCGGCCAGTCTTCGGCGCGTGTTGAAGGCCGCGGGAAGGTAGTCCACCACCACATTCGCCGGCATGGCTTGCTTCAGTTTGTGCATGGTGGGTTGAAATATATTGCACGCCGGACAGGCGTAGGAAAACACTTCGGTCACTTCGACTTTGCCCGGGGGCACCGTCGGCGTGCGCGCCGGTTGAATCAGGAAATAATTCACGCCTTCGGTCCACACCTGCGCGCCGTGGGCGGGCAGGGAAACAGCCAATGCCAACGACCCTAAGCATGTCAGGGATTGCAGCAATTTCATCGAGGCTCCTTATGTCTTTTGCAGCGCGAATTCTAGCACCCGCGCCGTAGGGGATTGCGCCGATTCGGCCCTGTCAGGCGCGGCATTGGTCGCCCCGCCCTGAGGCACATTCACATTACTTTACATTGGCCCATGAACTTTCAAGTTTTCCCCGGCTCTACAAGCATGCTGCCGGTGATCGGTGTGTAGTTCAGGGTCGATTCTGGTTATAGTCTGCGGCTCGCCCGGGATGATCGCTTGGCAGTGCATGCCGCGGCATGGGGCTCGCGTATTGGTGAATAGTGACAACTGAACAAGAAGATCCTCAATTTCTGGCGTCGCCGCAAGATTCTAGACCATTCATCGCCAGACACTGGCGGGCGTTGCTCATTGCGCTGATTATCGTGGCGCTATTGACGGGTTTCGTGCTCTACCTTCGCAGCAAGCAGCCGGTGGCCGCGCCTCCGCGCGGCCGCAACGGCCAAAACGGGCCGGTCGCGGTATCGGTGGCCACCGCCGTTGCGGGCGACATGGAAGTGAAGATTCCGGCGCTCGGGACGGTAACGCCCCTCGCCACCATCACGGTGAGAACCCAGATTACCGGGACACTGCAAAAGATATTCTTCACCGAAGGACAATCCGTTCATCAGGGCGACGCGCTGGCGCAGATCGATCCTCGTCCGTACGAGGCGGCGCTTCAGCAAATGCAAGGCAACCTGAAGCACGATCAGGCGTTGCTGGCCAATGCCAGATTGGATTTGAAGCGCTACGAGGGACTGGTCAAGGAAGATTCCGTCGCCGAGCAACAGCTCGACACGCAACGCGCACTGGTTGATCAGCTGGCGGGCACCATTCAGGCCGATGAAGGTCAGGTCAAAACGGCTCAGGTGAATCTGGCGTACACGCACATCACCGCGCCGGTGACCGGCCGCGTCGGATTGCGCCAGGTCGACCAGGGGAACTACGTCACGCCGGGCGACACGAACGGCATTGTGGTGCTCAACCAGCTCCAGCCGATCACCGTCATCTTCACCATCCCCGAGGACAATGTGCCTGCGGTCATGAAACAGCTGCATGCCGGCGCCACCTTGAACGTCGCGGCCTACGACCGCACCAGCGCGAGCAAAATCGCCGACGGCAGGCTGCTCACGGTCGATAATTCCATCGATGTGACCACCGGCACCATCAAATTGCGGGCGCAATTCGACAACGCGGATGGCGCGCTGTTTCCAAATCAATTCGTCAACATCGAGCTGTTGGTGGAGGTCCTGCACAATCAGGTCATCATGCCCAACGCTGCGGTACGCAGGGGCGCACCAAACGGAGTTGCGACGACTTTCGTCTACCTCGTGAATGCGGATCGAACCGTGTCGGTTCGGCCCGTGACGTTGGGGGTGGTGGACGGCGAAAAGGTGGCGGTTACCGCCGGGCTCAAGGCCGGCGAGATCGTCGTCACCGAGGGCGGTGATCGTCTGCGCGAAGGCGCGCAGGTTCTGTCTGCCGAATTCCGCGCCCGCCTGCGGCTCCCGCCGGCGCGCAGCCGCGCAGCCAGGCAAGCCTGCAGCTCCGGCCGCAGCCCGGCTCGCGACGCGCGGCGCCGCGGTCGCGCGGCAAGCCGCCGCAATCGCAATGAGGGCAATGCGGGCAGTGGCCCCTGGCGCATGAATCCCTCGCGCCTTTTCATACTGCGTCCCGTCGCCACCACGCTCTTGATGGTGGCGATACTGATCGTCGGCGCGATGGCCTACCTGCAGTTGCCGCTCTCGGCGCTCCCGGAAGTCGCGTACCCGACCATCCAGGTGCAGACCTTTTATCCCGGCGCAAGTCCGGAGGTGATTACTTCGGCCATCACCGCCCCGCTGGAAAAGCAGTTCGGACAGATGCCGGGATTGAGCGAGATGTCCTCGACCAGCTCTGCCGGCGCATCGGTCGTTACCTTGACGTTCAATTTGTCGATCGCCATCGACGTGGCGGAACAGGAAGTGCAGGCGGCAATCAGCGCCGGACAAAACCTGCTGCCGCAGGATCTGCCGGCGCCGCCGATCTACGCGAAAGTCAATCCCGGCGGATGCGCCGGTGCTGATTCTCGGCATCACTTCGAAAACCATGCCTCTGACCGACGTTGAGGATCTGGTCGACATCCGCATCGCCCAGAAAATTTCGCAGATCAAAGGCGTCGGGGTCGTGAGCATCAGCGGCGGCCAACGGCCGGCGGTCAGAGTGGTGGCCAATCCGCGCGCCATGGCGGCCTATGGCCTCAATTTGGACGACCTGCGCACGACGATCAACAACGCCAATCAGAATGGACCGAAAGGCACGCTCGACGGGCCCGACCAACGCCTATACGATCAACACCAACGATCAGATCCGAAACGCCGATGACTACGGCAATGTCGTGGTGGCCTACAAGAACGGCGCGCCGGTGCGCCTCAAGGACGTCACGACGCTGGTATCGGGCGCGGAGAACTCCAAGCTCGGCGGCTGGATGAATCTGCAACCGGCGCTGATACTCAATGTGCAGCGCCAGCCGGGTGCAAACGTCGTCGATGTGGTCAATCGGATCCAGGCCTTATTGCCGCTGCTGCAGGCGGACATGCCCGCGGGCGTGGACGTGGTGGCGCTGACCGACCGCACCACCACGATTCGCGCCTCGGTAAAGGACGTCGAATTCGAGTTGGTGCTGGCGGTGATACTGGTCGTGCTGGTGATCTGGCTGTTCTTGCGCAATATTCCGGCGACCATCATTCCGAGCTTGTCGGTGCCGCTGTCGCTCATCGGCACCTTTGCGGTGATGTACCTCGCGGGCTTCAGCCTCAACAATTTGTCGCTCATGGCCCTGACCATCGCCACCGGCTTCGTGGTCGATGATGCCATCGTCATGATCGAGAACATCTCCCGCTATATCGAGGCCGGGGACACGCCGCTGCAAGCCGCGCTGAAAGGCGCCGGGCAAATCGGCTTCACCATCATTTCGCTGACGGTGTCGCTGATCGCCGTGCTCATTCCGCTGCTGTTCATGCAGGACGTGGTGGGCCGTTTGTTTCGCGAGTTTGCCGTCACCCTGGCCGTGACCATTCTGATTTCCGCCGTGGTTTCCCTGACGCTGGTGCCGATGATGTGCGCCAAGCTGCTCAAGCATCGTCCGCCAAACGCGCACGCGCAGACCGAGATCCGGCAGGTGGTTCACGGCAGTGGTCGACTGGTACGGTCGACGGCTGACCTGGGTGCTCGATCATCAACGGCTGACGCTGTGGGTCGCGATCGGCACGTTGCTTTTAACCTGCCTCCTTTATGTGCTCATACCGAAGGGGTTCTTCCCGGATCAGGACACGGGTCTGATCCAGGGGGTTTCCGAGGCGACGGAGTCGATTTCCTATGCCGGCATGGCGAAACGCCAGCAAGTCCTTGCCGCCGCGATCCTCAAAGACCCCGACGTCGTCAGCCTGTCATCGTTCATCGGCGTCGACGGCAACAACGTGACGTTGAACAGCGGACGTTTCCTGATCAACTTGAAACCGCGCGCCGAGCGTTCCACGACGGTGACCGATGTGATCCGGCGGCTCAAGGGCGAGACGGCGGAAGTCGGCGGCATCACGCTGTACATGCAGCCGGTACAGGATCTGACGCTCGATAACACGGTCAGCCGCACGCAATACCAATTCACTTTGGAAAGCGCGGATGCGGCCGCCTTGTCGACCTGGACGCCAAAGCTCGTGACGGCGTTGCGGCAAATTCCGCAGCTCGCGGATGTCGTCAGCAATCAGGAAGACAACGGTCTCGCGGCCTACGTGACCATCGACCGCGACAGCGCCGCGCGCTTCGGGATCAGCGTGGGCACGGTGGACAACGCCCTTTACGACGCCTTTGGCCAGCGCATCGTGTCGACGATATTCACCCAGTCGAACCAATACCGCGTCATCATGGAGGCGGATCCGAATTTCTACCGTTCAATCGACTCCCTGCAGTCCATCTACCTGCCCTCAGCGTCCGGCGGCCAGGTGCCGCTGTCGGCAATCGCCAAGGTGGAAGTGCAGACCCGGCCGATCCTGATCAGTCATATCGCCCAATTTCCCGCCACCACGGTCTCCTTCAATCTCGCCCCGAGCACCTCGCTCGGCGCCGCCGTCTCCGCCATCGAGGATGCCGAGCACACCCTAGGTCTGCCCGTCAGCATCCGCACGACATTTCAGGGCGCGGCGCTGGCGTTTCGCAGTAATTTGACCAACGAACTACTGTTGCTGATCGCCGCGGTCATGGTCATGTACATCGTGCTGGGCGTTTTGTACGAGAGTTTCGTCCATCCGATCACGATTTTGTCGACCTTGCCGTCGGCGGGCATCGGCGCGCTGCTGGCGCTCATGCTGTTCGGCGACGATCTGACCATCATCGCCTTGATCGGCATCATTCTGCTCATCGGCATCGTGAAGAAGAACGCCATCTTGATGATCGATTTCGCCATCGTGGCGCAGCGCGATGAAGGACTGCCGCCGCGCGACGCGATTTTCAAAGCCTGTCTGCTGCGCTTTCGCCCCATCCTCATGACGACGGTGGCGGCGATCTTCGGCGCGCTGCCCCTGATGTTCGGCACCGGAACCGGCTCCGAACTGCGCCATCCCCTGGGCGTCAGCATCGTGGGCGGTCTGCTGGTCAGCCAGGTGCTGACGCTGTTCACCACGCCGGTGATCTATCTGGCATTCGATCGCATCGCCGCACGCTGGCGCGGCCGTTCGCCGGCTCCTGAATCCGATGCGCCGCTGGCGGAGGGGCCGGCGTGAACATTTCCGCGCCCTTCATCAAACGGCCGGTGGCAACCACGTTGTTGACCCTCGGGGTGGCGTTGTGCGGCATCGCCGCATTCACGTTTCTGCCGGTCGCTCCGCTGCCGCGCATCGATGTGCCTGCCATATTCGTGTCCGCGAGCCTTCCCGGCGCCAGCCCGGAGGTCATGGCGGCCACGGTGGCCACCCCGCTGGAGCGTCATCTCGGCGCGATCTCAGATGTGGATGACATGACCTCCACCAGCGGCGTCGGCACCACCAACATCCAGCTTACCTTTGGCATCGACCGCGATGTCGACGGCGCTGCGCGCGACGTGCAGGCGGCCATTTCCGCTGCGCACGCCGATCTACCGACATCGCTCACCCGCAATCCCTCGTATTTCAAGCTCAACACCTCCGCCTTTCCGGTCATGTCCATTGCCATGACATCCGATGTGCTCACACAGGGACAAATTTACGATGCAGCGGACGCGGTGATATCGCAGCGTCTCTCGCAGCTTCCCGGCGTCGGCGGTGTCAACGTCAACGGCAGCGCGCTTCCCGCCGTTCGCGTGGAGATCAATCCGCTGTCGCTGTCGAAGTACGGCATCGGCCTGCAGGACGTGCGCGCGGCGATTTCGAACTCGAACGCCAACGCACCGAAGGGCGCGATCGAAACGGATGAGCTGCACTACCAGATTTACACCAACGACAATGCACGAGACGCGGGCCCCTATCGCGACTTGATCATCGCAAATCGCAATGGCGCGCCGGTTCGTCTGCGCGATGTGGCGAACGTTTTGGACATGCAGGATGGCGCCACTGAAAATTTGCGCACCTACGGGCTGTACAACGGCAGGCCGGCGGTGTTCGTGACGGTGTACCTGCAGCCCGGCGCCAACATTGTGCAAACGATCGACGCGGTAAAAGCCGAGCTTCCGGTTCTGAAGAATTCGATCGACTCGAAGATCGACCTGGTTGTGAACTTCGACCGTTCAGTCACCATTCGCGCCTCGCTGCGCCAGGTTGAACAAACTCTCCTGTTGTCGGTGGCCTTCGTGATTCTGGTGGTCTACATTTTCTTGAACAGCTATCGCGCTGCGCTGATTCCCGCGACGGTGGTGCCGGTGTCGCTGATCGGCACCTTCGGCGCCATGTATCTGCTCAACTACACGCTTGATAATTTTTCGTTGATGGCGCTCACCATCGCCACCGGTTTCGTCGTCGACGATGCCATCGTGGTGATGGAGAACACCACGCGCCACATCGAGGCGGGCATGACGCACATGCGCGCGGCGTTGCTGGGCGCCCAAGAGGTGGGGTTCACGGTGCTCTCGATGAGCTTGTCGCTGGTGGCGGTATTCACTCCGTTCATCCTGATCGGCGGTATTCTCGGGCGCCTGCTCATGGAATTCGCCATGACCCTGTCGGTGGCGATCCTGATCTCGCTGGTGATTTCGCTCACCACGACGCCGATGATGTGTTCGCTGCTATTGCGGTCCGAACGCCACCGCGTGCCGTCGCGCTTCGCGCGCGCCTTCGAACGCGGCTTCGAGCACCTGCGCGATAATTACGCGCGCACGCTCGACTGGGCGCTGCGCCACCGGCGTTTGATGGTATGCATCCTCTTTGCGACCATCGCGCTGAATTTTTACCTGTACATCGTGATTCCCAAGGGATTTTTTCCGCAGCAGGATACCGGTCAATTGCGCGGCGGCATCCGCGGCGATGCGGCGAGTTCCTTTCAGCTGATGAAGGGCAAGCTGCAGGAGGTCGCCGCCATCATCCAGGCCGACCCAGCCGTCGCCACCGTCACAGGCTCGGTTGGATCCGGCGGGTTCGGCTCCTCCAGCGGTCCCAGCGCTAATGTGACGGTGGCGCTCAAGCCGCTGAAGGTGCGGCGCATTTCGGCCGACCATGTGATCGCGCGGTTGCGCCCGAAGCTCGCACAGGTTGCCGGCGTGAACACCTTCCTGCAGGCGATTCAAGACTTCGGCGGCGGCGGCGGCCGAAGCTCCAACTCGCAATATCAGTACACACTGCTGGGCGATGACCTGACGGAACTTCGCACCTGGTCGCAGAAGCTCAGGGTTGCACTGCAGGACATCCCGGAGATCACCGATGTGGATACGGATCTGCAGCCCGGGGGTCTGGAGACCGACGTGATCGTGGATCGCGATAGCGCCTCGCGCTTGGGACTGTCCGAGATACAAATCGACAATGCGCTCGGCGATGCTTTTGCCCAGGCGCAGGTCTCGACCATCTACAATCCCTTCAGTCCGCAGCAATACCATGTCGTCATGGAAGTGGCGCCGCAGTTCTGGCAGAACCCCGAGATTCTCAAGAGTTTGTATGTCAGCACGGCCGGCGGCGCGCCGAACGGCACGCAGTTGACGCAGGCGGTGGCGGGCACGACGGTGCTGAAAAAGTCGAGCGCGGCATCCAGCACCTCGGTGGCGCAAGATGTGGCGCGAAATCTGGCGACCAACTCCCTGGCCAACGCGGGGCGCGGCAATACCTCGACCGGATCGGCCGTCAGCGTCGCAAAGGAGACCATGGTGCCGTTTTCCGCATTCAGCCATTTCGTCACCGGCACCACCCAGGTGTCGGTCAATCACACCGGCACTTCGGTCTCCACGTCCATTTCCTATAATTTGCCCGAGGGCGTCTCGCTCGGCACGGCGACCAATGCCATCGACAAGAAAATGGCGGAGATCCACGTGCCCGTGAGCATTCGGGGCGGCGATTACGGAACTGCACGGTTGTTTCGCCAAGGTATCGGCAATCTACCCTTGTTGGTGTTGGCGGCGATCGCCGCGATTTATGTGGTGTTGGGGATGCTCTATGAAAATTACGGTCAGCCGGTGACCATACTCTCGACGCTTCCTTCCGCCGGCCTGGGGGCGTTGCTGGCGCTCATCGTCACCGGCACTGAATTCAGCCTGATTGCATTTCTCGGGATTTTGCTTTTGATCGGCATCGTCAAAAAGAATGCCATCATGATGGTGGACTTCGCGCTCGACGCCGAGCGAACGCTCGGGATGGATCCGCTCAAGGCGATCGAGCACGCCTGCCGGTTGCGCTTCAGGCCCATCATGATGACCACCTGCGCCGCTATCGCCGGCGCGCTGCCGCTGGCTGTTGCCACCGGCGACGGGACCGAAATGCGGCGGCCGCTGGGGATCGCCATCGTCGGCGGCCTCCTGGTCAGTCAGCTGCTCACGGTGTACACCACGCCGGTCATCTATCTGTACTTCCGCCGCTACTGGAAACATCTGAAGGATGGCAAGTACTCGCCACCGCGGCGGCTCCAAGGCGGCAGAGGGTCGGCCGATCGGGATCCGGGTGCCGTCGGAGTGTTGACATGATCAAGCCGCTCATGCGCTGCGTTGCGGTGCTGTTCGGCGCCTGTCTTGCCGCCGCCTGCGCGGTCGGGCCCGACTATCATCGGCCGCCATTCGATGCGGCGGCGAACTTCAAGGAGGCCGGCGACTGGAAGCCGAGCGAACCCAACGATGTGCTGTCGCGCGGACCCTGGTGGAAGATCTTCAATGACGATGTGCTCGATGGACTCGAGGCGCAAATTGACATTTCGAATCAAAACGTCAAGGCCGCCGAGGCCGCGTTTGAGCAGTCGCGGGCCTTGGTCGCACAGGCGCGCGCCGGCTTCTGGCCCACCATCGCGGCGAGCCTCGGCGCGCAGCGGCAAGGCGCGCCCGAGGTTCTGACCAATGGCGCGGGCACGCCCATCGGCACGACGACGCGCACGCAAAATACCTTCACAGCGGGCGTCTCCGCCAATTGGGACATTGACATCTGGGGGCGCATCCGCCGCAACACCGAGAGCAACCTCGCCACAGCGCAGGCCAATTCGGCGGCGCTCGCTGCGGCACGGCTCTCCGCCCAGGCAGAACTCGCGGCCGACTATTTTCAACTGCGCGCGCAGGATCAATTGGAAAAGCTGCTGGACGACACCGTCGTCGCCGAGACACAGTCGCTGCATATCACGGAAAGCCGCTACAAATTCGGCGTCGCCGCCCGGGCCGACGTGGTCACCGCCGAAACGCAGCTGCTCTCAAGTCAAGCGCAGCAGGTCAATGCCAAGATACAGCGCGCCATCCTCGAACACGCCGTTGCCGTGCTGGTCGGCAAGCAGCCGGCGGAGTTCACATTGGCCGGCTCGGCCATGCGTTCCGACGTACCGACGGTGCCCGCGGGCGTGCCCTCGACCCTGCTTGAACGGCGGCCTGACGTGGCGGAAGCCGAACGCAGGATGGCGGCGGCCAACGCGCAGATCGGCGTCGCGAAAGCGGGTTACTTTCCGGACCTGACCCTGACGGGTCAGGATCAGTATTCGAGCAGCACTTTCAGCCATCTGATTCAGAAGTCCAACCGTATTTGGGCAGTGGGTCCCGCGCTCGCCGAAACGCTGTTCGACGGCGGCCTGGTGCGCGCGCAGGTACGCGGTGCGCGGGCGGCCTATGAAGGAACCGTCGACACGTATCGGCAAACGGTCTTGAGCAGCTTTCAGCAGGTTGAAGATGAGATCGTCACCCTGCGCGTACTCGAACAGGAAGGCCTAATTGAAGATGAAACCGTCAAGAAGGCGCGCGAAGCCGAAGCGCTGACCCTCAATCAGTACAAGGCCGGCACGGTCCCCTACAGCAGCGTCATCACGGCGCAGACCACGCGATTGAGCGCCGAAGAAACGGCCCTGCAAGTGCTGTCTTCCCGGTTGCAGGCCAGCGTGGCGCTCATCGAAGCGCTCGGCGGCGGTTGGGACGCATCCATGGCCAGCGCCAAATAGCGGAACCCTACTGCGCCGGCGGTGATTCCAAATCCTCGAGCAACGCCGGCACGTGACGGCGCAGCAGCGCCACCTGCGCCTCCCATTGCTCCTTCGGCGCCAATTCCTCCAAGTAACGAATCTCACCCGCCGCAAGGACGGCCACCGGCAGACCGTCTTTAAACAGCAGGCGATTGCCGGCCAACGATGCCAGCCTCGGTCCGGGCGTCAAAATCCCGATCAGGTTGAGCGGGTCGGCTGCCGAGAGCGATACATAGGCATCGCTCCGCGGCTTACGGCGCACATCGCGCAACAATCCGATGGCTTCAGGCGTCGCGAACTGCTCGCCGGAAAATCCAGCCACAAAACGGCCGCCGCGAATTTCTCCGCGTGCCTCCAGCCGGCGGCAGCAGCTCAAGATCTCGCGCCACGGCGGCAGCCACTCCGCCTCGCGCGTCAGCAACTTCCAGAAAATCACCCCCCAGCGGCGCAGCAGCGTGCGGACGATTTGCTCGACCGCCTCATCCTTGCGCTCCGCGGTTTGCGCGCCGGGGCGGCGCACCAGCGCCCAGCGCCCCGCATCCGCCATCCCGAACAGCGCCAGGCGGCGCTTGTGCCGTGCTGAGTAGGAATTTGCACGTCCGCCGCGCCGGCCGCTCGGCATCAGCAGCACCCGCAGGCCCGCAAAACTGTCGGAATTGACCAGCCCGACCGCCACCAATTCTGCGAGCGATTCCTCCGTTTCGCTGGGGAGCATCCTGACGCTTTCCGCGATCTCGTCGAAGAACGAGGCGCCGTGCTCGCGGATAAAATCCGCCACCGCCTGCGCCTTCGAGGTCAGCAGCGCCGCATCGGACTGGTCGGCAAACATCGACCAGAGCGGTACATTGCGCCGCGCCAGCAAAACAATGGGCGTGGAGCGAACCGGGGAGCCGCCGCGCGCGGCCGGCGCATCGCTGCGCGCGCCACGCGTCGCCAGGCGCGTCCAGACGAAGCGGCCCGCGCGGCAATGTTCATCCAGCCACTGCGGCTCATACTCGGTGATCCGCGCCGGGATCACTTCGGTTTCCCAGGCGCCCGCGGGTGATTCGAATCCTTCGAGCTGCGCCAGAATCGCCGCCAACGCATCCGAACCCTGCATCCGCGCGCCCGGCAAAACGCGCTGCCATTCGCTCAAGAATCGCAGAAAATCCCGGGCCGTGACCGGCTCGATTTCCGCCCGCAAGCCGTTTGACCGTGTAGCGGTGAATTCGCGCCAGCAAGCGGCGCTCGCACCATTCTTCTGTCGAAGCGCCGCCGCTGAAGCGGCCGCGCATGGCGAAACCTTCGGACTCCAGCGCAATCAGCGCGCCGCTGATCCGCGCTTCCTCGATTCCAAGGGAGCCGGCGATTTGCGCGGCCGTGACGGGACCCAAGCCCTCGAGGCGGCCGCGCACGATGTCGACCAGGGAGTCATCCAGCGCCGCAAATAGCGCGCGCCGTTCGGCCGCCACCCACAGGCTGCGATTCGTCAGCACGATACGCACCACCCTGTTCTGCAGCGCGAGATCTTCCATCAATGCGGGCCATTCCGGAATGGCGCGACTCTCCTCGTCCGTCATGAAGGTGAGCCACAGCAGCGCGTCGTGCAATTCGTCCGGCGTGGCGGCGTCCGGCCACGCCTCGGCCCGCACGCGGGCGATCGCTTCCGGGTCCAGCTTGCCGATGTCGGCCGCGTCACTCGGATCCAACCAGCGGCGGCTCATGACGGCTTGCGTGCGCCGTTCTTCGAGGGGCGCATCATCCAGATAGGCATACGGGCGCGCGCTCAGCGCTTCGAGCGCCAGGGGCGAGGGTTCGGTCAGATCCTTCGCCACCACGCGGATCGCGCCGCTCTCGAGCCTGCGCAGCATCGCTTCGAACTCATCGATGTCCATCGCGTCTTCCAGACAATCGCGTATGGTTTGCCGCACCAATGGATGATCCGGCACCTCGATCTCGCCCGGAAGATTCTCGGCGCAGGCCACCTGATCCGGAAACACCGAGGCCAGCAGGTCTTCCGCGTTCATGCGCGCGATTTGCGGCGGGATTTTCTTGCCGCCGCGAAAGCGCGGCAGCGCGAGCGCGATGCCGGCGTCCCAACGCCAGCGAACCTCGAACATCGGCGCCGCACACAACGCCTGGATCAGCACTTGCCGGACAGAGTTGGAATTCAAATAACGCGCCGCCTCGGCGAGTTCAAAACTGTGCGCGTGCGTCAGCGACAGCACGATGTGATCTTCGGTGGCCGCGGCCTGCAATTCGAAATTGAAAGTCCGGCAAAAGCGCTTGCGCAGCGACAGTCCCCACGCCCGGTTGACACGGCTGCCGAACGGCGAATGAATGATGAGCTGCATGCCGCCGGACTCATCGAAGAAGCGCTCGAACACAACGGTGTCGAACGTCGGCAACGTGCCGAGCGCCGCAAGACCTGCGCTCAAGTACTGCACGATTTGAAGAGCGGACGCCTCATCGAGGCCCACCGTTTCCTGAAGCCAGCAAAGCGCCGAAGCCGGCTCGCCGTCGATACGACGCTCGATCTCCTTGCGCAAATCCGAGACCGCCGCCGACAGCTCCATGCTGCGGCCCGGCGCCTCGCCCAGCCAGAAGGGAATCGAGGGCGGCTGGCCGTGCGCATCCTCGACGCGCACGGTGCCGCGTTCCACGCGCAAGATTCGATAGGAGGTGTTGCCGAGCTGGAATATATCGCCCTGCAGGCTCTCCACGGCGAAGTCTTCGTTGACCGAGCCGACCACGATGGACTCCGGTTCGAGCATCACGCGGTAATCGGCGTTGTCGGGGATGGCGCCGCCCGAGGTGATTGCGGTCAGGCGCGCACCCTTGCGCGGCCGCAGCATTTTATTGACGGCATCGTGGTGCAGCAGCGCACCGCGGCGGCCGCGCCGCGTGCTGAATCCTTCCGCCAGCATCCGCACACACTCATCGAATTCTTCCCGCTTCAGATTGCGGTAGGGATAGGCACCGCTCATCAACGCGAACAGGCCGTCTTCCGACCATTCGCGAGCCGAGACTTCGGCGGTAATTTGCTGCGCCAGCACATCGAGAGCATTTTCCGGAATCTTGAGCCGGTCGAGCTCGCCGCGCCGTACCGCCTCGAGCAGCGCTGCGCACTCGACCAATTCGTCGCGGGACAGCGGGAAAAGCCGGCCTTTGGAGATGCCGCCGACCGAATGCCCCGCGCGCCCGATCCGTTGCAGGAACGAGTTGATGGACCGGGTCGAGCCTATTTGACAGACGAGGTCAACATCGCCGATATCGATGCCGAGCTCCAGCGACGCCGTGGCCACCAGCACCTTCAGATCGCCGCGTTTCAGCCGCTGTTCGGCATTCAGGCGGCGCTCCTTCGACAAGCTGCCGTGATGCGCGGCGACATTCTCTTCACCGACGCGCTCGGACAGATGCCGTGCCACCCGCTCGACCATGCGGCGCGTATTGACGAATACGAGCGTGGTGCGATGCTCCGACACCAGCAGCGCCAGTCGGTCGTAGACCTGCGTCCAGACTTCGCCCGACATGACTGCTTCGAGCGGCGCCGGCGGAACCTCGAGCGCCAAATCGCGCCGTCGAACATGGCCGCTGTCGATGATGGTGCACCGCATCGAATGCGCGCCGGTCAAGAACCTGGCAACTTCCTCGATCGGCTTTTGCGTCGCCGACAATCCGACGCGGGTGAGGCGTCGCCGGTCAAGGACTGCAGCCGCTCCAGGGACAGCGCCAGGTGCGCGCCGCGCTTGTTGCCGGCAACGGCGTGAATTTCATCGACGATCACGGTCCGGCAGGTGCTAAGCATGTCGCGCCCGGATTGCGAGCCCAGCAAAATGTACAGCGACTCCGGCGTGGTCACCACGATGTGCGGCGCTCGGCGCCGCATGCCGGCGCGTTCGGATTGCGTCGTGTCTCCGGTACGCACGACTGCACGAATCTCGACGTCCGCCAACCCCAAGGCCGCCAGCTCTGCGCGAATGCCGTGCAGCGGCGCCTCGAGATTGCGCTGGATGTCGTTCGACAAAGCCTTCAGCGGCGACACGTACACCACGCGCGTCTCGTCCGGCAACGGCCCTTGCAGCCCTTCTTTCACGAGTTGATCGATGGCCGACAGAAATGCCGCGAAGGTCTTGCCGGATCCCGTTGGAGCGGCCACCAAGACATGCTCGCCCGCGGCCAGCGCCGGCCACGCTTGGTTCTGCGCCTCGGTGGGCGCATCAAAAGTCCGCGAAAACCACGCGGCAACCGCGGGATGGAATGAGTTGAGTACGCTCATGATTTTCTCGAGGGGGACGGGGTTAGTTTAACAGGCTTCGAGGGAGGTATAATCCCCGGTGGGACTGGGTGCACAAAACAATCAAAAATCAAGCGAAGGAGCACACATGAGCGTAGCCATTCATCCTGCGGTGGACAAAGGCGTCAAGTCGGGCAATCCCTCGTTCAGCGGCGCAACCTTGAAGTGCAAATGCACGGATGCGCCGGTTTCCATTTCCATCAAGGGCAACGTGGCCTTCAATCATGTGTGCGGCTGCACCAAGTGCTGGAAGCCCAAAGGCGCGATGTTTTCATTGGTTGCGGTGGTTCCGCGCGACAAGCTGTCGATCGGCGCAAACGCGCAGAAATTAAAGGTGGTCGACGCGGCGGCGCCGATTCAGCGTCACGCCTGCAGCGCCTGCGGCGTGCATATGTACGGCCGCATCGAAAACAAGGGTCACCCGATCTACGGCTTCGATTTCGTTCATCCCGAGTTGCTGGACGCCAATGGGTGGGCCCCGCCGGAATTTGCCGCCTTCGTCTCGTCAGTCATCGAGTCGGGAACCAAGCCCGAGCAGATGGGCGCCGTTCGCGCTCGCTTACGCGAGCTGAAACTCGAACCCTACGACTGCTTGTCGCCCGTGCTCATGGATCTCATCGCGACCCACACCGCCAAAGCCAAGGGCGTTCTGCAAGCCTGAACCTGGGTCTGCCCCCTACTGCGGCGGGTTGCCGGAGCAGTTCGAGCGGCCTGACAGGGCGCAATCCTGCAGGCGTGCCATGCTGCCGAGCGTGTGCGCCAACATGAGACCCGCAATGACCAAGATCACGATCATGGCGAGACCGATGAGCGCGGAGCGGCGGGTACTCGGAGTTTCATCGGGTTCCGGTTCCGGGGGCCGCCAAGGGTCTGGATTTCTCATGCTGTATCTTTTATACCACTAATAAATTTCAGTCTTCCTAGCGGTCAAATCAAGCACGTGGCGCCGTTTGTCAACCAAATGTCGCGGAAAGCGTGGTGCTTGCGCCACGGTTTCCGTAGGCTCAACATACGCAATTGGCGGGAGTGCGTCCACCAGTCTTAAGGATAGCGGAGACTCGATGTTTCTGACGCTTGGGATAGCCCGTAATTTTTGGGCAAGACCTGGCAGCCGCAGCGGATTGCGCAAATACCATAGATCAAATTAGGTGCAAGACCCCATGACAAATCAAACTGTGAGCTCACGAGCCATTTATCTTGTCCTCGCCATGTCCGGTGCTTTCGGCGGCGCGCAGGCGATGGCGGCGGACACCGCAAACGCGCCGGTGTTGGAAGAAATCATCGTGACCGCAGAAAAGCGCTCGGAAAACCTGCAGGACGTGCCCATTTCAGTGGTGGCGATCAACTCGCAGCAGGTGCAGGACGCGGGCATCACCAATATCAGAAACCTCGCGATTTTGACGCCGGGACTCACGGTCACTTCGGAAGGCAATGAAGCGATCACCACGGCTCGCATTCGCGGCATCGGCACGGTCGGCGACAACCCGGGCCTCGAATCTTCAGTCGGCGTGAACATCGACGGCGTCTACCGGCCGCGCAACGGCGTCGCCTTTGGCGATCTCGGTGAGATCGAACAAATCGAAGTTCTTTACGGGCCTCAGGGCGAATTGTTCGGCAAGAACAACGACGCCGGCGTCATCAACATCACCACCAAGCGACCATCGAGCACCTTTGGCGCCACGGCCGAAGTGACGGGCGGCAACTTCAATGACCGCGAGGTGCGCGCATCCGTCACCGGCCCGTTGAGCGATATGATGGCAGGCCGCCTGTTCATGGGCTTCCAGCAAAACAGCGGCTTCCTGCAGGTCGTTAACGGCGTCGGTCCCAGCACGCAAAATAACACCAACGACCGGCACGCCTATAACGCCCGCGGTCAGCTGCTGATCACGCCGAGCGACACGGTGGATTTCTTGGTCATTGCCGACTATGCGAAGCGCAACGAATCCTGTTGCAGCGCTGTGGTCGAATATCCCGGCCCCTTCCAAGGCTTGGTCAATGCGTTCGCCTCCACCCCCGCGCTCGGCGGCAAAACCGGCGCGCTCGGCGACTCGCCCCTGATCGGTCAGCCGGGTGTGGTTCGCCTGCCCAACAGCTACGTCGCGTATGACAATCAAATCATCACCCAGCACGTGCGCGACATGGGCATATCGGGAGAGCTCAACTGGAATCTCGGATTTGGAAAATTGACCTCGATTACCGCCTGGCGCGACAACACCGTCGCCGGCGGCAGCGATGTCGACTACACCGGCATCGATCTGTTGTCCTTTCCCGATGACGGCAATGCCAATTCCACTGATTTCAAGCAATTCAGCGAAGAGCTGCGGCTGGCCGGAAAGGCCGGCTCCTTGAACTGGCTGGTCGGCGGATTCTTCAACAATGAAATCCTGACGACGCGCACGTTGGGCGCCATCGGCGATCAGTTTGAGACTTACATCAGCGCGGTGGCATCGGCGTCGATCGGCGGACCTGTCAATCCACTGCTGGTATCGCAGCTGACCGGGGACGCGCCGGGCGCGACATTTTTCGGCACGGGCTACAACGACGGCTATCAACAAACCGCCAGAAGCTTTGCCTTGTTCACGAACGAAACCTGGAACATCACGCAAGGATTGGATCTGACGTTCGGTCTGCGCGGCACTGAAGAAAAGAAAACGGCCACGGCGAACTTCAAGAGCGCGGGCGGCGGCCCGGGCTGCGAAGCCCTTCTGAACTCTTCGTTGGTCTCGCCGATTTCGCCTCTCGCCGGCACCAACGCTCAGGCATTCTTGCTCGGTTATGGATGCTTCTCCGGGCTCAATCCACTCATAGACGCGGGCCCAGGATTCGACCAATCGAATACCGAAAACAATTTGTCGGGCACGGTAAAGCTGTCGTATCGCATCAACGAAGAAGCCATGGTGTATGCTTCGGCCGCAAATGGCTACAAAGCGGGAGGCTACAACCTGTCACGCGTCACGGCTGCACCTTCGAAGAGCGACCCTATCGGACTGACTCCGGACTACGACACTCATTTCCCCCGCGAGACGGTGGACTCGGGCGAAGTCGGCATCAAGACCACGCTGTTCAACAAGACACTGCGCTTGAATGCAGCGGCCTTCTATCAGCGATACACCGACTTCCAGCTCAACACTTTTACGGGAATCCAATTCGTCGTCACCTCGCTGGATCGCGTTGTCTCCAAGGGTGTCGACGTCGATTTCGCCTGGGCAACACCTCTCTCGGGGCTGACCATCGCCGGCGGCGTGACCCAGGATCTGACCAACATCGACAATTTTGGCAACGCCCTGCCTGATTTTTGCGGCGGCCCGGGAAATGGCTGCACGATGCGAGACAACAATCGTCTGTCATTCGCACCGCTCTGGTCCGGATCGCTGTCGGCTTCGTACCTGCTGCCGGTGTCGGGCGCATTGGGGATTCGCAGCAGTGTCGAGGAGAAATACAATTCCTCGTACAACACCGGATCCGACCTCGATCCTCGCAAGATTCAGGAAGGCTTCGGCTTGCTGAACGCGCGCATCGGCTTTGGCGCGCTGGATGAATCGTGGGCGATTGAGGCCTGGGGGGCCAACCTGGCTGACAAATACTATTACGCCGTGGCGTTCGATTCGCCGTTCCAATTCAACACGATTACTTCTTATCTGGGCGCTCCGCGGACTTTCGGTCTCACGGCGCGGGTCAAATTTAAATAAGCTTTCAGATTCGATATCGAGTGAAGCAACGGCGGGCCTGAACGACCCGCCGTTTTTTTAACCCATCCAGCGCGAATCGACAGGGGATGCCATGAGCAACAGCCGCCGTGAATTTCTTAAATCTTCCGCATTGACCTTGACCGCCGCAACCGTGGCATCGGTGGCCTCGCAGGTTCAAGCCCAGACGGCATCGGCGCAGCCTGCGGCACGGGGCGGGCTCGGCGGCGGGGGCACGGGGAGTGTATTCGTCGAGACCGATACCATTTACGGCAGGGTGCAGGGCCTCCAGACTGCCGGCGTCAAGGAATTCAAGGGCGTGCCGTACGGCGCCTCAACCGCGGGACGCAACCGCTTCATGCCGCCGAAAAAGCCCGCGGCCTGGAAAGGAGTGCGCGAATGCCTGGCGCACGGCCAGATCAGTCCGCAGGCGCCGGCGGATTTGCGCTCTGATTACGCCATGATGATTCATTGGGACTATCAACCGGGCGGCATGGGAGAAGACTGCCTGTCATTGAACATCTGGACACCGGGCCTCAAGGACGGCGCAAAGCGGCCTGTGCTCGTGTCCTTTCACGGCGGCGGATTTACCACCGGTTCGGGAAACGCCATCGGCTACGACGGCGCGCAGCTCGCCCGATTCGGCGATGTGGTCGTGGTCACGGTCAATCATCGCCTCGCCACTTTTGGCTATACGCACCTCGCGGATTTGGGCGCGCCGGCCGAATTTGCCTTCGCGGGCGTCGCCGGGATCATGGACCTGACCGCATCGCTCGAATGGGTGCGGGACAATATCGAGAACTTTGGCGGCAATCCCCACAACGTCATGATTTTCGGCCAGTCGGGCGGCGGCGCCAAGACCAGCACCATGTTGGCCACGCCGGCCGCCAAGGGACTCTTCCACCGGGCAGCGGTGCAAAGCGGTTCGCTGTTGAAATTCGTGCCGAAGGATCGCGCGACTCAGAATGCGGAAGCGCTGCTCAAGCAGCTGGGAATTCCGAAATCCCGCATTGCCGATTTGCAGAAAGTATCCTGGCAGCAATTGCTCGAAGCACAGGTCGCCGCCGGCGCCGGCGCGCCGGGTTTGGGCAACGGTCCGGTTCTCGACGGCAAGTACCTGACACACGATGCTTTCGATCCGGCCGCGCCCGGCGAATCGGCTGAGATTCCGCTCATCGTCTCAACCACGCTGGAAGACGCGGCGTTGGGCCTGACCAACTTTAATTTGAGCGAGACGGAACTCAAAGCACTCGTCGACAAGCGCTACCAGACTCGCGGTGCGGAGATTCTCGCGATGTACCGCAAATATTATCCCGAGAAATCCCCCTACCTGATTCAGGCCATGATGTTCACCGATGCGGGCTTCCGACGCTCGGCCATCCGACAAGCTGAATTGAAGGCCGCGCAAGGCAGGGGCGCCATCTATATGTATCAATGGCAATGGCCCACGCCGGCTTTTGGCGGCCGCTACGGCGCTGTGCACGGACTCGACGTATCCGGCTCATTCCGCGAAGCGCGCGACGGCAACGACGCGGCGCGCGTCGCCGACCAGCTTTCCTCGAGCTGGGTCGCGTTCGCCAAGAACGGGGATCCCAATAATGCGCGCATACCCCCCTGGCCGACTTTCGACTTGAAGACTCGTGCAACCATGATCTTCGGGACGCCGACGCAACTGGAGAATGACCCGCGCGCCGAGATTCGCAGCTTCTGGGAGCGCATGCCGCCGCCGGGCGGGCCTCTGGGCTAAAATCTAAGCGTTTGACGACGATGTACGGCAAACTAGCGGACGACAGCATTTTCCGGGGGGATAGAACAAATGTCCGTTAGTCCGCAATCAATCGAAGGCGGCGCACCCGCCGATGGCGTCATCACCAAGGCGGCCACCGGTGCGAAATACGCTCTGTTCCTGCTGTTTGCCATCAACCTGCTGAATTTTTTCGATCGCCAATTGCTGGGTGCGTTGGCCGAGCCCATCCGACTCGAATTTCACTTGAACGACGCCGCACTGGGACTCCTGGGCTCGATTTTCACCGTAATCTACGCGTTCGTGGGCCTGCCCTTGGGCACGCTCAGCGACAAGTGGTATCGCAACCGTCTCATCGCTCTGGGCACCCTATTTTGGAGTCTGTTGACCGCGGCGACCGGCTTCGCGCAGAACTACGCCCAGATTTTCGTCGCTCGGCTCGGAGTCGGGGTCGGTGAGGCTACCTGCGCTCCTGCGGGACAATCGTTGATCGGCGATTTGTTTCCGCCGAATCAGCGCGCCAAGGCCATGGGCGTGTTCATGTTGGGGCTGCCTGCGGGCATTTTCCTGGCTTACATCAGCGCCGGCGCGATTGCCACCAAATTCGGCTGGCGCGCGGCGTTCTGGTTTGCCTGCGTTCCCGGCGTGATTTTCGCAATCATGGCGCTGCGCATCCCGGAGCCCGTGCGCGGCGCGCTCGATGCGGGCCGCGTGGTGACGACTTCCGCTACGGCGACCAAAAACGCGTTTGCCACAGTGCTGGGGTTGCCGACGATGTGGTGGATCATCATGTCGGGCATTTTTCACAACTTCAATATGTACGCGATCAACACGTTCAACACCGCATTTCTGCAGCGCTTTCATCACATGAGCCTTCTCAACGCGAGCTATGTCTCCTCCATAGCGGTGGGCGCGGTGGGCGCCATCGGATTGCTGGTGGGCGGATGGCTCGCCGACAAAATGAGCATCAAACGCCGCAACGGGCGCCTGGTCTTGTCAGCCGGCGCCATGGCCATCGCCGCGCCCTGTATTTTCCTTGCGATCAATCAACCCAGCGGCGCCATTATGGCCTACCTCATTTTGATGGCGCTCGGCACCATCACCATGTACGTCTACTACGCCACCGTGTACGCGGCCATTCAGGATGTGATCGAACCTCGTCTGCGCGGCATCGCCGTGGCGCTGTATTTTTGCTTCATGTACATCTTGGGCGCGAGCGGGGGACCATGGGCAACCGGCCGTCTGAGCGATCACTTTGCATACAAGGCCATGACGGATGCCGGCGCGAGCGTCATGACCGAAGCGTTCAGAGCCACCGGCCTGCATCACGCGATGTACATCATTCCAATACTGGCGTTGGCGGCGGCCGCGGTGTTGTTTGCGGCATCGCGCACCATGGAGAAGGACGTGCGCAAGCAGGAGCTGGCGCACACCACCTGAGACGGTACGTCGGCACAGTGAATTTGATGGCTTGTAGCACTCGAATCTCGTCCTTCAGCACGGTGAGATTGAGCGTCGAGCCTGAAAGGCGAGCCGCTCTAACTCACCATGCCGAAGTACTAAGCCGTTGGCCTCAAGGTTTCGCTGAAACTCGCGAGATGATAATCGGCATCGCCGAAGGTTAGATCAATCATGGTCAGCCGCTTGAAATAGTGGCTCACGATGAGCTCATCCACCACGCCCATGCCGCCGTGCATCTGCACGGCATGCTGACCGACCAGCCGACCGGCCTGCCCGATATACGCTTTCGCCGCTGATACGGCGCGACGCCGATCGGCGGCGTCGTTTGAGTCGGCATGAACCGCGGCGATGATGGCCATGGAGCGCGCCTGTTCCGCGGCGATGAGCATGTCGGCCATTTTGTGCTTCAACGCCTGGAATGTTCCAATCGCGACGCCAAATTGCTTGCGCGTCTTGAGATAATTCAAGGTCGCTTGATTCAGAGCGTTGATGATGCCCACGGCTTCGGCGCACAGCGCCGCGATCGCCCGATCCACCGCCCGCTCGATCAGGGGCAACGCGCGGCCCGGCTCGCCGATCATTCCCTCCGCCCCGACGGAAACATTCTCCAATTGCAAGTCGGCGGCGCGCGCGCCCGATTGCGTCGGGTAGGCCGCGATGGTGAGACCTTGCGCATCGCGCGGTATCAAAAACAGCGAAATGCCGTCGCGATCTCCGGCCTTGCCGCTGCTGCGCGCCGACACGAGGAAATAATCGGCCGAAGCGCCGTCCAGCACCACCGTCTTGCGGCCCGAGAGGCGCCAGTTGCCGCCGCTCTCGCGAGCAGTGCCGGCCACATAGGACAGATCGTAGCGTCCGGCCGCCTCGTAGGCCGCCAGCGAGAGTTTCAGCTTGCCCGCAGCGATTTGCGGCAGGAATTTTTGCTTCTGCGCCTCTGCGGCCGCGTCGCGCAGCAACCCGCCGCAGGTCACCACCGTGCTCAAGAAAGGTTCCAGCAGCAATCCCTGACCGAACTGCTCCATCACCACCATGATGTCGACGCCGCTGCCGCCCAAGCCCCCGAACTCTTCGGGAAAAGGCAGAGCCAGCAAGCCGAGTTCCGCATACTGGCCCCAGGCCTCGGCGGAAAACCCTGAGGGCGAGGCGGAGAAGCCGCGGCGCTTGTCGAAGTCGTAGTCGCGTGAAATGAAGCGCTGCAGCGTGTCCTGTAGCGCCAGTTGCTCTTCGCTGTAGTTGAATTCCATGGTTGCTCTTTTACAAACCGAGGATCATCTGCGAGATGATGTTCTTCTGTATCTCGGTGGATCCGGCGTAAATGGTGGTTTTTCGTTGATTGAAATATTGTCCGGAGATCGGCGGCGCATAGGAGCGGTAGTGCGCCCCCAGCAAGGGATTGCCGACCCAATCCATATCGAGCGCCTCGCGTACGTAAGGCAGCGCATCATGCCCGAGCGCGTGCATCTTGAGCTCGGCGAGCTGCTGGATGATTTCCGAACCCTTGATCTTGAGCACCGAGACCTCCGGTCCCAATGCGCGCTGTTCCTTTGCCGTGGCCGACAGCACCCGCAGATTGGTGATCTCGAGCGCCATCAACTCCATCTCAACCTGGGCAATGCGATCGCGGAAGCGCGAGTCCTCGATGAGCGGTCGGCCGTTCGACATCTGCTCGGCGGCGATCTCCTTGAGCTTCTTCAGCGCCCGCTTGCAAATGCCGACGCCGGCATTGCCACTGCGCTCGTGCGTGAGCAGGAACTTCGCATACGTCCAGCCCTTGTTCTCCTCGCCGATCAGGTTCTGCACGGGAACTTTCACATTGTCGAAAAAAATGTCGTTTATCTCGTGCTCGCCGTCGAGCATGATGATCGGCCGGACCGTTATGCCCGGCGATTTCATGTCGATCAGCAAGAACGAAATGCCCTGCTGCTGCCGCCCTTCATTGCTGGTGCGGACCAGACAAAAGATCCAGTCAGCGTACTGGCCCATGGTGTTCCAGGTTTTCTGGCCGTTGACGATGTAGTGGTCGCCCTGGCGCACAGCACTGGTGCGCAGCGAGGCCAGGTCGGAACCCGAGCCGGGTTCTGAATACCCCTGGCACCACCAGTCCTCGCCCGCAAGGATCCGCGGCAGAAAATATTCCTGCTGCGCGGCGTTGCCGAAAGTCTGCATCACCGGCGCGAGCATTTTCAGGGAGAAGGGATTTTGTCCCGGCGCGCAGGCATCGGCGCGTTCCTCCTCGAAAATATGCTGTTGCACGATGTCCCAGCCCGTGCCGCCGAATGACTTCGGCCAATTCGGGGCTCCCCAGCCCTTGCGGAACAGGATCTTCTGCCAGCGCACCATGTCGTCCTTCGAAATGCGCTTGCCCAGCTGCAGCTTGGTGCGGATGTCCGTCGGCAGCTCGGCGTCGAAAAATGCGCGCACTTCGGCGCGAAATTTTTGCTCTTCCGCATTGTATTTGAGATCCATATGCTTCCTCGTTAAGGGCGCTTCAAACCGTCACGACTATTTTGCCGCGCGCGGAGCGCGAACCTAAGCGGGCAATCGCTTCGCCGCCGCGCGCCAGCGGAAATCGCTCGGTCACCGCCGGCTTGATTTTGCCATCCAGATACAGCGCCATGAGCGCGGCCACATTCGCCGCGTGCAGCGCGGGATTGCGCTGGGTGAATTCGCCCCAGAAGACGCCGACGATCTCGCAACCCTTGAGCAGGGGCAGATTGAGCGGCAGCTTCGGGATGCCGGCAGTGAAACCGATCACCAAATGGCGGCCTCCCCAGGCGATGGCACGCAGCGCGGCCTCGCTGTAATCGCCGCCGATGGCATCGTAAATGACATGGGCGCCCGGCGCGCCGCAGGCCGCCTTGAAACTGTCGGTCAGCGCACGCGCGGCATTCTTATCCAACGGGCCTCGGGGGTACTGCACGGCCTCGTCGGCGCCGTGCTCGCGCGCCAGCGCCAATTTTTCCGGGCTCGAGGCCGCCGCGATGACGCGCGCGCCCATGGCCTTGCCCAATTCGACGGCCGCGAGTCCCACACCGCCGCCCGCACCCAACACCAGCAAGGTCTCGCCGGCACCCAAGCGGGCGCGATCCTGCAACGCGTGCTGCGAAGTGCCGTAAGTCATGAGCAGCGCCGCGGCTTGGTCGAATGGCATGGCATCAGGAATCTTCCAACAATTTCCTTCCCTGGCGATGGCCATCTCCGCCATGGCGCCGCGCACCGGGCTGACGAGAACGCGATCGCCGGTCTTCAGCTTCGTGACGCCCTCGCCCAGGGCTTCGACCACGCCGGCCAACTCGCCGCCCGGCGAGAATGGCCGCGGCGGCTTGATCTGATAGAGATCCTGAATGATCAGCAGATCCGGAAAATTGACGCCCACGGCATGGACGCGGATGCGTACTTCGCCGCTGCCGGGATCGGGGTTGGCAACCTCTTCCAAGGTCAGGGTATCAGGACCGCCGGGCTGGCGGCTGAGCAATGCTTTCATGAGTGTGCCGCCATGGTGGATTTCGACTTCGCGTTTTCGCGTTCCTGCAGCTCGCGCCACATGATCTTGCCGGAGCCCGACTTCGGCAACGCCTCGACAAACTCGATCAGACGCGGCACCTTGTAAGCTGCCATGTGCTCCCGGCACCACTCGATGATGGCCTGCGCTTCGACGCGATCGCGCCACTCGGCACGCGGCACAATTACGGCCTTGACCGTCTCGCCGCGATGCGCATCCTTGGCGCCGATGATGCAGGCCTCTTGCACGGCCGGATGCTGGTACATGAGCGATTCGACTTCGGTCGGCCACACCTTGTAGCCCGACGCATTGATCATGCGCTTCAGGCGATCGACGATGAAGAAATAGCCGTCCTCATCCATTCTGCCGAGATCGCCGCTGCGAAAAAACCGCTTGCCGTCGAGTTCGATGAAAACCTGCGCAGTGTCCTCGGGCTTGTTCCAGTAACCGAGGAAAACTTGCGGACCGTGCATGATGATCTCGCCGACCTCTCCGGGCGGCAATTCACGCAACGTCGTGGGATCGATAACTCGCGAGTCGGTATCGAAGATCGGGATCCCCAGGCACTGCTGCTTCGCGTGATCGGCAGGATTGATATGCGTGGCGCCGATGGTCTCGGTCAACCCATATCCTTCAACATAGGTGATGCCGACGTTTGCGAGACGCTGCGCCACCGCCGCCGGCATGGCGGCCCCGCCGCCGCTCAAGCGACGGATCGACGACAGATCATACTTGTCGATATTGGGATTCAAGAAAAAATCCTGAATCATGGTGGGAATGGCGGTCCAGCTCGTCACCTGATAGCGCTCCACGCACTGCGCCGCGACTTCGCGGTCCCAGCGGGGCAGGAGCACCATGGTATTGCCCGTGAAGAGCGGTCCATTCAAGCCGCCTTGCATGCCGGTGACATGAAACATCGGCGCGACGGCGAGCAGGGTGAGTTCGGGCTGTAGAGCAAACCATTGCATCCCGCCCACCGTGGTGTGCATCACGGAGCGGTGCGTGTGCATGCAGCCCTTGGGCTGTCCGGTCGTACCGGATGTGTAGGGCATCACGCACAAATCGTCCGGACCGGCGCTCAGCGGGCCGGGCCGCAAGTTCTCGGCAAGCACGTCTTTCCACAACGCCAAGCCGGGAGCCTGGTAGTCGATGCGCGGAGCGGTGATGAACTCCGGCACCGCCAACGTCGTCTTTTCTTTCAAGTAATCGGAATATGCCGCGACGATGATATGCTTGAGTTCGCCGCTCTTTAGCAACGCTTCGACGCGCGGATACAGTTCCTGCGACACCAGCAGCGTGTTTGCACCGGCATCTTGCGCGTAGCGCAGGATTTCCTGCGTCAAATTCATCGGGTTCAAAGGTACGACCACTGCATTCGCGCGCAGAATGCCGTAGTAACCGATCATGAACTGCGGGCTGTTCTGCATGAGCAGCAGCACGCGGCCGCCCTGGCGAATTCCGCAGCGCTGTTCCAAATATCCTGCAATGCGGATCGCTTCGTCGTGAAATTCCGCAAAGCTCACTTTTGTATCGTAGTAGATCAGAAACGGCTTGTTGGGAAAGCGCCGCGCCGACACCTCGGCGTTGTAGAACATATTGGTCGCCGGCGCGATCAAATTGTGCATCGCCTGACTGGGCCAAAATTTGAAGTGCGCGTTGGGCATGAGCTAGGAGCCTTTCTGATAACCCGGGGCTTGAGGTCGATAGCGCGACAGCTCCAGCTTGGCGACCTGCTCGCGATGCACCTCGTCGGGACCATCCGCGAGACGCAGGGTTCGAGCCCCCGCCCAGAGCGCCGCCAGCGGAAAGTCGTCGCTCACGCCGCCGCCGCCGTGCATTTGGATGGCCCAGTCGAGCACTTTGAGCGTCATCGTGGGCGCGGCAACCTTGATCATGGCGATTTCCGCCTTCGCGGCGCGATTGCCGACCGTGTCCATCATGTAGGCTGCATTCAGCACCAGCCAGCGCGTCTGGTCGATCATGATGCGAGCTTCGGCAATGCGCTCCAGCGTGACGCCCTGCTCCGACAGCTTCTTGCCGAACGCGACCCGCGATTGCGCGCGCTTGCACATCAGTTCCAGGGCGCGTTCGGCGACGCCGATGGTGCGCATGCAATGATGAATTCGGCCTGGACCCAGGCGCCCTTGCGCGATTTCAAAACCGCGTCCCTCGCCGAGCAGCAGATTTTCCACCGGTACGCGCACATTCACAAAATCGACTTCGGCATGCCCGTGCGGCGCGTGATCGTAGCCGAACACGGTCAGGGTGCGCAGCACCTTGACGCCCGGCGTCTTCATCGGCACCAGGATCATGGACTGCTGGCTGTGGCGCCCGGCCTCCGGGTTGGTCTTGCCCATGAAAATCAAGATTTCGCAACGCGGGTCGCCGGCACCCGAAGTCCACCATTTGCGGCCGTTGATCACATAGCTGTCGCCGTCGCGGACGATGGAGGACTGGATGTTGGTGGCATCGCTCGAGGCGACGCTGGGCTCGGTCATGGCGAAGGCGGAACGGATCTTGCCGTCCAGCAAGGGCGCCAGCCAGCGTTGCTGCTGCGCCTTGGTGGCGTACCGGGCCAGCACCTCCATGTTGCCGGTGTCGGGCGCCGAGCAGTTGAACGCTTCGGGAGCGATATGCGAGCGCCCCATGATTTCGCACAGCGGTGCGTACTCGAGGTTCGTCAGGCCCGCGCCGTGCTCGGAATGCGGCAGAAACAAGTTCCAAAGATCCGCGGCCTTGGCTTTCTTCTTCAGATCCTCAACGACCTTGGTGACCTGCCAGGGATTGCCCGCGCGCCGGTTTTCCTCCAGCTCCTGGTGATACAGGGCTTCCGCCGGATAAACATGGTTTTCCATGAATTGGGTGATGCGTTCCTGCAGATCGCGAACTTTCTCACTGTGCGAAAAATCCATGGGAATCCTTTGAATTAGTTCATACGTCGAATGATTGTTGTACGCGTTTCCAGCCAAGCTCGGCCAGCGGCCGGGCTCGGCGGCCTGCCTGCAGCGCCGTGGAGCTCGAGGCATTTCCCTGCAGGGCGCGCGCCAGCACGCCTTGCAAAATTCCGGCCAGGCGGAACATGCAAAAAGCCTGGTAGTAAGCCCAGTCCTGCGCCGGTACCGGCGGTATACCGCGCAAGCGGCAGTACTGCGCCACCGATTCCACCTCGCTGGGCAGCGCGTGGCTCTCTGGATTCACGCCGCCGAGGCCGCGGAATTCGGCAACCGGCAAATGAAAGCGCAGGCAGTAGTAGGCAAAATCAACCAGGGGATGGCCGAGCGTGGACAGTTCCCAGTCGAGCACCGCCAGAATCCGCGGCTCCGTGGGATGGAATATCGTGTTGTCGAGACGAAAGTCGCCGTGCACGATGGAGGTCTGCTCGTCGGCGGGAATGTGCTTGGGCAGCCATTCGATCAGCCGTTCCATCGATTCGAGCTTCTCGGTCTCCGAGGCGCGATATTGCTGCGTCCAGCGCGATACCTGCCGCTCTACGTAGTTGCCCGGCTTGCCATAGTCATTTAAGCCCACCGAGGCATAGTCCACGGAATGCAAGGCGGCCAGCACCCGCACCATCTCGCCGTAAACGGCGCGCCGTTCCGGCGCCGCCACCTCGGGCAGCAAAGCGTCCCAAAAGATGCGGCCGTCCACGTAGTCCATGACATAAAACGCACTGCCGATCACTTCCGGGTCTTCGCACAGCGCATGCACATGCGCGACCGGCACGGCGGAGTCCTTGAGCGCTGCGAGCACGCGAAATTCGCGATCGACCGCGTGCGCGGACGGCAGCAGCTTGCCCGGCGGCTTGCGCCGCAGCACGTAGCGGTGCGAGGGCGATTGCACCAAAAAGGTGGGGTTGGACTGGCCGCCGGTAAATTGCTGCACTTCGATGGGGCCGGAGAATCCGGCAATGCGACCCTGCATCCACGCGTAGAGCCGCTGCGTGTCAAAGCTGTGCTGCGCCGGGGTCTGCCGCAGGCCCGCCGCGGGAATGTTCATCGTCATGTGCTCGAGGCGCCGCCATCCACGGCAATGTACTGCCCCGTGACGTGCCGAGATGCGTCCGATGCCAGATAAACCGCCGCGCCCTGCAGATCGGTGTCGCCGCCGATCCGGCCCAACGGCGTACGCGCGATCACGTCCGCCAGCATGCTGTCGAGCACGCCGCTCGCCATCTTCGAGGGAAAGAATCCCGGGCAAATGGCATTGACGCGAATATTGTACTGGCCCCACTCGCCCGCGAGTGCACGCGTCAGGTGCAACGCGGCCGCCTTCGAGGAATAGTACGCCGCCGCCTTCATCTGCATTCCGGCGCGCAGCGCCGCGGTCGAGGCAATGACGATGATATTTCCCGCTCCTTGCGGAATGAAGCAGCGGTTGGCCACCGCCTGGCTCAAGGCAAACACGCTCGAAGCATTCAGCGTCATGACCTTGTGCCACGCTTCGAGGGGATGCTCTTCGGCCTTTGCGCCCCAACTGGCGCCGGCGTTATTCACCAGAATATGGATGCCGCCGTAATGCTTGACCACGGCATCGACCAGCACCGGAATTTGCTCCTGTTTCGAGAGATCATTGGTCACGGTGAACGCGTCGATACCGTGCTTTTTAAGGTCGGCTTTGGCGTCCTCGAGCTCGCCGGACTTGCGCGCACTGATGGCGATCTTGGCGCCCATCTCTCCTAAGCCCTTGGCGATCTGCAGTCCGAGTCCACGCGATCCCCCGGTGATCAGCGCGACGCGGCCTTTGAGCTCGAATAGATCCCGTAAGCCCATCAGGCCACCTCGAACAAGCCGGCCGCCCCCTGACCGCCGCCGATGCACATGGTGACGACCACCAGCTTGGCGCCGCGGCGCCTGCCTTCGATGAGCGCGTGACCGGTGAGGCGCGCACCGCTGACGCCATAGGGATGGCCCACCGCGATCGCGCCGCCATTGACGTTCAAGCGCTCGTCCGGAATCCCGAGCTTGTCGCGGCAATAAATCACCTGGCAGGCGAAGGCTTCGTTCAGCTCCCACAAATCGATGTCGCCGACCTTGAGTCCGGCGCGCTTCAACAGGCGCGGCACGGCGAACACGGGACCGATGCCCATTTCATCGGGCTCGCATCCGGCCACCGCGAAGCCGCGAAAAATACCCAATGGTTTGAGGCCGCGCTTCTCCGCGAGCTTCAAGTCCATGACCACGCAGGCGCTGCTGCCGTCGGAAAACTGGCTGGCATTGCCTGCGGTGATCACCCCGCCCGGCAGCGCGGAGCGGATCTTCGACACGGCTTCCAGCGTCGTGTCCGCACGGATGCCCTCGTCGCTCGAAATGGTGACCTCGCGGGTGCCGATGGCGCCGGTGTTCTTGTCGACCACGCCCATGGTGGTGGTCATGGGTGCGATTTCATCCTTGAACTTGCCGGCAGCCTGGCCGGCGGCCGCGCGCAGCTGGCTGCGCACGCCGTACTCATCCTGCGCCTCCTTCGAAATGTTGTAGCGCTTGGCCACCGTTTCCGCGGTCTGCAGCATGCTCCAAAACAGGGTCGGCTTGTGCTCATCGATCCAGGGATCGCGGCGCATGTGCGTATTGGCTTCGTTCTGAACGCAGGAAATGCTTTCAAGACCGCCGGCGACGATGACCTCCGCACCCTCCGTCATGACGCGTTGCGCTGCCAGTGCAATCGATTGCAACCCGGAACTACAGAATCGGTTGATGCTCAATCCCGCGGTGGTGATCGGCAGGCCGGCCCGCAGCGCAATCTGCCGCGCGATGTTGCCGCCGGTCGTGCCCTCGCCGAAGGTCGATCCCATGATCACATCCTCGACTTCCGCCGGGTCGATACCCGCACGCGCCACTGCGTGCTGCACCGAATGCGCGCCCAGCGTGGCGCCGTAAGTCATGTTGAAGGCGCCCTTCCAGCTCTTGCCGAGTCCGGTGCGCGCGGTGGATACGATGGCGGCTTCTGTCACTTGTCTGATCCTTTATATGCGCTGAATGTCTTACCGTCCTCTGCCAGGCGCGCCAGCAGCGGCGCCGGTTCCCAAAATGCCCTGTCGGCGCGCGGTTGCTGGGCAATCGCCTTCAGAGACCGCGCAACCTCGCTCAGTCCCACTTGATCGGCATAGAACATGGGTCCGCCGCGCCACGGCGGAAAGCCATAGCCGTTGAGATAGACGATGTCGATGTCGGAACTGCGCTGCGCGATTCCGTCCTCGACGATACGCGCGCCTTCGTTGATGAGCGCGTAGATGCAGCGCTCCACGATCTCCTCGTTCGATACTTTGCGCGGCGCAATGCCCTTCTGCTGCCGATACTTCTCGATGATCGCGGTGACGGTGGGATCGGGAATTGCGTTGCGTGAACCGGCTTCATAACGATAGAACCCCGCCCCGGTTTTCTGCCCGAATCGTCCGGCCTCGCACAGCTCGTCGGCGACATTCGACAGGTCCCGGTCCGGATTTTCGGCGCGGCGGCGCTTGCGCGCGGCCCAGCCGATATCCAGGCCGGCGAGATCGCTCATGCGAAAGGGGCCCATTGCCATGCCAAAATCTTCCAGCGCCTTGTCGACCTGGTTGGGCAGCGCGCCGGCCATGATGAGATCGTGAGCGGCGGCGCCGTAGCGCGCCACCATGCGATTGCCGATGAATCCATCGCAGACCAAGGATATGACTGCAACCTTGCCGATCCTCTTGGCCAACTGCATCGCGGTTGCCAGCACATCTTTCGCCGTCTTGGCGCCGCGCACGATTTCGAGCAAACGCATGACGTTGGCGGGACTGAAAAAATGCAGGCCGATGACATCTTGCGGGCGCTTGGTGAAATTCGCGATTTGATCCAGGTTCAGGGCGGAAGTGTTGGAGGCAAGAATCGCGCCCTGCCGCACGACTTGATCGAGCTTCTCGAAAACCTCCTTCTTGACCTCCATGCTCTCGAACACCGCCTCGATGACCAGATCGACATCCTTCAACCGCGCATAGTCGAGGGTCGGCGTGACCAGTGCCATGCGCTGATCGAGCGCGGCCTGCGTCAAGGTGCCCTTTTTCAAGGCGCCGCCGTAGTTGCGGCGCATGGTGGCAAGTCCCTTGTCGAGTGCCTCCTGCTTCATTTCCAACAGCACCACCGGGATTCCCGCATTGATGAAGCTCATGCTGATTCCGCCGCCCATCGTGCCGGCACCAATGATGCCGACGTTTAGAATGGGACGAGTCGGCGTATCGTTCGGCACATCAACAATGTGGGACGCGGCGCGCTCCGCCTGGAACACATGACGCAGCGCCGCGGACTCCGGCGAGAGCATCAGCGTGGCGAATAATTCGCGTTCCCGCTTGATGCCCGCATCGAAGGGCCGGTCGAAAGCGGCGGCGACCGCTTCCACGCAGGCCACCGGCGCGGGATAGCGGCCGGCAACCGCCTTGGCGGTGTTGCGCGCGAACTGAAAAAAGGCCTCGTGATTCGGCATGTTGACCTTTTGGTCGCGCACGCGCCGGACACCCAGCTTCTCGGCCACCACCCTGCGAGCAAAAGCGATGGCGGCATCCAGCAAATCGCCCTCGGCAAACGCGTCGAATAGCGGCGTCCCGCGAAGCTTTTCGGAAGGAACGGTGGCGCCGGAGACAATCATGTTGAGCGCCGCCTCGGCACCGATCACTCTGGGCAGGCGTTGAGTACCGCCGGCCCCTGGCAGAAGACCCAGCTTCACTTCCGGCAGCGCAATTTTTGCCCCGGCAGCTGCGACGCGATAGTGACAGCCCAGCGCCAGCTCGAGCCCGCCGCCCATGCACACGCCGCCGATCGCGGCAATGACCGGCTTGGCGCTGCCCTCGACGGCGCTGATGACCGTCATGAGGTGGGGTTGCGTGGAGGCGCGCGGCGTACCGAATTCGCGAATATCCGCGCCGCCGGAAAAACCCGCACCGGCACCGATAAGAACGATGGCTTCGATTTTGGAATCGGAGTTTGCCCGCTCGATGCCCTCGACGATCGCCTGGCGCAATTCCAGCCCCAGGCTGTTGACCGGCGGATTGTCGAATTTCAGGACCGCAATGCCGCCTTTGACCTCGAAGCCAGCCTTATTCGTGCTCATTCTTTATTCCACTGTGCAGAACTGGATTCCGTGGTTTTGGCCGACTAATGTAACAGCGCCGAGACCCGTTTGACCAATGGCGGGGCGCCACCGGCGGGAAAGAGCCTGCAACTGCAGAGAATCATCGGGCGGCGGGCGTTTCGCGCCGCCGCCCCCTTCGGGCGCCTTAGACGACGGCGCGTTTATACAGAACGATCAATTCGCTCCAGGCTTTTTCGGCGCCGGGCTCGTTGTAGAGCGGCTTGCCGTCGGGTCCGTTCGGCATGTCCTTGACGCACCAACCGTGATTGCAACCCTCGTAGACTTCTTGCTTCTCCGGAAGGTTGGCCGCCTTGAAAGCTTCCGCCAGCTTGGTCTTCGCATCGGGTTGCCGCTGATCATCGTTCGCTGCAATCGCGAAATAGAATTGCGCCTTCATCTGCGGCACCTTTAGATGCGGACTGTCGGGCTTGTCGGTCACCAGGCCGCCGCCATGAAAGGAAGCCCCGGCGCCCACCCGCGTCGGGTTCGCCGCGGCCGCCTGCATGGTCATCGGCCCCCCCATGCAATAGCCGAACACGCCCATTTTGGCCTTTTTGTCGACCATCGACTGCGCATCCAAGAATTTCACATAAGTCACCGTGTCGGACATCACCGCGGCGTCGGTCATGGGCCCGCGTACCTTGGCGATTTTCGCGCGATCATCAGCACTGGTGAAATCCAGCGTGCTCGGCAGGCCCGGCGCCTTGGTGGTGCGATAGTAAGGATTCGGCACGAGCACCGTGTAGCCGTTGGCCGCCAAACGCTTTGCCATGTCGCGCATCGTGGGCCGCAATCCAAACACGTCGACGAATAAAATGACGCCCGGCCATCGCCCCTTGCCCTTCGGATGTATCAGTGCGGCGTCGCAGGTGCCGTCGGCGGTTTTGATTTCGACGTCGCTGTCCACCGTGTCGGCAGCAGCCGCGGCGCCGGCGCCGGTCGCGGCGGCGACGCTCGCGGCCAGCGAGAGCGCAGTGAATTCTCGGCGAGAAATCTTGTTGGAGTCATCGGTCATGTAGCTACCCTCGAGAGTAGAAATAGTTGTGAATGTCGGGCGCTGAAGTATAGGCCGAACCCCTGTCGCTTGACATGTGAGCTGCGCGCCGCGCTGCGGTCACGAGCCTTTTTCATGCGGCGCGGAGCTGCGCACGATCAGCGCATCCACCGCCAACAGGCTTGAACCGCTGCAGATGATCGGATTGATATCCAGTTCCGCGATCAGGCCCTGCTGATCTGCCGCAAACTCCGATACCCGGACGAGTATGTCGGCGAGGCGATCCAGATCAACGCCTGGGGCGCCTCGAAGGCCGCCGAACAAGGCGGCGCCCCGCAAGCCACGCAGCATGCCCGCTGCTTCGACGCCGTTGATCGGTGCAAGTTCCAGCGCAGAATCGCGCAACAGCTCCACCAGTACTCCGCCGAATCCCGCCACGATCAGGGGGCCGAGCAAGGGATCAATGCGCGCTCCCACGACCACTTCAACACCGGCGGGCACCATGGGCTGAAGCAGCACGCCCCCGATCTCTGCCGTGGGCGAAAAGCTCCGGGCATTGCCAAGCACGCGTTCATAAGCCGCGCGCAGTTCATCCGCCGATCGAAGATTCAATGCAACGCCGCCGGCCTCGGCCTTGTGGGAGAGATCGCGCGACTCTATTTTTAGCACCAGCGGAAATCCAAGCTCCGCCGCCGCATGCATCAGCGTGTCCAGCGAGTCGGCGCCAAGTTCCCGCACCGTCGGTACACCATAGAGTTTGAGCACCGCCTTCGATTCGCGCTCCGTCAGGCGATCCTTCGGCGCCGCCGCGATCAGGCGCGCGGCTAAGGCAGCGGCACTGAAATCCGACACGCGCTTCAGCGTACGCTCGCCGCGCAGGGCGAGGTCCGCGCGATGATGCCAGGCGGCGATGCTTTGGAAACATCGATCCATGGATCGAAACAGCGCGACGTGAGTATTTCTTTCAGCCTCCAAGGTGCCCGGACCCTGCAGCCAGTCGGAGATCAGCACGCTGCAGGTGATCTTGCCGTGGTATTGAGATTGAATCCCCAATGACTCCAAGCGCACCTTGTACATCTCGAACGCCAATGTCTGCGGTACGACGAGCGCGCCGTAGTTGGGATCCGACAGCAAGGCATCGCTGCACGCCGGCATCGACAACGGATTGTTCACCACCTGCCCGGTTACATCGCAGGGATTGCGCGCAGAACCGAAATCCGGAATGTTTGCCTCGAGAACGGCCTGCACCGCGCTCCCGGGTTGCGGCAAGGAAATGCCGTGGACCTCCGCCTTGTCGGCGGCCATGATGGCCGCGCCGCCGGAAGCGGCCAGTACCGCAATGCCCCGCGCCTTAGGCTGAGGAGCTTTGGCAAAGAACTGGGCGGCCTCCATCAATCCCTCGAATTCTTCGACCACGATGGCGCCGCCGCGCTCGAAGGCAGCGCGATACGCACGGTCCGACCCCGCGAGACTGCCGGTATGCGAAATCGCCGCCTCCGCACCGAGGCTGCCCGTGGCCGTCTTATGAATCAACAGAGGTTTTCCGTTACGCCGTGCAATTTGCGCAGCTTCGAGCAGGCGCTGCGGATGCGACATCCCCTCGAACACACAGGCAATGGAATGACAGGATGGATCGTCCGCCAGATAAGAGACCAGATCCGCGACATCGACATCGGCTTGGTTGCCCGCAGAGAAAGCGTGACTGACCGGCACGCCGCATTCGATGGATTGGGCCAGGGATTGCGACAGGGCTCCGGACTGACTGGCAATGCCGATGCACCTGCCCGGCATGTCGCGCGGCGCGGGGTAATCGGAAAAGGAGATGCGCGCGCGGCGCAGATAATTGGCAATCCCGAGGCAATTGGGGCCCAAAATTTTCAGTCCCGTCTCGAATCCGATGTTTTGAAGCCTGCGCTGCAGCTCTATGCGCTCGGGCAGACGCGTCTCGGCGTAGCCGGAGGCGTACAAAATCACGCCGCCAACGGCGAGACGCGCGGCATCCCGCACGATGTTCTCGACGGCATCGCGCGGCGCGACCACCGCCACACAGTCCGGATTTTCAGGCAGAGATGCCATCGACGGGTGGCAGCGTCGAGCGCCGATCCGCTCGTACTTGGCGTTCACCAGATAGATGTTGCCGCCGAATCCCGCGAGATTTGTCAAAACTCTTTCGCCGAAGGATCCGGCCTTGGGAGAAGCGCCGACGATGCAGACGTGTTTGGGGTTGAGGACGCGATCCAACTCTGCGTGACGGTACACCGGTCGCATCGTTGCCTTCGAGCTCACCTTGGTTGCCCGCGGCGGAACATACGGCGATACTGGCTTCCATGGACACACTGAAAGGCAAAACGGCCATCGTGACCGGCGCGGCGAGCGGGATTGGCCGCGCGAGCGCCATGTTGTTTGCCGCGGAGGGTGCGGCGGTGGTCGCGCTGGACCGCGCCGAAGAAGTTCAAGCAACCGCGGCGGCGATACGCGCGGCAGGCGGACGCGCGATTGCCTTGGTCAAGGATTCCTCCGCGGAGGCCGATGTCGCCGCCGCAGTGGCCACGGCGCTGCAAGAATTCGGCAGCATCGATGCCTGCTATGCAAATGCCGGCATCAGCGGCGGCCTGGTGCCGTTTTTGGAAGAGACGGTGGATCACTGGTTGGAAGTGCTCAAAGTCAATTTGGTGGGCACGTTTCTGCTGGCAAAATATGCCGCGAGAGAGATGATCAAGCAGAAACGCGGTTCGATCATTTGCACCGCATCGGTCGCGGGTCTGCGCTCCGGTGCCGGCGGGGTGCCGTACAGCGCCAGCAAAGCCGGCGTGATCAGTCTGGTGCAAACCGTCGCCTATCAGTTGACCGGAACGGGAGTACGCATCAATGCCATCTGCCCCGGACTGATCGAAACCGGCATGACGCGGCCGATGTTCGAGCGCGCCCGCGAGCGGGGCAGCGAGCGCAAGATCGGACAACTTAATCCCCTTCAGCGCTTTGGGCTGCCGCAAGAAATCGCTCAGACTGCATTATTTCTCGCCTCCGATGCGGCCTCTTACGTCAACGGTCAAGCCATCGCGGTCGATGGCGGCTTGTCCAGCTCGCACCCCGTCGTCAGCACGCGCCATCAAAGTTAAAAAAATGCCGCACCTTCAAGGGTGCGGCATTCTTCAAATCACCGAGTATTGAAACTTACTGTTTTTTCGTGCCGCTCGGCGCCGGAGTGGCCGCCGCCGTCTTGTTGGCCGCTGCTGCCTTGGCCTTCTCCGCGGCTGCCGCCTCGTCGGCGCGCGCGCCGGAAAGGATTCCCTCCAGCGCGTAGTTGCCTTCGTGACAGGCATACTCGAAAATTCGCCCCTTCGAAGGCGTAAATTCGTATTCACCGCTCCACGGGCGGTCCCACACGCTGGGATCCTCCGCCTTGAATTGGTAGAGAATGCGATTCGCTCCGACGCGGGTAAAGCGCTCGGTGACTTTCAGTTCCTTCCAGGCGCCGCGCAGCGCCGTTGCCTCCGGAAAGTTGGTGGTTTCAACCACCAGAGTCGGACCCTCATACCAACCAATGGAATCGCCCATCCACGGCCGCTCGCCGTCGGTGCGATGCTTGGCCCCGATGTGGATCATGCGCACGTCGTGCACCATTTCGACCACGATGGCGACCGTGTCCTTGCTCTGCGCAATTTCATAATTATTGTTGTAAAGCAGCGGCAGCATCACCGGACCTGCGCTGTAGCCAAACGAGGTCAGACAGCGTTCCGCCAGCGTTTGGTTCTCGGGGTTCTCGCCGTAATGCGCGCGCATGTACATGTTGGGAACCGTGACACCCGGTTTGTAGGGCGGCAGCCGCCCGTCCGCGGGGTCCGTGATAAACGAGGTCCGCGGCTCGCCGTTGACCCGCATGACGGTGTTGCCCGGATCGATCCACGCCGCGTTGTAGCCGCAGCCTGCGCCGCTGAAGCCCTTGCCGCACTCGTGCGGCAGATCCGTGGTCTTCACCTTCGGATCGCGCGGCGCAGCGTCAGCCGCATACATTTTTGCATCGTCGCCCTCGATCTTCTTGACCTCGTCCGGAGTCAGGGCCTTGCGGCTGCCGTACTCTTTCGGCCGTTCGAGCGTGGTCAGGGTCGCATTGGTCCAGGTTCCCTCGAGATCCGGCTGGCCATACGCATTGGGCGGGGCTTTATACGCAACGTCTGCCGACGTGGCGACCGACGAAGCCGTCAGTGCCGAAATCGCCGCGCCCAGAAGCATCGCGTTGAATTTTTTGCTCATTTCAGGGGCTCCTTGCGCAAGTCGCCATACATTAGTTCTTCAACGAACTCGACACACTTGAATTGCTGCAGCCGCGCATCCTCGCCCAGGCGCCGATACATGAGCATGCTCATTTTCCAGGGCCGCGTGAAAGTCATGGGGTCGGTGATCTCGGCTTCGTAGCGAATGGTGTTCTCATTCATCAGAGTCCAGCGTTCGACCACCTTCATGTCGCCGGAATGGAAATTTCCCGCTCGATCGAACCAGGTGCTGTCATTTTGGCCCGTAACGGTGACCACCAGCGTATCGCCGTCCCATTTTCCGACCGACTGACCCATCCAGCTGTCGATTGGCGCCGGGCCCGGGTCATTGAAGAGAATGTCGCGCACCGCGCCGTCATATTCGTAAGAAATCAATAGAGTCTTTGCGGATTGCACGATCTGGAACGGGAAGGGCATGTAATTGGCCCGCGGCACGCCGGGCAGGTCGCATTTCACTTCCGGGTCCCGCTCCAGGTAGTGCTTTTGATTCTCCTGCCTGACCGCCTGCGCCTCGGGTGTGTACGGAATGGGGCCGCCCACCACCACACCCATGCCGGCGGGCACGGAACCCACGGCACCCAACGCCACGACCGCCTTGGCCGGCACCGGTACCACCGGTCCCGGGCGCAGTTCCAGCGCGGCGCTCGCCAGGTGCGGCTCGATATTCCAGTTGGCCGTGTTCATGACCGACCAGACTCCGCTGAAGTTCGGGTGTCCACCGACGCGTTCGATCGCGCCGCCGGCGGATGCTTTGTGCGCGGCAGCCGTCGGCGCCGCGTAGCTCTGAGTCAGTGCCGCCACTGAGCCGGTTAAAGTCACCAGAGCCCATACCTTCGTCTTCTTATTCAGAACGCCCCCTCGTTTACGCCGTTCAACGGCTCCCTGATTTTATTTTTCGTTCGGATCCGCGCCGTCTTTGGGCGCGCCGGTGCCGCTCGATCCCATGAATACCTTGCGTCCGTCGGTGAATGTGACATCGCGCCCGTTGGCCTTGCAGGCCGGCCGGCAGCGCGCATCCTTGGCGCGGTAACCGCGCACGATGATTTCCTCGCCCGGTTTGAGTGAATCGCGCGTCAGGCCCTCGCGTAGCAGCGTATTCGGCGTGCCGGCCTCGACCATCCATTCTTGCGGCACGCCCTCGGTCACGACCATCATGTGCACCCAGGTGTGCGGGTTGATCCATTCGACCTTGGTCACTTTGCCGTGAAGCATGATGGGTTGATTGCCGTCGAACTCGGCTTGAAATGCGTGATGCGCCAATGCCGGCGCACCGACGGCGACAGCGGCGATCAAGGCGGCTGCAATCTGCGCAGCTTTACCGGTGCGTGCATTCAATTGAGATCTCCTTGAGTCTAACTTGCTTTCGATGCCGCACATTGCTGGACGGCGCGAAAAGGGCCCGTATAATCGCTGCTTATAATCGCTTTAGATAGCTGTTATTGCAATACAATTTCCTTTGCCCCCTTGGATTTCCGACTTATATAAAGGGTGAGCACGGCTGATATATAACAAGCGGGGATGAATGCTCGAGGAACTCGTCACCAAACTGGCCGACACGCCTTGGAGCATTGCACTGCACGAATCGCTGTACATGTACGCGATCACGGAGTCGACGCATGTTATGTCCATCATGTTGTTTGTCGGCACCATCGCCATGGTGGACTTTCGGCTGTTAGGCATTTCTTATACTAAGGTGCCGGTGTCCCAGATGCTGGCGCGGATCCTGCCCTGGACCATCGCCGGGTTTGCCGTGTTGGTGATCACGGGTTCGATGCTGTTTCTCGCCATTCCCGTGCGCACCTATCACAGCATCTGGTTCAGGCTGAAAGTGCTGATGATTCTGATCGCCGCAATCAACATCGCTGTGTTCACTTTCAAGGTGGAGCGCGACAAGGCGGCCTGGGATCTGGGCCCGGTGCCGAGAAAATCCAAGATTTGCGCGGTGATTTCCCTGAGTGCGTGGGCCTGCGTCATCGTTTTCGGCCGCCTGATCGCCTATAACTGGTTCGACTGCGACAGCATCACCTCGCCCACCATGCTTAAGCTCACCGGCTGCCCTCTGGATCAGGGCTGAATCATGACCCTCTACCACACCGCGCAAAACATCGAGGCCTCCGCGCTCGGCCAGACCATTCGCGAATCAACCTGGCTGTTCCCGGCCATCGAATCGACTCATTTGCTGGCCTTGGCGTTGCTCGGCGGCGCCATCCTGATCATGTCCCTGTCGATCTTGGGTTGGGGATTGAAGACCCCGGTGGCAGAGCTTTACAAGAGCGCGCATCGCTATATGAACGCAGCGGTCGTCGCGCTGCTCATCACCGGCGTGCTGTTGGGGGTTTCTGAGCCGGTGAAGCTTTACGGACGCCAGGCATTCTGGGTGAAAATGATTTCGTTGGGCGTGGCGTTGGTCGTGACGTATTTCGCGTTCAATCCTCTGGTCAGGCGCGGCGCCGCGGACTTGAGGCTGCGCAGCGTTACGGTCTTGACCATGGCGGCATGGCTGACGGTTGCCATGGCGGGACGGTGGATCGGTTTTTCTTAATGAATTCAGGCCTGGGGAGTTCTATTCCATGAGCAACAATCGGATCCGGATCAGCGCCGGCGTCGCCTTCGTCTTCGCCTTAAGCTTTGGGCGCGCTTGGTGTCGCTCAAGAAACAGCGCCAGGCCCAAGCGGCGAGGCGGTGTTCAATGCGCGCTGCAAGAGCTGTCACGAACCGGCCGTGGAACGGGCGCCCACCCGGGCGGAGCTGGCCTTTCGCGCCCCCGCGGACATCGTGACTGCGCTGACGACCGGGGTGATGGCCCCCATGGCCAAGGGATTGTCGCGGCCCGAGATCGAAGCGGTCGCGCTCTACCTTGCGCCCGGCCAGCAGCTGGGATCCGCGGGTGCCGACCAGATGTGCGCCGCCAATGGCCCGATCAAGGCGACTGCCACCGATTGGCCCGCACTCGGACCGGACGAAAATTCCACCCGGTTTCAGCCGGACCCCGGGTTTCGCGCGGCCGATGTCGGAAGACTCAAGGTGAAATGGGCCTTTTCCATGACCGGCGGCGGCCAACCCGTCGTCGTCGGTGATTGGCTCTTCATCACCAATCGCAACGGCAAATTCTATGCCTTGGACGCAAAGACCGGCTGCGTGCATTGGGCGGTCGAGGACGCCTCGTCGCGCACCACGCCGATGGTGATCAGATCGTCGATCGCGCCCAGCGGCTGGGCAACCTTCATCGGCGTCGGCAAACGCGTGGTGCGGGCCTTCGATGCGCAGACCGGCAAGGAACTATGGCACAGCGAGTCGCTCGAGAATCACATCGCCTCGAACATCACCGGCACGCCGGTGGTCTCGGGCGATCAAATCTTCGTGCCGCTTTCCTCAGGCGAAGAAGTATTCGCCATGCAGCCTAACTATTCCTGCTGCACGTTTCGCGGCAGCCTGGCTGCGTTGGACCTCAAGACGGGCCGGAAGCAGTGGCAGACCTATATGATTACCGACCCGCTGCAGCCGACCCGCAAGAATGCCAACGGCATTCAAATGCAAGGTCCCGCAGGCGCGCCGATCTGGGCCTCCCCGACGGTCGATGCTAAGCGCGGCCTGGTCTATGTCGTCACGGGCGACAGCTACACCGATGCGACCACCAATGGCGATGATGCCATTGTGGCGGTGGACATGAAGACCGGCACAGTGCGCTGGAGAAATCAGGTGACCACCAACGACAACTTCATCGTGGGCTGCAGCGGGCCGGTCAAGGTGGCCAATTGCCCGACGCCGACCGGACCGGACTTCGATTTCGGCGCGACGCCGATTCTGTTCAAGCACGGCCACAGGCAAGTCCTGGTTGCCGGACAAAAATCGGGCGTCGTCTATGGGATCGATCCGGACACGGGGCGCACAGTGTGGAAGACCGCAGTCGGGGCCGGTTCGCCGTTGGGCGGCATCGAATGGGGAATTGGCGCCGACAACAAATACGTGTTCGTACCCAATTCGGACATCGGCGAGATCTTCAATGAAATCGCGCGTGCCGCCGGCGCGCCGTCGCCGGCGCCTGAAAACGCCGTTGCCGGCAAGCCGGGACTATTCGCGCTCGATCCATTCTCAGGCAAAATTGTCTGGGATACGCCGGCGCCGAAAGCGCCGTGCCGCTACGCGGGGGACCGCTCAAAAGATTACACCAAGGGCGCCTGCGTGCGCGCTCAATCCGCGGCGCCGGCCGTCATGCCGGGCATCGTTTTCTCGGGAACCTTGGATGGTTGGTTTCGCGCCTACGATGCGGCGACCGGAAAAATCGTCTGGGAATTCAGCACCACGGCGCAGACCTACAATACCGTCAACGGCAATCCGGCTCAGCCCGGCGGCGGAATAGACGGCATGGGACCCACCATTGCGGGCGGCATGGTGTACACCATGTCCGGCTTCAACGGTGCAGCGCGGACCGGCAGCAATGGCGTCAACGTCCTGTTGGCGTTTTCGGTCGACGGAAAATGAGGCCGCGCCGCGGGCGCAAACATTACTCGAGGCAGACCACCAGCTTGGCGGAATGGGTGCGCCAATTGATGGGGATCACAAAAGAACGCGCATAGGGCGTCTTCACCTTTTCCAGGTCGTGCGCAATGATGACCGGCACAGAAATGTTGAAATTCTTGCCGAAGTCGCGCCGCGCGTTTCCGGAAATGGTGTTGGCGACTTCGCCGACCAGATCCTTGATGTTTTCGTCGCTGGTGTCGGTTTCCTGCATGCGCATCAGCAATACCGTGAGCATGCCGCGCGGCGCGGTGAAATACACGATGCCCTTGCGCGCGCCGGTGATGCCGATGACGCCCGTGTACTCATAGGCGCCCGGCTTGCCGTCGGTCACGAGATAAGGCGAGCCGACGGTCGCCGACTGCTGTGCCGAGGTCTCGAAATAATTGGTCGTTCCCTCGATGAATGTGCGGATTTCTGCTTCTTTGAACATCTCAAGCCTCCGACAGCAGCTCTTCCAACGCATCGTTGAGCTGCCGATCGGTGAATGGCTTGCAAAGAAATCCGTTCGCCCCTTTTTCAATCGCCTCGACCGCGGTCGCCTTATCGGCCAGCGCCGACACCACCAGGATCAGCACGTTGGAATTGATGGCGACCAATTCCTCCACGCATTCGATGCCGTCCATCTCGGGCATGGTCAGATCCATCGTCACGACGTCGGGCTGCGTGCGCCGGAACATCTCCACGGCTGCGCGGCCGTTGCTCGCGGCGCCGACGACTTCGAGGCGCGCGATTTGCTGTGAACGCTCGATACGGCGCCGGATGATGTTGGAATCATCGACGATCATCAGTTTCAATGTGGCCTTGGGGGCAACCGCCGTATCCATCACGCCGCTTCCGTCTTCCCCGCGCGTTTAACAGGGGGAAGGCTCAGCGTGAGACGCGTAAATTTCCCGGGCACCGTGGCGACGGACACTTTTCCGCCGATCTGCTGCATGAGCCCGGCCATCAGATTCATGCCGACGCCGCGGCCCGCATCCTTGGTGGCGGTCTCGACGGTGGAAAATCCCGGCTGGAACAACAGCGAGAATACCTGCTTGGCATCCAAGGTCGCGGCCTTTTCCGAGGTGATGAAACCCTTCTTGAGCGCGGCCTGCTTGATTTTTTCGGTCGACAAGCCCTGGCCGTCGTCTTCGGCAATGAGCTTGTAGCCCGCATCGCCAAGTTCCTGGAATATGAGCTTCAGCTGGCCCTGCGTCGGCTTGCCGGTGTGCAGGCGATCAGAGGTGGATTCGATGCCATGCACGACGGAATTGCGCACAGCCTGCACCGCAATGTCCTTGACGATGCGGCGGTATTCATCCGGCACCGTGTCGAATCCCATGCATTGCAACGCCGCTTCCTTGTGATTTTCGGCCGCCACCCGCTGCGTGAGCTGCTGCAGCATGCCCGTCACACTGTGGTCGGCTTTCGCGGGCGGTTCGGAATTCGTGTCCTCGATGACGGCGGTTTCCGTGTGCGACGCCGGCTCGTGGCTGCCGGTTGCCGCCACATGCAGACGCGCCAGCCGCGACACCAGGTCTCCCACCGACTGCAGATGGGTCAGCAAATCATCCAATTTGATCACCAGCGGAAGAAAGTCGTTTCCGGACAGATCCGATTTCTCCCGCAGGCCCTTCAGATCATCCTCGAAGGAATGTGCGCGGCTCTCGATGGAGGACAGCCCCAAAGCCGCGGCCTCGCCCTTGACCGAGTGCACCTGCCTGAAAAGGGTGTCGAGTTTCTTGCGGAAGGCGCTTTCTTCGCGGGCCGGCTCGCGCAGCACCGCATTGATCATCTTCATGGCCGCATTGGAATCGCTCAGGAAAGAGGCCAGCTGCGCCGGATCGACATGCAGAATGCCCAACAAGGTATCCACCTGGGCCTGCGCCTGATTTTGCGAGGACTGCAATTCCCGGGCGAGATCCACTCGCGCGCTGACGTCGGAGACCGCCACCAGCACGTTCCTGATCTTGCCGTCCACGCGTACGCGATGAAATTCGAACTGCAGATAGCGGGTGGATGTCTTGCCCGTACCGCTGTCGAAGGTGACCTCAACCTCGCCGAGAGGGTTGATGGTTTTGACCAGATTCTCCTTGGTGCGCTCCGACCAGAGTACTGTCACGAATTTCAATGCGGTGGACAGGGTCTTTTCGGAGACGATGTCTTTCAGCAGACTCTCGAACGGCAGTCCGGCGAAATCCTTGCGCTGAAAAAGCGATTCGAGCGCGCTGGAATAAGACGCGCCGATCATCAGATGCTCATCCAGCAAGAACAAGCCATCTTTCACGGTGCGCAAAATGTCCGCGGTCTGCTGCCGTGCCTCGCGCAGCGAGGTCTCCTGGCGCTGGCGCGCGAGCAGCAGCGTTGCGACCAGCACGCCGAGCACGATGGCGATGAGCAGGCCGGTCAACATGACCAGCCGCAGCTCGGTGGCGGAGCGCGCGTTGCGCGTCTGCAGATCGGTGACGATCGCGGCCAGTTCCGCGTCGAGTTGCGGAATCGTGTGCCTGCCGATGCGCAGCGCGGTGGTGACGTCCCGCTCCAATTGCCTGCCGCCTTCGTTGAGAACGGTGCCGGTGGTTTCGTTGTCCTGATAGGGAACCCCGGTGAACTTCAGCAGCGGCTGCAGCGACTCCTGCAGCGTGGCCCATAAATCGCGCAGCGGCACGGCATGCTTGCCGGAAATCGGCTCGCCCTTGGCGCCGGTGTCGCCCGATAGCGCAAACCAGCTCGCCGGGCGCGGTGCATTCATTTCGTGAAGGCCGGCATCGAGCTTGGCGCTGGCGTCGCGCAGCTGATCCAGGGACTCTTGAATGTAGCCGCGGTTGGTGAGCCGGTCATGCATCGATTCGAGCGAGGCGCGGATCAGCGCCGGGTTGCGCTGCTGCTGTCCGGCGAATTTCAGCGCAACGCTGGTATCCGCCAGCTCGCTGGCCAGTTCCAAACCCGGAATCAACACGATTGCCACGAAGCTGAAGGCGAGAACGATGACCAATACCATAAGGCCGCTGGATGAAAGGCGCGGCACCAAGGCTTTGGCAATGCGAGAGTTCATGAATCAAGCGCTCCGCTGTGGTTTGCTGGGTTTCCGGGCAATCAATTCGGTACGCAATGCATCGAGGGCATCGAGAAATTCAGCCGCCGACGCATAGCGATCCTTCGGATCCTTGGCCAAGAGCCGGTCGAGAACCGGCTGATATGCCGAAAACTGTTCAGGCAGCCGCGGCGGCGGAACAGATCGGTGCGCCGCCAGGATGTCGGCCAATGTCTTGCCCGTAAAGGGCAAAGCGCCGGTGAGCATCTCAAAAAAGACCACTCCAAGGCTGTAGAGATCGCCGCGCGCATCCGGATCGCGGTCCTCGATCTGTTCGGGACACACATAGTAGGGTGTCCCGGTGCAGTCGCCTGATTGAGTCAAGTCGCTTGGCACGAACTGAGTGCGGGCTGAACCGAAGTCGATGAGCACCAATCTATTCTCGTTGGTGAGCATCAGATTGGAGGGCTTCAAGTCCCGATGCACGACGCGCGCGGCATGAACAATCTGCAGCGCCTCGCCGATCTGGTGTGCGTAATTGACGGCGTCCGCTTCGCTGACCGGATGCTTCAGGCGCTCGCGCAGGCTGCCGCAGGGGAAGTACTCGAGCGCCAGATACAGATAGTCATCCGTGGTGCCGAAATCGAGCACATTGGCGATGGAGCGATGGTTCAGCTTGGACAGAATTTCGCATTCCTTGCTGAAGCGCTCCCGATCCGCCTCGGAGACCACATGCTGACCGGTGATCGCCTCGACCTTCAAGGCCACCGGCTGCGGGAATTCATCGTTGCGCGCAAGGTAGACGCTGGCCGCGCTCGACTGCGCGATTTTCTTCATCATGGTGTAGCCGGCCACCTCCGGCTGCCGCCATCGGTCTGCCGCCGCAGTGGTGGCGCCGCCGGCCGCCGCCGGCGGCTCGATCAGCGGCTGCAATGCGCTGCACAGCTCGCCCACGATGACGGAATGGATCGGCCAATAGTCGCTCGCGCCCAGCTTCATCGCCCGTGCGGCGCTGCGTTCGTTGCCGCCTCGCGCGAATACGAATATCGGCAGGTGCGGCGCCTGCTCGTGCAGCCGCTTGAGCGACGCCAAGGAAGCGGCGGCCGCCTCGGGCGGGCTGAATTCGACGATGAACATCACAGCCACATACGCCCGCAGGCGTTCGATTGAAATCGCATCGAAGCCCGCGCGCGTGACGGTGTCCGCATCGATTTTCGGCATCGCGCGGCGCACCAGGCCCGCCAGCCTCAATCGCAACTCCAATTCATCGTGCACGATCAGGCAGAGAACCGTGCCCCTAATGCGTTCACCGGCCGCCGACGGAACCAGCGCTGTGGTTGTAATCGTTGTCGAGGTTGCAGTTTGGCTATTCATCGCATCGCCTATTTGGGAACGCGATAGACAATGCGCACCTGTGTGCCGACGGATATCGCCTTGCCGCCCTGGATCACCGGCTGGTAGCGCAGGCGGCTGACCGCCTTGCTCGCAGAGGATTCAAAGGTTCGGGGCGGCGATGCGTTCAGGATTTTGACGTTGGATACGCTGCCGCCGGGGCCGACCGTGTACGAAAGCTCCACCCACCCCTCGACATTATCTTGCAGCGCCCGCGCCGGATATTGGACGTCGAGCTTGTTGAGGCGGGTCAAGGATTGCTCCGGCATTTGCAGCAGATCGCCGCCCGCCCTTCTCTGGCGGATTTTCTCGCTCACCGCGTCAAGATCGGGCGAAGCACCGAGACTGCCTGCCTTCTGCACCAAGGCTTCGGCCTTGTCGGGGTCGCCGGCGTCCAGTGCCGCGCGGGCGCGATCCAGGATTTGCGACTGCAAAGCCGCAGAGACCTGCGCCAGTCCAGCGTTTTTTGGATCGGCGGCGCGCAGCTGCGCGACATAGAACAGCGCGCTGTCATTGTCGGGATCGGTTAATTTGCCTTGCGCCAGACGCGATTGCGCCAGCTCCAGATATTGCGGCTGGTCGGGCTTTTGCGCCGTTGGTTGATTGCGCGCCTGATTCAGTTCGCGCTGCAGGCTGTTAATCGCGCCCTGCGACGCGCCGATGCCATGCATCTCGGCGACAATTCGATCGGCATCGCTCAAATTGCGCTGTTGTATCGCGGAGTGCGCCATCTGCGTCAGTCGTTTCAGGACTTCCTGCGCCTGGCCCTGAAGTGCCGAACCGGCCGCTCCCGCTTGCTTGGCCTGATCGAGGTAATAAATCGCGCTGTCGTTGCGCGGTTCGATGACATGATCCTGCTGCAGACGCGTATCCACCAGCTTGAGCAGGCGGGCGACCTCAAACTCGTCGCGCCGCCGATGCACTTCGTCGCGCAACTGCGCGATTTTTGCGGCAGGCAGCGCCTTGGTGCGCGCGGCTTCGTCGATGAGCTGGGCTGCGCGGTCAAAATTCTGCGCATTGAGCGCCGCCAGGATCTGCGCGGGACCCAGTTCAGCCTTGAGACTGGCTATCTTTTCGTCAAGGGCGACGAGCCGCTTGTCATTCGCGTCGATGCTGCGTGCCGTTTCCAGAAACTGCAGGGCCACGTCGAATTTGCGCTCATCGAGCGCCGACTGTACCCGCGCGATCAATATCTCTGACAGGCGTTGCAGACCTTGCCGGGCCTCGCCGTTGTCGGGCTTGATCACGAGCACTTCGCGATACAGCGACAGGGCACTGCCGGCCAAAGGATCAATGAAGTGCCGATCCAGCATGGCCTGCTGGGCCTTTTCAATCAACGCGTCCACCCTCTCGTCTGCATCAGCCGGTGATTTCACGGCAGCGGCCGGCGTGACAGCCCGATTTGGCGCAGCGGCGGTTGTGATTGCGGGTGCGGGCTTGACCTGCGGCGAACCACCGCGGGAGAGCAGGTAGGCGCCCACTGCCGCGACGAGCACGCCTCCTATCACCACCGGAACGAGCCAGGATTTTTTCGGTGCGGAATCGGAAACGGGCGGCGTGGCTCCATCGCCCAACAACGCCAGGCGCGAATTCACCTCTTCTCTCGCGCTCTCGAGCGCGCCGGCAAGTTCGCTGGTCACGATCGGCAAGCCGACGTGCGCAATGACCTGTCGATGTTGAACAGGAAGCGTCCACGCATCGGCGCTGCCGGCTTCATCGAGCGCGACCACGGCAAAGCGCGATGAATGTAAATTCAGGCGCGACAGCACGGCGGCAGGCTCTGGGTGATTGCGTGCATCCCAAAGCACGATCGCGGCTTGCGCGGAAGGAGTGGATTTGATCAGCTCGTCGATCGAATCGAGCTGCTTGAGAATCAAACTGCTGCCGAGATCGGCGCCAACCTGCGGCCACAGCGAATCATCCTCGGTGACCAAAAGAACCGAGAGCTTTGCATGCTTCACCGGCTGAAGCACGGGCCGCTCCGCCGCCTCCGGCGTCGCAAGCTCTTGTATTCTCAGACTTTTCGGCATCGTTATAATCCCATATCGCGATCGCCAAATGACCAGCCATGCTGCGCTGCGATCACACTCGTGCACCACGAATGTTTTGTGTTTTGCTTAACACAATAAGGTTCCGGCAAATCAGGGGTTTCCGACATGCCTTGGGTCACATTTGGGTGTAGGGACCGCCTCGGAGTGGCCGTCGGGATTGGGGTAAACATTAAAGATGAGAACTGCTTCGCATAGCGAAGCGCCGGCTTGGCGCGAATTCGCGTCCCGGGCGGGCTGAGCCGCCGGAGTGTCTCCAAATGGAGGCGCCGCGACGCCATCCGATTGAACTTAAGGGGAGCCGCCTCCCCTTAGTCCCGATAGAACATATAGAGAGTGAAAACTACTGCTTGGTGCCGGTGAAAGTGCCTTCGCCCAATTGCCCCAGCGAGACTTTACCGCTCATCGTTTTGCCATCGGTCTTGCCCCAGTATTTCACCGCCAGGCTGCCGGCTTGACCGTCGACCTTGTATTCGATGGTCACATCATCGTCCTTTACCGTGCCCGTTACCTGCGCCTCGCCCAGCTGCCCCTTATAGCTGCCCGACAGCGCATCGCCCTTTTGGACCAGAATAAATGTCGGCGAGCCGCTGCCGGCGCTCGTCTGGACCGCCATGATCCATGTGCCGGTCACATCCGCGGCAGCGGCGACTTGCACAACCGTGAATGCGGCGATCGCCAACACCGCAGCCCAACCCATTTTCAATTTCGTCATGCCATCCCCCTGTTCGAGCCATTCGCGTATCGCACTTCGCCTCTTTCAGGCGCAACCCATGATACGTGAGGTCTAGCCTCTACAGGGAATTCAAGAATGCGACGAGCTGGTGCTTTTGTTCCTCGGTCAAGTTCATGGAGAAGCGTTGGTCGTAAAAATTCACGGCCTGCATCAGGGTCGCGGCGGCGCCATTGTGGAAGTACGGCGCCCGTCCCGCCAGGCCGCGCAAAATCGGCCCCTTGAGGCGGTTCACATCGCTGCAAAGACCGCTGATCGTTCCCTTGCCCAGGTCCGTCGTGTAGAACGCAACCGGTTGTCCTGCGCTGGTCTTGCAGCCGCTCACCAGGAATATGGGCAAATCGGGCTCATTCAGTTCTGCCACTGCCCGGCGGATATTTGGATCGGTCTCGAATCCCGAGCGCGGAACGTGAGCGACGCCAATGTCGAGCGGCAGCGGCAACGAATGATCGCCGACGTTGGGCGAATCGTGGCAGGTGGTGCAGGTTCCTTTGATTGACGCCGGATTCCCCAATGCCGCGTTGTCATTGAGACCGCGCACCGCGCTGATGGTAAGTGGTGCCGTGTTGAAGAGCACCTCTCCCGCTGCAATGTCGCTGCGTGCCTCGCGCCGGTTTGAAACGCCGCGCTCATATTCTTCGGGATTGCCGCCGTTTTGCCATGCCGCAAACAGCGTCATGCTGGTTTCATCGAACGCCGCCCCAAAGGGGTCCGCGCCCAGCACATCATTGATGCCGGGATAGTAATTCTCCATGATCAGATTTCGCGCGCCGCCCAGCGCGCCGCGAGCGTGGAGTTCCCCGGCGGAGCGGTCGTACGCCTGCGCTGTGTACAGCCCCATCTCGTAGCTCACGATCTCCTTGACCTGTGCGCCGGTGGGCGGGACCGCCGCCTGGGCATGACCCATGGTCGCATCGATGGCCTGCTGCGCAAGATCGTTGTTGAGATTCGCCGAAAACGTGCCGAGTGTTCCCAGAGACCGGGTTGCCGTTGCCGGCGATTCGCGGCCGTCGAACATCACGGCGCTCAAGAAGCGCAGGTTGGTGGCCGGCAGCGGCCGCCGATACGTCGAGAGGGTCAGTCCGTCCGCACCGGCCACCAGTGCGCAGCCGTACGGATCGTGCACGACTGTCACGTTGAACTCGGCATTGGCCGGCACCTGTATCGCGATGCGCAGCAGTCCGTGGGATAACAGCAGACTGTGTGCAGCCGCATCCGCGGTCTTGCCATTCGGGCAATTGGCTCCGTCGACGCCGGCGAACAAGGGATCGCGGCCATGCGTTTGCGCAAAGCGCTCGCGAATTTGCGGCGGCGACATGCTCATCGCCTGATCGGCGACATGACAGGTGGCGCAGGAACGGCCGTTGGTGCCGAGACTTTGGAAGAACGCCCCGTTGGCATTGGCGCGGCCGTTGACGTTGATCAACTGCAGCACGCCGGCCGGATCGCTGTAAATCGACGATTCAACTTGCGGCGCGCGCTCGGCGGCGGCCGCGGTAACGGCCGCCAGCAGCAGCGCCGCGGTGTTTCCCCAAAATAGAGTCTTATTCATGAAATCTCCCCACGCGTAGGCGTCGTTGTCAGCTAAATCGTAAAGGGCGCAAGGATGTGGACATGAGGCCGCCAACAAGCTGCATTCTGTTAACTTTACATAGCAAAGTACTTGACGTTGCACGGCCACGTCGTTAGTGTCTCAGGCGTGGGCAACACCGTTCGTCTCGATTCGCACGCCGCGGCAACGCTGCGCTACATTCGATCCTCGATGGAGGGGGCGGTGCAGTTGGCGGTTCCCGGCTCCGCCGGTCTGGTCCTGGGAAGCATCGCGCTGCTGGCCGCCGCACTGTGCATGGCCGGCGACTGGCACAAATATTGGCTGGCGATCTGGCTGGGCGCCGCCCTGCTCGGCGCCGTGCTCGGCAGCATCCTTATCGTGCGGGAGTCCTCGCTTCGCGAACTGCGGCTGCATGGCACGCCGCTGCTCAAATTTGCACTTTGCCTGTCGCCGTCGCTGGGCGCCGGGCTCGTCATGACTGCGGTGCACTGGCTCGGCGGCAATCAGCACGCGATTCCGGGCACCTGGCTGCTTCTATATGGATGCGCCTTGGTAACGGCGAGTGCGGCGACGACGAGAATCATCGCGGCACTCGGCCTGCTGTTCGTGCTGTTTGGACTTGTGGCGCTGTTGCTGCCGGACCACTTGCAAATCTTGATGCTGGGGGCCGGCTTTGGCGGACTGCACATCGTTTTCGGCCTCTTGATCGGACGGAACGGGCGTGGCCGCAAAGTCTAACGCCCGCGCCGCACCGGCAACGCCGCAGAAGCGCCCGAAGCTCGCGGCGTTGCCCGCGCCGTCCGCCGATCACGACGCGACCTTCGACCGCTTGGTGTATGAGCGCGTTCGCCTGGGGATAATGAGCGCACTGGCGGTGCGCGACGAGTTGACCTTCAACGAGCTCAAGTCCTTGTTCGATGTCAGCGATGGCAACTTGAGCGCTCACGCACGCAAGCTGGAAGAGGCCAAGTACCTGAGCTGCACGAAGTCCTTTCAACAACGCCGCCCGAGGACTGTCTATCGGCTGACAGCTCTGGGTAAAAATGCCTTGAACCGATACCTGGATCACGTCGAAGCGGTGATCAAGGCAACCCGGCGCACGTGATTTTTTTGACCTTCTAACTTTGTGATACAAAGCACATCATGCATGTAGCAATCATCATGGACGGCAACGGACGTTGGGCATCGCAACGCGGACTGCCCCGCACCGCCGGCCACCGCGCCGGCGCCAAGGCCGTCGACACCGTGGTTGAAGCGGCGGCGCGCCGCGGCATCGCCATGCTCAGCCTGTACGCGTTTTCCGCCGACAATTGGCGCCGGCCGCAGACCGAGGTCGGCGCCTTGTTCGCGCTGCTGCGCCGCTACCTTCTGACGCAGACGCCGCGCTGCCTGGAGCAGTCGATCCGGCTCAACGTGATCGGCCGGCGCGACCGGCTTGCGCCGGAGGTGCTGCGCACCATCGAACACAGCGAACGGGCAACTGCGCACTGCGGCGGAATGCAGCTGCGCATTGCGGTCGATTATTCCTCGCAACATTCCCTGCTGGAGAGCTGCCGGCGCATGGCCGCCGAGGGCAGCACGGATCGGGCGCGCTTTGTCGAACACCTCGCGGACGTCGATCATGGCATCGCGGCCCCCGAGGTCGACCTCCTCATCCGTACCGGCGGCGAGAAACGCTTGAGCGATTTCCTGCTGTGGGAATGCGCCTACGCCGAACTGCACTTCGTCGAATGCTTTTGGCCGGATTTCGACGCCGCCGCTTTTGCCCAGGCCATCGATGAGTACGCGAGGCGCGAACGGCGATTCGGGCAGGTGGGCGCGTCGGGCCGCAGCAGCGCGCGCACGGCGAGCCGCGCGTAGCAGCCGACAATCCAACCAAGGCCCTGCGCCGTACCGGTCCAAATGCGGTATTCTCGCCTTACTTGCGAGAGGACCCATGAACGGATCACGGCATTGGCTGTTTTGGCTGATCCTCGCGGCCGCGGCATTTTTTTCGCTCGAGGCTACAGCGGATAATTTTGCTCAGGTGCGTTATGACCGGCGCAGCCACCGCCTGGTCGTGACGATGGTTTATCGCGGTACCAACCCCAACCACAATTTTTCGCTGAAATGGGGACCCTGCCTGGCGAATCAATCGGGTGATCTGCCGGGCGTAACCGCGGAAGTATTGGACGATCAATCGGGCGATGCGGCCGAACAAGACTTTGCCAGGACTGTGCGCTTCAGTTTGGCGGACATGCCCTGCTCGCGCCCGGCCAGCGTAACCTTGAGGACCGCGCCGCGCTTCTTCTATACCTTGACGATCCCGAAATAGTCAGGCGACCTACCGCGGTATGCGTGTGCTGCTGGTCGAAGACGATGCGATGATTGCGCAAGGTCTGCAAACGGCGCTGCGCCAAAACGGTTTCGCCGTTGATTGGATGCGCGACGGCAAAAGCGGCGCGGCCGCGCTGCAGGGGTCCGCCTTCGATGTGGTGCTGCTCGATCTGGGTCTGCCGCACCGGGACGGCATCGAGGTGTTGCGCGAGCTGCGCAAGCGGGGCGATGCCACGCCGGTCATCATTCTCACGGCGCGCGATGAGATCCAGCATCGTATTGCCGGGCTCGATGCCGGCGCCGACGACTACATCGTCAAGCCGTTTGACCTGGATGAGGTGACCGCCCGCATGCGCTCGGTGCTGCGCCGCGCGGCGGGGCGCGGCGATCCCAGCATTCAGCACGGCGAACTGCGTCTTGATCCGGTGGCACGCACCATCGAGCGCGGCGGTGTCGCGGTGAACATATCCGCACATGAGTTTGCGGTGCTGGAGGCGCTGTTGCAGCGGCCCGGAGCGGTGCTGTCTCGAGCGCAGCTGGAGGACCGGTTGTACGGTTGGGATGAGCAGATCGGCAGCAACGCGGTCGAAGTTTACATTCACGGCCTGAGGCGCAAGCTCGGAAGCGATGCCATCCGCACATTGCGCGGCGTGGGTTATTTCGTGCCCAAAACATGAGTTCGATCCGCGCGCGTCTGCTGGTTGCATTGATCATTTTGGTGGCGCTGATTTCGCTGCTCGCGGCGGGCGTCACATACCGGCGCGTTTTGACCGAGACGTCGACGCTGTTCGATTATCAGCTGCGGCAAATGGCGCTGTCGCTGCGCAGTCAGATCTCTCTGGCGCCGCGAATCGAAGTTCCCCGCGACCAAGGCGACAGCGACTTCGTCGTGCAAATCTGGGACGTGTTCGGCGCGCGCACCTATGTGTCTCGCCCCGGACTGCCGATGATCAACCAAACGGTGCTGGGTTACGCCGACTTGAATTTGCGCGGACAACCCTGGCGCGCGTACGGCCTGCAAACGGCGGATGGCGTGATTCAAATCGCACAGCCTGTGCAGGTCCGCGAGGCGTTGGCGCGCGCCGCGGCAGAGCGGGTGGTGATTCCGCTGGTCCTTCTGCTGCCGATCATGATCGGTGCGGTTGCGTGGATTGTGAGGCGCGGCCTCACGCCGCTGCGCTTCGTCGCGGCCGAGGTGCAACGCCGCGACGCACGCTCGTTGGCGCCCCTCGGAATCGACAGCCTGCCGCGTGAAATCGAGCCGCTGGTGAGCGAGCTCAACCGGCTGCTGGAGCGGCTGCAGCGCGCCTTCTCGGTGCAACGCGCCTTCATTTCCGATGCGGCGCACGAGCTGCGCTCGCCGCTGACGGCATTGCGGTTGCAGCTGCAATTGCTCGATCGGGCGCCCGACGAGCCCGGGCGTTTGGAAGCGCGGGTGCGCCTCGGCGCGGCGGTCGAACGTGCCATCCACCTGGTCGAACAGTTGCTGACGCTGGCGCGCAATGAACCGCAGGAAGCGCCCATGGAAATCGAAAAAGTGGACCTGGCGGCGGCGGCGGCTGAGGCAATCAAGGACACGCATGATCTGGCGCTGGCTCGCAACATCGACATAGGGTTGGATGCGGCAGCGGGGCTCTATATCCAGGGCAATCGCGAAGCGCTGCGAACGCTGGCGCGCAATCTTGTCGACAATGCAGTGCGCTACACGCCTTCAGGGGGAACTGTTCAGGTGCGTTGCCGCTCCGCTGCGGGCGAAGCGATTCTGGAAGTCAGCGACTCAGGACCCGGCATCGCCGCGTCGGATCGCGAGCGCGTATTCGATCGCTTTTATCGGCGCGCTGCCGCACAAGAGCACGGCACGGGCTTAGGCCTAGCAATCGTCAAGGCCATTGCCGAGCGCCACGGGGCGCGAATAGACCTCGGTGAGGCGCCCGGCGGCGGCCTGCAGGTTTCGTTGAGCTTCCCCCGGGCCTCTTAAGACTGCCTTAAGGAAGGCATGTGATCCTGCCAACAAGGCGAAAGGTCGCTTAACTGTTTTCATTGGAGGAACTCACATGCAACTTCGCAATTCCACGCTGGCGTGGTCTGCGGTCGGCCTTCTCGCCGTCGGCGCAGCCACCGGCTTGTCCGCCCACGGCGTGCTGCAGCCGGCTTCGCCGACCGCGGCCGCGGCAACCAGCGATATAAATCAATCCACCTCGTCACAACCCATTCCCCTGATGACCGCGCCGAATTATCGGGCGATCGTGGCGCGTAACGAGCCTGCCGTCGTCGGCATCACCACCGAAGGCCCGATCGCGACCGGCGGCCAGCAGCAATTTTTCTTTGGCGGTCCGAACGGCGATGACAACCCCCTCTCACAGTTCTTCCGCGGATTCCAAATGCCGCGTCCGCGCGGCATCCAGCGCGCGCAGGGTTCCGGGTTCGTGATCTCCGCCGACGGACTGGTGCTCACGAATGCGCACGTCGTTGACGGCGCCAAGGAAGTCACGGTGAAACTATCCGATCATCGTGAATACAAGGCCAAGGTATTGGGTGCCGACAAGACCAGCGACATCGCTGTGCTGAAGATCAACGCTCACAATCTTCCGACGGTGACGCTGGGAAATTCAGACAAGCTGGGTGTCGGCGACTACGTGCTCGCCATCGGCGAACCGTTCGGCCTGGAAGAGACCGCCACCGCCGGCATCGTCAGTGCCAAGGGGCGTTCGTTGCCGGGCGACGGCTATGTGCCCTTCATCCAAACGGATGCGGCGGTGAATCCGGGCAATTCCGGCGGCCCGCTGTTTGACGCAAGCGGTACGGTCGTCGGCATCAATTCGCAGATTTACAGCAATTCCGGCGGCTTCCAGGGCGTCTCGTTCGCCATTCCGATCAACGTGGCCGTGCAGATCAAGGATCAGATCGTGAAGACCGGCAAAGTCGAGCACTCGCGCCTGGGAGTCGAAGTGCAGCCTCTGAATCAAACGTTGGCCGATTCCTTCAAATTGACCTCGCCCAACGGTGCGCTGGTGGCCAAAGTCGTGCCCGACAGCGCAGCGGCTCAGGCCGGCATCAAGGTGGGCGATGTGATTTTGAAATTCAACGGTGCGCCCATCATTGACGCGGGTTCGCTCTCGCAGAAAGTCGGCATGGCCACGCCGGGCGAAAAAGCGTCCATTGAGATTTGGCGCAACGGCAAAACCGTGGACCTGACTGCGACCCTCGGCAACTCGGCAGCCTTGACCGCGGACAACGATTCGAGCGGCGGCAGTTCCTCCCAGGCGAAGCTGGGTTTGGCGCTGCGTCCTCTGACTCCTGAAGAGCGTCAACAGGCCGGCGTCCCAGGCGGCCTGGTGGTCGAAGATGCGGAAGGCCGCGCGGCCGAAGCGGGTATCCAGCCGGGCGATGTGGTGTTGTCGGTCGATGGCACGGCAGTGCAGACCGTGGCGCAGCTGCGCAGGATGGTCAAGGATCACGACAAGCAGGTCGCGTTGCTCATTCAGCGAGGCGACGCCAGGCTGTTCATTCCTGTAACCTTGGGCTAACAAAAAAATCAACGCGCTCGCCGGTATGCAATTTCCGCATACCGGCGGGTGTGTCCCGTGACGACGGGGATTCTCGAAGTGAATGACGCGGCGGTTTGGGATGGCAATTGGGCCTGGAGCCTGCCGCAGCCTTGCATTTTGCGCCGGCGCCTCTAATGATAAGAATATGGCGACCGGATGGGCAAAAGAAGGTGCGGTGCAAGAGCAGATTGACGCGACCGTCAAGGATGCGATCAACCTCGCCAAAAGCCGCCTGCCCCAGGGACCGAGCTTGAGCCATTGCGCCGAATGCGGGACGGAGATTCCGCAGTTACGGCGTGACGCGGTCCCCGGCGTGCGGCTCTGCCTGGCCTGTCAGGACGCCCGCGATCGGGAGGCGGTGCGATCCGCCGGATACAACCGCCGCGGCAGTAAGGACAGCCAGCTACGCTAAACCAACTTCAGGTCAATCGACGAGGACTGCGCAAAAATCCGCGAGCTTTGCTCGGGCGAGAGTCCCCATAGCGTCCGAAACAGGCCGCCGAGCACGGATCGATAGTCGTTCAGCACCGGATAATCGCGATTCTGAAACAAGGTGCTTTGAGCCAGCCGCTGTTGCTCACCGACGACGGCGCCGCCGCGGATCGATCCTCCGAGAACCCAATAAACTGTGCCATGCCCGTGATCGGTGCCGCGATTGCCGTTCTCGCGAAAAGTGCGGCCAAATTCAGAAAGCACCACGACCACGGTGTTGTTCCACTCGGAGCCCAGCGACGCGGCGAACACCTGCAGGCCGCGCCCCAAGCTGCCCAGGTTGGACGCCAGCGGTCCGGCTGCGGCGCCCTCGCCCACATGCGTATCCCAGCCGCCAATGTCGATAAATCCAATCCGATATTTGTCGCGCATCAAGCGGCCCATGCGCTCGGCTTCCAGTTCAAATCCCTTCGTGTTGATCGCATTGCGGTTCGCCGCGCTCATTTCTTCGGCCATTTCCTGCGCCACCTCGTGGCGCAGCTCCAGACCATTGCTCACGGCTGCCTCGAGGTGATGACCGGCATACATGTCGCTCAAGATGAGCGCCTGCCGTTCATCGAAAGGCGGTTTGCCCACATTCTTTAGAGATAGGTTCGGCACGGTCGCGGCGCCTTCGAAAGCCAGCGGCAAGGCGTCCGTGAAGGCAATCGATGAGTTGCGGTATGCGGGCCCCGTCAACGTCTCGCACAGACGGCCGAGAAATCCCGAGCGATAGTTGCGCGCTCCGGCCAAGGGTTGACCCAGCTCAATGCTGTCTTGAGTCTCGAAGTGGCTGCGCGACAAGTCCTCGGTTCCCGCAAACGGCACAAAGGCAACCTGGCGCTGCAGATACATTGAGCCGATTGATTCGCGCACCGCGGGCGCCAGCGCCCAGTCGGCATCAAGCGCGAGTGCGCTGGTGTTGGATGCCGGATCGGGCTTCGATATGGCGATATTCGGGCGCGCTTCATAGTAAAAACTGCTGCCGTACGGGATCAGCAGGTTGGCCGAATCGTATCCGCCGCGCAAAAACACCAGCAGAAACCGCGCTCCGCCGGCGGGCGCGGCGAACAAGCGGCCCGATAACCCGGCGCTGAGCAGCGCTGCGCTGCCCAGCTTGAGCATGCGGCGGCGATTCAAGTGCGGCTCATTCATAGTTGAATTCCGGTGACGACAGAAGAAACGTGTTCCACTCCTGCTGCGAATTCGCGCGATTCAGTGCATCCTTGGTCCGCGCGACGAGAAAGGGTTCGACGGTCTCGAAGTACAAGCGGTTTGACAGCTGCGGAAAACCCGCCGCACTCGCCGCCGTGCCGTCTTCCGCATTGAACAGTCCGGCATTGCCGGCGCCGATGGCGCGCGCAATTTCGAAACGGCGGCTGATTTGGCCCGAGCTTGCCCAGCCGAGTTCCGTCAAGGGATAGCCGTCGGGGGTCTGACGGTTATAGGGCGCCTCGCCGAGACCACTGAGCCAGTTGAGCACCGGCCGGGTATTGCTGATCAGCCTGCCGTCATACGCAAAGCGGATTGCCGACAGGACGTAGCGCGTCGGGTCTTTGAATTTCATGCCCAGGGCTCGGTCGAATTCCTGCGACATGAACAAGGAATGCAGAACGGCGCCAATGTCGCCATTGGTGTGCATGAAGGTCTGGGCCATCTTCTCGACCAATGCAGCAGGCGGATTGTCGGCCACGAAATACAGCGCCAGCTGCCGCGAGATGAATCGGGCGCAGGCCGGTTGCGAGACGATCAAGCTGATCGCGTTTTCAACCTCGTCGAATCCACGGCCGCCGATCGGGTGTCCGAGCAGCGTTTTGGCGCCGAAATCATGCCGCGCCGGATTGAATTCGAAGGCGCCGCGGCGAACATACATTCGCTGCAACTCGGGTTTCAGCCTGGGCCGGTCGCCGACATTGACACCCGCGCCCGTGAGCACCCGGGCCAGCTCCTGGACGTCCTGTTGCGAGTATCCACCGCCCACGCCGAGGGTGTGCAGCTCCAACAGTTCTCGCGCATAATTTTCATTGATGTGTCCCGCGGCGTTTTGATTGTTGTCCAGGTACTGCAGCATCGCCGGATGCTCCATGCTCGCCATCACCAGGTCTTTGAAGTGCCCGAAGACATGCGGGCGGATCGCGCGTTCTTCGTAGTCGCCGACCAGCCAGCGAAGATTGGCCTTGTACCGGAACACGCTGAAATGATTGAGCCAGAACCAGACCATCTGTTCCTGCAGCTGCGCCGGAGAATAAATGGCGCGCAGCAAATCGCGGCGAACGGCTTCATACTCGAGCTTGTCGCCGCGGTCATTGAGCGCCTTGCGGGATTGCTCCTTTTCCGCGGCGTCGGATATGGCGTTGATGAGCTTGTACTGCGCGTTGGTTTCGGCAAGCCATTTCACCGGGTCCGCATGCGAAACTTCCAACGCCGCAATCTCCGCTGCGATCGGCGCCGGCAGTGCGGCTTCGCCCGGATGCAATTGCCGCTCGAGAAACCGTTCACGGCCCAATTGACGATAGCTTTCCACGCTGGCCGAATCGAGACCAAATGAGGTCCGCTCGAGCCACAAGGTATCCTCGCGTCGCAGCGCCGTTAAGGGCGCCGCAGGACCGCGCGGCGGATCAGTGCGGGTGGCGCACCCCGCCAGCAGCAGTGCGCAGATAATGCCTGCGCGGGTAATAGAGGAGCGCATCTCCCGATGTTAACGGACGTCGGCAAGCGGCGTTGACACGCGCAATCAGACGGCGCTGACATCATTTGGCACCAATTCTCGCCTGGAGCTTTCGCGGGGCGGGTCCAAAATCGCTGCGATGACAAGATCCCAGGCCATGCGCAGGTCCCAGAAGCTGGATGAGCTCGTCGGCAGCGTCGAAGATCTGCTTGCCCGTCTGCCAGACAATCTGACCCCCGAAATTTCCGCGCTGCGCGACAAGGTCGATGCCGGCATTTTTGAGGCCTGGACCTCGATAGCGCGCGAAGTAACGGGCACGCGCAACGCGGCATCGCACCCCGATACCGGGCTCTGGACCACTGTCGGCTTGGCGTTGCTCGCCGGTACCACCGGCGTTCTGGCTTACCGAATTTCGCGTCCCGCGCTTCGTCTAGCGTGACGCCTTTGGCCGCGGCGTTTTGGCAGCCGCTTTGGCGGCGCCTTTTCGCGGTTGACGCTTCGCGGCCGGGTGTTTGGCGGCTACTTTTTTGATCGATAGACGCTCGCCCGGATTGAGCGACTCAACCAGCTTGACGAACTTGGCAACCAGCAACTTGATGTCTTTTTCTCGTCGTCCCATGGCCATGCGTTTTTCTCCTGGTAGCTGCGTGCATTATGGCCCGGAATTGAAATGCGCCACCATCCCAAGCCGGCCTGTCGGTCGTAGGCGGAGTCTGACCGCTTGTTATGTACCTATGTACTTTGGTACCATCCGCGCCTTCACCAGAGGAATCCCGATGATCGAAGTCGAGCGGGTGCAAACCGGAATCAGAATCGAAAAGCGGCTGCTGAAGGTGCTGAAAGCGCTGGCGGAACTCAAGGACCTCTCGGTCGGAGACCTGCTCGAGGGCATTGTGCTGCACGCCTTCGAGGGCAAGCCCGCCTTTTCCAAGGAAACCCTGGCGCAGATCCTGGAATTGAAAAAGATCTATCGCTTGACGCTTCGCGCCGGCGACAGCCATCAACTGAAGGACAGATCTTGAGCAGCCCGGCGCCACTGCACACCCGCGAGCAGTTTTCGTTGGTCGCGAACGCGCCGTTTGAAGTCGCGTGGCCGCTGTTCGGCGCGGATCGCGAGCGGGTCTGGGCGCCCGATTGGCAACCGCATTTTCTCTGGCCGGACAAGGCCTGCGATCGGGAGGGCATGGTCTTCACAGTCCGGCTTGGGAGTCAGAACGCCGTGTGGGTGAACACGGAATTCGATGCTGCCGCAAGGCGCATCCAATACGTCTGCGTGATTCCCGATGTGCTCGTCACGGTCATCACGTTGCAGCTCACACCGCAGGGCGCCTCGACCATCATCGAGGTGAATTACGAGCGCACGGCGCTTTCGCATACCGCAAATGCCAAGGTCGCAGAGATGGCCTCACGCGACCGCGTCGCGGGCGAGGAATGGAGCGCGCAAATCAACGCGTATCTCGGTCGATAGCGCTTTGTAAAATGGCATGGCGCGTGGAAAGTTTTACAAATCGCTGTTCAGTGATTGTCCTATTGACGACGCCGCAAATGAAGTTCAGCGTCAATGTCGTCAAATGGCGACTAATGATACTAACTTTCTCCAGACTGCGCAGCCGCGTCGCGAAGGATTCCTATGGCGAACAAAATAAATCTCCGGCGCCGACAACTTCTCATCGGCAGCGTCGCAGCAGGCATTGCGGGCACGGCGGCCGCGACGGTTCACGACGGCGAACTTGGAGCGCCCCCGCAAACCATTCGCGGCTCGATGCCTTGGAAGGAAGGCACCGCGGACGCACCGCCCGGTGCGTCCGGAACGGGATATACGTACTTCACGCCGGTCGAGGCGGCCTTCATCGAAGCGGCCGTGGCTCGCTTGATACCCAACGATCCGGTCGGCCCCGGCGCAGTCGAAGCGAACGTGCCCTTCTTTCTGGATCGCCAGCTCGCCGGACCCTTCGGCCGCGGCGATCATTATTATCTCGCCGGACCTTGGCCGAAAGGAACGCCCGAACAGGGCTATCAAAGCCGCTTCAATCCTGCGCAGCTCTACCGTGCCGCGATCGCCGCGACCGACCAATACGTCAGCGCCAACCTGGGCGCCGCGAGTTTTGCAAAGCTGGCCGTTGACGATCAGGACAAATTGCTGAAGGGAATGGAGAGCGGCGAGATCAAGCTTGACGGCGGAGTCGACTCCAAATCCTTCTTCTCCATGTTTTTGCAGAATACCAAGGAAGGGTATTTCTCGGATCCGATCTACGGCGGCAACAAGGATATGGCCGCGTGGAAAATGATTGGTTTTCCCGGCGCGCACTATAACTACAAGGATTGGGTCACCCGTCACGGCGAGCCTGTGCCTTTCCCCACGGTCGGCTTGAAAGGCCGTCCGGGTTGGGAGACTTGAAATGAGCACCACTCTCAAACCTGTCGATGCGGTACTGGTGGGATTCGGCTGGACCGGCGCGATCATGGGGCAACAGCTTTGCGACGCGGGATTGAACGTAGTCGCGCTGGAGCGCGGACCCTGGCGCGACACCCCCACGGATTTTGCGACCGGATTTGCGCAGGATGAGCTGCGCTACATGTGGCGCCATCATTTATTCCAGAACGTGTCGGACGACACGTTGACCATTCGCAACAACGTCAATCAAGAGGCGCTGCCCATGCGGCACCTGGGCTCATTTCTTCTCGGCACGGGCGTCGGCAGCGGCGGCGTCCATTGGAACGGCCAGATATGGCGCTTCCTGCCCACGGATTTTCTGACCAAGAGCCACAATGAGAAACGCTACGGCAAGAAGGCCGTTTCAGCCTATGACATGAGCGTTCAGGACTGGGGCGTCACCTACGATGAGCTCGAACCGCACTACGATCAATTCGACAAGCTGTGCGGCACCTGCGGCAAGGCCGGCAATCTGCAGGGCAAGATCCAGCCCGGCGGCAATCCGTTCGAAGGTCCGCGGGCAAACGAATTTCCCAACCCGCCGATGCAGCAGACCTACGGGCCGACCCTGTTCGGCAAAGCGGCCGCGGAACTCGGACGGCACCCGTTTCCGCACCCGACCGGCAACATGTCCCAGGCCTACACCAATCCGCTGGGCGCGCAGATGGGGGCGTGCACGTACTGCGGGTTCTGCGAAAAATTTGGCTGCGGCAACTATTCGAAAGCCAGTCCGCAAACCACGGTGCTGCCCTATCTGCTGCAGAAAGCGAATTTTACGCTCAAGACCGAATGCGAAGTGTTGCGCATCGAGCTCACGGCCGATAAAAAGCGCGCCACCGGCGTGACCTACGTGAACAGCGCCGGCGAGGAGTTTTTTCAACCGGCGGAAATGGTAGTTCTTTCGGCCTACGTGCTGCAAAACGTCCGCTTGCTGCTGCTGTCCGGCATCGGCAAGCCGTACGATCCGAAAACCGGCGACGGAGTGGTCGGCAAGAACTACGCCTACCAAACCATGTCGTCGGTAAATGTATTCTTCGACGACAAACTCATGAACCCATTCGTCGGGGCCGGCGCGCTTGCCACGGTCATAGACGACTTCAACGGCGACAATTTTGACCATGGCGGCCTGGGCTTCATCGGCGGCGCTTACATCGCGGGCATGATTACGGGCGGGCGCCCGATCGAGATGATTTACACACCGCAGAACACGCCGAACTGGGGCCTCGAGTGGAAGCATGCGGCGGCGAAAAACTATCTTCGATCGTTCTCACTGAGCGTGCACGGCTCATGCATGAGCGCCCGGGGCAATTATCTGGACCTGGATCCCACGTACCGGGACATCCATGGGCGGCCCATGCTGCGGATGACCTTCGATTTCACCGAGAATGATCACAAGATGTCGGATTACCTCACCGACCGCGCGGCCGAGGTGGCAAAGGCCATGAATCCGCGCGAAATAAAGTTGAACCGGCGCACAGGTTCCTGGAGCGTCGTGCCCTACCAGACCACGCACAACACCGGCGGCGCCATCATGGGAGACAATCCCAAAAACAGCGTGGTCAACAAATATCTGCAGACTTGGGACGTGTCCAACGTTTTCTCGATGGGGTCCGGAGCCTTCCCGCAAAACGCCGGCTACAACCCGACCGGCACCGTGGCGGCGCTCGCTTACCATTCGGCTGACGCTATCAAGACGCAGTACCTCAAGGCGCCCGGTCCGTTGGTGAGGGGTTAGCCATGCGCCGTTCAACCACGCTGCGAATCACACTGGTCGCCGGTCTGGGAGCCGCGACTTTGAGCCTCGCCGGTTTCTCGTTAAGCGAGATGCTCGCATTGCCCGCCCATCCCAGTGCCGCCGTCACGGCGCGCAGTCTCCTGACCGAGAGCTTCGATGAATCTCTGCCGAACGCGGCGCAGCTGCGCCGCGGCCAGTACCTGGTCGCGGCGGGCGACTGCATTTCCTGCCATCAGCGCGAGGGCGGTCAGCCATTCGCCGGCGGATTGGGACTGAATACGCCATTCGGCATCATTTACACGCCCAATATCACACCCGACCGCAGCACCGGCATCGGCGGCTGGACCGCCGATCAATTCTACCGCGCGATGCACGACGGCAAGGACGCGCAAGGTGAGGACCTCTATCCCGCCTTTCCGTATCCTTGGTTCAGGCGTGTGAGCCGCGAGGACGATGATGCGATCTTTGCCTATCTGACGACCGTGCCCGCCGTCAATTACACTCCTCCAAAAAACGACTTGTCTTTCCCGCTCAATTTCCGCTCCATGGTCGGCGCGTGGAACCTGCTTTTCCTCGACAGCCACAATTTCCAATCCGATCCCGATCAGTCAGCGGAGTGGAACCGCGGCGCCTATCTGGTTACCGGCCTCGGTCATTGCGGCGGCTGTCACACACCCAAGAATTTTCTCGGCGCCGACAAATCCAAGGAGGAACTGCACGGTGGAACTCTCGACAATTGGGTTGCGCCTGACCTGACGAGCAATTCGCGCCTTGGCCTGGGGGACTGGAGCGTCGATGAGATCGCCGAGTTTCTGGCAACCGGCCGCAACGCGCACGCTGCGGCGGGGGGCGCCATGGCGGATGTCATCACCCACTCCACCTCGCACATCAGCGATGCGGATCGACGTGCGATCGCCGTGTATCTCAAGAGCCAGCCGCCCAGTCCCAGCGTCGCCTCGTCCGCGCCGGACTCCGGCGCCATGCGCCGCGGAGCGGAAATATATTCCGACGCCTGTTCGTCCTGCCATCTGGATAACGGAATCGGCCAATCAAGGTTGTTTCCGCCGCTGGGCAAGGACGCCATGCTGCAGCAGCCTGATCCGACAGGGCTCGAGCATTTGATCCTGGCGGGCACGCGCGTCGGCGTCAGCGCTTCACACCCCTCGCCTTTGGGCATGCCGAGCTTCGCATGGAAACTCACCGATCAAGAGATTGCGGATGTCTCGACCTATATTCGCAATAGCTGGGGCAATCAGGCGGCACCGGTGGCGGCCTCCGACGTCAGTTCCTTGCGCAAAAAATTGAAACTGGACACCGTGCGCCTGACGGATATGTCCGGCGATCGCTGACCCTGACATCGCTCTCAGAGTTGCGATTTGATCGGCAGCAAGACCAGCTCCGCCGCCCTCTGTCCCCAGGATCGGCTCCGCCAGCGCTCGTACGTGTATCTCACCGAAACGGCCAGGTCGCGTTCAAAGACCTCGGTCATCTGCTGCGCAAACGGCGCGTCATAGACATTGAGGCTTGCTTCATCATTGAGTTCAAACGAGCGCATGTCGAAGTTCGTGGATCCAACGGACACCATGAAGCGATCGAAGATCAGCATCTTGCAGTGGAGCATCGTCGGCTCGTACACATAGATCTCTGCGCCGCTTTGCAAGAGCCGGCCCCAGCCCCGCTTCGAGGAGATGCGCACGGTCTCCGAATCGAGATATCGGTCGGGCACCAGGATGCGGATTCTGACGCCGCGTGCCCGCGCGCTCTCGAGTTCGCGGATCATGAGCGTGTCGGGAATAAAATAGGCCGCCTCAATATCGATTGAGCGATCAGCCGCGGTAATCGCCGTCAAATACATCAGGCGCATGCTGTCGGCGCCGCCATCCGGCGAACTGATGAACATCTGCATCTCTTGGCTGCCTACCGCGCTCAAGGCCGGAAAGTACGCGTCACCGTGCAGGACGCAGCCCGTGGATTTGATCCAGTTGTCCAGAAACGCCGCCTGCATCTGCGCGACTGCCAAACCTTGCACTTTGAAGTGCATATCACGCCAATGGTCCGGATCCTGCGCGTGGCCGTCCCATTGATCTGCGATGCCGACTCCGCCGGTAAACCCCACGCTGCCATCGACGATGAGCACCTTGCGGTGAGTCCTGTTGTTCAGTTTGCCCAGGCCGAACCAGCGCAGCGCGTGATACCGCTCGACCTCGATGCCCGCTTGCGTCATGCGCCCCAGCAACTCGCCCGACATCTTGCTGCAGCCCACCCAATCGAGCATGAGATGCACTTTGACGCCGGCCGCCGCCCGTTCTGTCAAGGCGTCCGCAAACCGCTCGCCGATGCTGCCCGACCAGTAGATGTAGGTTTCGAACGTGATGGTCCGCTGCGCGGCGCCGATCGCGGTCAGCATCGCCGGAAATATTTCATCGCCGTTTTGCAATGCCAGGACCTGGCTGCCGGGTAAGATCGCAGGCCCGAGCAAAGTTCCCATCTCGCGTTTCAGCTGTGGATCGAGAATCCCGTAGTGATGCTTGACTTTGTGGTGCGGCTCTTTTTCCGGTTTGCGGAAATTTGCAATCACCACCACCGCGATTAACGTGCCGACAATGGTGAGTGCAATGGTCCACATGGTTTCACTGTCCGCGCAGCATGGCATGAAACCGCCGAAACGGGGACTCGCGTTCGCCTACACTGAGGCGCTCTCGCCGCTTACAGCACCCGCCGCGTAAAGGGCGCACTCTGCCGATGTTGAGGAACCCACAACAACATAAAGGGATGTAAATATGTCGATTATCGCCTGGCTCATCTTAGGTCTCATCTCCGGTTTCATCGCGAGCAAGCTGGTGAATAAAACCGGCGATGGCATGGTCATAGACATCATATTAGGCATCATCGGCGCCATCGCCGGCGGCTGGTTGTTCAACCGCTTCGGCATGCCCGGCGTGACCGGCCTCAACATTTACAGCATGCTCGTCTCCGTGGTCGGCGCAGTGCTGGTGCTGGTCATCTACCACGCCGTGGCGCGCCGAGCGTGATGCGCTACGCACGCAAGGGGATAACAATGAATTTTGCGGCGCGCATTTTGGCTCTGATACCACTGTTGATGGTATCGATGAGCGCCGCGCATGCCGCCGGCAACTACCCTGGCACGATCGCAATATTCAAGAATGCCGGCGCCAGCGGTACCTTCTTCGGCAAAAGCTACGCATACGCCGTGTTTCCGACCGTCGGTTCGGGGGCACTCGGTGTCGGCGGGGCGTTTGGCAAAGGCCGGGTCTACGTCCACGGCGTCCACACCGGAAACGCGACCCTCGGTCAGGTCAGCGTGGGTTTCCAGGCGGGCGGCAAGGCCTATAGTGAAATCATCTTTTTCGAGGATAAGCGCGCGCTGGATGAGTTTGAATCCGGAAATTTCGAATTCGGCGCGGACGCCAGTGTCGTGGCCATTACGGCAGGCGCCAACGCCGGCGCCGCGACCAATGGGGCGAGTGCCGGGGTGAGCGCTGGCCAAAACGATGCGGCCACGCGGGGCATCTATCAAAAAGGCATGGCCGTGTTCACGATCGCCAAGGGCGGCCTGATGTACTCCGCGGCCATCGCCGGCCAAAAATTCTCTTATTCGCCTCGCGGCACGGATTGACCTCGCCATCGACCTGCGCGATTTGCGGTGTAATATTGCCGGGTCCGCGCCAATACGGCGCGCTGGGCGGGGGCGTCGACATGAGAAAGATCCTGCTGCAGGCATTTGCCGGGTTGTGCTTTTCCGCAACCGCTTTCGGACAATCCGTACCGGAGATCGCCTTCGACTCGACAGCGGATTTCTTCAAGCTACCTGAGGGCATGTATTTCGGCGAGGTGTCGGGCATCGCCGTGAATTCCAAGAAGCATGTGTTTGTGCTGTCGCGCGGCAACACCAGCGGACCCGCCTATGGCGCTGCCGCCGCGCAGTTGCTCGAGTTTGATCCTGCCGGCAAATTCGTGCGGGAGATCGGCAAGAATTTATACGCCTGGTCCTTTGCGCATGCGGTTCGCGTCGATCGCTACGACAACATCTGGGTGGCGGACAAGGGTTCGGATGTGGTGGTGCGATTCGACCCCCAGGGACGGGTGACCCGGGTATTTGGACGCAAGGCCGAGGCTGCGGACGAAAGCGCACACCCGCTGGAGCATCCCAAGCCGCCGCTGCCGCCGGTCGACGGATTGTTCCGCCAGGTCACGGACATGGCCTGGGATTCAAGCGACAACGTGTACATCAGCGACGGCTATATCAATTCCCGGGTGGCCAGATACGACAAGGATGGCAATTGGGTCGGATCCTGGGGAGAGCCGGGTTCCGGGCCCGGTCAATTCAGCACGCTGCATTCGATTGCAATCGATTCGAAGAATCGCATTTACGTTGCAGATCGCGGCAACGTGCGCATCCAGATTTTCGATACGTCGGGCAAGCTGCTCAATACGATCAAGATCGACGTCCCCGCGCCGCCGAATAGTCCCGTGGCCATCGGCAATCGGCCCACCGAAGCCAGTCCCGGCAACATGCATCCCGGCGCCCCGTGGGCGCTGTGCATCACGCCCGGCCCGGTCCAGTATCTTTACGTGTCGGATGCGTATCCGGGCCGCATCTATAAACTCGCGCTCGACGGCAAGGTTTTGGGCTGGCTCGGCGGCACCGGCAAAACTTTGAAGAAATTCGGCTGGATTCATGAAATGGCTTGCCCGTCGGAGAACGAACTGTACGTCGCTGAACTGCTGAATTGGCGCGCGCAAAAGCTCACGCTGCATCCTTAAGCTATAATCGCCGGCATAAAAGCACCCAAGGCTTGCATTCGAGCGAGGCCGGCGCGATGGAATTTGTAGGGCAGACGGCGGACGGTCAATTGGAATACCAATACGCGAAATTTGCCGGCCGTTGAACCGGCATGAGTTCCCTGCACCCGGTGTGCGATTCCGCCGCTGCGCAATGCGCGCGGGCGTCGCCGCCGGCCTCGCATCCGAATCTGGTGTTAACCACAACGATCCTGGCCTCGGCTTTGGCGTTCGTGGACGGATCCGTGGTGAACGTGGCCCTACCCACCCTCGCGCACAACTTCAGCGCCGGTGCGGGTGCGCTGCAGTGGGTCATCAATTCTTACCTGCTGCCTTTGAGCGCCCTGCTCTTGCTCGGCGGCGCCGCCGGGGATTACTTCGGGCGTCGACGCCTGCTCATTCTGGGCACCACGGTGTTCGCCCTGGCATCGCTCGGCTGCGCCTTGTCCCCCGGACTCCCGGCACTTTTTGCGAGCCGACTGCTCCAGGGCGTGGGCGCCGCAATGCTCATGCCCAACAGCCTTGCCATTCTGGGTCAAACGTTTGCCGGCGAAGCCAAAGGACGCGCCATCGGCATTTGGGCGGCGACCGGCGCGGCAATGGGCGCGATCGGCCCGGTGATTGGCGGCTGGCTCATCGATTTGGGCAGTTGGCGGGCGATTTTCCTGCTGAATCTGCCGCTGGCCTGCGGCGCCATCGTCCTGGCCTACCGGTTTGTGCCGCATGACCGGCGCCGCGAAACCTATCCGCTGGACACGATCGGCGGAGTTTTGGCCACCATCGCTCTGGCCGCCTCGACTTGGGCTCTCACCGCGGGCTCGAGCCGCCGAGGTTGGAGTCCGGCCGCGTTGAGTGCCGCGGGTGTTGCCGCCCTGTTGCTGCTCGTTTTCTGGCGCTTTGAAACGGCGCGTGGTGCGCGCGCGATGATGCCGATGGATCTGTTTGCCTCGAAGAGCTTCGTGGGGCTGACGCTGTTCACGTTTCTGCTCTATGGTGCAATGGGTGGGCTGTTCGTGCTTCTTCCCTATGTTTTGATCCAGGCGGCCGGGTTTTCGGCAACGGCCGCGGGGGCGGCGTTGCTGCCACTGCCGCTGATACTCACGGTAACTTCTCCCGTCGCTGGCGCGCTCGCCGGCCGAATCGGGGCCCGGCTGCCGCTCACCATCGGCCCGCTCGTCGTGGCGGCCGGGTTCCTGTTTGCGCTGCGCATGGATTCCAGTTCGAGCTATTGGACCCAGGTGCTGCCGATGATTGTGGTCATTGCGCTCGGCATGAGCGCGGCGGTGGCGCCGCTAACCACGGCAGTACTAACCTCAGTGGACCCGGCACATACCGGCTCGGCATCAGGGCTCAACAGCGCCGTCGCCCGCACCGGGGGTTTGGTTGCCACTGCGCTGCTCGGTTCCGTTCTCGCCGCCGAAGGCAATCAGCTCCTATCCGCTTATCACATCGCCATGAGCGTCGGTTCCTTCATCTGCGCGGCCGCCTCGCTCAGCGCCTGGACACTTCTCGGCACCCGCAGACCGATGCAGTCGGGATGAATTCCGGCGCAGCGCAAAAGCGAGTCTTACAAATTTAGAGATTTTCTCTTACAGACAGCAATTCGCTTTCTGACCCAGCATTCGCGCTGGTTCGATTCATTCCACGCCAAGGATTCCGAACATGGAACAACAAGTCACTGGTACGCGCGCAGCGGATAGATGGTGGCCGGAGAAACTCGGCCAGCCTGTTACCAGCGGCTCACAGTACGGCAGGCGCTACGCGTATTTTCGCGAACTGCGCCGGCTCATCGTCGAGTCATACGGCAAACTCGCGGTCTATCACACGGGCGATCTGCAGATCAGCGGCATCTGTCCCAATAGCAGCCGGGCGATGTCGCTGACGTTCTACAGTCAGGACGGTCTGGTCGACATCGATGAGCTGAGACAGATCAGCTGACGGCGGTTGCCGCGAGCGCCTCGGCGAGTGCGCGTTGAGTGAAGGGCTTGGACAGCCTGCCAATCGAGGCGTTGACGCCATGAGGCAATTCCGCATATCCGGTCGCCAGGATAATCGGCAGCTCAGGGCGTCGCGCTCTTAAGGCCTCGATCAGCTGCGTGCCCGTCATCACCGGCATTGCCTGGTCGGTGATGACCAGGTCAATGGCGGGTACTGACTCGATTTCTGCGATGGCCTTCGCGCCCGAACCCACCGCGATGACCTTGTGCCCCAAATCCTCGAGCATGGCAGCGATATTGGCCAACACCAGGCTGTCATCGTCCACGGCAAGGACGCAGAGTCGCCGCAATGGGCGCACACCCTCATCGCTCTCAGCGGGATTGCGATCCCCGGAATCGCCGGTCTGGGTCGTGATGGGAAACCACAGTTCTATCGTGGTGCCTTTCCCCAATACGCTGCTCACGATGAGCTTGCCGCCGGACTGTCCCGTGAGTCCATCCACCATCGACAGTCCGAGGCCGGTGCCCTTGCCGACTCCCTTGGTCGTGAAGAAGGGCTCGGTCGCGCGCGCCAGCGTGGTCTCATCCATTCCCTGGCCCGTGTCCGTGACGGCCAGACAGGCGTAGGGGCCCGCCGCAAGGCCGGTGACATGTCCGCCGTCGATCGATTGTTCAGCCACCGAAATGGTGATCGTCCCGCCTTCCGGCATGGCATCACGGCCGTTGATCGCCAGATTCAGCAGCGCGGTTTCGAGTTGATTGGCGTCGGTGCGCACTCGCACCGCTTCGCGCGGCAAGCGCGTCTCAATATTGATGGTGGGCCCGAGCGAGCGCTCCAAGAGTTCCACCATGCTGTTGACCAGATGGGCAAGATCCACCGCCTCGTGCTTCAATTCCTGGCGGCGGGCGAATGCCAACATTCGCTGCGTCAGCGATGAACCGCGCTTCGCCCCCTGAACGGCATTGTCCAAAAGCGCGAGAAGCCGCGGATCATTCGGCAACCGTTTGCGCAGAATCTCGAGGCTGCCCAGAATCGCCATGAGCAAATTATTGAAGTCATGCGCGGCGCCGCCGGTAAATTGGCCGACCGCTTCCATTTTTTGTGCCTGACGCAGCCGTGCATCCGCGGCGCGCCGCTCGGTAATGTCGCGCGTAATCTTGGCGTAGCCAACCAGATGTCCTTCGGTGCGGATCGAGTCAATGATGACGTTGGCCCAAAACCGCGTGCCATCCTTGCGCAGACGCCACCCTTCAGTCTCCAACCGGCCTTCGAGCGCGGCGGTACGCAGCCCGGCCGCCGGCACTCCCGCCGCCCGGTCCTGTTCAGAATAAAAGCATTCGAAATTCTTGCCGATGATTTCCGCCGCTTCGTAGCCCTTGATGCGCCGCGCGCCCGAGTTCCAACTGATGATGCGCCCGGTCGGATCCAGCATGTACAGCGCATAGTCCGTGACGCTGTCGACCAGCAACTCAAAACTGCGCTCGCTTTCCTGCAGGCGATGCAGCGCCGTCTCGAGCTCCCGGGTACGTTCCCTCACCTTCTCTTCCAATTCGGCGTGCTGCCGCCGCTGAGCCTCGCGCGCCTCATTGCGGGCCGTCACGTCCTGGGTGATGGCCAGCTGGCCCATGGTGCCGTCGCTCAAGGGTATGGGCGTGGCATGTGATTCCACGCTGCGCCGCACGCCTTTCAAGCCGATAATGTCAAATTCCCAGATCAGCGTTTCTCCCGCGCAGACACGCTGATGATTGGCCCGCCACAGGCTCTGGTGTTCCGGGGCAACCAGATCGGATGTGGCTGCGTGCGCGACGCTGTCCCAGGAACCGGCATTGATCATGGCGAGCCCGGCCGGATTCATTTCCAATAGCCGCCCGTCTGCCGCCACCACCTTGATGCACTCCGGGCTGGTCTCTGTGATCGCTCTCGACAGATCGCCGCGGACCGGCGCAGCCATGCTGGGCTGCTGTCTCTTCGCGGTCTTTTTGCTGCCGAGCATTCTGTTGAGCCTGTATTCCAGCTGGAATCTGCAATTTACACGGATCTTTGTTGGATGGCTGCAGTTTGGGTGGCCGGTATGCGTAGGAAACGCCTTACATGCAGAGCGTGGTGCTGGGAATTGAGTCGCGTGCCAACAAGGACCAACGTAGCCGTGTGGTCCGGCAACGTCCTTTGCCACACTGTCAAATAATTCGAAAGAGGATTTTTTTTATGCAAAAACTAGTGCTGTCATTCGTCGCGCTGCTTGCGGTCGCGGCCGCTTCAGGCTGCAACAACGCGAAGTCGCCGGACGCCGTGGCCAATGATGTTTCGGCTGCCCAAGCGAAGCGAGCGTCAGAAGTGGCCAACGCGAAGCAGGACGCCGCCAAAGACGCAAACAAGGCGGAAGCAAAAGTCGACGACAAGACTACGGATCTGAACAACGTCAATGCCAAGGGCTCGTACGATGTCGCGATGGCGCAGGCTGATGGAGATCACAAGGTGGCGCTGCAGAAGTGCGACGGCCTGTCCGGAGACCCTCAGAAAGCATGCAAGGATCAAGCAGACGCCAAGTACGATCTGGCCAAAGCCAATGCCAAGGCGATGCTGGCGGCGCAAAAGCCGTAGTTCCGGTCTCACGGCCGGCTCAGACGGCCGCTTTAACAAATATTACATGCTTGGGTGATAAACCTGCCCTCCCCAGCCGGGTGAGGGCAGCGTTTTGGCGGCAGCGAAATATTCCTTAAGTATGCGAGTCTGCTGCACCGGGGCGGCGATTGCCGCCGCCGCCGTGATCTGGCTGGGAAACGCGACTCGCGCAGATTCCACGCCGGTCAATGATGCCCGCAGCGGCCTGCCGGTCGGATCGGAACTCGATGAGGATGCGGTCAACAACCCGCGTGAGATCTTTCATTCCGAGGCAACGCGCGGCCGCAGGTCCTACATGTCGAACCTGGGCAATCTGGCGTTCAATTCGCCCTACACACTGGGCGAAGCCGCACGCAAGGCGCATATCAGCTGCGGCACCTGCCACGTGAATGGGGCATCAAACCCAAAGCTCTTCATTCCGGGCCTCTCGAGCCGGCCGGGCACCTTCGACACGACGAATCCGTTGTTCAATCCCAAAACAGACAACGGCGTTCTGGATGCGGTGACCATTCCGAGCTTGCGCGGCGCGCGATTCCTCGGTCCTTACGGTCACGATGGACGCAGCGCATCGTTGCGCGATTTCGTGCGCAATGTGGTCGTCAATGAATTCGCCGGGGCGGAGCCATCGCCGCAGATCCTTGACGCGCTCGTGGCCTACATCGAAGACATCGATTTTCTGCCCAATCCCAATCTCGATAGAGCCGGGCGCTTGAACGCCGCTGCAACCGCGGCGCAACGGCGCGGAGAGACGTTATTCAGGAGGCCCTTCCCGAAAGAATCCGGAATGAGCTGCGCTTCCTGCCACATACCGTCCGCGGCCTTTGTCGATCATCGCCAGCATGATGTCGGCTCGGGCGGCTGGTACAAAACCCCCACTTTGTTGAACGCGGACTTTGGCGCACCCTACTTCCATGACGGCCGCTTCGACAATTTTGGCCAGGTCATCGACTACTTCGACCGGCTGTATGAGCTTGGATTGCGCCCACAGGACCGCAGCGATCTCGCCGAGTACCTGGGGGCGCTCGGCAATGGCGTGCGGCCCGAATATCGGCTCACCGGCGCCAATGTGCTCGCGGATATCAACGGCTTCGCCAGCGTTCTCGATATTGCGATCTCCCGGCAGGACGCCGAGGTAATCAGGTTGGCCGTGCACGGCGTGAACGATCTCTTGCAGGACCTCGGGGATCATTACCCCGATCCTTCCGGCAGAAAAGCGCCCGACGGAACTCAGGAGCTCACGCTGGCGCGCGCGACCCTTGCGGCGCTCATGCAAAATTTACAGCGCATCGAGACCGCCAGCGCCAAGGGCCTGCGCGACGATGCAGCGCGCGAATACCAAAATTACCGCAAGCTATCCTTCGCCTCGGCGCCCCTCGCGCTGCAAGCGGCCGAACCGTGGTCGTCGTTCAATCACTCAAACTGACATCTTAAATTCACGCGCCTGAGACAGTGGCCCGCTACCTTCCGTTGACGGTTTTAGGTTCAACTTCGGAGGGAGGTTTTTATGCGAATCAATGGTCGAAATCATCTTGCGTGGGGGGCCAGCGCGGCCTTGACCTTCTCGCTGCTCGCGACAACAGCCGGATTTGCCGATGACAAGTCGAAGGACTCGGATGCTGCCGATGCGGTGAAGTCTGAGAGTCCAATCAAGCATCGCGAAGAACGATCCGCTCGACGTCAGTATCCGGCAACTGTCCATGTTCGACCCGGAAACAAAGAAATGGACGATGATCGACACTTGCTTTGGCACACACCATCTAGAATTCGCGAACGACGAAGACAACACGTTGTACTTCAGCGGAGAAGAGGGCGCCGTGGGCTGGGTGAACACGCGCCTTTACGAGGAAACGCACGACGAGCAGGCGGCGCAGGGATGGTGTCCCTCCTATCTCGACAGGCGCGGCGACGGAAAATTCGATTGGAAGACCGATACCGCCGTTGCTGGCTTTCCTTATGGGCTCGCGGTGAATCCTGTTGACGGCACGGCATGGCTTGCCACCGTCGGCGTGCCCGGAAAGCTGGTCCGCGTCGATCGCGGCTCGAATCCCCCGGCGACCTGCCGCACCGAAGTCTACGAACCGCCATACAAGGCTGCGAGCGACGCGGGCAATCAGGGATTTTTTCCGCACGGAGTCGATATCGACAGCAACGGCGTCGTCTGGACTTCGCTCGCAGGCAGCGGGCACCTGGCCAGCTTTGACCGCCGCAAGTGCGCCGTGCGCACTGGCCCCACGGCCACCGGACAGCAATGCCCCGAAGGCTGGACGCTGTATCACCTGCCGGGCCCTCTCTTGAAGGGAACCGACGTCGGCAGTGCGGACTATCCCTATTACAACTGGGTCGACCGGTTTGACACCTTCGGGCTCGGAAAAAACATGCCGATGGCCACGGGCACCAACTCGGATTCACTTCTCGTCCTGCAGCCGGATACCGGGAAGTGGGTCGTCCTGCGCGTGCCCTACCCGCTCGGATTTTATTCGCGCGGGCTTGACGGGCGCATCGACGATCCGAAGGCCGGATGGAAAGGCCGGGGCTTGTGGTCGAATTTTTCCGAGATCCCAGTGTGGCACATCGAGGGAGGCAAGGCGGCGGTGTCGATCCTGCTGCACTTTCAGCTTCGCCCCGATCCCCTGGCGCATTAGTTCACGGGGCTTCGTGGCGCAGGCTTTAGAGGCTGCGGAAAAACTCGCAACGAGTCATTCCGAAGGGCTGGGTTTGCCAGAGGAATCTGCTTTTTCTTGGATTTGGTGAGGAAAAGCAGATCCCTCGTTTCGCTCGGGATGACAAAAACACCTTTTCCGCAGCCTGTTAAGCAAGCCCCTCGATGATTCGGATGTCCCGCTCGGCGGCGCCGTCGATCACGCGGCACGCTGCCTGGTAGGCAGGGCCCTCAAACGTCTTGGTCGCCTGCTCCACGCTCTCGAATTCGATGACCACAGTTCGCATGCTTTTTCCCGCCTCGTACGTCTTCGACGGTATCCCTCGCCCTAGAAATCGGCCTCCGCCGCCCTGAATGGCGGGGCCTGCCAATTTCGCGTATTCGGCGACTGCGTCCGGGTTCGAGATCGACCGGTAAAAACAAATCCAATATCCTTTGGCCATGGGGCTCTCCTAGTAGGAATCGTTCGGCGTATTGTGGTTGATGGAGTGAAGGGCAGCACGAACCAAAATCTCGCGCGTGGACCGGCTTCTCTTCTTCCAGCGCAAAAGTCTACCGTGTCTTTTCTCCGGTCGCAACAGCACTCGCGCGATCTCGATCCGCGCCGGCGGGAAACTCACTTTCGCAGGGAGACTCCCAGAAAAATCCGGCTTGCCACGGGCTGCCCGGCATTGAACGCGGGAATGAACTTCCAATTCGATGTGGACTTTACGAGCCCCTCATCCACCTGCTGGGCGTTGCCCATCACCTCGACGGACCGGACCTTGCCCGCCGCATCGATTACCAGTTTCAGCAGCGACTCCGATTTCGCGAGCTCCAGCTCGATGGCGGTCACGGGAGGCTGCCGCTCCATCAAGATGGCCCTCGGCGGAGTAATTTCCTGCTTGGGCTTCACCTCTTTGGGCGTCAGTCCTGGCGTTGCGGTCACGGTGGTTGTCCCGTCATAAATCTTCGCGTGATTTTCGTGGCCACGGTGAATTACGATCGCCAGGCCGTCCACCTGCGAACGGATGCCGCGGGCGCGCGCGCTGAGGAGCGCGGCGCGAATGCGTTCGACATCCGTAGCGGGCCACATTTCCGAAAGCGATCGCCAGGCTTCCTTTTCCCGCCCGCTGTAAAGATAGGACCACACGATTTCCAATACTCTCATTTTCACGCTTTTCAGACGGGAGAGCCGTGCGGCTGGAACGCTGTCCGCAAGCGCCAGTCTGCCGTCACTCCCCTTGAAATCGCTGAGGTCCTGCGGTGTGAGCTTGGCGCGCTCGTCGGCGATTTTTTGGTCGTAGTATGTGGGGAACGCGGAGCCCGCGTCCAGCAAGCGGCCGCGCTCGAAGCGCAGGACGACGGGCGGGGCGAAGTCCAGATCGCGCAAAGGAATACTCTCAAAGCCGTCCACCGCTGCGGCATCGTCCGTCCAGATTTCGACGCGGCCATCCAGATCGGTGTCCGCGGCACTGAAAAACGTTCCGCCTTTGATACTGCGCAGCAACACGGGCGGCGCGCGCAGGGAATAAATTTTGTATTCCATGCAGCACTCGGCCTTCGATTTCTTCACCTGCAGCGCGGCGACGGGCGCGCCCACGCCCAGATCCACGCCGAAGGCGTCGATATCCGCGTCCGAAGCCTCGGCCGCCACCACAAGAGTTTGATCGCTCCAACTGAGCGAAGCTTCACAGACTCGCGCGGCGAGTCCTTCATTCCTTGCCGCCCCGACGTGGACCTTCACGCCCGTGCGGAACTCGGCCTGGAATTCGCCATCGCCAGCACGGCAGACGACGTCATGGGTTTGGGCTTGGCAGACACTTGCCGTGAGGCAGGAAAGCAAAAACAACGCGAGCGCCGCCGCTCCGCATCGATGCCCGCGTAGGGCGAACCACAGGCCGATGCCGATCGGCCCACCACCGAAGACCAACGCGGTGCCGTCGGGGTCGACGTCGCCGAGCTTCGCCGCGTGGTAGGCCACCGACATCGGCTCGACCAGGGCGCCGAGCTCGGTAGACACCTCATCGGGCAGCTTGTGCGCCATCGACTCGTTGACGACGGTGTACTCGGCCATTCCGCCGTCGGTGGACAGGCCGTGGAAGCCGATCCGGGTGCAGATGTTGTAGCGGCCCGCCCGGCAGGGCACGCACTCTCCGCACACGTAGAGAGGCTCGACGGCGATCCGGTCGCCCTCTGACAGGCTCTTCACCCCGGGACCGACCTCGACGACCGTCCCCGCCAGCTCGTGACCGAGGATCAACGGCGCTGCTCGACCGGTCAAGGGGTGGGGTTCGGTGGGGATGAAGATCGGCCCGGCGTAGTACTCGTGCAGATCCGTGCCGCAGATCCCGTTGTACCCGACCTTGACCAGGACCTGACCGTCCCCGGCCTTCGGCTCCGGAACGTCGGTGATTGCGACGTCCTCCCGCGCGTTGTAGACCACTGCCCGCATGTGCGCGTCCCTCCTGCTCCGCTGTGAGCGCTCTCGCTGATCGTCCGACGGGGCCGAGCGCTGTGGGCGTAAAGAAACTGGACGCAGGCGCCTCAGGAGGTGGCGGACACCGTCACGTGGTCCCGGCCGGGGGCTCGGTCGCGCCCTGATGCCCTTCGCGCAGCCGATTGGCGAGTTGCAGGCGGTTGCGCACACCCAGCTTCGAATAGATGTTGCCGATGTGGAACTGCACGGTCTTGGCGCTGATGGCCATCGCCGCGGCGATGTCGCGATTGCTCATGCCCGCGGTGACGCGGCGGGCGACGGCGAGCTCCTGAGGCGTGAGCCGCGCAGCCCCGGCGCTGTTCCGCTTGACCGGGGCGAGGCCACCGGCCCGGAGTTCCAGGTCGCACCGCTCGACGTACGGTTGTGCGCCGAGCGCAACGAAACGCTCGCGGGCGAGCTCGAGCTGGGCGCTCGCCGCCCGCCGATGGCCCCGCCTGCGCAGCATCTGTCCATAGCCCAGCTCGAGCTGCGCGCGATCGAAGGGCAGCGGTAGGCCATCGAGGTGGGCGAGGCCGTCCTGGAACGCCGTGTCGGCGGCGTCAATCCGTCCGGCCGCCGCCTCCAAACGCCCGCGGACGCGGGCGAGGCGTGCGATGCTCGAACGGCGTTTGCGCTCGGCCGCCAGCTCCTCGTGCGGGGCGAGGAAGGCCGCGGCATCGTCGAGCCGTCCGGCACTGATCAACGCATCGCCGTAGAGGTGTTGCCATGGCCAGAATCCGGGCTCGTCGATGCCTTCGCGGGGTTGGATCGCCCGTACGGGCTTCAGCGCGCTCAGCACCTGCCTGAAGTCGCCGCGCGACCAGGCCAGCTCCGCGGTGGCCAGCGCGGAGGACACGACCATCAGCTCGTAGTCTCCGCTGTCGGCCGACGCCCGTGCCGCGTGGACCTCCGCTGACGACCATTCCCCGCGGGCCGCCTGGACGCTGACCGCGACCCAGCGTGCGAGCGGCCGGAGCCACTCGTGTCCGGTTTCTTCGAGCAGTGCCACCGCGCGCTCGGCGGCCATGCCTGCGTCGTTCCACTGGCCCTGCAGGTAGTGGGCTCGTGCCAGCCACACGTACGCCCAGACGGCGATGCGGATCGACCCGGTGCTGAGCTGGCGCATGGCGACCTCGTCCAGGGCACGGGTCACCCCGTCGAGATCATCGACGACGAGCTGCAGCCAGCTCTTGGCCATCCAGACGCGGCCCGCGATGGAGCTTTCCCCGCCGGTCTGCGGGGTCATGACGGCCTCGTAGGCCAAGATCCCGTCGGCTACCTGACCGCCGAGTCCGAGCCCCAGCCCGCGGATGGCTTCGGCCTCCAGACGGACGGCTTCGTCATCCGGGACGAGATCCATCGACCGGCGGCTCCACGTGACGATGTCGGCGCCGCGCAGCCGACCGACCGAATGGAGCGTCCACCGCAGCGCCAGCAACGCGCCGAGGTGACGGTCACCTGACGCGTTGGACCGTTCCCAGCCTGTCATCAGCAGCTGCTCGGCCTCCTCGAGGCGACCGCGCAGGACCGCCAGATAGCCCAGCGCCGCATCGCGCAGCGGCCCCGGCTCGAACCGGGCGACGTCCTGAGCGAATGCGGAGGCCTGCGGGAGGTCGCCCGCGCTGACGATGGCGTCGATCGCGCGCAACAGTCGTTGCTCGCGGTCTTGCCGTTCGACACTCATGCGACTCGCCTCGACCAACGCCGATGCTGCGCTGGCCCAGGCTCCCCACTGCATCTCCACCCGGGCGAAGTCGTCGAGGGTCGCGGCCAGCGCGCCATCGGGCGGAGTGGCCGCGGCGACCCGATGCCGGAGGGCGGTCCCGGCATCCTCGACCAGCTCTGCCGCCTCCCGGTGCAGGCGGACCCGTCTCGTCGGGTTGACGTGCTCGTACACCGCGGCTTGCACCAGCGGATGGGGGAATGTGACGTCCCAGATCTGCATCCTGTCGATGCCCTGGAGCAGCTCCAACGCTGCGGCCTCCTCGAGCGCGCCCACGGGCTCGTCGAGCTCGGCCAGCGCGGCGGCCGTCCGCAACGAGGAACGGACACCCAGCACCGAGCACGCCTCGACGAGGGCCCTGGCGGGGGGACTGCACGCCGACAATCGGCTCACGACCTGCGCGACGAAGGCACGCGGCGCGGGGAGCAACGGCTGCCACGTGCGCCAGCGATCCATCGGAAGCTCCGACAACAAGGCGCGCACATACAACGGATTTCCGCCCGTGTGATCGCGCAGTCGTTGCGCGGTCCGCACCGTGAGCCCGTCCACGCCGAACGCTGCCGCGAGTGTTCGGATCTCCCCGCTTCCGAGTGCGTCGAGAGCCAGCGATCGACCGGTCGTCCCGCTGGCCAATCGCCGCAGGCCATCGGGCAGTCTGGTCGTGTCCTCGTCGCGTTCCACCAGCAGTGTCAGCACCCGGCTCGAACTGAGACGACGGAGGGCGAACAGCACCGCCCGGAGCGAGTCGACATCCGCCCACTGTGCGTCGTCGATCACGAGCACGACGGGAGCCTCGTGCTCGAGGGCCTCGAGCGCCTCGAGGAAGACGGCCCCCACGACGACGGGTTCCTCGGGGGAAAGCGACCGGTTGCGGCCTACCAACAGGAGGCTCTTGCTGATGCCTGCGGTCCTCAGGAGCTGATCGATGACGCCGAACGCAACGAGCGCCTCCCACTGCTCGCCACTCGCCCGAAGGACCTTCGCGTGGTCGAGCTCGAGAAGGAACTGGTCGATCAGTGACGTCTTCCCGATGCCGGGGGGGCCGCTGACCAGAACTGCTTGCGGTTTTCCGGACCGCACGTCGGCCATGGTCTCTCGCAGCTCGGCGAGCTCAGCGGCCCGTCCGACGAACGAACGAAGATCCTCAGCCATGATCACGTCCTCAAACTCGGCCCGGCGCCGCTGCCCTTCAAGTACAGCCGATTCGGCGGATGCTACGACTCCGAAGCGCCGGATGGAGGGACCTGCTGCGGCTCAGTCTGGCGGCGGCGGGCTGGGCCGCAGCGCGGGGTTACAGGCGAGCTCAGCGGACCGCCGAGCGCGCAACCGTGGCGAAGGCCGCCGGGTCGACGAGGTGGGCGAAATGGTCCAGCCCGGGCAGGTCGGTAATTTTCGCGTGCGGGATCACTTCGACGAGGGCGTGCGCCGATTCGTACAGGAACGGCGTGGTCGCGGTGCCCGCGATGAGGTGGGTCGGCGCGGTGATCGAGGCGTAGTGCTTGAGGTCGTCGCCGAGTGCGTCGATCTGCTCCAGCTCACGGACCCAGGTCGGGGTCAGCGGGACGCAGGTGTCCCAGATCGGGGTCCGGCGGATCTCCGGGACGGCCGCCGGGGGCACCCTGACGAAGTTGACCAGCGCGAACTCGAAGGCCCCTTCGAGGTCGCCCGCGGCGACGAGTTCGCGATAGGCGGGCAGACCCGCCCCTGCGACCGGGCCGTCGACGGCCAGTGGCGGCTCGAATAGCAGCAGCGTCCCGTCGAGGGTGTGGGCTTCTGCGTAGGCGAGCGCGCACAACGCGCCATAGGAATGGCCGAGCAGGTGGGCGCCCGGTCCGGCGACGGCCATCACCGCTGCGATGTCCGCAACTTCACTGGACAGGTTGTAGGCCGCGGCGTCCCCGCTGCGCCCCCGGCCTCGCCGGTCGTGGACGAAGCAGGTGAAGTGGTGCGCAAGGTGCTCGGTGGCGGGGAGCCACTGCTCGGAGGTGGACACGCTGCCGTGTGTGATCACGAGACCCGGACCCGTGCCTTGGCGGAAGTAGCCGATCGTGGTGCCGTCGGCGGAGGTCGTCGACTCGAGCGTGATGACGGACATGGATCACCTTCGTGGGTCGATGCTGCTCAGAGCCAGCGCGGCAGCGCGGGCCGGTCGGGCTCGGTGATCCGGCCGGTCAACCAGCCTGCGATATCGGCGGCGGTCGCGGAGACGGTCCCGGTGGGTTCCGGCCCGCCGAGCGGCCAGGTCCGCTCGCGGTCGGTCGGGGCGAGTTGGAGAGCCGGGCAGTCGTCCCTGGCGGACAGGACCGTGGTGACGTCGTCGAGGAGCAGGTCCACGACCTCGGCAGGCAGGTCGTCCATGCGGGCGCCGGTGTCGAGGTCCACGGCGTGGAGCCAGACTTCGCGGATCCGCATCCAGGGCACTTCGGCGGCGGGGATGGCCCGGCCGAGGGCGCTGCGGACCACGGCGTGCCACTGCGCGGCAGTCAGTCCGGTCAGTGCGGCATCGAGGGCCGCGGCGGTGTCGGTCAGCTGTGTGCGGAGCGTGTCGGCGGGAAGGGCCGCGGACCGTTCGATCTCGGCCGCGCGCTGCGCGCGGTCGGCGTACATGGGCGTCTCGACGCCGGTGCGGGCCCAGGTGGCGAGTCTGGCGAGCGCCTCGGCGTTGCGGGCCACGTGTCCGACGACGTGCGCCCGACTCCAGTCCGGCAGCGCGCTCGGTCCGCGCAGGTCCGCGTCGCCGAGGTTGTCCACGGCGGCGAGCAGGTGGGCCGTCCCCGTGAGCATCCAGGGCACCGTGGCGGTGACGTCGTGCCGATCGGTCACGCCGGGGCTCCCGCCCGCTCGGCTTCGAGGCGGCAGGCGATGTCAGCGCGCAGCGCCTTCTTGTCGATCTTCCCCACCTTGGTCGAGGCGAGCTCGTCGACAAGGACGAGGTGTTCGGGCAGCTTGAACCGTGCGACGCCGATGGCGTCCATCGACATGCGGATCTCCTCGAGGGTGACGGTGGATCCCGGCCGGGGAACCACATAGACGCAGACGCGCTCGCCGAGCTGCGGGTCCGGCATCGCCACGGCGGCGACCTGGGCGACGGCGGGCAGCTGGTAGACGAGGTTCTCGACCTCCTCGGCCGAGATCTTCTCCCCGCCGCGGTTGATCATGTCCTTGTCCCGGCCCTCGACGATCAGGTTGCCCGCGGGAGTGTGGCGGCAGATGTCGCCGGAGCGGTACCAGCCGTCTTCGGTGAAGGCGCGGGCGTTCTGTTCGGCGGCCTTGTAGTAGCCGCGGGGGGTGTAGGGGCCGCGGGTGAGCAGCGAGCCCGGCTCCCCGTCGGGGACGTCCTGGTCGAGGTCGTCGACGAGGCGGACCTCGTCGTCGGGGCACATCGGGCGGCCCTGGGTGGTGCAGACGACGTCGTCCGGGTCGTCGAGGCGGGTGTAGTTCAGCAGTCCCTCGGCCATCCCGAAGACCTGCTGCAGCGTGCACCCGAGCATCGGCCGGACTCTGTGGGCCAGCTCGTCGGCCAGCCGGGCGCCGCCGACCTCCAGCACCCGGAGCGACGCGAGATCGCCCGCGCCGTGTTCCGCTGCGTGGTCGAGCCAGCGGCCCGCGATCGCGGGGACGACCGCGGTGTGGGTGACCCTCTCGGCGGCGATCGTCGCGAAGGCCAGGGCAGGTTCCGGCGAGGCCAGCATGACGACGAGACCCCCTGCGAGGAGCGTCCCGAGGATCCCCGGGCAGGCAAGTGGGAAGTTGTGTCCCGCGGGCAGGCTCACCAGGTATACGGTGTCCGCGTCGATGGCTGCCATCTCGGCGCTGCGGCGCGCGTTGTAGGCGTAGTCGTCGTGGGTGCGCGCGATCAGCTTCGGCAGTCCGGTCGTCCCGCCGGAAAGCAGGAAGACCGCGACGTCCCGGCTGCCCGGTGCGGCAGCGTCGTCGTCACGACCGGGTCCGGGCGCGCACAGGGCGCGCAGGTCCACGCTGGCGGGCGCGACGTCGTCGCCCGCGACCAGGACGTGCCACGGCCCGCCGGTGACATCACGGACGTCGTCGGCGAGCTCGTGGGCGAGGGTCTGGTGGTCGAACTCGCGCAACCGGTCGGGAATGGCGATGGCCGTCGCCTCGGCGTGCCGTGCCAGATAGGTGAGCTCGGTGCGGCGGTGGGCCGGTAGCGCCATCACCGGGACGATCCCGACGCGCAGGCACGCCAGCGTCAAGACGACGAACTCCCAACTGTTGCCGAGCTGCACGACGATCCGGTCGCCGCTGCTCATACCGAGACCAAGCAGCCGTGCCGCCGCGGCGTCGGCCCGGTCGGCCAACTGTCGATGGGTCATCCGCAACCCGGCCGCGTCGTCGACCAGGGCGGGGGCGCCCGGCCGCCGGTAGGCGATATCGCGGAGGAGAGCGCCCAGCGGCGCGCCCGCCCAGTAGCCCTTGGCGACGTAGTCGGCCGCTGCCGCGTCCGGCCACGGCACGGTGTGGTCACTGATCGGGGTGGGCATCGCGGGCCTCCTTCGAAGCGGCGCGGGTCAGGACGACGGCGTCCAGCGCGATCAGGCCGTCGCGGGTGAGTCGGAGCGGGTTGATCTCGATTCCGTCGAGATCCGGGTTGGCCACCAGCAGGTCGCCGAGTCGCGCGGCGACCCGGCCGAGCTCGGCCGAGTCGAGGACGGGCCCGCCGCGCCACCCGTCGAGCAGCGCGTGCCCGGCCAGCTCGCCGGGCATCTCGGCGGCATCTTCTTGCGCGAGCGGCGCCAGGCGGATGGCGACGTCGGCGAGGGCTTCAGCCGTCGTTCCGCCGAGCCCGAGCAGCAGGATCGGCCCGAAGACGGGGTCACTGCGGGCCCCGAGGACCAGGTCGACCCCTGGCGGTGCCATGGCCTCGACCAGGTAGCGGGTCGCGCCGATGGGGTCGAGCCGGTCGAGCGCCGCGTCGATCGCGATCGGGCTGGCGACGCCGAGGTGGACGCCGCCGATGTCGGTCTTGTGCAGCACCTCGGCGTCGAGGATCTTCACCGCGACCGGGCCGCCGAGCTCGGCGAGTGCGGCGCGGGCCTGGGTGCGGCCCCTACAGGCGCGCCGGGCCGGAGTGGTGATCCCGAGCCGGTCGAGCAGGGCCTTGGCCTGATGTTCGTCGTGCGCACCGGCGACGCCGGTCGGCACCGCGTCCGGGGTGCCGGTGCGGGAGGTCCGCGACCGCGCGCGGGCATCGGCGAGCAGCGCTCCGACCGCTGCGGCCACCCCGCGCGGCTCGGTGGCCACCGCGATCCCCGCGTCGAGCAGCGCGCGTCGACCCGCGACAACGGTCTCGCCGATTCCGCCGAGCCCGAGGACGACGGGAACATCGGGCACACGGCCCTCGCGCACGGCCGCCACGAGATCGACGGCGTCGGGTTCGTGCAAGGCGTATCCCGCGACAAGGTCGACCTGCGGGTCGGAGGCGACGGCGTGGAAGACCTGTCCGAGCTCAGGACCGGGGCGCCCCGTGTCGACGGGGTTGGCCTGGTAGGTCAGGGGCGGCAGCAGGGTTGCGAGCGCATCCTGTGTCACTGCGGCCAGCTCCGGAACCCGGGCGCGCCGCCCGCGCAGGTCGTCGAGCAGGAGCAGCCCGGGTCCGGCCTGGGCGGTGACGATTCCGACGCCCGCGTCGGGGGTGGGGCGGAGGCGGGCGGTCGACAGTGCTCCGACGGCGTCGACGAGCTCGCGCTCATCGTCGACGAGAACCGCTCCGGCCTGCGCGAGCGCGGCGCGGGTGGTGCGCCAGGAGGTCGCCAGAGCGCCGGTGTGGGAGGCGGCGAAGGCGCCGATGTCGTGGCGGCCGACGACGAGTGCGACGACCGGCTTCCGGGCGCTGAGGCGCCGCACCGCGTCAACAAGCCGGGGGCCGTCGGCGACGGACTCGACGTGCAGGGCGACGGCGCAGGTCTTCGGGTCGGCGGCGAGGTGGTCGAGGACGTCCGGCGCGGAGATGTCGACGGCGTTCCCGATGCCGACCGCGAGGCTGATGCCGTGCCCGGCCTCGGTCAGCAGGAAGCACAGGGCGTGGTTGACACCGCCGCTGGCCGCGACGACGGCGACCCGGCCGGGTCGGACCTGTGCGGCCCCGGGAACGAAGCTCGCCGTAACCCCGGCGTGTGGGGCGAGGAATCCGCTCGTGTTGGGTCCGAGCAGCCGGATCCCGGTGTTGGCGACGACGTCGGCGAGGGCTGTCTGGTATCCGACACCCGTGCCGCCTGCCTCGGCGAACCCGCCGCCACAGATCACGGCCGCACCGGCCCCGGCCCGCGCGGCGTCGTCCAGCACCGCGGGGCAGACCGCGGCCGGAACGCAGACCATGGCGAGATCGATCGGGCCCGCGTCGGCCGCGGCCGCGAGGGACGGGTGCATCGTCTCGTCGCGGCCGTTGACCAGTGCCAGGTGGCCGTGGCGCGCGGCGAACCCGCTGAGCGAGCGGGCCAGCGTCGCTCCGAGCTTGCTCGGGTTTCGGGACGCGCCCACCACGGCGATCCCGCGCGGGGCGAAGAGCGCGGAAAGGTCGGTGACCGTCGCGGCGGCGTCGTGCCAGGGAACGGTGCTGGTCACGCCAGCTCCTCGCTGGCGCTCGTCGCCGCCGTGCCCGGCGGTGCTGTGTCTGATGGTGACCTCGCAAGCTCGGTCACGCCAAGCTCCTCGCTGGCGCTCGTCGCCGCCGTGCCCGGCGGTGCTGTGTCTGATGGTGACCTCGCAAGCTCGGTCACGCGGGCACCCCCACGAGGTCGGCGCGGCCGGACAGCACGGCGGTCACCGCGCGGTCGCGGGTGGGCTCGTCGTCAGCGGCGTCCGGGTCGACCAGCAAGGCAGGCAGTCCGTCGTGGAGCCGGGCCTGCTCGCACATGAGCATCCGGGTCAGGGAGATGCCGCCGTGCACGGCGACGAGCACGGGCGGGGTGTCCAGTCGGGCGAGTTCGCCGAGCCGGGTGGCGGCGCCGGGCAACCCCTGCTCGTCTGCGGGGGCCGCCAGTGTGGCACCCCACGGCTGCGGCCGGGGGTCTCCGAGGGGGAGCGTGCTGTCCCCGGCGACGACGGCGGCGGGCACCCCCCCGCACGCCCGAACCGTCACGAGACGACCCGGCGCCGCCCATCCGTCGCGCGCGAAGGGGGTCTGGAGCGGCTCGGCGCCATGGGTGTCCACCCAGCCCCGGTGGCTGGCGGCGACGAAGTCCGGAGCGCGCCGCGCGAGGCGGGCGTCGGTGATGCTGCGGGAGAGGAAGTGGTAGGCGAACTGCCAGGGCTCGAAGGCGTCGTGGTACCGGCCGAAGTGCTCCCACCACGACAGGCTCGGTCGTGCCGAGGCCTGGATCTTCCGCACCGACGGCTGGGCGGCCGCGTCGTAGGCGGCGAGCGCGGTGGGGAGGTCACACGGGTGTGCTGCCACGGCAGTGGAGAGGGCGACCGCGTCCTCCATCGCCATCTTCGTGCCCGAGCCGACCGAGAAGTGGGCGGTGTGCACGGCGTCGCCCAGGAACGCGACCGGCTGCGGCGTCAGGGTGTGCCAGTGCTTCGTGCGGCGCGTGCGGAAGTTGCCCCAACGGGAGTTGTTCGTCAGGAGCCGCCGCCCGTCGATCTGGTCGGCGAACAGCTTCTCCAGGTAGTCCTTGGTGACCCTGTCGCTGGCCCCGGGCGGCTGGGTGACGTCGAACTCGTCCAGTCCGGCCCGCCGCCAGGACGCCTCGTCGGTCTCCACGATGAATGTCGACACCCCGCCTGCGATCGGGTAGCCGTGCACCGCGAACACGCCGTCCGGGCTGCGTTCATGGACGAACGTCAGCCCGTCGAACAGGTAGTCGGTGCCGAACCAGATGAACTTGGCGGTTGCGGTCTCGACCTCGACCCCGAGGTCGGCCCCACGATCGTCACAGAGCTGCTCGCGCAGCTTCGAGCCTGCACCGTCCGCGGCCACGACCAGGTCGTAGCCTGCGAGCTCCTGCAGGGCGACCTCGGTCGAGAAGCGCAGCCGCGCGCCGACGTCACGCGCGCGGGCCTGCATCAGCGCCAGCAAGGTGCGCCGCACGACGGCCGCCATGCCGTTGCCGCCGCAGCGGATGCGCTCACCCTTGAGTCGGACCTCGATCTCGTCCCAGTGTCGGCCGTGCTCGGTCAGCGCCTCGCGCAGCACGGGATCGGCCTCGTGGATCCCGGCCAGCGTCCGGTCGGAGAACACCACGCCGAACCCGAACGTGTCGTCGGCCCGGTTCCGCTCGAAGACCGTGACCTCGATCGCCGGATCGGCCTGCCGGATGAGGGTGGCGAAGAACAGCCCACCCGGACCGCCTCCGGCGACCGCGACGCGCATCGCTCAGCTCCCCGGTCCGGCGGCGACCAGGATGTTGCGCTGCTCGCCGAGACCCTCGATCCGGGTGACCAGCGTCGAGCCCTCAGTCAGGTAGCGGGGGGGTTTACGGGCGTGCCCGACGCCGCCGGGGGTGCCGGTGGCGATGGTGTCGCCGGGCACCAGGGTGATCACCTGCGAGATGTAGGCGACCAGGTCGGACGCGCCGAATACGAGGTCCGCCGTGTCGGCCTTCTGCACGATGTCGCCGTCGACCTCGCAGGAGATCTCGCCGGGCTCACCTTCGTCGACCACCAGCCATGGACCGACCGGTGTGCTCCGCTCGAAGGTCTTGCCCGAAAGCCACTGCACCGAGCGGTACTGGAAGTCCCGCGCGGTGACGTCGTTGACCACCGTGTAGCCCGCGATCGCCGCGGCGGCGGCCTGCGGGGTGGCGTGGCGGACCGCGGCGCCGATCACGACGCCCAGCTCGGCCTCCCAGTCCACCTCCTGCGAGCCCGCGGGCAGCTCGATCGGGTCGTAGGCCCCGATGAGCGCACGGGCGAACTTCGCGAACAGGGTCGGGTACCGCGGCAGCTCGCGGCCCATCTCCAGGATGTGCGTGCGGTAGTTCAACCCGACGCAGAACACCTTCTCGGGGCGCGGGATGAGGGTGGCGTAGTCGAGTCCCGCGAGGTCGTGCCGCGAGCCGTCGGCGGCCGCCGCGGCGTCCTTCCAGTCCGGCCGGGCGAGAAACTCGCCGAGGTCCGCGGCACCGAGCTCGACGGCGCCGTCCGCGTCGACGCGGACAGCGGCGGTCCCGGTGGCGGTGCGGATGGTCGCGAGCCTCACGGGCGGTCCTCTCGTGCGGTGCGGGCGAGGCCGAGGGCCTCGAAAACGGGATCGTCGGAGAACCGGAAGGCGTCGAGACCGGAACCGGCGACATCGAAGGCGAGGCCCGCCCAGGACGGCACGCAGAAGAGGTCGCCCTTGCCGACCTGGTACCGCTCGCCTCCGACGGTGACGACGCCGGATCCCTCGAACACCTGCCACACCGCGGAGCCGGCAGTGCGGCTCAGTGCGGTGCGGGTGCCCGCGCGCAGCCGGTGCATCTCGCAACGCATGCTCGACAGGCAGTCTCCCGCGGTGGCCGGGTTGGTGAACCGGACCACGGCGTGGCCGGGTTCGACGACGCCTGCGTGTCCCTCATCCTCCAGTTCGAGCTGCGCGGCGAGCGCGGCGTCGGTGTGCTCCCAACGGTAGGCCATCAGGGGAGACGCCTTCGGTGCAGGAGCGCCGACCGGGGTGAGTCCCGGGTGGCCCCAGAGCCGTTCGTTGCGCGACACCTCCGGGGTCTCCTTCGTCGCGAGCACGTCAGGTCCGAACTCGAAGAAGCCCGCGTCGATCGTGCGGACCAACGGGATGTCCAGCCCGTCGATCCAGGCCATCGGATGGTCGGTCGTGTTGTGGTGCTCATGGAAATGCATGCCCGGGGTCAGCAGCAGGTCCCCGCGCCGCATCGCGACCGGGTCGCCCTCGACGTTGGTCCACACGCCCTCACCCTCGACCACGAACCGGAACGCGGTCTGGGTGTGCCGGTGCGAGGGAGCCTCCTCGCGCGGACCGAGGTACTGGATCGCGGCCCACAGCGTCGGCGTCGCATACGCGGTGCCGGGCAGCCCAGGATTCGCCAGCGCGATCGCCCGCCGCTCCCCACCGCGACCGACCGGCACCAGCTCACCCGCCCGCTCGGCCAACGGCAGCAACGTGGACCACCGCCACAGCATCGGGACCGAGTCCGGTCGGGGGCTGGTCGGCATGAGCCCGCCGATCTGTGTCCACAGGGGCTTCATGTGGGCCGCTTCGAACGCCGCGTACAGCTCGTCGAGCTGTGCCTGCTCCTGCGTGCTGGTCGCTGCGCTGCGCTGCGGGACGGTCGAGGTCATGTGGTCGTCTCCTCCTTCGTCAAACCCGAGGTCTCCGGGGTGTTCGGATGCCGCGTGGCGGCGAGACTGCAACCGGGTAGCCGGGCGTGTCTCCCGTGACACGCGACCACGCTCCTCTTGCGACCCACACGGCGATACCGCGAGACTGACCCCACAAGCTACAACAAGTCTTGGACGGTCGTCCAGATAGTGAAACTCTTGGGGCTGGGGGTGGCCCGGCTCAGCCTGCCTGCTCCTCGGGCATCGCCGCGGACCCCATCAGGGCGTCCACCCAGGCCTCCGCGGGGCCGCGGAGAAGCCCGTGGGCCTCCAGGAACACGTCGTGGGCGACACGCCCGCTCCAGTTCTCGGGCAGCAGTTCCGGCGGAAGGTCGGGATCCCGGAAGGGGAAGCGCCGGTAGTCGTGGACGAGCCGCATCCGCTCGACCAGGGCATCGGCACCCTGCAGCTCACCGGCCCGGTAGCCGGACAGGCGGGGCCGATAGGTGACCAGCACTTCGGCGTACGCGCGGTCCAGGCCTTCGAGGTCCCACGAACGTGCCGCGATCTCGCGATCGGCAGCCAACCCGGCCGAACGGGAGCGGAACACGTCGAGACGGGCCGCGGGCTCGTCGGCGAAAGCGTCCTTCAGGAGGCCTGCGCGGTCATGCGGGCTCAGCCAGACCGCCGACGACAGCGCGCCGAACCCGAGCCAGGCGAGTTTCTTGCGCAGCTGTTCGCGGAGGCCGCGCTCGGACTCCGGGACGGAGTAGATGACCATGTGCCATTGCCCATCCCAGGGCCCTTGAGCGCGATGGAAGATCCGCTCCCGCCCCTCGTTGAGGAGATTCCACGCCGCATCGGTCAGGGCGTAGACCGTCTCGCGACCGTCGCGCCGACTCGAGAGCCAGCCCTCCTTCCGGAGCCGGGCCACGACGACCCGCACCGTCGCCTCGGGGACGTCGAAGCAGCCCATCAGCGACACGAGACTGCGCAGCCGCGCCTCGCCGCCGCGGTACCGCAGGTAGTCCCCGAACAGGTCGAAAACCAGCGACCGCGCCTTCACGACGTCACCTCCACCGCCGGCCGCGCCGGCCGGTCCGCCGTCACAGTGCCATATCCGGATGGCCCCCATGGAGCCAGAACCTGCTTCCGTTCGCGTCATCAGAGCGGCGGCCGACTCGTGATTGACACATCACAACGAGCTAGCCATGATGTCAAGGCTACTGGTCTCGGGACGATCGTCTGATCTTCGTTCCCTATTGATCGAGCGTCGCGGGTCCCAGCACCGCTGTTCGCCTTCTCCTTTTCGAGAGTGGGTAGCGTGCCGCTCGTGACGGCGTCGGAACCCGCCGAGCGCGGGCCTGGCGATCGGTGCGCCCTGTTGGCCCGCGGCCTGAACGAGCCACTCGCCGGGACCGCACCGTCGACCGGCCGTTGGCTCGGTCTCGAGCACCCGGACGACTGGCCCGTCGACATCACCCGCCACCCGGACCCGGCGATCCGGGCCTTCCTGCACCGCGCGGCCGCTTCCGGCTTCCGGCCACTCCTGGTCCGCCGTCCCGGCTGGGATGCAGACCGTCCGGAGCGGCGCCTTCTGCTCGCCGACACCGACCCGGCCAGGGCCGAGGTCACCGTACAGACGGTGAACGGGGTCGATGCACTCGCCGATCTGCCCCTGCCCGCACCTGGCCGCTCCTTTCCCGGGAAGCCGCAGCCGGGCGCACTACTGCTGGTCTGCACGCACGCTGAGCGCGACCGCTGCTGCGGCACCGATGGGCGGGAGCTGGTCGACACGCTGGTTGCAGACGGCGAGCCGGACGTATGGGAGAGCAGTCACCTCGGCGGGCACCGGTTCGCCCCGACCGCGCTGGTGCTGCCCAGTGGTTACCTGTACGGGCACCTCGACGCGCGCGCCGCGGCCGAGATCCGCCGGAAGGCCGCGGCAGGCACCGTGGTGACCGAGCACTGCCGCGGCCGCAGCACGTGGTCGGCGGAGGGGCAGGTCGCCGAGCTGGCGGTGCGGGCCGCCACCGGGAGTCGGTCGGCTGCCAAGCTGGTGGTGCCACCGCAGGACGACGGCGACGCTGTACTGGTCCACGACGGGGCGGACACCCGATGGGCGGTCGAGGTGACCGCGGAGGAGGTCGACACGGCCCGACCGGTTTCCTGCGGGGCGCGGCCCACGTTGATGCTGCCCCTGCGCGCAGGCGTGGTGCGCCTCGTGTAAGGGGGCGCCCACCGATGACGAAACCATCGGCGCGCCTACCCCGCCCGGCCTTGTTCCGGCCGCCGCCTCCACCCCTCCGCGGATGCGGGCCAGCCGGCGATGCGCGAACCGCCCGAAATGGAAGGCCTGGCGCGGTTCCGTCCAGCGAAACCGAGGTAGACCCTAGGCGTTTGCCCGGCGCGACGCGTTCCGTCCGTACCTACGCTCTCGGTCATGAGCGCATCGGAGCCTCGGGTCGCGATCATTGGTGCCGGCATCGGGGGTCTCGCCCTCGGTCTCGCTCTTCGCGAAAGGGGGATGGCGGCGAGCATTTTCGAGCAGGCGCCGGAGCTCACGGAGATCGGCGCCGCGATCGCGCTGTCCGCGAACTCCACACGCGAGTTCGCGCGGCTGGGGTTGCTCGACCAGCTCGCCGCCGCATCCTGCATTCCCACCGAGCTCATCTATCGGGACTGGCGGACCGGCGACCGGATCGCGGCGCACCCGGTGGCGAAGGACGGCTGGTACGTGGAGCGTTTCGGCGCGCCCTATTTCGGGATCCATCGCGCCGATCTGCAGAAGATCCTGGGTGGCGCCTTCGGCGGGGAGAACGTGCACCTCGGATGTCGGTTGGTGAACATCGTCGAGCAGTCCGACTCCGTTGTGCTCGAGTTCGCCAACGGCCGCACCGAGCACGCGGACCTGGTCGTGGGCGCGGATGGGGTGCGCTCCACCGTCCGGCGCTGGATCAGCGGCGCCGACGACGCGATCTACTCCGGCACCAGCGCGTTCCGCGGCATCGTGCCCGTCGAGAACCTGCCCTCTCTTCCCGACCCGCAGGCGATCCAGTTCTGGATGGGTCCGGACGCGCACGTGCTGCACTACGCCATCGGGGGACGCGGCGACGCGGTCAACTTCTTCGCCGTCGTCGAGGACCCGAAGATCTGGATGAACGAGGGCTCGGTCGTCGAGGTGGGGGACGAGGTACCGATCGCCTCGTTCCGCGGTTGGCATCCCGCCATGACCGAGATGATCCGGGCGGCGGCCAGCCCGATCCGCTGGGCGCTGTTCGGGGTGCGTCCGCTGCTGCGCTGGTACCGCGGGCGGGTGGTCATCCTCGGTGACGCGGCGCACGGGATGCTGCCGCATCACGGACAGGGCGCGAACACCTCGATCGAGGACGCCTTCGCCCTCGCGGCGCTGCTCACCGAAGCCAAGGTGGCCGACTTCGAGCCCGTGTTGTCGCGATTCCAGACGATGCGGCGCGCTCGGACACGGAAGATCCAGCGCAGTTCGTGGGTGACCAACCAACTGCTGCACCTGCTTCCCGGCCCCGCGGTCCAGACGCGTGACGCCACGATGGCCGACGTCGCGCAGGACTACGCCTGGATCCACGGGTACGACGTGCAGGAGGCGCTCGGCGCGGTCGGCGGCCCCGCCATAACCAGCCCCGTTGCCAGCCAGGACCGACGATGACTGCGGAGGAAGCCATGCGCGAGGACGAGCTGCGCACCGATCTCGCCGAGTTGATCAGTACCGCTGCCGGGGTCGAGCCGCAGCGCGTCACCGACGATGCGCGGCTCGAGGAGGACCTCGGCATCGACTCGTTGACGCTCGTCGAGATCGTTGTCGTGGCCGAGGACCGGTTCGGCCTGGTCATCCCCGACGATGACTGGTCGCGCTTCCAGACCGTCGGCGATCTGGTTACTCACCTCGCGGGGACGTCTGTCCTTCCCCGCTGATCGCGCGGTGGACCTGGCAGGAACCCGGGGCGAGCGGGACGCGACCGAGAGGGCCTCGGGCAGCTCCCATTTCGTGGGAAAGGACGTCTTCATGGACTTGACCGGCATCCAGCAGATCGGCCACGTGATCGGTGGCGAGATGACGAGCCACGGCAGGGTGCGCGACGTGCCGGATCCCGGTCGCCTCGACGACGTCGTCGCCCGCGTCGCTGTCGGCACCGCCGATGATGTCGACCGCGCCGTCAGACAGGCCCATTCTGCTTTTTCCGACTGGCGGCACACGTCCCCTGCTGATCGGGCGCAGAAGCTGCTTGCGGCCGCCGACATCCTGTCCGGAAGCGCCGAGGACCTCGCGCCCCTGCTGGTACGCGAGCACGGCGGGGTCCTCTGGGAGGCGCAGACCGATTTCGCGTTGGGAACCGGTGTCCTTCAGCACACGGCAGGTCTCCTCGAGGACTTCAGTCGGCCGGTCCGATTCGACGACGAGCAGAGTTCCATCGTCGTGGAACGGGTACCCCGCGGCGTAGCGGCGGCGATCGTGCCGTGGAACATGCCGATCGTGCTGGCGATGATGAAACTGGCCCCGGCGCTGGCGACCGGCAACACGATGGTCCTGAAGCCCTCGCCGTTCGCGTCGGCCGCATTGACCCTCGCGCTGCAACGGATGTCCGAAGCCTTTCCACCCGGGGTCATCAACGTCGTGCACGGTGACGCCGAGGTCGGTCACGCGCTCACGACGCACCCGCTGATCCGCAAGATCGGATTCACGGGAGGCACCGAGACGGCGCGCCACGTCATGACGGCGGCGGCGGGGACCATCAAGAACATCACGCTCGAACTCGGTGGCAATGACCCCGCCATCGTCCTGGACGACGTCGACATCGAGTCCGCGCTCGACCGAATGCTCAAGGGCATCATCGCCCGCACCGGACAGATCTGCTTTGCGGTGAAACGGATCTACGCCCCGCGCAGCATCTACGACGCCTTCACCGACGCGCTCTGCGACCGGCTCGCCGACACCATGGTTGGCCACGGCCTGGACCCGCGGTCCGGCCTCGGGCCTGTGAACAACAAGAAGCAGTACGACAGCGTCAGCGGCATGATCGAAGGAACGAAGAACTCGCAGGCCAAGGTCGTCCAACTGGGGCGGAAGGTAGACCCCGAGACTTGGGACAACGGGTTCTACCTGCTCCCACACGTCGTCCGTGACGTCGGGCATGAGGCACCCGTCTCCAGCTGTGAACAGTTCGGTCCGATCGTGCCCGTCATCGCATATGACGGTGTGGACCAAGCCGTGGAGTGGGCCAACGACAGCGAGTACGGCCTGGGCTCATCCGTCTGGACCACCGACATCGAGCGCGGACTCGGTGTCGCCCGGCAGATCGAAGCGGGAAGCACCTTCATCAACACCCACGCATTCGAGTCGCTCGATCTCCGCATGCCGTTCGGCGGAATAAAAGAAAGCGGTATCGGCCGCGAGTTCGGCGAAGCAGGCATGCGGGAATACGTCGAGGAGCACGCGATCCGTCATCTCAAGTAGTCGATGCCCGAGCACAGGTGCCCGTGAGGCGCCGACAGCGATCGAGAGTGGGAGATGTCGAACAACGGTGAGGATGGGGGCGCGGCGGCCGACGGGTTTGAGGTGATCCGAGCGGCCCAGGACGAGCGCGCCGGGAGCCTGGAGTCTTCCTATGACTACGTCGTGTGTGGATCGGGGAGTGCGGGCTGTGTGATCGCGAGCCGTCTGGCGGCGAACAGGTCGATCAACGTCCTGCTGATCGAGGCGGGGGGTTGGGATACCGCCCCGCAGGTTCTCGATCCGGGTCAGTGGTTCGCCAACCTGGGCTCGGAGCGGGACTGGGGTGATGTCGCGATCCCGGGTCCGGGGGTCAACGGTCGTGCGATCCCGGAGCACATGGGCCGCGTGGTGGGTGGTGGCACCAGCATCAACGCGACGATCTGGGCGCGTCCCTTCAAGGCGGATCTGGACCACTGGGTCGACGTGACCGGTGACCCGGCGTGGGGCTATGAGCACGGCCTGCAGATCTACCGGCGGATCGAGGATTGGCAGGGGGAAGCCGACGCCCGCTACCGCGGCCAGGGTGGCCCGGTCTGGTGCCAGCCCGCCCACGACCCTTCGCCGCTCGTGCCTGCCTTGCTGGAGGCGGCCGGGGAGCTCGGCCATCCGGTGCTGCCGGATCAGAACGGTGCTCGTGAGGAGGGCGCGGGCGGCTTCGCGCTGATGAACCAGATCATCCGTGACGGGCAGCGTCACAACATGGCCAAGGCGTTTCTCTACCCGGTGTTGGCGCAGCGGAACATCACGCTGCTGACCCAGGCGCATGTGAACAGGGTGGTGTTGCGCGGCGACCGGGCGACCGGCGTCGAGGTGAACGTCGGCGGGCAGAACGTCGTCATCGGGGCCACGAGCGAGGTCATCCTGAGCGCGGGCGGTATCAACACCGCGAAGATCTTGATGCTCAGCGGTGTCGGCGACGCCGCGGATCTGCGTGGCCACGGCATCCAGGTGGTTGTGGACGCGCCGGAGGTGGGGGCGAACTTCCAGGACCACATCCTGCACGGCGGCTGTCTGTGGGAGCCCGACGAGCCCCAGGCGCCGCGTAACAGCGCGGCCAACGCGGCCGGGTTTTGGGAGTCCGACAGCGGCCTGGCGTCTCCTGACATCAACATCGTGCAGATCGAGATCCCGTATGCCAGCGAGGTGCTGGCCAAGCAGTACAACCCGCCTGCGAGCAGTTGGGCGCTGTGCGCGGGCCTGGTCGCACCGAAGAGCCGGGGCAGGTTGCAGCTGCAGTCCGCTGATCCGGCGGACAGGCCGATCCTGGACGCCGCGTTCCTGTCGCATCCCGACGACGTCGCCGCCCTGGCCGAGGGCATCGAGTTGTGTCGCGAGCTCGGCAACTCCGCGGCGATGCGCCCGTTCGCGAGGCGCGAGGTGATGCCCGGCAGGACGCTCTCGCCCGCTGAGATGGTCGAGTTCGTGCGCAACGGCGCCACCACGTATTTCCATGAGGTCGGCACCTGTCGCATGGGTCGGGACTCGGCCGCGGTGGTCGACCCGCAGTTGCGGGTGAATGGTGTGCAGAACCTCCGTGTCGCGGATGCCTCGATCATGCCGCGGATCGTCAGCGTCGCGACCATGGCGACGTGCGTGCTGATCGGAGCACGCATGGCGGAGATCCTCGGAGCAGAAATCTGACGCGGTCCGGCGTTCCCGGTTCGACGCTCCGATGACCTAGGTGGATCGCCGGCGCGAAGCCGGGACGAATCGGACGACGCTGAGCGCAGCTGTTCCGCCGCGCCTTCGCGAAGGGCACCCACGATGACAACGAACGTCAGGGACACCGACCAGGATCGGCAGCGGGTGGCGCTCCGGCGTCGCACGCTGACGTGGGTGGTCACGATCGCCACGCTGGGATTGATCTTCGACGGCTACGACCTCGTCGTCTATGGCGCGGTTCTGCCCCGCTTTCTCAAGGACCCCAGCCAGATCGGCCAGGTGACGCCGGCGCTGGGCGGTGCCCTTGGCAGCTTTGCGCTGGTCGGGGTGCTGGTGGGGGCCCTGGCTGCGGGGAGCGTCGGTGACATCGTCGGCAGGCGCAAGGTCATGCTCGTCGCCTACGCCTGGTTCGCCGTCGGGATGGGGGCGACCGCGTTGGTGTCGAGCACCGCCGCGTTCGGGCTGCTGCGGTTCCTCACCGGCATCGGTGTCGGTGCCCTGGTCGGCACGACCGGCGCGCTCGTCGCCGAGTTCGCGCCGCCGGGCAAGAAGAACCTGTGCAATGCCATCAGCTACTCGGGCGTTCCGCTGGGGAGTCTGTTGGCCGCTCTCTTGGCGATCCTCCTGCTCGGATCGATCGGCTGGCGCGGCATGTTCTGGATCGGTGCACTCCCGCTGGTCACGCTCCTGCCGTTGGCGTTCTTCAAGATGCCGGAGTCACCGGCGTGGCTCGCCTCCCGCGGCCGGATGGACGAGGCGATCGCACTGGCTGAACGAACCGGCATGCCGACGCCCACGGCACCCACGGTCGACGGCGGTGACGGCAGTGACGGCGGTGACGCGACGTCCAAGCGGGAACGTGCGGGCTTCGCCGGGTTGTTCGGGCGCGAGTACTGGTTCGCGACGATCGTGCTGGGACTGATGAGCGCGGTCGGTCTGGTGCTGGTCTACGCCCTCAACACCTGGCTTCCGGAGCTGATGGGGCGCGCCGGGTTCTCGACGACGGGCTCGCTGGCCTTCCTGCTCGTGTTGAACGGCGGTGCCGCGGTCGGCGCGCTGATCGCCTCGCGGGTCGCAGACCGGTTCGGACCCAAGTTGGTGGTGGCCGCGAGCTTCTTCATCGGCGCGGTCTCGATCCTGCTGCTCACCGTCGGTCTGCCCGTCGGCCTGCTGCTGGTGTTCATCGCGGTCGTGGGGCTGGGCACCAGCGGAACCCAGATCCTCATCTTCGGTTTCGTGGCCAACTACTACCGAACCAACGTCCGCGGCGCGGGCGTGGCCTGGTGCGCGGGCTTCGGCAGGCTGGGCGGGGTCGGCGGCCCACTGGTCGGCGGCCTGCTCGTCGCCGCCGGGCTCGCCCTCAACTCGATCTTCTTCGTGCTCGCCGGGGTGGGCCTGGTCGGCGCATTGCTCACCCTGCTGGTCCCGGTCGGCCGCCGTCACTACGATCTCCATCCGATCCGCATCGAGCCGACCGGTACCGGAGTGTCGACGGCCGCCGAATCCACGCAGACACCGTGACGTTGGGGGCCTGAGATGTACGACCGCATCCTCGTGGCAATCGACGCGACGCCGACCGAACAGAACCGGATCGCGATCGAGCGCACCGAGCAGATCGGGAAGCTGACCGGCGCAACCGTCTACGTGCTGCACGTGGCGCGTGGCCACATCGTGCCGGAGGACATCACCGCGGGCTCGCGGCTCGGTGTCTGGACGGCCGAGGACGACGTCGAGGACGTCGACCGCCGGGTGGTGCAGCAGCTGGTCGACAAGCTGAGCGTGGCGGGCGTCGTTGCCCACGGCGAGATCGTGAGCGCGACCGAGCACGACCTGCCCGCGGTTATCTTGCAGCGCGCGGAGGAACTCGACGTCGATCTGCTCGTACTCGGCCATCAGCATCATCGCGGTTCCCGTACTGCGGAGCGGGTGATCCACCAGCATCCGCAGTACTCGATCCTGCTGGCCTGCCCGCCCCGGCATGCGTCCCCGATCCACTGAGCAGGAGGGCCGCCCGGCCTGATGCTCGCGGTCGTCCCGCTCAGAGGCGTCACCACCTGGGCGTTCTCCCGGTGCGAAGGCGACGCCGACCAGGCAAGGCTGCTGGTCTCCGGCCTGCCATCGTCAAGCCCGCTACTACTGCGCGCGGTTCTGGCCAGATGGACTGCCGCCGGGGATCAACGACCGAGGAGATCGTCGAGGGTGGAGGGCACTGATAGATGGCGGGCAGGTCGAACCAGCCAGGCCGCACGGTCGCCGGCAAGATCAGTATGATCTTGTTGGCGATCTTCGAGGGGAGCCGGACGCTCACCGAGATCGCGATGCGGTGCGAGCTGCCGTTGTCCACCGTCCACCGACTGACCACCGATCTTGCGGCCTGGCGGCTGTTGGAACGGGCGGACGACGGGACCTATCGGGCGGGTACGCCGCTGCGCACGATCGGCCGCATCTCCGCGGCTGCCGATGATCTCGACGATCCCGTCGCTGCACTCCGGGACTGCGCCGTGCCGATCATGGAGGACCTGGTCCGGGCGATCGGGGTCAGCGCCCGCGTCGGGGTCCTCGACAATGCGCTCAGCGTCGCCTACGTCCAGAAAGACTCCCTGCACGAACCCGTCTCGCGGCACTGTCCGGCGGCCCGCCTGCCTGCGCATGCGTCGGCGTTGGGCAAAGCTCTGCTCGCGTTCTCACCGCCGCAGATGGTCGATGCTCTGCTTGCGCGCGGCCTGAGGCCCTACACGCCGTTCACCATCACGAACCCCCAGCTCATGCGGGCCACGCTCCGAACCATCCGGGCCACGAGGCTCGCGGTGTGTGACCGCGAGCTGCGGCCGGACTCGTGTGCGTTGGCGGCGCCGGTGTTCGGCGTGGGTGGTCACGTCGTGGCCGCGATCGAGCTCCAGACCACAGCTCTCGCCAGGGATGTCGCCGCGTGGCGGCCTGCGCTGGTCGTCGCGGCAGGCACGCTCTCGCGGGACCTCGCACGGCATCTGCGATGTCGGCAGGCTGCCCTGTCGCACCACACGGGAGGTCGGCGCATCGATCTCGGAGTAACCGGGGCGTAGGTAGCACACGCCGGGCAGCGAGATGGCCGCCGGTGCCTGGTGACCGCCGAGGTCTACCCGTGACCGTCGCTGAGCAGGCACATCCCTCCGGCGGCCGCCAGGCAGATCAAGCCAGACCTGGCACGAGGGGTGTCCCCCGTCGCTCTAGCAGGCCGGGTGGTCGCAGGCGAGGTCACGGGTGGCCCAGGCGTGGCTGGCGGCGACGACGCCGCTGACCACGTCGAGTTCGTTGGTGTCGCGTGGTCCGAACAGCATGACCATCCCGGGCGTGAGGCGTACTCCGGCGAGTGGGTGGGCGGCTCCCCAGCCCTTGGCCAGCAGGTCGGTGGCGAGGACGGGCGGCAGCGCGAGGTGCAGTGAGCCGTCGTGGCCGGGGTGGAGGTGGGCGAACTCGCCGGTGGCGGGCACGAGGAACGCGTCGTCCGGGCCGCGCCGCGGCGGGGGGAGCATGAAGCCGTGTGCGCCGGGCACGGAGATCGCCGATTGGCGGGTGGACACGCCGGGCAGCGCACTGATGCGGGCGAGCAGCTGCTCCTGGAGCTCGACCGGCGCGTTGTCGCTGCGTTGTTCCTGGGGGATGGAGCTGCTCACCGCCGGGCGGACGCCGGAGCGGGCGGGCAGCACGTCGTCAGGCAGCGTGGCCCAGCTCGTCGGGCCTGGCGCGGGTCGTCCTCGGTGGGTGAGGAACGCGAGGCGCTCCCGTACCCACCGGGTGAGGTCGGCGAGCGCGGGCGCGGCGATGGTGTGTCCGACCGGATCACGGCGGGCGGTGGTCGGCGCGCCGGACGGGCCGAGCAGGTAGTCCCATGTGCGGGTCGAGCAGGTCGCGGGGGATGACGGTGTCGTGGTCGCCGTGGGCGACGAAGACGGGTAGGCCCGCCAGGCGGGCGGGTGTGGTGGCGAGGCCCGCGTCGAAGGGGAGTGTCCCGGAGAGGATGGCGGCACCGGCGTAGCGCGCCGGGTCGTCGAGCACCAGGCCGCCTGCGAACGCCGCCCCGCCGCTGAACCCGATGAGGAGTACCGGGCGGGTGGCGGGGGCGACGTCGTCGAGCCACGTGCGGAACCAGTCCATGGTGGCGCGCAGCGAGTCGCCGATCGGACGGCCGATCCCACGGTTGGCGAACCAGGCGTATCCCCCGCTTTCCGGGAGGGGTGCGCGCACGGCCGCGTAGGCGAGGCCTTCGGGCAGGTGGTCGGCGAGGGCGAGGATCTCGCGTTCGTGGGAGCCGCGGCCGTGTAGCAATACCACCAACGGCGCGGCCGGATCCGCGTTGCCGGTGGTGGCGACGACCGGCTGGCCAAAGGCCGGGTTCCCGGTCACCGGTGCTCCCCGGCTGGCTCGTCGACCGAGCCGGGCAGCAGGCGGCCTGCCGTGCCGACGCCGCGCCAGCGCCGGAGTTCGGCGTTCAGGTCGAGGTGGTCGATGGGTGCGCTGTTCTCGTAGTCGCCCCACTCGTCGCGGGGGAGCATCCACATGATCTCGAACTCGTTGCCGTCCGGGTCGGCGCCGTAGACGCTCTTGGTGGCGCCGTGGCTGGACTCGCCGGTGTAGGCGCCCGCGCTGAGCAGCGCGTCGCGGGCGTTCTCGAGCTCGTCGATGGTGTCGACCTGCCAGGCCAGGTGGTAGAGCCCGATGCCGCCGCGCCGCTTGGGGGCCGCGGTCGGCCCGACGCCGAACAGGCCGAGGTCGTGGTGGTTGCCCGAGCGGGGGAGCCGCAGGAACGCGGCGTTCGCGCGCGGCTCGCGGGCGGCGACGGCCATGCCGAAGATCTCGACGTAGAAACGCTCGGCGCGGGCCAGGTCGGCGACGAACAGGACCGCGTGGTTCAGGCGCACCGGGTTGATGCTCACGCCGCGCCCCCGACCGGTCCGACGAGCTTCCAGGCGCTCTGCCAGGCCCACCCGTTGCGGGCGTTGAGCGTGATGTTGAGGAATGCCATCTCCTCCAGCGACCGGGCCATCCGCAGTCCGCCCGCGTCGATCACGCGGTAGCCGAGCGAGGCACCCAGTTCGGCGGCCTGGGCCTTGGCGGCGTCGTCGTCGGCCGCGAGGAACAGGTCCAGCGGCCTGCCGTCCTCCGTGGGATCGGCGTGCCTTCCGGCGAAGATCGTGTTGAACGCCTTGACGACGGCCGTGCCCGGCAGCCGGGCCTGCAGCTCCTCGGCGGCGGAAACGTCGCCGGTCGCCAGGTCGGTGTAGGTGTCATTGAGGGGGTTCGTCGCGTCGATGACGACCTTTCCGTTGAGGTCCTCACCGAGTTCGCCTGCGACCCCGGCGACCGCGGCGTACGGAACGGCCAGCACCACGACGTCGGCGTGCTGCACGGCTTCGGCGTTGGACGCCGCCGCCCGTGCGCCCGCGCTCCGTGCCGCCTTCTCCGCGCTGGCGGCGCTGATCGCCGCGATGGTGACGTCGTGCCCGGCCCGTACGGCCGCGGACGCGACTGCGGTACCGACGTTGCCTGCACCCAGGATCCCGATACGCATCGAAGTCCTCCTTTTCCTTGACTGGTCAGATTCTTCCTACGCAAGGAACGGTACCAGTTATGCTTGAACTGTCAACCTCTGCTGGGTAAGGTTTCGGTCATGACGGGAAGTGCTGCTGTCGATCACCAGCTCGTCACGACGTTCGGGCGGCTCGTGGAGGCCTACAGTGCCCTCGAGCGTCAGCTGGGTGCGGCGTTGGAGCGCGAGTGTGGCATCCCGCACACGTGGTTCGAGGCGATGCTGCGGATCGCTCGCTCTCCTGGCGGGTTGACCTTGGGCGCCTTGGCGGACCAGATCGCGCTCACCAGTGGAGGCGTCACCCGACTGCTCGATCGCATGACGGCCGCGGGTCTCGTCGAGCGCGTTCCCTCTCCCACCGACCGGCGGATCAGCTTCGCGGCGCTGACGGCGGCGGGTCGATGCAAGCTCGAGCAGGCTGCCGAGGTCCACGTGCGCAACCTCGAGCGGGTCTTCGCCTCCTACACCGGTGACGAGGTGCAGACGCTGGACGACCTGCTCGGCCGTCTCGTCCGGGGTGGAGGGGTTATCGACACCGGGCAGGCGACAACCGCCGCACAGCAGGCAGGTGGTCCGGGAGTGCCGTGACGCGCTCGGGGCCCTTGCGAGGGTGCGCGTCGCTGCAAGCGGGTCTGTCCCGGCGGGAAAGCGCGGCCAGGTCGCCCACTACGTCGTGGCCAAACGGCCTGGTCGATGGGCTCCGCGTGTTCTGCCTTCAGCGGTAGTCGCGGTTAAATCTCAGCCAGGCCCGCGGCTATCCGCGCGAAGGGGGAACCCGAGATTGGGAGGTCGTCGACCAGCGGGTCGATGCGCAGTCGGGACAGCCGCAGGTAGCTGTTCGCCAGCCTGTTGGTGCGGTGTTCCTCCTCATAGTGGCCACCATGGCCTGCTCGGGTCGCGCGGCCAGACGAGTCGTGGTGGTGGCGTGCGGCGAGTGATGAAGTCGACGGCGGTTGTGGACTGGTGGTGTCGCGAGCGCGCGGGTTGGCGCGACCGCCGGCGCGCGTGGACGCGGGTGAGCGTCAGACATGCAACCGAGGCGCCATGTGAGCGATCATGCTGCGCGGTGAACGAGTCGCGTCTGCGAGGTCGGCTGGCCGCGAAGGCGCTGATCAGCGGCAGTGACACGGTTCTCGGCACTCACAGGCTGGCCGTCGCGGCCGGTGATTGAGGTGCAGCAGCAACTGCTGCATGTGACTGTGAGCAGGGTGCTCGCACCACCACGCCGTTACCGGTTCCGGAGGCGGTAGCGGAGGTCCTCGCCGCCATCGCAGGCGTCGACCAGACCGACGGCACCGCTGGGGCCCGGTTCGGCGACGACCTCGGGATCGGCTCGTTGACGATGGTCGACGTCGTCGTGACCGTCGGGGACCGGTTCGGTCTGGTGATCCTCAACGACGAGTGGGCGCGCATCGGGACCGTCGGTGACGTAGTCGCCCATCTGGAGCGGGCGGCGCGTTTGCCGCGGCAACTGTTGTCAGCCTCCGGGAACCCAGCGGCCACCGGCGCTGGAGAAGCCTGGCCGCGGCCGGGTGTCGCGTTCGTCAGGGTCGGGGCCCAGGCGCGTGCCGGCCTCCAGCCCGGCGAGCGCCGCCATGTCCGTGTCGTTCAGGGTGAAGTCGAACAGCGCGATGTTCTCCCGGATCCGCGACGGGGTGGCTGACTTCGGGATCACCACGTTGCCCAGCTGCAGGTGCCAGCGCAACACGACCTGCGCCGGGGTGCGGCCGTGGCGCCGGGCCAGTTCCGCGACGACCGGACTCTGCAGCGCCTGGCCTTGACCAAGGGGGCTCCACGCCTCGGTTGCGATGCCGTGCGCGGCGTGGAAGCGCCGCAACGACCCCTGCTGAAGCTGCGGGTGCAGCTCGATCTGGTTGACCGCCGGAACGACCTGGGTTTCGTCGAGCAGCCGCTGCAGGTGGGCGATCTGGAAGTTCGACACCCCGATCGCGCGGACCCTTCCATGGGCGTAGAGCTTCTCGAAGGCACGCCACGTCTGGACGTAGCGGTTCAGGCTCGGCTTGGGCCAGTGGATCAGGTAGAGATCCACGTAGTCCAGGCCGAGCCGCTGCAGGCTCGCCTCGAACGCGCGGAACGTGCTGTCGTAGCCCTGCTCGTCGTTCCAGAGCTTGGTGGTGACGAACAGCTCGTCGCGGCGGAGCCCGCAGCCCTCGACGGCCCGCCCGACGCCTGCCTCGTTCCCATACAGAGCGGCCGTGTCGATGCTGCGGTAGCCGCACTCAATTGCCGTGAGCACGGCCCGTTCCGTGGTGGCGTCGTCGGGCATCCGGAAGACGCCGAACCCGACCTGCGGAATGTCCACCCCGTTGTTCAGCCGTATGCCAGGTACTGCACCGGTCATGTCCACACACCTCCACTACAGCGCTGCGATCCTTCGAGCTCGACTCGACCGTGGCCATCTTCGCTCCTCGTCAGCGGCGCCACGTCGAGATGCGTCGTGGTGCTGGTCAATCCAGGCGCGCGTCGCGGCGAGCGGGTCGAGGCCGTCGAGGTTGACGGCGCGGTCCATCGCGGTCACGTTGGCGAGGGTGAGCCGGATCCGCCCCAATACTGCGCGGGTGGTCTCGGGCAGGCGAGCGAACGCGGCGCGGTTCGCTGTCACCCAGGACTGGTCCGGCGGGGGGAAGACGCCGCGGGGGTCGTTGAGCACGCGCAGGTCGTGTACGTCGTTGAGGTATTGCGGCTCCCAGGGGGGTGACGAACCAGTCGCCTGCCGCGATCCGGCCGTCGATGGTGCCACCCTGCTCGAACCCGCCCCGAACCACACCCAACTCGTCCCGCCCGAGCAGGCCGCCTCCGCGATCACCGCGGCCGGAACCGCAGCGCGAGCTGAGCTAGCCTCACTGGCTGCGCGGTGCGCGGTCGATGTGATCATCAGCGACCTGACCGTCGCGCCCTGCCTGGCCGCCCGGCGGCAGGGTTGATCATCGCTGCGGTGCCGGGACCCGGCCTTCGAAGGCGAGGCGGATGGGACGACCCGCAGACAGAGCAAGCGGATAGTCCCCATTCCAGGCGACCTCGAGGTGGTGCGGCTCCGCAACAGGGGAGTGCAGCGTGGCGACCGTAGGCCGCCACCCGCCGCTCTGCTTTTCGGGCCGGAACGACGCCTGATAGCAGCCAGGTGCCGGTAACGCGCGGTCGGCCGACACCCGGACTGTTGCCGACGCGCGTTCACTTGTGCACACTCGTCCGAGGACGTCGTACGGGCGACCGAGGAGCTCGGTTGCGCTGGGGATATCGCCTCGGGCGAGGCAGGTCCGGATCCGCGTGGCTGAAACAGCCTCGCCACCGACCGCCGTCATCCCCACCTCGACGCCGTCCACGCCGGTCGCCGACACCAGCCTGCGCAGTGTGACGATGTCGCCGACGCCGCCGCGACCGAACCGGAAATTCTCGCCGACGACCACGAGCCGCACGCCCATCCTGACGCGAAGCACATCGCGGGCGAAGTCCTCAGCGGGCATTCCGAGGACGGACCCGTCGGTGGGAAGCAGGACGACGAACGCCGCTCCGGCGTCCCGGAGCAGCCGCAACCGGTCTGCGAGGGAGGTCAAGGCGGCTGGTACCCGGCCGCCGCGGAGATGCGCATGCGGGTGACGCTCGAAGGTCACCGCGCCGTGTGGGAGACCCAGGCGCCGAGCCGAGGCCGCGGCACGGGCAAGCAGCGCCCTGTGCCCGACGTGGACGCCATCGAACTTGCCGAACGCGACGACGGTCGGACCGAACACATCTCCGACACCTTCCGCTCCCCGAAACACCCGGAAGCGCGCGACTCCTCCCACAACTGCCTCCTACACCGCCTTGTCCTCGAGTCGGACGCCCAGCTTCAGGGTGGTTCGATCGGCCATGTCTGCTCCTTCAGGTTGAGAGGACGTCGGCGCGATTGCGTTGCCGAGGATCGCCGGGGTCAGAGTTCGCCACCCGCATCGACGATAGCCCGGCGGGTGGTCTCCTTCGCGTTCTCGTTGTGCCGCTTGATCACCGCGACGGCGTCGAGCAAGCTGCCTCGCTCGTAGGCGTCGACGATGGCCCGATGGTCGTCGATGATCTCCTGGACTGCTTCGGATCCCTCACGGAGCAGGGAGACCATCAAGCCCGACACGCCCAGGCGCTGGTAGGCGTCGGACAGCGTCGGGTTGTCCGCGAGGTTCACGAGCGCGTTGTGGAAGGCCTGGTTGTGCCGGGTGTAAGCCTCGATGTCGACGAACCGTCCCTCGACGACGAGGGGCTCGGTCTCCGCCATCAGCGTGCGGAGCTCCGCGATCCGCTCCGTCGGCACCTGCCCGACGGTCGCCGCGGCGACCCCCAACTCCATCGCACACCGCGCGTCGAAGGCGTGCTCCGACGACTCGGGGGTCACGGGCCTGACGACGTAGCCCCGCTCCGGGTCCCGGGCGAGTAGCCCATCCGCCACGAGCTTGGTGACCGCGTGATAGACGGTCGCGGGCAGCGAATCGAGCTCGGTCGCCAGCCTGCCCACGTCGAGTGCGGCGTTCAGCGAGATCGCTCGAGTCAGGATGCGGCCGCGCAGCTCGGCGTAGACGACTCGGTCCTGCTCCACCTCGAACCGGCCGAACTTGCCGCGGAAGTAGGTGAGCGGCGACCCCTCCCGCGCGACCGCGCGCGTGACGTCGGCCAAGAAGACTCGATGTGTTCCGGCCGTCACCGATTCCGCCACGCTGCACTCACAGAAGGCAAGGGAGTCGGCCAACAATGGTAGGTCGCCCTTCCCCCGTTCCACCTCCAACCCGGCGAATTTGTCAGCCGACCCCGCTGAGGCGAATCGTTCGGCGACGATGCCCTGGTTCTCGTCCAGGATGTTCACGCCGAACCGCCTGCTGCCGTGGATGGCCTCTTGCGTCGTGCTCCGCCGATTCAGACACACCAGCAGCATCGGCGGCTCCAGCGACAATGAGGAGACGGCGCTCGCCGTCGCGCCGAAGTCGCCGTCATCGTGGTGGGCGGTGAGTACGGTGACGCCGCTGGCGAAGTGCCCGATGACGTGCCGGAAGGTGTCCTTGTCAGTCACGTCGCGTCCTCTCTTGCCGGACGGGCGAGTCGCTCCGTCGGCGCCCTCACCCTCCGAGCCCGGCGCGCGGGTATCAACGGTCCTTCCGTCCGGTGGGAAGAACCGTTGCACGAGCCGTCCCAGCTTCCCACGCTGCGGCGGTGCGTAATCGGCCGCGCGGCCCGGAGCGTGGCCTGGAGCGTGATCTGTGCAGGGTGGTTGCGGTGCTTCGCCCCAGCTAGGCGAGCAGCGTGGGGACCGAGCGCGCGGCGGTCCGCTCCGGTCGACCACGGGCGGTGCTGTTGGCGGGCCGCCGGGATCGGCAGCTTCTCCTCATGGCCGCATCGCGGTGTGCGATGTAGGGGGGGCCGCGACCCGACGTGGTGCAGGGTTGCTCCACTTGATCCAGGCGGCCGTAGTCGTCGCCGCTCGCGCAGGATCCCGTGAGTTGGTCGCGACCCAGCGGCGCAGCTATCTGGCGAGGAGCAGAATCCGGTGAGCCACGGCGTTGCGTTCAACCAGACGCCGATGACGGAAGCGGCCGGAGCCGCAGCGCGAGCTGACCTACCTCGTCGGCTGCGCCGTGCGGCGGTCGATGTGATCCATCAGCGACGCGCTCGACGGGCCTTGCCTGGTCTCCCGGCGGTGATGTTCGAGCGCCGAGAGGGCTGCGGACGGTGGTCCAGGAGCGAGCGCACCCACGATCTCGCCCCTGGGCCCGAAGATCGGCGTTGCGGCGGCCAGATAGCCCTTCGCCAGTTCGCCTCGCTCGAACGCGAGACCTCTGCGCCGCGTTGTCGTCAGGGCATGGACGAGCCGGCAGGCGGTGGTGATGGTGGCAGCTGTGTAGCGTGTCAGTCCCTGGCCGATCACCTTGTCGACGACGTCGGGCGTCGAGAAGGCGAGCAGCGCCTTACCGAGGGCCGTCGCGTGCGCGGGCAGTGTCGCGGCCGCAGTGAAGGGCGAGCTCGGTCGGCACCCGGGCACCTTCTCGATGTAGGCGACGCGGCAGCGGTCGAGCAGACCCAGACGTACGTCACTGCCCGTCACCCCGCTCAGATCCTCGATGACCGGTGCGAAGGCCCCCATGACCGCGGACACCTTGCTGACGACGCTGCGGCCGTCCGCTACGCAGTTGCCCGCCACCCCGCGTGCCCTCCTCGCCGCCCCGGAGCGCCCGGAAGCCGGGCGGCTCGTCCCCCAGCTTGTCCTACTCCGCTGTGTCCTCGAGCCGGAAGCCCACCTTGAGCGTGACCTGATAGTGGTTGACTTCCCCATTCAGGATCGCACCGCGCACTGCGAGCAGCTCGAACCAGTCGAGGTTGCGCAGCGTCTCGTTCGCGCGCTTGACGCCGTTCCTGATCGCCGTGTTCACGTCGACGGGCGATGTTCCGACGATCTCGCTGATCGCGTACGTCCGGTCTGCCATGCCTGCTCCTTAAGTGATGGCTGATCCTGGGTTGAGGATCCCGGCGAAGAAGTCGGCCAATGCTTCGTGTCCGTGCAGCGGAAGCACATGCGAGACGTACTGGTCGGGGCGGACGACGACCATGCAGCCCGTCTCGCGGTTCACGCCTCGCAGCTCGAAGATGTCGTCGGCCTTCGGGTCGGGGCAGAACATCTTCTCGTAGTCGATCGAGGCCGAACTTGCCCTTCCTCGGCAGCAGGACCGACGGCATCTTGTCGACGGCGAGGTCACGATGACCCTGCTGGAAGACCGCCCGAACATCGATGACCGAGTCGGGGTCGGCGCCGGCAGGCGTGAACGCGCCTGATCGGAGACGCGTCCGACTCCAGGAACTCGCACAGCTGCCGGACGTGGGAGTCGCCGCTCGTCGGGTCGCTCGCGGTCGGCGAAGATGTAGAGGCGCCAGGCACCGTCCGCGCGGGCGACGTGACCGAGATGGACCGGTTTGGCGTCGGCCAGCCGGACGACCGGTGCGGAGTGGAAGCGCATCCCGACCGGGAAGCCCTCCGCGAGATGCTGGAACGATCGCCTCGGCGGTGATCATCGACGGCGCGTACGTGGTCGCGACACCTGCGGTGAAGCGGCCCTGGGTGACGAAGTAGCTGCTGGAACTCCTCCGGGTCGACACCCTCTGACGTCCGCATCGCCGCGGACTCGGTCGGGCGCGCGCTGAACATCTTGGACGAACTCGCGGTCGAAGTCGATGAGCTGCTTGGCGACCGTCTGACGTTCCGCGGAGTAGGTGTGCAGGAGTTCGGGCTTGGCGGTTCCCCTGAGGACGGACCGCCAGCTTCCATCCGAGGTTCCAGGTGTCGGCCATCGACACGTTCATGCCCTGGCCGGCCTTGGCGCTGTGCGTGTGACATGCATCGCCGGCGATGAACACCCGCGGCAGGCGGGTGGCCATCTCCGTCGGCCGGCACGTCGTCGAACTTGTCGCACAGACGCTGGCCGATCTCGTAGACCGACCACCACCCGACGTCCTTCACCTCGAGGGTGTACGGGTGCAGGATCCGGTTCGCGACCGTCGGCCAGCTTCTCCGGGCGTCACACTCCGGTTCTCGAGCATCTCGCTTGTCGCGAACGTCGTCGAGCTCGATGTAGAACCGGACGAGGTACCCGCCCTCGCGCGGGATGATCAGGATGTTGCCCTGGTCGCGCGGAGTGGATCGCGCACTTGAGCCGTATGTCGGGAAAGTCGGTGACGCGCAAGGACGTCCATGACGCCCCAGGACTCGTTCATCGGGTCACCGACCAGCTCGCGACCGATCGCGGTGCGGATGTGCGCTGCGCGAGCCGTCGCACCCGACGACGTACTTGGCCCGGATCGTCGAGGTCTCCCCGGTCTCCTCGCAGGTCCTTCAGCGTGCGCGCAGCGGTGACCGTCACGGGGTACTCCGACGACGCCGCTGGTGTCGACCTCGACGTCGCTGGCGTGCAGGCCGTAGAACGGCTGCAGCCGGCTCGGCGAGCGCTCCATGTGGTCGAGCAGGTAGGCGAGCAGCCGCGCCTGGTTGACGATCACGTGAGGAAACTCCGACAAGCCCTCCTCGGTGTCCTGGATGCGCCCCGTGCGCGTGATCTTGGTCCGGTCTTCGCGGGTCCGGCCGCCAGAAGCAGACCTCGTTGACCCAGTACGCCTCGTCGACCAGACGATCGCCAGGCCGAACGCCTCGAACATCTCGACCGTGCGGCAGGCGACGCCGTCGGCCTGGCCAACCTCGAGCGGACCGTCCTTGCGGTCGATGACGACGGTCCTGATGTCGGGAAAGTTCGCCATCTGCGCCGCCAGCACCAGCCCGGCCGGACCACACCCGACGATCAGGACATCGGCCTCCTCGGGCAGGCCTCCCGCGCCGCTGCGCGACCGACGGGTGCTGGTCCTCGATGAGCGGGTCACCGGGCTTGTAGCCGTTGAGATAGAACTGCATCGTTCTTACCCCTCTGGATGGGACTCGACGCTCCGGACCACCCCCACCCTCTGGGCCGGGAGACGCCCGCATCAACCGGTGTTTCCGTTCGATGGAAGAACCGGTTGTCCGCTTCGTCCGATCTTGTGGATCGTATGGTGCAGGGCCCACCCCGGGACGGTCGGGCGGATTGCACGAGGTCGTCCGTCCGCGCGTAGCGATGGAGGTCGCGCATGTCGACAGCGAACGTGATGACGCCCGAGCAGGAGGCCCGACGTCGCAGCACCGTCGTGTGGGTCGTGGCGCTCGCCACGGTCGGCCTGATGTTCGACGGGTACGACCTCGTCGTCTACGGCACAGTGGTCTCGACGTTCCTGCGCGACCCCAGCCAGATCGGACCGGTCAGCCCCGGGCTCGGGGGTGCGCTCGGAAGCTATGCGCTGGTCGGCGTGCTGGTGGGTGCGCTGCTCGCCGGTAGCGTCGGGGACATCGTCGGCAGGCGGAAGGTGATGCTGACCGCGTACGCGTGGTTTTCCATCGGCATGGGTCTGACCGCGCTGATGACGACCACGACCGGTTTCGGGCTGTTGCGGTTCGTCACCGGCATCGGCGTCGGGGCGCTCGTGGCCACTACGGGGGCGATTGTCGCGGAGTTCGCGCCGCCGGGGAAGAAGAACCTCTGCAACGCCATCACCTATTGCGGTGTGCCGCTGGGCAGCCTGATCTCGGCCCTGCTCGCGATCATCTTGCTCGCCGGGATCGGGTGGCGCGGCATGTTCTGGATCGGTGCGTTGCCGTTGGTCACGTTGTTTCCGCTGGCGTTCTTCAAGATGCCGGAGTCGCCGATCTGGCTCGCGTCCCGGGGCCGGATGGAGGAGGCAAGGGCGATCGCCGAACGTACCGGCGTGCCGCTGGTCGAGGCGGAGCCCGCCGCCAAGCAGGAACCCCGGCGGCAGCGCGCCGGGTTCGCAGGCCTGTTCGGGCCCGGGTATCTGGTACCGACGATCCTGCTCGGCCTGATGAGCGCGGTCGGGCTCGTCCTGGTCTACTCGCTCAACACCTGGCTTCCCGAGCTGATGTTGCGCGCCGGATTCAATGCGAAAGGGTCGTTGTCGTTCCTGCTTGTGCTCAACGGCGGTGCGGTCATCGGCGCGCTTGTCGGCTCACGGGTGGCCGACCGGCTCGGCCCGAAGCCCGTGGTCGCCATCTGCTTCCTGACCGGGGCGGTGGCCATCGCGCTGCTGACGGTCAGCCTGCCGCTCGCTTTGCTGCTGCTGTTCGTCGCCATCGCCGGGCTCGGCACCAGCGGCACCCAGACGCTGATCTACGGTTTCGTGGCGAACTACTACCGGACCAACGTCCGCGGTGCGGGTGTGGCGTGGTGCGCGGGGTTCGGGCGCCTCGGCGGCATCGGTGGACCGCTGATCGGTGGCCTGTTGATCGCCGCGGGCCTCAGCACCAACGCGATCTTCTATGTGTTGGCCGGGCTGTGCTTGCTCGGCATGGTCCTGACGGTGCTCGTGCCGCGCGCCCGTGGCCCCCGCGAGCTGCACTCGACGCCGATCGAACCCTCGGGAACGGTCGCAGGCCCGGCGCCGGTCGGGAGCGCGACCCCGTGAAGTTGCATCCGTTTTCGACGTTGTGAGGTAGAGACAGAATGTACGACCGGATCCTCGTCGCGATCGACGCCTCACCCGACTCGCCCGACGACTCGCTCAACCGGACCATCCAGTTCGCCAAGATGGCAGGAGGCAGGGTGCACCTGCTGCACGTGGCGCGCGGGCACATCATCCCGGCGGACATCTCCGCGGGTTCCCGGTTCGGCGTGTGGTCGGAGGAAGACGACGTCGACGTCCGGGAGCGGCAGGTCGTGCAGGACGCCGTGGACCAGATCGCGGCGGCGGGGATCGAGGTCCACGGGGAGATGATCGAGGCCACCGAGCACGACGTCGCGCAGGTCATCCTGCAGCGGGGAAGGGAGCTCGACGTCGACATCATCGTGCTCGGCTACCAACACCACCGCGGATCGGTCGTCGCCGAGCACGTGATCCACGGGCGGCCGCACTGCTCGATCCTGTTGGCCCGGCCGCCGGACTCGCACCGGGCGTGAGGAGCGCGCCCACACTCGGGGGGCGAACGGCCTGGGTCGTGCTGACCGTCGGGCAGTTCGCCGCGGTCGTGGCCGTGTTGCAACGCTCGTCGCTGGGCGTCGCCACCACGGACGCCCTCGCTCGCTTCGGGATCACCGCGGCGACGCTCGCGGCGTTCTCGATGGTGCAGCTGTTGGTGTACGCGGCGCTGCAGGTGCCGGTCGGGGTCCTGATCGACCGTTACGGATCGCGACTCCTGATCGTCATCGGATCGCTGACCATGGCAGGCGCGCAGGTGATGTTCGCGTTCGCCTGGTCGCTGCCCCTGGCGTTCGCGGCCCGCGTCGTCCTCGGCATCGGTGACGCGCTGACCTTCATCAGCGTGATGCGGCTGGTCCCAGCATGGTTCCCGCCCGAGCGCAGCGCCCGGCTGACCACGGCGACCGGGCCGGTCAACCAGCTCGGCTTCGTGCTGTCCGCCGTGGGCTTCGCCGCGGTCCTCGCCGCGGCGGGCTGGACCCCGTCGTTCCTGTCGGCTGCTGCGGTGAGCGTCGGGGCCGGCATTGTGGCGCTGGTGCTACTACGCGACGGGCCGTTGGGCCGCCCGCCGCCGCTACCCCTGAACCGCGCGCTCGCCGCTGCGGGGCACGGCGTCCGCGCGGCCTGGGCGGAGCCAGGCACCCGACTGGGCTTCTGGCTGGGGTTCATGGCCCTGTTCACGGGCATGACGTTCGGCGTGATGTGGGGCTACCCGTTCCTGACCATCGGGCAGGGGCTCGCTCCGGGCGGCGCCGGGGCGCTGATGGTGGTGCTCGCGTTCGCGGGGATCGGGTACGGCGTGACGCTGGGCATGGTGATGGCGCGCCATCCCTACTACCGCAGCCTGATCGCGATCGGCGTACTCGGCGTCGTCATGGTGATCTGGGCGGCCGTGCTGCTGTGGCCGGGTCCGGCTCCGATCTGGCTGCTCGTGGTGCTGGTGCTGGCCATCCCGGCCCCGACGATCAGCGCGGTCATGACCTTTGACATCGCGCGCACCTCGAACCCGCCGCATCGATTGGGCAGCGCCATCGGAGTGGTCAACAGCGGCGCGTTCCTCGGCACGCTCCTCTCGGTGATGGCGATCGGATTGGTGCTGCAACTGACCACTCCAGGGGAGTCCACCGACTACCGGCTCGCATCGTTCAAATGGGCCTTCGCGACCCAATACGTACTGTGGGCCATCGGCATCGTCCAGACGCTGCGGTACCGACGGCGGACCATCCACGAGCTCGCCGACCGCGATCCCGAGGCGTTGGCGGCGCTTCGCCGCGGCGTCCATCTCTCGCCACCCCTGTGAGTAGAGGAGAGCCTTGGACAGCGTTGACGTGCCATGCCCCATCGTCCTTGGGCCGGATCGACGAGACGTTCCACCAGGTCGCGCGGCCGCCGCCCAGGAGGTACTGCCGCGGCTCGGACCATGTACCCGCTGCTCGGGAGCGGCGGAGCTGCATGTCTTCGCGAGCAGCTGGCCGCCGGAGGCTGCGGCGGAAGAAAGGTCGCGCGCTTCGGGTGCTAGCGGCCTCCGTACCCGCTCAGCCGCTCGTGTGGGGTGGTCATCAACTCCTCCGGGCGCGGGCGTCATCAAGCGCTGGTGCTGGCGATAGGAACGCAGTCAGGCCAGCTTCTGGTCCGGCCAACCGGTGTAGGACTCGGCGAGATAAGTCTGACCGGCTTTCGATGACGCGACCGCGTTGAGTTCGCCGATCTGCCGTTTGAGGTCGAAGCTGACGGCTTCGGCCGGGGTGTGCAGCATCTGGGTCATCCAGTACGAGAAGTTCTCCGACTTCCAGATCCGGTCCAGGGCACGCGGGCTGTAGGCGTCGAGTGCATCCAGATTGCCGCCAGGACCGAGTGCGTCGACGAGGCACTCGTGCAGGATGCGCACGTCGTTGATCGCCAGGTTGAGCCCCTTCGCGCCGGTTGGCGGAACCGTGTGGGCCGCGTCACCGGCCAGGACGAGCCGACCCCAGCGCATCGGCTCGGCGACGAAGCTGCGGAACCGCAGCAGGGTGCGTTCGAAGATCGGCCCCTGTTTGAGCTCGAACCCGTCGTCGCCGTCGACCCGGGCCTGCAGCTCGTCCCAGATCTGCTGGTTCGACCACAGCTCGACGTCCTCGTCGATCGGACACTGGAAATACAGCCGCTGGATTTTCTCCGCGCGCTGGCTGATCAACGCGAATCCGCGCTCGGAGTGCGCATAGATCAGCTCGGGCGCGCTGAACGGTGATTCGCTGAGCACGCCAAACCAGGCAAACGGGTACTCCTTGAAGTAATGCACCCGCTGGCTCTCCGGGATGAGGAACCGGCAGATGCTGCGCGACCCGTCGGTGCCTGCGACCACCTCGCACCGGATCTCGCAGTCGATCCCGTCCGCGTCGACGAACCGGATCACCGGCGAGTCCCCGTCCACGCCACTGACCCGGGTGTCCCGCACCCCGAAGCGGACGTCGCCGCCGTCCCGGTCGCGGGCGTTGGCGAGATCGATGAAGACGTCTGTTTGCGGGTACAGCCAGCAGCTCGCATTGACCAGGGCAGCGAAGTCGATACGGTGCCCGGCTCGGTCGAACCGCAGTTCGATGCCGTGGTGCTCGTACCCGGCGGTGTGCACCCGGTCGCTGACACCGGACTCGACGATGGTCTTGACCACACCGTCCTCGAGGATGCCCGCCCGGTGCGTCGTCTCGATCTCCTGCCGGGGCCTGCTGTCGATGGCCACGTTGTCTATTCCGCTCCGGGCGAGCAGGTGGGAAAGCATCAGGCCAGATGGACCCGCACCTACGATTCCGACTCGGGTCTTGATCGTCGTGGTCATTCCAGGTCTCCTTCATCCTTCGGCACCTGCATGAGGGTTGCGCCGCGTCGACTTCGCGGAGGGCGGTGACTCGTCGGTTCTTCCGGCAGCGAGATCCGTCCCCGGCAGTGCGCTGCAAACGCACCCGCAACTTGCCTGCGGTTCGAGTGACCGGGCCCCGCGCCGGACCGCCGCGGCGAGCTGATCCCCGACCCGGAGGGCCTCGGCCACTGAGCCTTCGCCCCGTAGGTGTCCGCGATGCCGTCGTCGAGGATCGTGACCTCGCCAGTGCCGCCGTCGACCCTGATTCGTTGCCCGGTTCGGATCCGCGTGGTGCCCGACGCCGTGCCGGTTACCGCGAAGGTCGAAGTGGAGCATCAGACTCCGACCGGGCCCTCGGCAGGCTGCCGGGGGCCCGGTCGCTTCCGGTCACGTCAGGTGAAGACGCTGGTGAACGCCTCGTTGAGCTCGCGGGCGTGGTAGAAGATGCCCTTGGCGAGCTGGTCGACGGTCCAGTTGATCGTCGGGAAGTCCCGGTGGACCCGGTAGCCCAGGCCTGCGAAGACTTCGTTGCGGTTGCCTGAGGGGTCGAAGAAGTAGATCGTCGTGCCGCGGGTGATGCCGTGCCGGGTCGGCCCGATGTCGATCGGCACGTCGTCCATGCTGAAGATGTCACCAGCCCGCAGGATCGCGCCCCAATCCTCAATGTGGTAGGCGAAGTGGTGCAGCTTCCCGTTGGGGCCCTTGATGCAGGCGAGGTCGTGCGGGGAGTCTCCGCAGGTCAGCCAGGTACCGATCAGGTCGGGATGTTCCATGCTCGCCACGACTCGCTCGGCGGGGCGGAAGTCGAGTACCTCCATCATGTACCGCTCCAGCAAGCCTGGATCCTCGGCGGGGATGAGGGCGTGGTCGATCCAGTGCGTGCCGACCCCGCGCATGTTCCGTGGCCAGGCCTCGGGGTTGATCGACCCGGTGTCGGTGCCGGTGAACTCCATATCGGAGTACAGCTCGAGCGTCTGCTCTGAGGGCAGGGTGATCGTCACGCCGTCGCCGACGGTCAGGTTCTCGCCCCGGCTGAACCGGGCCGTGGTCACCCCGAACTGCTGGGAGCGCTGCTCGAACTCCGTCAGGTCGTCGTCGTTGTCGACCTTGTACCCGAACTTGACCAGCCCGACGCCGCCCTCCTCGAGCACCAGGGAGTGGTGGTCCCACTCGTCCCAGCATTTGAGCCACAGCTTGCCGGGCTCCTCATGCACGACCTCCATGCCCAGCGTGTTCGAATAGTGGTTGCGGGCCTCCTCGAGGTCGGTCACCCGCAGGTGAACGTAACCCAGTCTGATGACACCCATCTGTGGTTCCCTTCCGATTCTCTCTTGTCAGACGCTGCTGCCGGTGGTGCCCGGACCTGCCGAGTTGCCCGCTGCCCGGGGAACCCCGCGGAGCCGGTCGCCTTCCTGCAGTTCGATCACCACGTTCGTGAGGGGTACCGCCCGGCAGCTGAGGCAGATGCCCGACACGCGCTCGTCGGGTGTCAGCACGCGGGAGTCGATCGGGCGCTCGTAGGTGACTTCCCCGAGGACGAGATGGACCTTGCAGAAGCCGCAGCCGCCGCGCCTGCAGCCGTAGCGGTACTTGTAGCCCTCCCGCACGATGGCACGCAACAGCGTCTCGCCCTCGCGGACCGCGACGCTGACGTCATACGGTGAGATGTTGACGTCGGGCACCGCCTCACCCGCGCCATCTGGAGTCAACGTCCATCGTGTTCCTCTCAGCGCCATACTCGCTTCGCATGCTTCGCTCAGGTGTGCACCTCGACCGAGCCGAGCCCGTCGAACTCGGCGACCACGGTCGCGCCGGGCCGCAGCCCGACCGAGGCCGTGATGCCGCCGGACAGCACGATGCTCCCTGCCGGGAGATGCTCACCGCGCCCGGCCAGCACGTTGACCAGCCACGCGACCGCGGCCGCCGGGTCGCCCATCACCGCGCCGCCCGCGCCGGTGTCGACGACCTCGCCGCGGGAGCGGAACACACAGCCCAGCAGCCGCAGATCGCCGAGCGCTGTGGGCGGGCGGGGCCGCGCGCCCAGGACGACGCGCGCAGCGCCCGCGTTGTCGGCGACGGAGTCCGGCAGTCGGAAGCGGTCGCAGTAGCGGGTGTCCATGATCTCGACGGCGGCGATCACCGAGTCGGTCGCGGCCAGCACACCGGCCGCGGTCACCGGTCCCTCCAGCCGTCGCCCGATCAGGAACGCGATCTCCGGTTCGGCGCGGGGGTGGATGAGCTGGTGTAGCGGCACCGGCGCGCCGGAGGGGAGCAACATGCCCGAGGTCAGCCTGCCGAACACCGGTTCGTCGATGCCCAGGGCGCTGCGCTTGACCCTGCTGGTCAGGCCGAGCTTCGCACCCACGATGCGTTCGCCCGCACGCAGCCGGTCGTCGACAACCAGGGCCTGGGTCTTGTAGGCGGTCTCCGCGTCGAGGAAGGGGTGGCTGCGGGTGAGCGGGGGGATCGGGGTACGCGTCCGCTCGGCCTCGATCAGCTTCTCGGCCATGACCTGCGGGCTGCTCACGCCGCGGCCTCCTGTCCGAACCGCGCGGTGACCGAGCCCAGGCGGGCGAACTCGGCCCGGAAGACGTCGCCGGGTCGAGCAGGCGTCATCCGGTGCAATGCACCCGGCAGGACGATGTCGTCGCGACGCAGCCCCGAGCCTAGCCCGCCCAGCTTGTTCGCCAGCCAGGCAACGCAGCGGGCCGGGTTGCCCAGCACTGCGGCCCCCGCGCCGCTGTCGATCGGTACGCCGTTGCGGTAGAGCAGCATGCCCATGAGCCGCAGATCCAGTCCGGCGACGGGGGTGAGGGCGCCGCCGAGCACGAGCCTGCCGCATGAGGCGTTGTCGGCGATGGTGTCGACGAGCGTGATCCGCCAGTCCGCGATCCTGCTGTCCACGACCTCGATCGCAGGCAGCACCCCCGCAACGGCGGTGAGCGCGTCGGCCACGGTCACGCCGGGTCCGGCGAGGTCGCGCGCCATGACGAACGCCATCTCGGCCTCGACCCGGGGCTGGAGCAGCGACTTGAGCGCGATCTCGTCGCCGTCCTCGGTGAACATGTCCGCGAGCAGCACCCCGAAATCGGGCTCGTCGACCCCGAGGAGCTGCTGCATCGGCCGGGATGTGAGCCCGACCTTGCGGCCGCGGACCACCCCGCCCGCGGCGACCCGCCGCTCGATGTTGTGGCTCTGGATCGCGTAGGCGTCCTGCACCGTCAGGTCGCTGCGGGCGTCCGAGATCGGGTCGATGGGGCGCCGTTCGACCTCCGCCCGCCACAGGGCGTCGGCAAGCTCGACGACCGTCGCCGGGTCCGGGCTGGCTGGTCCCACCGGCCCTCCTCCTCGCGCCGCGCACTACCGGTCGAGTCTTACACCTCCTCCGCGCCGTTGGCGCAGGGAAATAGCCTAGTTTTCGCTCAGGCGAAGGCGTCGAGACGCCCGTGCTGACCCCCGACGGTCCGAGTTCCGCGTGTCTAGGTGTTTGCCTAGTGCGAAACGCTGGCCGGAAGGCCATGCTGATCGTGCCATCCGACATCAGGACCACGACCGCAGGCGCGACCCCGGCAGGCCGCGACCCGGCGGATACCGCACGGCGAAACAGGCGATCGCCCGATCGGAACGCCCCGGCGGGCTCGCGTCATGGGAGGACCGCACAGATGACGATCACGCTGGACGAGGTCAGGGAGAAGATCGACGGCGCGTTGGTGCACGACGCCGAGCGGGGTGTGTATCGCAACCGGCGGGACGCGTTCACGGACCCGGAGATCTTCGAGCTGGAGATGAAGTACATCTTCGAGGGCAACTGGATCTACCTGGCCCATGAGAGCCAGCTGCCGAACAACAACGACTACCTGACCGTCTACATGGGCCGTCAGCCCGTCGTGATCTCCCGGGATAAGAACGGCGAGCTGCACGCGCTGATCAACGCCTGCAGCCACAAGGGTGCGATGCTGTGTCGGCGCAAGAAGGACAACCGTTCGACGTTCACCTGCCCGTTCCACGGCTGGACGTTCCGCAACAACGGCCAGCTGCTCAAGGTCAAGGACCCACGGGGGGCGGGTTATCCGGAGCAGTTCAAAACCGAAGGCTCGCACGACCTGACGAAGGTGCCGCGGTTCGAGTCCTACCGCGGGTTCCTGTTCGGCAGCCTGAACCCGGACGTGCCGCCGCTTACCGATCACCTCGGCGGCTCGGCGAAGATCATCGACATGGTGGTCGACCAGTCCCCGGAGGGCCTGGAGGTGCTGCAAGGGCTCCTCCACCTACACCTACGACGGGAACTGGAAGGTGCAGGCGGAGAACGGTGCCGACGGCTACCACGTCAGCGCGGTTCACTGGAACTACGCCGCCACCACCGCGCGCCGCGGCACGGGCGAGTCGGCGACCGAGACGAAGGCGATGGACGCGGGCCAGTGGGGCAAGCTGCGCGGCGGCTACTACGCCTGGGAGAAGGGCCACGTCCTGCTGTGGAACGAATGGGGCAACCCCGAGGACCGGCCGCTGTGGTCCCAGCGCACGGAGTTCGCCGAGAAGTACGGGCAGGCCTACGCGGACTGGATGCTCAGCGTACTCCCGCAACCTGTGCGTCTACCCGAACGTCTACATCATGGACCAGTTCGGCTCGCAGATCCGCCATTTCCGGCCGATCGCGGTGGACCAGACCGAGGTCACCATCTACTGCATCGCCCCGAAGGGCGAGAGCGCGGAGGCGCGCACCGCGCGGATCCGCCAGTACGAGGACTTCTTCAACGCCACCGGTATGGCCACCCCGGACGATCTGGAGGAGTTCCGGTCTTGCCAGAAGACCTATCTGGCCACCGCGGCACCGTGGAACGACCTGAGCCGGGGCGCCACGCACTGGATCGAGGGCGCGGACGACGAGGCCAAGACACTCGGGCTCGACCCGGTCTCGCAGCGGGGTCAAGACCGAGGACGAGGGCCTGTACGTCGTCCAGCACGGCTACTGGCAGAACGTCATGCGGCAGGCCGTGGACGCCGAGAAGGCGGCCGAGCGGCCGGAACCAACGGCGCAGCCGCCACCAACTGACATCGCAGCGGAGGTAAGACGGCATGGCCATCTCGCTCAGCGAGGTCGAGCAGTTCCTCTACCGGGAGGCGCGTTACCTCGACGACCGTGAGTTCGACAAGTGGCTGGAGTGCTACGCGCCGGACAGCGAGTTCTGGATGCCCGCCTGGGATGACGACGACACGCTGGTCACCGACCCGCAGACGGAGATCTCGCTGATCTACTACGACAACCGCGGCGGCCTGGAGGACCGCGTCTTCCGGATCAAGACCGACCGGTCCAGCGCGACGAGCCTGCCCGAGCCGCGCACCAGCCACAACATCACCAACGTCGAGATCGTGAGCCAGAGCGGCGGACACCGTGCGAGGTGCGGTTCAACTGGTTCACGCTCTACTACCGCTACCAGAACATCGACCCGTATTTCGGCACGTCGTTCTACACCCTGGACGTCTCCGGCGACGTCGCCGCTGATCAAGAAGAAGAAGGTGGTCCTGAAGAACGACTACATCCACCACGTCGTCGACATCTACCACGTCTGATCGGGGTTGTGGTCACCGTGACGCTACCAGATCGCACTGAACTTCGAGGACGGCGTCACCCGTTTCATCCAGTGCAGGCCCAACGAGGTCGTGGCCGATGCCTCCTACCGGCAGCGCATCAACATCCCGCTGGACTGTCGGGACGGCGCCTGCGGCACGTGCAAGTCGTTCTGCGAGTCCGGCAGCTACGACGGCGGCGACTACATCGAGGAGGCGTTGACCGACGACGAGGCCGCGCAGGGCTACGTCTGACCTGCCAGATGGTGCCGGAGATCGGACCTCATCCTCCGGATCCCGGCGACGTCCGACGTCGCGAAGACGAGCATCTCCACCTACGCCGGAGCGCATGGCGCTCGATCGACCGGGTGTCCGAAACCGCGATCGCGTTCACCATCGACGCTGGACGACCGGTCGACGCTGGGCTTCCTGCCGGGCCAGTACGTGAACATCCAGGTGCCGGGCACCGACCAGGCCCGCTCGTTCTCGTTCAGCTCCGGGCCGGGCGCCGCAGGAGGTCGGGTTCCTGCATCCGCAACACCTCGCACGGCGTGCTGCACCACGTACCTGCGGGATCGGGCGAAGATCGGGGATCGGATCGAGTTCAACGGCCCGTTGGGTAGCTTCTACCTGCGTGCAGATCACGCGTCCGACGCTGTTCCTGGCCGGTGGCACCGGGCTCGCGCCGTTCCTGTCGATGCTGCACAAGATCGAGGCGGACGGGGGCAGCGAGCACCCGATCCACCTGATCTTCGGTGTGACCAACGAGCCCGACCTGGTCAAGCTGGACGAGCTGGAGGGCTACGCGGCGCGGCTGCCGAACTTCACGCTTCACCTGCACCGTGGCGGCGGAGGACAGCGGCTATCCGAACAAGGGGTTCGTCACCCATCACATCGGCCCGGAGCACCTCCACAACGGGGTCGTCGACATCTACCTGTGCGGCCCGCCGCCGATGGTGGATGCGGTCCGCAAGTACCTGGCCGACCAGGGCATCACACCCGCGAGCTTCTACTACGAGAAGTTCTCCGGCACCGGCGTGGTCAGCGAGATCGGCGAGTCGCACGTCAAGGTCGTCGACTCGGACGAGGCGTTCGACGCCCGGATGGCGCTCGAGCTGGGTGCGGCCCAGCTCGTCGTGGGGCGAGCTCACGACCGACCAGCTCGCCGAGTACCGGCGGCTGGCCGAGGCGACCGGAGGCGCACATCAAGGACGGTCGCTTCACCGACCCGGTGGGTTTCCGGGAGTCCAACTCGGCGTTCCACCTGTTCCCGATCGAGGCCACGGGGAACGCGACGCTGATCGACGCGTACCGCACGCTGCTGGTGCAGGAGTACATGGGTCAGGTCCTGACCCCCACCGTGGAGCTGGTGGGCGACATCACCAAGGATCACCTCGACATCGTCGACGCCTTCGAGCGCGGTGACTTCGACGCCCTATGGTCGATCATCGCCGAGCACACCGACCACGCAAAGGCGACGATGCGGGCCGGGATCGAGAAGACATCGGGGGGCTCGAGCTGAGATGATCTTCCCCGGACGGTTTGAGGGCAAGTGCCTGGTCGTCACCGGCGCGGGGCAGGGTCTCGGGGAGGCGGTCGCCACCAGAGCGGCCCGGGAGGGGGCCACGGTCGCCCTGGTGGACCGCTCGGAGATCGTGCGCGAGGTCGCCGACAAGCTCGCGAGCGAGGGCGCCCAGACGCTCGCGCTTATCGCGGATCTCGAGCGGTACCTGGGCGCCGCGACGGCGATGGCCGCGGCCCGCAACCGGTTCGGCCGGGTCGACGTGCTGATCAACAACGTCGGCGGTGCGATCAATTTCAAGCCGTACGTGGAGTTCACCGAGGAACAGATCGCCGCGGAGATCCGGCGATCGCTGTTCCCGACCATGTGGTGCTGTCGGGCGGTGCTGCCGTTCATGGTGGAGCAGCGGCGGGGCACGATCGTCAACGTCTCGTCCGCGGCCGCTCGCGGCATCCACCGCATCCCGTACTCGGCGGCCAAAGGTGGTGTCAACGCGCTCACCGCGTCTCTCGCCTGGGAGTACGCCGAGCACGGCATCCGGGTCGTGGCCACCGCACCGGGTGGGATCGAGGCGCCGCCGCGGCGGGTCTCGCGTGGCACCCCGCAGGTGCGGACCGAGCAGGAGAAGGCGTGGCACCAGGCGCACATCGACCAGACCCTCGCCTCCTCGTTGATGCACCGCTACGGGACCTTGGACGAGGAGGTGGCGCCCATCCTGTTCCTCGCCTCGGACGAGGCGTCCTACATCACAGGAACGCGGGTGCCGGTCGCGGGCGGCGACCCCGGCTGACCCCACACGGCGAGATGGAGGCAAGGCGTGAGTGAGGACTACGTCATGGCCCCGTCGGCCACGTTGGCCGCAGGCCGGCGGGCGATCGCGGCGGCGATCAAGGAGGCCGACGGACTCTCCGTCGACGTCTGTATCGCCGTGACCGACGGCGCGGGCCACCTACTCGCGATGGCCCGCATGGACCGCGCCCCGTTGCTGTGCATCCAGATCGCCCAGGACAAGGCCTACTCGGTCGCGGCGTTCGGGGGCCTGCCCACGGCCGAGTGGTGGCGCATGCTGGAGTCGGAGCCCGCGCTGCTGCACGGCATCGTGAAGACCGACCGACTCACCGTGTTCGGCGGAGGCGTCCCGCTCGTGGCCGACGGGCGGACCGTCGGAGCGATCGGCGTGTCCGGGGGTTCCAGCGAGCAGGACGTCCGCATCGCCGAAGCAGGCGCGGCCGCCGTCGGTTAGGCCGACGACCCGCAGACAGTCGACACGACAAGGTGGAGGAGTTCGATGGCGGGATCTTATCTGGCGTTCGAGGTGGACGCCCTTGAGCAGAAGTACACGGCCGAGGGTGCGGCATACAACGAGTTCCTGCGGCGCAGGGGCATGTCACTGGGGCTCTACACGCTCCCTACCGGTGCCGAGGACAAGCAGCACCCGCACATGGCCGACGAGGTGTACATCATCCTGAAAGGTCGGGGCACGCTGCGCGTCGTCGACGAGGACGTTGACGTCAAAGCAGGCATGATCGTATCGGTCGACCACGGCGAGGAGCACCGCTTCGTCAACGTGGCAGAGGACATGGAGATGCTCGTCGTCTTCGCGCCCCCGGACCTTCCCGACGAGGAGTGACGGGCCCTCTGCCGAGCACCGGGACGGTGGCCTGCTGACAGGTCACCGTCCGGTCCCGGGATGACGCGCCGGTCGTCGGAGCCGCCGAGAGCGGGATAGCGACGATGACCAAACCGGTTCACCTCCCGGGCCGAGTCGGTGTGGGCACCGTTACGGGCCTTTCCTGGTGTGGGTCCGGTCCGCCGGACTGGAGGCCCGCGCCCGCCTGGGCGAATCACCTGGGCCGACGAAGAGGTCGTACACGGTGGAGCGTCACGACAGAGACGGAGGTGGATCATGGGCAACTCGACGGATGGCCGGTCGGTCGTGAGCAAGCTTGCCGCCATTCTCAGTACATTCTCGACCGGGAGCGTCTACTGCCTGACCGACATCGCGCGGTCGGCGAACCTGCCCGTCTCCACCGCGCACCGCCTGGCCATGGAGCTGGCGGAGTGGGGGCTGCTCGAGCGCAGCGACGACAAGCGGTACCGGGTGGGGACGTTGCTGGCCAGTATCGGTGGCCGGGTGTTGCACGAGCCGAACCTCCAGGAGCACGCCCGACGGGTGCTCGACGACCTGTCCTCGGCCACGCACGCCACGGTTCGGCTGGGCGTGCTGGAGGACCTGGCCGTGTCCTACATCGAGAAGCGCCCGGACGCCCACCCCGTGCCGATGTCGTTCGAGACCAGCGCCCTGCCCGCACACGCCACGGCGATGGGCAAGGCCCTTCTTGCCTTCTCCCCGCCGGAGACCGTCAACGCTGTGATCAACAACGGCCTGGAGCCGTACACCGCGTTCACGATTGTGACCGCAGCCGCGCTGCGGCGGGCGCTCGCGATCACCCGGATGACCCGGGTGGCGACGACCCGCCAGGAGTTTCGCCTCAACTCGGCGGCGGTCGCCGTGCCCGTGGTCGCAGGCGGAGGGACCGTGGTGGCGGCGCTCGAGCTGACCACCGTGGGTTCGGGCTACCAACTCCACCTGATCCAGGCGGCGGTGATCGTCGCCGCTCGCGCCCTCTCCCGTGAGTTGGTCGCAACCCAGCGACCAAGCTACAAGGGGACGCCCTCGACCCCACGCGGACGGGTGACGACGATGCGTACCGTTCCCGCGCGGACCGCCGGATCGGTCGGCGACCGGGGCAGCCGGACCGCGGGGTGACCGACGTCGTCGGCTGCGCGGCGCGGTGGTCGACGCGATCCTTGAGCGACCCAACCGTCGCACCGTGACACCGCTGTCCGGCAGCTGCCGTAAACGGCCGGAGACCTGTCGGAGGGACAGTCGAGGCATCTGCGCGGTGCTGCGAAGCCGGCACAAAGGTCGCGCCAATCGGCATTGTGCTGCTACGCGACAGCGTGGTTCTCAACCCCGCACTGGTCGGGAGTGGCTTCACCGGTCGGGCCATCCACGGGCTCACCGTTGCCGTTGGCGCGCTCACCGACGATAGCGACGCCGGCCGCAGCCGGGGCGGTGGCCAGCGCCGCTCTGGCCGATCAGCTCGCCCGCGAGGAATTCGGGTCCACAACCAATTCCGGGCTGATCGCGTCGATCATCCGCGTCAGGTCCCGGGACGTGTCGCGGGTCGTCGGAGCCGAGTCGATGCAGCCGTAGGACGGGGCTGCGGCGGCCCGTTGACAAGGGCTCCCGTCGGCGGACATTCGAGGGCCGGCTGCCGTGGCTACGGCTGGCGAGGCAGGACGGTCAAGACTCGCACTACGTGGTCGCGGAATTCTGCCATGTAGTTCTTGAGGAAGTCCGTCGTGGCGTCGACGGCGCACTCGCCGCCCCCGGGGAAGATCTCGGGGGAGAAGCTGATGTAGGCCTCGGGCGCGGTCATCTGGCGGGCGTTGCAGAAGCTCAGCACCGCCCGCAGGCTCTGCTGGGCGACGGCGGTGCCGATCTGGCCGATGGATGCCCCGATCACGCCGGCGGGGATGTGGTCGAAGGCGTTCTGGCCCCATGGTCGTGAGGCCCAGTCGATGGCGTTCTTC
>CAVSVK010000010.1:0-19798 GCA_963731465.1 uncultured Gammaproteobacteria bacterium
AGTCGCCGCTCTCAATCTTTGTAAGGAAGTTCGCGTAGGCGAGGCGGCTGTTCAGCGTGTCGGGAGATTGCGGGTCGAGCGCATTGAAGCTGTCGATGTCGGCGGCGAATTGCTTTGCAATGGCCTCTTCGTCGATGGGTACAGCCGGCTCAGCCGCGAGCACCGGGGACCCGCCGGATAGAATTCCAAGGAGCAGGATGACCCGCTGAGCGAGCATCCGCACTCTCCAGAGAGCGTTAAGAACGCCCCTTCGGTGTGCTACGGGACTTGGTCGCGCCCATGCAATCCGGCCAATTTTGCAACGGATTGGTACTGGGCACCCTTCGACACACTTCAAAGTATTCCAGAGAGGTATCGCCGTACTGCGGCTGATCGAGAAAGAGATGGTGGCGATGGTGATGCCCCATGCCCATGCCGCCGCCGGGGTGATGGTGGTCCGTGCCGGCAAGCCTGGAAGTCGCATGCTCGACCGCGGCGTGTTTGCCGATCGCATTGGTGGCATGCATGGCGTTCGTCTGAGCGCCGTGACTCGCGAGCGTTGCCCCGCGCGCTCCCATATTTCCGCCGTGACCCGCCAAAGTGGTGCCTCGCGCACTGGCCGCCGCGCCCCGCCCGCCCAAGCCGCCGCTCGCGCCGTGGCCGCCGCCTCCACCGCCACCCATATGTCCGCCGCCGCCGCCGCCTCCACCCATATGGCCGCCGCCGCCTCCACCGCCTCCACCCATATGGCCGCCCGCGCTGCCTGAAGAGCCACCCGATGAGCCCCCGGTGACTGCGCCGGCGGCAAGGACCGGTCCCGCTGCGATTAACGCGGCGGCAAATAAGACGAGTTTGGTTGACATGGCGCCCCCCGAAACGATCTGATGAGTCACTTCTACTCGCGTTGAGGCGGCCCGTCAAACCTCTCCCAACACCTATTTTTATAGGCATTTCGCGCGATGATGGTGCCGAGGTTTAATGATTTGACCACCTGCAGTTAATGTTGCCGAGCGTTGCCCCGACGCGTCTTTAGGCGCGCGACGAGATTCATAAGTTGAGGTAGCCTGTCCCAATGATTGGGGCATCGTTTCGGCGCGTGTTTCTTCTGGCCGGCGCTTCTTGTGTCGCGCTCATGGCAAATGCCGGGCCGGCCGCGCCATCGAAAGTCTATCGCGACGTGATCCGTCAACAAGACGTGATGGTCCCGGCGCGCGATGCCGTGTTATTGGCGACCGACATCTATCGACCGGCAGAGGGCAGCATGGCGGCGCCGCAGCCTCTGCCCGTGCTTCTGCATCGTACTCCCTACGATAAATCCGAGGCCGCGACCGTTGCCATTGCCGAGACCCTGGCGAAACATGGCTATGTGGTCATGGTCCAGGACACGCGTGGTCGCCACCATTCCCAGGGAGTGTTCGAGAAATACTACTCGTTTGATGCCTATGATGGTTACGACACCATCGAGTGGGCGGCAAAGCAGCCATTTTGCGATGGCAAGGTGGGCATGTACGGCACCTCCTATGCGGCGCACACCCAGGCGGACGCTTCCAAGTTGGCGCCGCCGCATCTGCGCGCGCTGCTCCTCAACATGGGCGGCATGTCCAATGCCTGGGATCACAGCGTCAGGTATGACGGTGCGTTCGAAATGGGCCGGCAATTGACCTGGGCGTGGTCGCAGGCGCTGGACGATGCCAAAGATCCGGTTACGAGGGGGATGCTTTCCAAGGAGGATGTCAACGCTTGGTATTCGGTTCTGCCGATCCGCAAGGGATTGAGTCCGCTGTCCGTTGCACCGAACTACGAGCGGTACTATCTCGACGAGGCGACCCACTCGGACTATGACGCCCATTGGGACTCGCTCGGCATGCAATGGGAGAAATACTACAACCAGACAGCTGACGTGCCGATGATGCACGTGGGCGGTTGGTACGACATTTACCTGCGCGGCACGATCGAGAATTGGCGCAGGCTCGGCACCCTCAAGAAATCGGCGATGCGGCTGCTCATCGGACCCTGGACGCACCACGGCAACACCGCCACCTTTGCGGGCGATGTGGACTTCGGCGCCGCCGCGGCGATCAAGGATTTCGACACGAATTTTCACCTGGCCTGGTTTGACTACTATCTAAAGGGCATCAAGACCGCAGCTTCCACCCAAGCCCCGGTGCGGTACTTTTTGATGGGCACCGGCGACGGTCACAAAGACTCGGCCGGACGGCTCTATCATGGCGGCGAGTGGCGCGAATCAAAAGTATGGCCGCCCGCCGAGGCGCACGCGGCGATTTTTTACCTCCATGCCGATGGAGCGCTCAACACCAAAGCGCCGGTCCCGCCCGAGCCTGCGGCGACGGCGTTTTTGTTCGATCCGGCGCATCCGGTTCCCACCATCGGCGGCGGTGTGTCCAAGCGTCTCAAGGATGGCGCCTACGACCAGCGCGAGCGCGCTGACATGCCGGGGTCGCGTCCTCCGTATTTGCCGCTGCGCGCCCGCAGCGATGTGCTGGTGTTCGAGAGCGAGATCCTCAAGCAGGATGCCGTGCTGGCCGGACCCGTGGAAGTCACGCTGTTCGCGGCGTCGAGCGCCACGGACACCGATTTCACTGCCAAGCTCATCGACGTGTATCCGCCCAGCAACGACTTTCCGACCGGTTTTGACCTGAATCTAACCGATGGCATCGTGCGCGCAAGCTATCGCGACCATTCCGAGACGCGGCATCTGCTCGTTCCCGGCCAAATTTATACCTTCGTCGTCCGCCCGTTCGATACCGCCAATGTGGTGAAAAAGGGGCATCGCATTCGGTTGGACATTTCCAGCAGTAATTTCCCGCGATTTGATGTCAATCCGAATACCGGCGAGCCGCTCGGCCTGAATCGATTGACGAAAACGGCGGAAAACACGATCTATCACGATCCGGCGCATCCTTCCGCCGTGAAGTTGTATCTGCTGCCGGCTATTCCCTGACGTAGGCGATCTTGTCTTCTCTTAAACGGCACGCGTCCGCAATCAAGTCGGCGCGTCGAAACAGGTCGTCCTTTGACAGCCCGACCAAATCCACCAGCCGCGCCATGGTTTTTTCCTGAGGTTCCACGCTGCCATCGGCCAGGATATGCGCGATGCAAGCACCGGCTTTCTCCAGCGCGCGGCTGACGAGAAGGGTGCGATGGCAGTCCAAGGGTTCTTTTTCTGCGCACATGAGCGCGACGCGGAATTTCTCCGCACCGGTGAGCACGCGCTCGATGCCGGCTTTGAACGCCGGCGTTGCCGCCAGGCGTCCGTACTGGACCTTGCCATTTTCGTAGCAGGCCGGATCCTCCGAGCGGGCGCCCAGCTCCTTGCCGAGGAACACGTATGCAATGCCCCGTCGCGAGAGCGCCGCCGCAAGCCGCTCCTTGTTGAATTGCGGGTGCCGTCTGCTGAACGGCTTCGAGCGCACATCGGCGATTGCCGTGATTCCGTGCGCGGTCAGCAAGCCGATGAATTTCTCCACGGAATGATTCGAGTGCCCGACGGTGTAGAGTGTCGCCAAAGCGCCGCCTCGCTATTTGGGCCGCGGCGCCTGCAAATTTGCGCCGCGAGCCTCGATGCCTGTGCGCAGGTCAACCTCGGCGTCTTGCTGCTCGAAAATCGATGCGGCGAGTTGAACCATGCGATAGGACTTGGACATCTCGCCAGGACAGGTTTTATCGTTGCGTGCCGCGCCGCAGATCAACAAGACGCGGCTGGGGCCCGATTCATGTTGGTAACGTTGTTGCGCGCTATGAATGGCGCCGCGCGCCTCGAGCCAGTCGACCGACAGGTTGTAGTCAGGATCCGCGAACTCAGCGCCGGCCCTGCGCGTGATGGGGCTCTTGCGTGCGTTATTGTGGCCGTCCCAGGCGATTTCCAGCAGCTCCTCGAGCGCCGCCGACGTGCCGGCAAAGGCCCGGTCGGCAAACCGCGCGCGGAAACGAGCGCCAATTTCGGCGCGTGACAGGGGACCTTCACCCTGGCCGGTGCGCACCACGGGACTCTGCTCAAGTTCAGTCATAAGGTACAGTACGCATAGAAGCGGCCCGATAACAATTCCTGAGGATCCCATTCGATGATCAGTGCCTTCCTAACCCCGCGTTCACTGCTGCCTTCCGTCATGTTGTTTTTAGGTTCGGCCGGCGGGGCGCTCGCGCAATCCGCGCCGCCGGCGATTTTCACGGACCCGCCCGCCGATCGCGTGCATCCGGCGGCCATGACGGTGCTCCACGTGCCCAGCCATGGGTTGCTCATCAATGGATTGCTGTACTCGCCGGCGGGAGCGGGTCCGCATCCCACGCTGGTCCTCTGTCATGGCCTGCCCGGAAATGAGAAGAACCTCGATTTGGCGCAGGCGGTGCGGCGCGCCGGCTGGAATGCGGTCACCTTCAACTATCGTGGATCCTGGGGCAGCCCGGGTTCGTTTCGATTCGCGCAGAATCCGCAAGATGCCGACGCAGTGCTGGCCTATTTGCGCGATCCATCCAATGCCGCGAAATTAGGGATCGACACGAAGCGAATTGTCATCGCCGGCCATAGCATGGGAGGCTGGGTCGTTGCTCACACAGCCGCTCACGATCATGCCCTGAGCGGCGCCATCCTCATTTCCATGGCGGACATGGGAGTGATCGGCGGCAGGCCGCGTGCGCAAGCCGTGGCGGCGATGGCGGATGACATGGAGACTCTCGCCGGTGTGACCCCCGAGAGCATGGTGGATGAACTCACCGCGCACGCCAAAGAATTCGTCGTGACCGGAACCGCCGCGGGATTGGCGCAAATTCCGGTGCTGGCAATCACCGCGAACGATCATCTGTCAGCGCAGACCGACGCGCTGGTGGCGGCGATCAAGACCAAAGGCGGCACGCGGGTTGCCACTGCGCATCTGGACACCGATCATGGCTACTCGGATCATCGCATTGCCCTCGAGAGCATTGTGATCACCTGGCTGTCGGGATTGAATTGAGTTGGTCCGCTAAACAGTACGTTGCATTCGAAGATGAACGCACGCGGCCTGTGCGCGATTTGCTCGCCGCGTTGCCGCCGATCGATGCGCGTGCGGTAATCGACCTGGGCTGCGGCCCCGGCAATTCCACCGAAGTGTTGGCGGCATGCTATCCGCAGGCGGCCGTATCCGGTATCGATAGCTCGAGCGACATGATCGAGGCCGCGCGACGCCGCCTGCCGCATCTGCGTTTTGCGGTTGCAGACCTGCAAACCTGGACCGATGCGGGGCCATTCGAGGTGATTCTGGCCAACGCCGTACTGCAATGGATTGCGAATCATGAAGTGCTGCTGCCGCGGCTGGCCGCCAGACTTTCGCCGGGCGGCGCTCTGGCGCTGCAAATGCCCGATAATCTCGACGAACCCGCCCATCGGATCATGCGTGAGCTCGCGGCCGACGGACGCTGGGCGGCCAAGCTCGCGGCAGCATCGGCGGCGCGTGCGCCTGTGCCCGGCGCCGCGTGGTACTACGAATTGTTGCGGCCGCTCTGTTCGAAGGTCGATGTGTGGCGGACCACCTACTATCATTTTTTGAGCGGAGGGGCCGAGGCGGTGGTGGAATGGTTCAAAGGCAGCGGTCTTCGGCCCTTTCTTGAGCCTTTGAACGCAGCGGAACGCAGCGCCTATATCGAACGCTACTCCGCCGCGATTGCGAAGGCTTATCCTGCGTTTGCCGATGGCAGCGTCCTGTTGCCGTTTCCGCGCGTGTTCTTGACGGCGGTTCGCTAGCGCGGCACGCGCTCAAATCGCGCTCATGGAATTCATCGAGTCGGTACCGGAGGAATTGCGCGATTCGGTCGAGCGCTGGTGGGAACGCGCCCATGCGAATGTGGAGTTCGCGGATCACTACCGCGCTCTCCCCGATCCGCAGCGTGCCCAGCTGCCGCGCGTCGTCGCGGCCAGCGAATTCGTCGCGCAGGCGCTCATCCAAGATCCGGCTGCGCTGGCAACCGGCGGTATGCATGCGCACTACGAAGCGCAGGTAACAGCCGCGCCATCGGCAGAGCGGGCGCTGTTTCTTCTGCGCCAGTGGCGCCGGCGCGAAATGGTGCGCATTGCATGGCGCGATATTGCGGGCAACGCCGGCGTTGCAGAGACGCTGCAAGCCGCCTCCGATCTGGCAGATGCAACCATTCGCGCGGCCGTGGCATCGGCCGAGCGGCATTTGCTGCCGGTATTCGGCTCGCCGCAGCGCTCAAACCCGGCACAAGCGCCTTTCATCGTCTTGGGGATGGGAAAACTGGGCGGCCGCGAGCTCAATTTTTCCTCCGATATCGATCTGATCTTTTTGTCCACCGAGGCCGGCGAAACGAGCGGACCACGGGTCCTCGACAATGAGGAGTACTTCAACCGCCTGGGACGTGAAGTGATCCGCTTGCTCGACACGCGGAATGCGGATGGTTTTGTGTTTCGCGTGGATATGCGGCTGCGGCCGTTCGGCGAAAGCGGCCCTTTGGTCGTGAGCCTGGCATCGCTCGAGGAGTACCTGCAGCAGCACGGCCGCGACTGGGAACGCTACGCCTGGATCAAAGCGCGTGCCATCGTCGGCGCGGATGCCTATACGCCGGCCTACGAGGAGTTCGTGCGCCCTTTCGTTTACCGCCGCTATCTGGACTTTGGCGTATTCGAGTCGCTGCGCGACATGAAGGCGCTGATCGTTCGCGAAGTGAGCCGCCGCGATCTCGAGCATCATTTGAAACTCGGCAAAGGCGGTATCCGCGAAATAGAGTTCATCGTGCAATCCATGCAGCTGGTGCGCGGCGGGAGCGATCGGCGCCTGCAAAATGCCGCTCTGTTGCAGGTCCTGCCGCTGCTCGCGGGCTCAAAACTCGTCTCGGGCGACGACATTGCGGAGTTGACCGGGGCGTATCTTGAGCTGCGCAAGGCCGAGAATGCGCTGCAGATGATTCGCGATCAGCAAACGCACACCCTGCCCGAAGACACGCAGGACCGTGCGCGCCTCGCCATGGTCATGGGGTTCAAGGACTGGAGCGCAACCTCTGCCGCTCTGAATGCGACTCTCGAGAAGGTGGCGGCGCACTTCGACGCACTGCTGTTCGGCACGCCGGATGCGCAGCGCCGGTACGCCGAGATCGGGCTGGCGTGGCTGGACTCGGACGATGCGAAGGTCGAAGTGGAACTGGCGAACAGCGGCTTTCCGCGCACTGAAATTGCGGCGGTTGCCGCAATTCTCGAGTCCTATCGGCAGGCGGCGAACTATCGGCGCCTCGATGAGGCCGGGCACCGGCGCCTGTATGTCATCTTGGCCCGGCTGCTCAAGGCGGCCGCCGCACATGCCTCTCCCGCCACGGTCGTGCAGCGTGTGCTGCGGGTGCTCGAAGCCATCGGTTCGCGCGCATCTTATTTGGCGCTGCTCAAGGAGCAGCCTGCGGCGCTCGACCGCCTCATTGAGGTCTGCGCCATCAGCGGCTTTCTGTCGCGGCAGATCGCCGACTTTCCGCTGCTGCTTGATGAGTTGATCGACGCCAAGGCCTTCGATGAATTGCCGACGCGCGCAGGATTCACGCTGGAATTGGCGGCACGCACGGAAAGACTGTCGCCCGACGATCCGGAGCGGCAGGTCGAAGCACTGCGCCAATTTCAAAAAGTGGCCGTTTTCACCGTCGCGCTCGCCGACTTGACCGGGCGCCTGCCGCTGATGCGGGTCAGCGATCGGCTTACCGATATTGCCGAGCTCATCGTCGCATGCTGCATGGACCTTGCCTGGCAGCAAATGACGCAGATATACGGTACGCCGTACTGCGGGGAAGATCCGGCAAGTCTGCGTCCGGTGGTGGTGGCCGTCGCGGGTTACGGCAAGCTCGGCGGTCTGGAACTGGGCTACGCATCGGATCTCGATCTGGTGTTCCTGCACGATTCGACCGGCAGCATCCAGCTGACCGACGGCGAGAAGCCGCTCGACAACGGCATTTTTTTCCTGCGCCTCGGACAGCGCATCGTGCATTTGCTGACGATGCATTCCGCGGCCGGCCGCCTCTATGAAGTTGACATGCGCCTGCGCCCCAATGGCAAGGGCGGCTTCCTCATGACCGGCATTGATGCCTTCGAGCGCTATCAACTGAAGGATGCATGGACCTGGGAGCACCAGGCGCTGTTGCGCGCCCGTGCGGTGGCCGGCGACGCGAAGCTTTGCGCAGCCTTCGAGGCGGTGCGCCGCCGCACGCTGTCCGTGGCGGTGCGCCGGGATACATTGCGCAACGACGTTTTGGAAATGCGGCTGCGAATGCGCAAAGAACTATCGCGCTCGGGGCCGGCGGAATTCGACATCAAGCAGGACGGCGGCGGCATCGGCGATCTCGAGTTCCTCGTGCAGTACTGGGTGTTGGCGGGCGCGCAGGCCCATCCGGAACTGCTCACCTACACCGACAATATTCGGCAGCTCGAGGGCTTGGCGGCGGTCGGCGTGATCGATGCGGCGACGGCGCTGTGGCTGAAGGAGACCTATATCAATTACCGCACAGTGCTGCATCATTTGTCGCTCGAGGGTGACGGCGAGCGCATCGTGGCAGCGGAGCCTTATCGGGAGACTCGTGACCGGCTGCGCGCGATATGGCACGCGGCGTTTGAATCGGTGCCGTGACCTGTCAAAATCACGACCCCTGGATCGAAGCCGGCGGTCCCTACGATAAAGGGGTTGCAAAGCGTCTCCACGATGACATCATGGCCGTCGGCAACAGCGTGGATCCCGCCGAAGCGTATCGAAATTTTCGCGGTTCCGATCCGAAGATCGGCGGCTTATTGCGGGCGCGCGGATTTGCCCAGGTATTTCAAGCGGAGTGATGATCATGTCGGCATTGGTTCAAGACGATTCCAAACATCGGCTGATCGTGCCGAACGCGCTGCATCACTACAGCGTTGACATGGGCGATTTGCCGCTATCCTGTCCAATGCCGGGCATGATGCTGTGGAATTCGCATCCCAAGGTATATCTTGCCATTGAGGCCACGGGATGGGCCAAGTGTTCGTACTGCGGCGCCGAATACACGCTCAATCGAAATGCGCCGGGCCATGCAGATATTGCCTCGGAGACCGACAGCTGAAGAATTCAATCACGCGTCAGGATTTGTACTCGGCGTAGGATTTCTCCTCAACGATCGTCGATCCGAGCCTGAAGTTGATGCGCCTCTTGATGGCCGCCCGTTCATCGTTCTCGAAATAGACTGCCCTGGCGAGGCGGATGAATTCGCCATCGAATGCCTGCGCCCTTTCCTTGTCGCGGATATCGTCCTCGATCACCCACAGCCGCTCATTGACCTGAAGCAGCTCATTCACGTCGGCCGCGATGTCGGACTTGGCATAGGGCGAGGCGCTCCAGGTCTCCTCGAGCACCTTGAGTTCGATGCGCACGTTGGCGAGCTTTTGGGCATCGCTCATGCGGCTGGATTTGATCCTCAAGATCGTGATCTTGTCCAGCAATTCGCCGGGCGAGACCGGAACGCTGATTTCGCTCATGCGATCATCTTAGCGAATATCCCGCGCGAGCATGAGTGCGTCGAGCTTTTCGGCGGCATCGCCCACCTCGATCAAATCCATCACGCCGGGCCGCTCGATTTTCGTAGTCCAGGGGATTTGCGCCGCCGGCCGACCCAGGTATTTGCGTGACGCTGCGTCGTACCGATCGACGCACCACTTAAGGCTATAGTAAGGTCCGGCGCGCTGCGGATTGGTCGCGGCGTAGAGGCCTACGACGGGCAATCCGACCATGCCGGCCATGTGCACGGGACCCGAATCGGGCGACAGCAGCACCGTGCTTTGCGACATCAGTCCCAGCAGCTGCGGCAGCGTGTCCCTGCCGATCTGATTGATGAGCGGTGTGCGCGCCGCGGCCGTGATCGAGGCGCCCATCCGCGCCTCCTCGGCGCTGCGGCCTCCCACCAGCACGACGTTCATGCGATGCACCGAGGCGGCATGATCGGCGAGCGCGGCGTAGCGGGCGGCGGACCAATTGCGCCCCGCATGGCTGGAACACGGGCTGATGAGCAGCGTCGGCTTCCCCGCAGCGACGATGCTGCGGGCATAGTCGAGCGCACCCGGCGGCAAGGTGAGGTCCCAATGCGGAGCCGCAGGCTCGATGCCGCAGGCGCGGGCGAAGCCCATGAATGAGTCCAGCACGTGCTCAGCTGTCTTCGGTGCAATTTGCGCGTTTGTGAACAACCACTGCAGCTCCCGGGCCCGCTGCCGGTCGAACCCCAGCTTGATCGGAGAGCGGACCAGACGGCTGACCAGGCTCGCCCGAATGGACAATTGCATGTCGAGCAGCAAGTCAAAGCGCCGTTGACGGAGCTGGGTGCGCAGCCGCCAAAGTTCGCTGAGGGTTGCGGCCTTATCGAAGGTGATAAACTCGATTTCCGGAAGTAACTCTCTCATCAGCTTGGCTTCGACCCTGCCGATGATCCAGGTAAACCGCGTTTCGGGCCAGGCTGCTTGGAAGGCTCGAAGCGCCGCCAAGGCATGGCAGGTATCGCCGATTGCGGAGAGACGCAGCAGACAGACCTGTTGCAGCGGCGGTTTGAAGCTTAGGGTAGTCATAAGAATGATCGATGGCGGCCAACGCATTGGCACTGCAACGGGCGTCATGCTGGCTGATCCGCATAGCCTTGGCAATGCACAGCTCGCTGCGTCCGAAGCGCTGTTCAATCCGGATTTTTGGGCGGCGCGCGGCGAGCTGGCCGCAGTTGCCGGCGGCCGCGGCTCCGCCTGGTTCGTCGGATCGACGGCCCAGCCGTGGGTGCTGCGGCACTACCGCCGCGGCGGCTTGATGGCGCGAATTTCGGAAGATCGGTACCTGTGGTCCGCGGAAAATCGCGTGCGCGCTTTTGCCGAATGGCGCTTGCTTCTCTACCTTTCGCAGCGCGGCTTGAACGTGCCGAAGCCGGTGGCGGCCTTCTACCGGCGCGAAAGGCTGATCTATCGCTGCGACCTGATCACGGCACGCATTGCGCACACGCAACCCCTGAGTGCGGCACTCAAGACGGGGTCGATCGCGGCGGCCGTCTGGCGTGCGATCGGCGCGGCGATCGCGCGCCTGCATCAGCAGGGTGTCGATCATGCGGATTTGAACGCGCATAACATTTTGCTCGATGCCATAGGGACCGTCAGCGTGATCGATTTCGACCGCGGCCAATTACGCGCGCCGGGCGCCTGGACCTCCCGGAATCTGGCGAGGCTCAAACGCTCGCTGCAAAAAATCGCCGCTGCAATGCCTCCTGACCGGTTCACGCCGGCATCCTGGGAAGAATTGCTGGCCGGATACAGGTTAGCCTGATTGCGCCTGCTCTACTCCTGCTTGATCCGATGCGCAGTGCCCGTGGCCCTCGCGGTGATTCTGTGGCGCGCACTGCGCGATCGTCATTATTTGCAGGGGCTACCGGAGCGCTTGGGATTTGGGCGCGCGCTCAAGACGCCGGGAATTTGGCTGCATGCGGTTTCACTCGGCGAAATGACGGCCGCAGCGCCTTTGGCGCGTGCGCTGCGCGCGCGCTTTCCAGATGTTCCGCTGCTGCTGACCACTGCGACGCCGGCGGGAAGGGCGCGCGCCACGGCGTTGTTCGCTGAAAGTGCCGATGTTCGTTATCTACCCTACGACACTCCCGGTTCGGTCAGGCGGTTCTTAAGGCGCACGCATCCCCGTGCAGCGATCATCATGGAAACGGAATTGTGGCCGAATCTGCTGCGCGAATGCGAGCGGCGCGGCGTTCCCGTGTTGCTGGCGAACGCCCGGCTTTCCTTGAAGTCGGTGTCGCGCTATCGGCGCTTCGCCAGCCTGTTCGCCGGTGTGTTCGGCAAAGACCTGCTGGTGGCGGCTCAATCCGCCGAGGATGCAGAGCGGTTCAAATCGATCGGCGCGCCTGCCGAGCGGACCCTGGTGGTGGGCAATGTGAAATTCGATGTGGAAGTCGATGGCGGAATTGTCCAGGCAGGCAGAGCGCTGCGCGGCACGTATGGCGGCGCTCGGCCGGTCTGGATCGCCGGCAGCACGCACGCGGGCGAGGAAGAGCAAGTGCTCGATGCGCACGCATTGCTGCTCAAGTCGAGCCCGAACGCGGTACTGCTGCTGGTACCGAGGCACAAAGATCGCTTCGCCGCGGTCGCCGAATTGCTGGCGCGGCGCGGTGTGAAATTCTCACGCCGCAGCCGGATGGCGAGCGGCGCTGAATCGCCGCACTTGCCGGACGACACGCCGGTGATGCTGGTCGACACCATCGGAGAACTGACCACGCTGTACGCGTCGGCCGACGCGGCCTTTGTCGGCGGCAGCCTGGTAGCGGTAGGCGGGCACAATTTGCTCGAACCTGCGGCGCTGGGACTTCCCGTGTTGACAGGACCCTCCTATTACAACGGCAAGGAAATTGCGCAATTGCTGTTGACGCGCGGCGCCGCGCTGGAGGTCCGGGGCGCCGAAGATCTCGCGGCGACTCTGCAGAAGCTGCTGACTCAGCCTGGCGCGCGCCGGCAGATCGGCATGATCGGCCAGGAACTCATTGCGGCGAACCGCGGCAGCGTCGCACGCCTGCTTGCGATTATTGAGCCTTGGCTGCCGGCGGAGGGACGTCCGTCGGCGGAGGCCGAGCCGGCGTGTCCGTAAGCAGCGCATTGATTCGCTGCAAGCTCTGTTCGGACAAGGTGCCGGCCGCCTGCTGCAGCTTGATCACATTAAGCATGTAGTCATAGCGGCTGTGGGAATAGTCGGTCTGCGCCTGCACCCACTGTTGCCGGGACTGCAGCACATCCACCGCGGTGCGGGTTCCCGCTTCGTAGCCCGATTCGGTGGCGCGCAGCGCCGTGAGATTGGACTCGACCGCGCGATGCAGCGCCTTGACCCGCGAGATTTCAGAAAGCACGCCAAGATACGCATCGCGCGCATCATGCTCGGTCTGTCGGGCGACCCGCTCGAGGCGTTCCTTGGCTGCCCGATGCTGGTAAACAGCCTGGCGTACCTGCGAAGAGACCATGCCCCCCGAGTAAATCGGAAAGGTCAATTGAATGCCAATCGAGCGCTGACGCTCTTCCAAAAACGTGCCGCCCGCAGGACTGCCGTCAGGATACACGTCGAGCTGGTTGTTGGTGAGCTTGCCGGCGCTGCCCACCAAATCCAGCGACGGGAAGTGCCCGCCGCGCTGTATGGAGACGTTTTCGCGGGCAATGTCGGCGGCCAGACGGCTCGAAACCAGCGAGAGATTTTGTTGCAGGGCCATTTCGACCCAGCGATCCTCGCTGATCGGATCCGGATTCGCCATCTCGAACGGTTCGATCGGACGCGCCAGGAAGTCGAACGGATCGCCGATGATCTCGCGCAGCAGCTCCTGCGTGGAGGCCAGCGCGCGCTTCGCGGCGATGACAGCCGCGGCAGTGCTGTCATGGGAGGCGCGCGCCTCCTCGACGTCGGTGACGGCGATCAGTCCGATTTGGTAGCGCGCCTCGGCCTGTGCCAGCTGGCGGTTGACCGACACCAGCGCGACTTGTTGCGCCTCCAGGTCATCCTGCGCTCCGAGAACGTCGAAATACCGCTGCGCCACCCGCTCCATGAGGTCCTGTTGCGCGGCCTGGTAGTCTGCCTCGGCCTGCGCCACTTGCGAGTCCGCGCGCTTCAGCGCCTGCCAGTTTTCCCAGCGAAACAGATTTTGCTTCAGGTCGATGGTGTACTGATGAACGGTGGTGTCGATCTTGCCGCTGAACGGGAAGGATTCGGTCACCGTCGAGGGTCCTCCAGGCGCGGCGCAGGGCGTGCCGGTCGGTGTGGTGGGGGTGCAGGGGGGCAGGGAAAGCGTTTGGGTCTGGCTTATCGAACCCGAATCGCGTTCGCGCGAAATATGGCCATTACCGGTCAGCTGGGGCAGTAGCACTGACAGCGCCTGGGGTTTGGCTTCCAAGGCGGCCAGGCGCGTTGCCTCAGCCTCGCGCAGTTGCGGGTCGTTTTGCAGGGCCCGCTGATAGACGGCAAGCAGATCAGCCGCAGGAACGGCGTTCGTGAGCAGGTATAAGGCCAAACCGATCGCAAGTCGCTTCATGAATTACCCATTTTGGGCGTCCCCAGGCCGGTAGTATAGTGTTGTATATTACTATATCACCTTCGCGAGACGGGTCAATACTGCGGAATCCTAGGGTCTATAACCCGGGACCAGGCCAAAATTCCGCCGGAGAGGTTAAAAACTTTTCCAAAACCCTCACGCTCCAGATATTCCGCCACTTGGGCACTGCGTCCGCCGGAGCGGCAAATGACCACGGTTGGCCTTTTTGGCTGCAATTCCGCGAGTCGAGCGGAAATCTCGCCCATGGGAATATGCACGGTCTCGGTGGGGACCGGCGCCAGCTTGACTTCCCAGTCCTCGCGCACATCGAGCAGGGTCATGTCCTCGCCGGCTTCGCGCCGATCGAGGAATTCCCGCGGGGTCAGTTCTTGAAGCATTTAAAACACGAACCTTTGCGCCGCAGTGGCGTTGATCAGCGGTTCGACAACCGTCTCAAACAGGCTTTCGCGAATCCATTCGGCGTTATCGACCCGCCGCACCAGAATGGCATCCATGACGGGCGCCGCGCCGACGATCGCGAACAATCGCCCGCCGAGGCGCAAGGCCCGCTCGAAGCGCGCATCGTAGACCGGCAGTGAGCCGGTCACGGCGATGGCGTCGTACTCACCCAAAGGAGCGGAGGCAAACGCATCGCGAGTCTCGAATTCCACGCTCGCGCGCCGCACGGCGCGAAGGTTGGCCTTTGCGGCAGCGGTGAATTGCGGGTGAATATCAATCGATCGCGTCGAGGATCCCAAGAGACTCAGGCAGGCGGCCAGGTAGCCGTTGCCGCTGCCGACCTCGAGCACAGTGTCGTCAACGGCCACGCTCAGCGCCTGTAGAATGCGCCCCTGAATTTTCGGGGCGAGCATCGATTGACCCAGGCCGATCGGTATGGCTGTGTCCGCGAATGCCAATTCGCGGTATTCCGGCGGCACAAATGCTTCACGCGGCACCACGGCGAACACCTCGAGCACCCGCGGGTCGAGAACTTCCCAGGTGCGTATCTGCTGATCCACCATTTGCTGCCGAGCGGCCAATGTGTCCATGATTTCTCGCGCGCGATTAAGGCCGCTGATTATGGTCAATTTCCACAGGCTACGCGAGCCCCTTGCGCTATTCTCTGCATCACGATGGTTTGCGACGTGTCCAGCTCGTGAAAGGGCGCCCAAATATTAAGCGTCGCTAAGACTCGTCGTTACTGAGGTCAGCGTTGATCTTCTCGTCCCTTGCGTTGTGGCTAGTCACCGCGGCTATTCTGGCAGTGGGCATCCTCGTGCTTCTTGTATGGAAGCGCCGCCAGGAGCGCGCGGTCAACGATTTCTCCAGCCAAATTCAATATCTCATCGACGAAGGCGGCGCGGCCGGCCGCGTTGCGCCGAGCACGGAGCCCGGCGCGCTGCGCAAGCTGGGCGGCGCGGTCAATAAATTGCTCGAAGATCTCGAGCAGCGCGGCGCACAGCTGCAGGATCGCGAACAGTTGTTCCAACGCCTGGTGGAGACCGTGCACGATGCCGTGCTCGTGCATCGCAAAGAGATCCTGTTTGCCAATGCGCGCTTCCTGTCGCTGCTCGGGATGAAATCCGCCGATGTCGTCGGCCGGCCGCTGACCGAGTTCGTGGCGCCGGAATATGTCGAGTTGGTGGAAAACAATTTGCGGCGGAGGCTGGCAGGAGAGTCCGCCGCGGAGCGTTACGAAATCGAGCTCATGGATCGGCAAGGTCAGGTTACGCGCGTCGAACTTTCGAGCACCGTGATCGACAGTTCAGGCGAGCCGGCGCTGCTCCTGACCGCGCTGGAAATGATGCCGGGCGCGATCCCGAGCGAAGTCTCGCAGAAGCCGCGCGCCATGGCGACGCTCGATGCGATGGGCGAGAGCGTGATGACCGTGGACGCGGAAGGGCGCATCGACTACATCAATCACTCCGCCGAACTGCTTCTCGGCCAGCAGGTGAATCAAGTCTTGGGCAAGACTTTCGCGGACGTCGCCTCCTTGGTGGATGAGAACGACCGGCGGCCGCTCGGCGATCCTGTGCAGAAGGCCTTGAGCAGCGGCGCCCGGGTGTCCGCAGCGAGACGCGCGGTGCTGGTGCCGGCGAACGGCAGCGCCGAGCGATTTGTCGAGGTCAGCGTGACGCCGCTGCAGCTCGAGGGCAAGGACTCGTCCGGATTGGTGCTGGTGCTGCACGACACCAGCGAACTGCGCGGCCTGACCCGGCAGATGACCTATCAGGCCAGCCACGATGCCCTTACGGGCCTCGTGAACCGGCGCGAGTTCGAGCACCGGCTGCAGGAAGCTTTGGATTCCGCGCAGACCGGCGATACCGGCCACGCCTTGTGCTACCTCGACCTGGATCATTTCAAAGTCGTCAACGATACCTGCGGCCATACCGCCGGCGACAACATGCTGCGTGAGATTGCATCGCTGATCAAAGAAACGGTGCGCGATTCGGACACCGTGGGGCGCATCGGCGGCGATGAATTCGCGCTGTTGCTGGTCGGCTGTCCGCTGGAAAAGGCGCGGCAAATTGCCGACAACGTGGTGCGTTCAGTCAACGACTTTCGCTTTGTCTGGCGCGACAAGATCTTCAATGTCGGCGTCAGCATCGGCCTGGTTGAGATCGGGCGCGACAGCGGCACCATTGAAGACATCATGAACTCGGCGGATTCCGCCTGCTACGTCGCGAAGAAGCAGGGCGGCCTGCATGTGCATGTCTATTCAGCGCGGGAAGAGGCGAACGCGCGCCATAGCGGGGAGATTCACTGGCTGTTGAAACTGCAAGGCGCGCTGCGCGACAACAAGTTCGAGCTCTATTACCAGCCCATCGTGCATGCGCGCGCGGGCGGAATGAGCGGCCCGGCGCTGGAGGTTTTCGTGCGCCTGGCCGGCGAGAACGGGCAACCGGCGTCGCCGCCGGCTGAATTCATCCGTGCCGCCGAGCGCTATCGCTTGATGCCGCACGTCGATCGATGGGTGGTGCAGGCGGTGCTCGCCGCGCTCGGGCGCGGCGGCTTGAAGCTGCCGCCGGGCCGCAGCGTCGCAATCAACGTTGCCGGTCAGACCCTGGGTGATGCGGAATTTCTGGAATTCGTGGTCGACTGCTTCGATCACACGGGTGCGAGTCCCGGCGACATCTGCTTCGAAGTCACGGAAGCGTCGGTGGTGGCGAATTTGGAGCATGCGCAGCGTTTCATTGGCGTGCTGCATGGGATGGGTTGCGAGTTTGCTCTGGATAATTTTGGCCGGGGCCTGAGTTCATTCTCGACGCTGAAGACCTTGCCGATGGACTATCTGAAAATCGACGGCTCCTTCATCAAGAATCTCGCGGGGGATGCCGTGAACCAGGCCATGGTGGCGGCCATGATCGAGTTGTCGCGCAGTTTGAATTTCCGTGTCGTCGCGGAGCACGTCGAGGACCAGTGGGCTCTTGATACCGTGACGGGCATGGGCATCGATTTCGTGCAGGGCTACATGGTTGGACGTCCCCAACCGTTGTCCATGATTCCGAACCCGTAGGGGCCGGTCCGGGCGCTTATAACGGGGCGGCACCGCTTCATAACAAACTTCTATGGCATTTCCTGCGCGCATAGGAGGAAAATCCCTCTCTGGGCTTTAAGAAATTTCCGCGAGGTATTTATGCCTGTTTTTGAGGACAACACCAAGTCGATTGGGCGTACGCCGTTGGTACGGATCAATCACCTCAACGCCGGCGGCGGCGCGACCATTCTTGCCAAGATCGAGGGCCGAAATCCGGCCTATTCGGTGAAGTGCCGCATCGGTGCCGCAATGGTATGGGACGCCGAAGAACGCGGCGCGTTGAAACCGGGCATGACGATAGTCGAGGCCACCAGCGGCAACACCGGCATTGCGCTCGCCTACGCCGCCGCGGCACGCGGTTACGGCTGCGTGCTCACCATGCCGGATACCATGACCATGGAGAGGCGCAAGGTCGTGGCAGCTTTGGGGGCGAAGCTTATATTGACTCCGGGCGCCAAGGGCATGAACGGCGCCATGGCGAAGGCCGAGCAATTGGCGACGTCCGATCCGAAGAAGTATTTGTGGGTCAGGCAATTCGACAATCCGGCCAATCCGGGAATTCACGAGAAAACCACCGGGCCTGAAATTTGGGACGACACCGAGGGCAGGGTGGACATCTTCGTCAGCGGCGTCGGCACCGGCGGCACCTTGACCGGCGTATCCCGGTACATCAAAAAGGCGCGCGGCAGGCCGATCACCACCGTCGCCGTAGAGCCGACCAACTCGCCGGTCATTTCTCAGACCCGCGCCGGCGAAGCGCTGACCCCGACGCCGCACAAGATCCAAGGCATCGGCGCGGGATTCATCCCCCATAACCTGGACATGTCCTTGGTCGATCGGGTCGAACTCGTGACCAATGAAGAGGCGATCGAGATGGCGCGCCGCCTGGCGCGCGAGGAGGGAATTTTGTCGGGCATTTCCTGCGGCGCGGCCATGGCGGCGGCGCTGCGTCTGGCACGCGAAGCTCAAAATAAGGACAAGACCATCGTGGTGATTCTGCCGGACGCGGGAGAGCGCTACCTGTCAGGAGCCTTGTTCGAAGGCTTGTTCGAGGAAGTCGAAAAGATGCAGGCGGTCGCTTAAGCGTGAAATGCCCATGAGCGCCAAGCCCGAATCGATGCCGCAAGCCTCAGCGCTCGAGCAACTCGCGCAGGAGTTGCTCGCCAGCTACCTGGGCGACGAGCGCGGACGGCGCATCGCGCACGGCTATCTCCCGTCGCGCGAGGGCATCGTCGAGATCCTCACTTCGGTGCTCGATCTCATGTATCCAGGTTACTTCGGGCGCCAGGATTTGAGTGCCGACAACTTGAGCGAGCACATCGCGCACATGCTGGCCGGGCTGGTGCCGAGGCTTGAACACGAAATCGAGCAATGCCTGTGCTACGGCCGCGAGCGCGACGCGGTCGTGCCGCAGTTTGGCGAATGCGCGCCGCGCGCGCATGAGGTGACGCAAATTTTCTTGCAGCGGCTGCCGCAAATTCGGGGCCTGTTGATCCGCGACGTGCAGGCGGCGTTCGACGGCGACCCGGCGGCGCTGAATCTGGACGAGATCATTCTGGCCTATCCGGGCGTACTGGCGGTCAGCGTCTATCGCATCGCGCATGCGCTGTACGATCTGGGCGTGCCGATGATGGCGCGCATCATGACCGAGTGGGCGCATTCCAAGACCGGCTGCGACATTCACCCCGGCGCGACCATCGGCGCCGCGTTCTTCATCGATCACGCCACCGGCGTCGTGATCGGCGAGACCACGCACATCGGCGAGGGCGTGAAGATCTATCAGGGCGTAACCTTGGGCGCCCTGTCGCTGCCGCGGGACGCGAGCGGTCAAATCATCCGCGGCAAGAAGCGTCATCCCACCGTCGAGGACGGCTCGACGCTGTACGCCAATGCCACGGTGCTCGGCGGCCAGACCGTGGTGGGCGCCGGCAGCGTCATCGGGGGTTCCGTTTTCTTGACGCGCAGCGTGCCGCCGCGGTCGCGCGTCTCCCTGAAGGAGCCGGAACTGCGCGTGGCGACGCGCGACGGCGCAGCGGAGCCGGACGCGATCTACTTCGATATTTGAGTTTGCAGCGCACGGCCGAGCGGCGTCCGCGCGGCCCGGCGGTTACATCATTTTACCGAGGACCGGGACCAGCAGCAGCGCGACGATGTTGATGATCTTGATCAACGGGTTGATCGCGGGTCCGGCGGTATCCTTGTAGGGATCGCCCACGGTATCGCCGGTCACCGCCGCCTTGTGCG